>CAZFEK010000040.1:0-40357 GCA_964517465.1 uncultured Alcaligenaceae bacterium
ACCCCGGTTACCGCCGTGAAAGGGCGATGTCCTAGGCCTCTAGACGATGGGGACTTCATGTACAGCTTTTTTGGTTCTTTCCGGGCCGGAGGCAGGCCGGATGTCACCGTGGTGGAGGTAAGCGGGATCGAACCGCTGACCTCTTGCATGCCATGCAAGCGCTCTCCCAGCTGAGCTATACCCCCACGTGAAGCGCGCATTATAGCGGCTGTTGCGGTGCAATGCAAACGCGGTTTTGCTTTTTTGGCAGCGCGCCGGGGCATTGCCTTAGCGCTTGTTCGCTAATTCTTCAGCAACCGACGCGCGGCCGAGCTTGCACGTCGGGCGGCACGATCGCTAGGTGCTTTCGGGTCAACCGGGCGAGGCGCTGGCGCGTATGAAGGAGGCGAAAGCGCCTGGGGCCTGCGCAGCGCGAGCCACATGGCGTAGGATAGGCGGAGCAAAACATCGGGCGAAGGGGTATGGTCGAAACACAAACCTTGAGTCGTTATCGCATCGAGCGCGAATTGGGGCGGGGCGCCTCGGGCGTCGTCCATCAAGCGCTCGATACCGCGCTGGAGCGCCACGTAGCGTTAAAGGCAGTGAGCACCGCCGGGCTCGATGAGCATGAAAAGCAAGATTTGCTCGCCCGCTTCAAACGAGAAGCAACGGCAGCAGCCCGACTGAGCCATCCCAACATCGTCACGATCTACGACTTCGGTCACGAAAAGGACACCGCCTATATCGTCATGGAGCTGGTGCCGGGCTCATCGCTTGCGGGCGAGCTCAACGCGAGCGGACGCCTGGGGTTCGAGCGCATCCTCGGGTTGATGAAACAGCTTCTGGCCGGTCTGCAGGCGGCGCACGAGCATGGCGTGATCCATCGAGACATCAAGCCTTCCAATTTGCTGCTCTTGCCCGATGGTCATTTGAAGATCGCCGATTTCGGTGTGGCGCGGCTGGAAAGCTCGACCGTCACGCGCGCCGGAACGATCCTGGGCACACCCAGTTATATGGCGCCCGAGCAACTGGCCGGCAAGACAGTAGACCGGCGTGCCGATCTTTTTTCGGCTGGCGTCATCCTCTACGAACTACTCGCCGGGCGCCGGCCCTTCGTCGGCGATTCGACCTATTCGGTGATCTACCAGGTGCTGCATGCGGACCCGCCCCTGCCTTCGGAACTCGATCTGCCCGTGCCCAAGTGGATCGACGGTGTGGTGCACAAGGCGCTGGCCAAGAACCCCGATGAACGCTACCAGGATGCGCGCAGCTTCGCCGCAGCCCTGGATGCGGCGGCGCAGACCCTGCACAACGCCACGACCACCACCCTCAAGTTGAATCTCGATGACGCGAGACCGGCGCCGGGGCCCAGTTCCAAGCACAGAAGCGAGCCGGCGCGCCGCTCCTGGTGGCCGTGGGCCGCCGGCCTGGGCGCCATCGCGGTACTCGCCGGCGGTTGGTGGGCGAGCCGCGAACCTGAGGTGCCAAGTCGCGTGGCATCGGCCGCGGTAGCGGTTCCGGCGAACACTCCGGCACCGTCGAGTACTCCGGCAACCGTTGCGACGGCGGCGCCAGCCCCGCCTGCCGAAGCGGTTCAGCCGCCGGCAGCATCGGTGCCGGAAGCGAAACCCGCGCAAGAATCCAAGGTGCCGGAAGCGGCGCCAAAATCCAAGGCAGAACCGCCTGCGGCAGCCAAGAAAGAGGTTCGGGCGCCGCCTGTCAAACGCGAGCCGGCGCGTCCCGCCGAAACGCAGCCGGCGCAGGAGGGGCCGGGCAGCCCAAGGCCAGCGGTCGATCCAGCGGGGTCGCGCCCGGGCTTCTTCGGCGAGCCCCGCGCCGAGTTTGCCGCGGAAGATGGACTACCGCCGCGGGAAATTGCGGTCGGGCTGCTGCGGCGCGCCGCTGAAAGCGGGGATGCGCGCGCGATGAATCGCTTGGGCAACTTGCTGCGGGAAGGCAAGGCCGTCGAGCGCAATTTGCCGGAAGCCGCGAAGTGGTTCGAAAAAGCTGCCGCTGCGGGCAACATCCAGGCCGCGCTGAGCCTCGCCGCGATGTATCGCGATGGCCACGGTGTCGCCAAGGATCCGCAAAAGGCGCTCGGCCTTCTCGAGAAAGCCGCGCAGCTCGGCCATCCGCGGGCCCTCAACCAACTCGGCATCCTGTACGTCAAAGGTGAAGGTGTGGCGCAGAACGACCAAAAGGCGTTCAGCCTATTTCAACGCGCCGCGGAGCAAGGAGAGCTTGCAGCGATGGCCCATCTGGCCTACCTCTATGAGGTCGGGCGCGGGGTTTCCCGCAATCAAGAAGAGGCGCTGCGCTGGTATCGGCGCGCCGCCGAATTGGGCGAGCCCAGAGCGCGCGAGCGCCTGCGGCAGCTGGGCGAAACACCGCCGCCCGTGAAACCGCCGGCGCGGCGCTTCACCGACGGGCGCCGGCCCTTCCTGCCCGGCAGCGGGGTTACGCCACCCGCCGGCATCGACAGACCGGGGGGCGACTTGTCGAACCGAAGCAGGAACTGGCCAAGCCCTTGAGCCGAGTCGGTCTCACATTGCACCCTTCGAAGTCTGGGCGGGGTGATCGCGGTGACGATGGCTAGCCTTCGTCTGCTCTCGCCTTAGGCGAAAGATCCGCAGCGCTCCCGGAGACCCTGCGAACCGACGGGGCAAAAGAGAAGAGGTTCATCGGACCGGTGCGCAGCCCCGCCGCTGCAGACCCACTGAAAACCCCGAACTAGCCGAAAAGATGAGGGGTGTATCCGTGTCCGTTCCGGCTCTGCAATTCGACCATCGCGGCTATACTGTCGGTGGAGGGTCAGCTGGGGTTTGGATCCTGAGCGATGAAATCGATGCGTCTCGTCATTGCCGCCGAGCACCCAGGCGTTCGGGAGGCGGCGGCACACCACTTGGCAGCGTGGGGCGGGGCGGTCGTGGCGAGCTGTGCGAATCCGGCGGAGCTCCTGGCTGCCTTGGAAACGGCGAGCGCCGATCTCATCTTCGCCGATGATTCGATCTCGTCCCATTTCGCGAAGCGAGCGGAGGGCATCCGTGTCGCCGGCGTTCTCGTGCTTGCGCTGGACTGGATTTTTCCGAACGCCGCGCCGCCGGGCGCCGATGCCAACGAAGATGCCTTTGCACGGCACGGCAGGCGGGAGCTAAGCGGGGTAAGGGAATCTCTGCGGGGTTTGATCGAAGATGTCGATCGGCAGAAACGTGTCGCCGCACAGGCCGAGGCAAGGCTCGCCGCGCAGCGCGAGGCTTTGGTGCGCGAGATTCACCACCGCATCAAGAACAATCTCCAGGCGGTTGCAGGAATGCTGCGCCGGCAGCTGGGTCTGCATCCCGATCTCTCGGAAACGCTCGAGGCGGCCATCAGCCAAGTCAACACCATGGCCATAGTGCACGGTTTACAGGGAAGGAGTGAGGGCGAAACGGTGCGGTTCAAAGATCTCCTTGCCGGCGTCGGAGTGGCGGCGGAGAAGGTGCTCGATCGGGTGCTGCTTCTCCCGCCGCTCGCCGGGCTGTCGGGTATCGAGGTCAGCGGCGAGGAAACCGTGCCGGTTGCCATGGTGCTCAATGAGCTTTTGCTCAACGCCCTGAAACACGGGTGTTATGGCGCGGAGTCGACGCCGGCCCGGCTGAGCATCGAGCGGCACGAAGACCGGGTCTTGCTGCGCATCGAAAACACCTTCGACGATCCGGGGGGGCCGCTCGCCTATGCCGGGCGGTCCAACGGCGGCGGTCTGAAGCTGGTGCAGGCGATGTTGCCGGTGCACGGGGCCACCCTGAATTGGCATCGAAAGGCGCCCGGGCTGGTGGTTACCGAGCTGATGCTGAGCTCGCCGGTGCTGCGTTTTGCGGCGGCGGATGGAGCCAAAAAGGAAACCTAATCATGAATCGACGCCCGCGTATTCTTGTTGCCGACGATGACCGCATGATCTTGCTCACACTGGTGGAAGGCTTGGAAGAGGCGGGCTTCGAAGTCCTTTCCGCCCGAGACGGAGTCGAGGCCTTGGAGATTGCCCGTGAACAACTGCCCGATCTCGCCTTGCTTGACGTGCGCATGCCGCGCATGGACGGCGTGGCGCTGGCGGACCGCTTGCGCGCAGAGACCTCGGTTCCCTTCATGTTTTTGAGCGCCTATTGCGAAGAAGCGCTGGTCAAACAGGTCACCGAAACCGGAGCGCTGGGCTATTTGGTCAAACCCCTGGACGTCGCTCAGGTGGTTCCGCAGGTACGGGCCGCGCTGGCCCGAGCGAAGGAAATCGCCGCCCTGCGCCAAGCCGAGCAGAGCTTGGCCACCGCCTTGGTAAGCAACCGCGAAATCGGCATGGCGGTGGGAATGGTCATGCAGGCTCACGGCGTCAGCGCCGAAGCCGCTTTCGAGGCACTGCGCGGCAAAGCCAGAAACGAAAGGCGGCGTCTGGTCGAACTTTCCAACGCGCTGGTGAGCGGGAGTGAACCGATGGGATTGGAATCCAAGGACTTCGGCGGAAACTGACCAGATCGCGCCCTTGCTTGGGGCCAGCTGCCGTTTCTGAGTTCAAGTTTTTCGGCGAATTGCCGTAATCTGGACGTGTGCCCTGCCGAGGCGGGGCCTCGCGCATTGCCGCAACCCAGACCCCGTTGCGTGCCCTCACCAGGAGCACCGAAGCGCTACACGGGAGTTCTGCGATGGATCGAATCGAATTCGCGCACTTGGGCCAAGGCGCAGCCGCGCCCCAAACCGGTGCCGACCCATACTCCGGTTTTCTCAAGCTCGACCCCATGGCGGGCGAGCGTTTGGGTGCCGCCTTGCTGGCCCGGGCGCCGGACGCCGAAGCGCTGGCCGACGACCTGTTCGATCAAGTACTCGCCACCGAGCCGCTGCGGGAGTTATTGGCGGATGGTCGGTGGGACGGGCGCATGCCTCAATTCGAATGTGGCAGCTTGGGCCGGCTCCTCGGCGGGCGACCCGGGCGGGCGAGCGGTTTGTCGGAGGCCGGACACGAACTGCGGCGCAGCGGCCTGGCGCCGGGCTGGCTGCTGGTCGCCTACGGGCATTACCTGGGCACCCTGATCGACGCCCTCTCACGCGCGAGCGCCGGGGGCGCGGCAGGGTCGCCGCATGATTGCCGCGACTTGGTGCAAACCGTGCTGGTCGATGCGGCCCAGGTGCTCGACGCCTATTTCGAAGCCCAGGCCGAGCGGGCGGCACTTGCGGAACGGCAGCTCTTCACCATGTTTGAGGCCATGTCGGCAGGAATCCTGGTGCTCGACGAGAACCTCCAAGTGCTGCGCGCCAATCGCGCCTTCAGCGATCTTTTTGGCTGGGGGGATACGCGCGAAGTCAAGCGTTGCGCAGTGGAAGAGGCAACCGGCATCGGCGAGCTGGCTCCGCTCATCGACGGGGTGCTGGTATCGGGTCGCACCGTTCACGACTGCCTGCTCTTTCGGCAAAGCGGCGGCGGACGGCGCGTCTACACCTGCGACATCGAGCCGATGGCGGACGAGAACGGCGCCGCCGCCCTCGTGATGCTGCGCGACGTGACCGATGCATACCAGCAGCGCGAGGCGGCCGAAGAGCTGCGGGCGGCAGTGGATCTGTCGCACGACGCCATCCTGCTGGTCGATCCGCGGCGCATGGCCTTGGTCGGTGTCAACGAAACGGCGTGCCGGATGCTGGGCTATTCCCGAAAAGAAATGTTGGCTCTCGGTCCCCAGGATCTCCTGCCGGAGCGCTCCGCGACCGAACTGGAAGCGGCCTACGGGCAACTGCGCGAGCCGATTCTCCGCGGCGAAATGCTAACCGCTCGGCTTAGGCGCTGCGATAACAGCGAGTTTCCGGCCGAACTCGCGCAGAAGGCGGTTCGCGTCGGGGAGCGCGATTTGGTGGTGATTTCCGCGCGCGATTTGAGCGAAAGGCTAGCCACGGAAGCCCGCCTCAGGGACAGCGAAGCGATGTACCGGGAAACTTTTGAGCACACCGCGGTGGGAATCGCCCACGTGGCGCCCGACGGGAGCTGGCTCCGGGTGAACGATCGCCTTTGCGAGATCGTCGGCTATTCGCGCGAAGAACTGCTGCAGAAAACCTTTCAAGACATAACCCATCCCGACGATCTGGGCGCCGACCTGGGTCATGTCGCCGCGATGCTGCGCGGCGAGATCTCGCGCTACAGCATGGAGAAACGTTACCTCCGCAAGGATGGGGCTACCATCTGGATCCTGCTCACCGTCGCCCTGGTGCGCGAGGAGGATGGTTCGCCCCGGCACTTCATTTCGGTGGTGGAAGACATCGACGCCAAGATCCGCGCCCAGGAGGAGAACCAAAGCCTGCTGGCGACGCTGGAGTCGCGCGTCGAGGAGCGCACGGCGGCGCTGGTCGCCGCCAACCAGGACCTCGAAGCCTTCAGCTACTCGGTGACCCATGACCTGCGCGCGCCGCTGCGCAGCATCTCGGGTTTCGCCCAGGCGCTGGAAGCACGCTATGGCGCTTCGCTGGACGCCCTGGGCCAGGGCTACCTGCAGAAGGTCGGAAAAGCGGTCAATCGCATGGATCGTTTGATCGAAGATCTGTTGCGCCTGGCCCAAATCGGGCGTGCGCCGTTAGAGCTGGCGCCGGTTGATCTGGCCGCAATGGCCAGCGAAATCCTCCATCGGCTGGCTGCCGCCGAACCCGGGCGGCAGCTGCATTGGCACATCGCCCGCGTGCCCTTGGTGCGGGGTGATCCGGGATGGATCGCCATTGCCCTGGAGAATCTGCTGGCCAATGCCTGGAAGTTCACCTCCGAGAAGGCGCTGGCCCACATTCGCCTCAGCGTCGAGGAGCAGCCCGGCAGGCCGCCGGTTTTCGTGATTTCCGACAACGGCATAGGTTTCGCGGCGGAACAGGCGGAAAACCTTTTCCAGCCTTTTGCCCGAATGCCGGACACCGAAAAATACCCGGGGCACGGCATCGGACTGGCCATCGTCGCCCGGATCATCCAGCGCCACGGCGGGACCATCCTTGCGGTATCCAACCCCGGAGAAGGGGCGAGTTTCCGCTTCACGCTGGGGGCTCAAGCCTCGCCCGAGGTTTGCCGTGAATGAGATGGTGGAACTCCCTAATGAGGCCGCGGTGGGTGAGGCGGAGCGCATCGTCAAGACGGAACTGAAACTACTGGTGGTCGAGGATTCGGAGGACGATTTCCTGCTCCTCGAACTCCTGCTGCGCCAAGGCGGCTACGCGCCGGAATGCCACCGGGTGGAAACCGCGGCGCAGCTTCTCGAGGCGCTGCGCGCTGAGTCCTGGGACTTGGTGATTTCCGACTATTCGCTGCCGGGATTTACCGGGCTCGATGCCCTGCGCCTGGTGCAGGAACAGCGCCCAGGCTTGCCGCTGATCATCGTTTCCGGGGCCATTTCGGAAGACGCCGCGGTCGCGGCCATGCGCGCCGGGGCGAAAGATTATGTTCGCAAGGGCGACATGGCCCGCCTGCTGCCCAGCATCGAACGCGAAGTCGGCGAGGCGTGGAACCGAGCCCGCGGCGAGCAGGCCGCGTTGGCTCAGGCGCGGGCCGAAGACGCCCTCCAGCAAAGCGAGTTGCGTTTCCTGCAACTGGCCGAAGCGATGCCCGAATGTTTCTGGCTGATCGACGTCGCCACCCGCCGCGTCGTCTTCGTCAACCCGGCGTATACGCAGATTTGGGGCGAGCGCTGCGACGACCTGCTGACCGATCGCATGGATTGGCTGCGCCACGTCCATCCCGAAGACCGCGAGCGAATGGCAGCGGTGATGGAGCAGAAAGCTTACGGCGGTGTGGACGAAAAATTCCGCGTGCTGCGCCCCGGCGGTGAAATACGCTGGCTGCACGTTTTCACCTTTCCCATGCGCACTGCTTCGGGCGAGGTGCATAGCGTGGGTGGCGTGGCTCATGACATCACCGAATCGATGCTGGCCGAAGAGCGGCTGGTGCAGTTGGCGCATTACGACAACCTCACCCAATTGCCCAACCGCCTGCTCTTTCGCGACCGCCTGGACAACGCGCTCAGCATGGCGAAGCGCAACGACTGGAAGCTTGCGCTGATCTTCATTGATTTGGATCGCTTCAAAGTCATCAACGACACTCTCGGGCACCTCGCCGGGGACCGCCTCTTGCAGGAAGTGAGCCGCCGGCTGCGCAGCGCGCTGCGCGCCAGCGACACTGTGGGGCGCTTGGGAGGCGACGAGTTTGCGGTGCTGATTCCCAAGCTGGAAGAAAACCAGGAAGCGGCAGTGGTAGCGCGCAAGATCATCGACGTACTCGCCGCACCCTATGCGCTGGACGGCAATGAGGTGTTCAGCTCGGGCAGTTTGGGCGTCACGGTGTTCCCGAGCGATGCCGAAGACAGCGAAAACCTCATACGCCACGCCGACACCGCCATGTACCGGGCCAAGGAACTGGGCCGCAACAATTACCAGTTCTACACCGCCACCATGAATGCGCGGGCCTTGGAGAAGATGCAGCTGGAGGGGGATTTGCGCCGGGCGCTGGCCCACGACGAATTCGTGCTCCACTTTCAGCCCAAGGTGAGCTGCCGGACCGGAAAAGTGTTCGGTGTGGAGGCGCTCTTGCGCTGGCAGCATCCAACCCGCGGGCTGGTGTCCCCGGCGGACTTCGTGCCCATGCTCGAAGAGACCGGGCTCATTGCACCGGTGGGCCAATGGGTGTTGCGCGAGGCCTGTCGACAAGTAGCGCTTTGGCAGCGCGAGCGCTTGCCGCAAATGATCGTGTCGGTCAACGTTTCCGGGGCGCAACTGAGCTCAGCGGGCCTGTTCGAGCAAGTAAAATCGGCGCTGGATGGGTGCGGCCTCGAACCGCAATACCTCGAACTCGAACTCACCGAAAGCCTTTTGATGCGCGATGCAGAACAGGCCATCCAGACACTGACCCGCCTGAAAAACGTCGGTGTGCACATTTCGGTGGACGATTTCGGCACCGGCTACTCCAGCTTGTCGTATCTGAAGCGCATCCCGCTCGACTGGGTCAAAGTGGATCGCTCTTTCGTGCAAGACATCACCGCCGATCCGAGCGACGCTTCCATTACCCGCGCCGTGATCACCATGGCGCACAACTTGCAGCTCAAGGTGATTGCCGAAGGCGTGGAAACCGAAGGGCAATTGGGCCTTTTGCTGGCGAACAAATGCGACGCCATCCAGGGCTACTACTTCAGCAAACCTTTGCCCCCCGCCGAATTGGCCGAGCTCTTGAAGTCGGGCCGGGAGCTATCCTCCAGTTTATTGGCCGGCAATGTGAAACAGCGCACCCTGCTGTTGGTGGATGACGAAGAGAACATCCTGATGGCGCTGAAGCGAGTTCTGCGGCGAGACGGCTACCGCATCCTCACCGCCACGAGCGGCAAAGAGGGGCTCGACCTGCTCTCGGAAAACCGGGTGGATGTGATCGTCTCCGATCAACGCATGCCCGGCATGACCGGCGTGGAATTTCTGCACCGGGTAAAGGATATTCACCCCGAGTTGGTGAGCATCGTGCTTTCCGGCTACACCGAGTTGCAGTCGGTCACCGATGCCATCAATGAAGGCGCCATCTACAAATTCCTCACCAAACCATGGGACGACGACCATCTGCGCGCCAATATCCAGGAAGCTTTTCGTCGCAAGGAAATGTCTGATGAGAATCGGCGGCTTTCTCTGGAGCTGCAAGCAGCCAACGCCGACTTGGCTCGTGCCAACGCGCAGTTGGGCGAAATGGTGAAGGAAAAGACCCGGCGGCTTCATTTGGGCGAAACCGTGCTGGGCACGCTGCATGAGGTGGTGCAAAACGTGCCTTGGGCGATCGTCGGGGTGGCATCGGACGGCTTGGTGGCGGTGGCCAATTCGGCGGCCGAAGCTCTTTTCGGCG
Source organism: uncultured Alcaligenaceae bacterium (assembly GCA_964517465.1). GTDB lineage: Bacteria > Pseudomonadota > Gammaproteobacteria > Burkholderiales > Casimicrobiaceae > JACPUX01. Next base: position 9,836 of record CAZFEK010000040.1, read on the forward strand.
GCGAAGTGCCGATTTTTGGGCGCTTTGCCGAAGAGGCACTTCCTCCAGAAATGGTCGCTTGGCTGGACGACCTGTCGAGGCCCATACTTGACCTTGCGCTGCGGGAGCAGCGCTACCGTGTGAGCCGCCGGCCGATGGGGCAGTATTCATCCTCCACCGGCACGCTGCTGGTGTTCGAACCCCAGCCGATGATTGCAACGGCAACACAGTGAGATAGTCATGAGCCAAGATCTTTCGATCGAACTGGTGCGCCCCGGCATGCGGCTCGCAAAGGACGTCAAGGACGCCGGCGGCAAGCTGCTGGCTTCGCGCGGCGAACCCCTGGGCGAGACCCTGCTCGTGAGCTTGAGGCTGGCCGGCGTGAGGGTTCTGCCGGTCGAGCTCGCCGCGGTGGCGCCGGCGTCTGCCGGGACTCAGGAAAGATTGCAATACCTATTCCGACGCTGCGCCGGCGAGGCCTGTTCTCAGGCCCTGCTGCGCACCATGCAGGAGTATCGCGAGGAGCGACCGTCATGAGCAAATTGACCGCGGAGGCCGTATTGGCCCGCATCCGGCAGCTGCCCTCGCTGCCGGCGGTGGTGTTGGAACTCTTGGCCTCGCTCGAAGACGAGGACGCCGATGTCGATAGCCTGGTGCGTAAGATCTCGCAGGATCAAGCGCTGGTCGTGAAAACCCTGCGTGTCGCCAATTCCTCTTTCTTTGGACTTCAAGGCCAGGTGGAAACCATCCAAGATGCCCTGGTGGTGCTGGGTTTTCGCCAGTTGCGCACCCTGGTGGTGGCGGCCTCGGTCAACGGGCGCATCCCCGGATCGGAGCACAGCGCCGCGCTCAGCAAGAGCTTCTGGCAACACGGGCTGCTCGTTGGCTTGAGCGCGCAAACTCTGGCCAAAGCCTGCGGACGTAATGCCGATGGCGCCTTCACCGCCGGGCTTTTGCACGACGTGGGCCGGCTTGCGCTGGCGGGGTGTTTTCCCGACGAGTATGGCGAAGTGGAAGCGCTGCGCAAAGCGCGGGATTGTTATCCGATCGAAGCCGAACGCGAGCTGCTCGGCATAGACCACGCCGAAGTCGGCGGCGCCATCGCGGCGCGCTGGAACCTTCCGGTCGCTTTGACCGAGGCGATTGCCTTGCATCATGCGCCCCCCGAAGGGGCTTCGAGTGTCGCCGCCTTGATCCACGTCGCTGATGTCACCGCGCACGCGCTGGATTTGACCGGTGTGGCCGACGACCTGGTCCCCAGCCTGCAGGCGGCCGCTTGGAACCAGCTCGGCCTCGATTGGCCGCGCTACAAGGTCTGCTTGCTGCAAATCGAAAAACCGGGTCGCGAGCTTCTGAATTTCTCCATGGGCTAGAACTGCCATGCGCACGCTTTGGCGCCGATTCATTCGCAAGCTCTCCGGCCTTCGCGGCCGACTGATGCTGCTGGTTTTGCTGAGTCTGGGCCCGGCGCTGGGACTGGTGGCCTACCTCGGTTCGCGGCAAGGCGCGATCTTGGAACGCGAAGCGGCGGAACATGTCGGCCACGTGGCTCGTTTGGTGGAGCTGGAGTACGTCTCGCAGCTGGAACGCACGCGCCATACGATGGCGGCGCTTGCCGTGCAAGAGGAGCTGCGGACGGCAGAACCGCGCCTGTGCGCCAGAGCGCTTGCGGGCGCTCGCGAGATGGACCACGCTCTGCTCGGCTTGGGTTTGGTCGACCCGACCGGCAAGCCGATATGTACTGCGCTGGCCACCCCGTCGCTCAAGGCGGAGGATTTGGCGCTGATCGATCTTGCTCGGCGGTCGGAGACGATCGCCCAAGGTGAATACCGCTATCAAAGCGAACTGCGCCGCAGCGTGGTGGCGCTCGCTTTTTTGCTTCCGCCGGAAAAGGGCCGCGATGATCGCGTGCTCTTTGCCCTGGTTGACCCATTGCAGCGCATCGAGCGACTGGCCTACGCTTCGCCGCTCGAGCCCGGCGCGGTGATCGCCGTGCTCAACGGAGCGCACAAGGTGCTCTTGCGTTTTCCCGATCGCGAGCACTTCACCGGCCAAATCGTTCCTGAAACGGAAGTGCTGGCGCTCAAAGAGCAGGCTTCCGGCGAGGCGCTAGGGATCGACGGCGTGCGCCGCTTGTGGGCTTTTGCGCCTTTGCGCTTCACTGGCCAGCCGGGCGATGCTTATGTGCAGGTGGGCGTGCCCAGTGCCAGCGTCACCGACCCGGTGCGGCGCGAAACCAGGACGGCCTACGCGCTCTTGTTTCTGGCGGCAATCATCTTGTTGGTGCTCAGCTGGGCGGTGGGCGGCCGTCTGCTGGTGCAGCCGGTGCGTCGCTTGGCGCGCTTGACCCACGCCGTGGCCGATGGCGATTTGGCCATGCGCACCGGCATGCAGCAGGAAGCCGGGGAAATCGGCGAACTCGCGCGGGCATTTGACGCCATGGCGAAGCGATTGGAGGAACACTTCGAGGCGCTGAACCAGTCGCGCCGGGCGGCTGCGCGCAGCGAGCAGATGTTTCGCGCCGTGGCCGACCAATCGACCTGCGGCATCCTTTTGCATCTTGGCGGCAAGATGGTCTATGTCAATCGCCGCATCGAGTCACTCACTGGATTCAGCGCCGATGAACTACTCAAGATGCAGTTTTGGGAAGTGGTGCGGCCCGATTACCAGGCGACCATTCGCGATCGTGCGGCGCGCCGCTTGGCGGGCGAAACGATCGATGATGTGGTCGAATTTCCGCTCAACACGCGCGATGGCAGCGAGCGCTGGGTGGGCTCCTCGGGGTCCACTATCGCGCTCGACGGCAAAACCGGCGCATTGATCACCTGGTGGGACATCACCGCCCGGCGAGACGCCGAGCGCGCCGCGCGAGAAGGTGAACAGACTTTGCGCTCGGTGATGAACAACATCTTCTCGATCGTGTTGGTGCACCGCGGTGACAAGCTGATTTTCGTCAACGACGCCTTGGTGGAGGCCACCGGGCGCTCGCGCGAAGAGCTGCTGACCATGCATCATGCCGACATCTACCTGCCCGAGGACCGCTTGATCATTCATGAACGAGCGACGAAGCGCATGCGCGGCGAGGAGGTTCCCGATCATTACGAGGCCCGTCTCCAGCATCGCGACGGCCGCATACGGTGGGTGGAAGTCGGCGGCACGCTGATCGAATACCAGGGCGCGCCGGCCATGCTGGGGAATTGTTATGACATCACCGAGCGCGTGCAGCGCCGGGAAATGACGCTGCAGATCTTGCACGGCAACCCGGCGCCGACCTTCGTGCTCGACGAAGAGCATCGCGTGCGCTACTGGAATGCCGCCTGCGAGAACGCCTTTGGCGTTTCTGCCGAAGAAATGGTCGGCACGCGTGAACAGTGGCGGCCGTTTTACGCCGAAGAGCGCCCGGTGTTGGCCGACGTCCTGCTTTCCGGAGCGATCGAAGACCAAGGCGACGCCTACTACTCGGCGAAAAAGCTGCGGCGCTCGACCTTTGTTGGAGAAGCCTACGAAGCCGAGGATTTTTTCCCCCAATTCGGCAGCCGCGGGATGTGGCTGCATTTCACTGCCGCGCCCTTGCGCGATTCCGAAGGCAAGGTGATCGGGGCGATCGAAACCCTGCTGGACGTTACCGACCGCCGCTTGGCGGAAGACGAACTGCGGCAAACCAAACAAAACCTGGAAGTGCTGGTGCACAAACGCACCGCGCAACTGGCGCAGGCCAAAGAGGCCCTGGAAGCCGACAACAATCGGCGTCAGGAGGCTGAGCACGTTTTGCGGGCGCGGAATACCGAGCTCACGGAACTCAACCGCAAGCTTTCCGAGGCGCAGGAACAACTGCTGCAGTCCGAGAAGTTGGCTTCCATCGGCCAATTGGCAGCCGGAGTGGCGCATGAAATCAACAATCCCATCGGATATGTGCATTCAAACCTGGGGTCGCTGGAAAACTACCTCAAGGATTTGTTCGACTTGACTGCGCAGGTCGAAGACGTGCTGGCCGAGCTCCCGGAGAGCGACCCGCTGCGCCGGCGCATTACCGCCTTGCGGGATCGGTTCGACCTGGCCTTTATCAAGGAGGACTTGCCGGCTTTGCTCGAGGAATCGAAAGAGGGCATCACTCGGGTGAAGAAGATCGTGCAGGACCTGAAGGATTTTTCGCGGGTGGACACCAGCCAAGAGTGGCAAATGGCCGACTTACATTCCGGCATCGACAGCACGCTCAACATCGTCCGCAATGAGATCAAATACAAGGCCGATGTGGTCAAGGAGTATGGCGATCTGCCGCATGTGGAGTGCCTGCTTTCGCAGTTGAACCAGGTGTTCATGAACCTCTTGGTCAACGCTGCCCACGCGATGAAGGACAAAGAGCGGGGCACCATCACGGTGCGCACCGGCCAATGCGACGAGCGCGAGGTTTGGATCGAAGTCTCCGACGACGGCTGCGGCATTTCGCCGGCGAACTTGAAACGAATCTTTGATCCCTTTTTCACCACCAAACCGGTGGGCAAGGGCACGGGCTTAGGCTTGTCGCTGGCCTATGGGATCGTGCAGAAGCATCATGGCCGCATCGAAGTGAAGAGCGAAGAGGGCCGGGGTACCACCTTCCGAGTGGTTTTGCCGGTCAGTCAGGCCAATGCCACTGCTCCGGAAGCGGAGACGGTCAAATGAACGAAATCGCCGCGGCCCCCGCGTCGAATGCGTCGACGGATATCCCTTTTACGCTGCTGTGCGTGGATGACGAAGCGAACATCCTTTCGGCCTTGCGGCGCCTCTTTCGCCCGGCCGGGTACCGTGTTTTGGTAGCTGGCGGCGGCGAGGAGGGGCTGCAAATTTTGGCGCAAGAGCCCGTGGACTTGGTCATTTCCGACATGCGCATGCCGCAGATGGATGGCGCCGCTTTCCTGGAGAAGGTCAGGGAACGATGGCCCGGCGTCGTGCGCATACTGCTGACCGGGTATGCGGACGTGAACTCGACCATCGCCGCCATCAACCGCGGCGAAATCTATCGCTACATCGCCAAACCCTGGGAAGACGGGGAAGTGCTCGCCACCGTGGCAAGCGGCCTGGAGCGAAAGAAGCTGGAGCGGGAAAAGGCGCGCCTTGAAGGCCTTTTGCAGCAGCAGAACGAGCAACTGAGAGAGCTCAACGTCAACCTCGAAGCCAAGGTGGCGGAGCGCACGGCGGAGTTGCAGCAGACCATGGCCTTCTTGGAAGACGCCAACGAACGGCTGAAGACTGGCTTCATGACCTCGGTGAAAGTGTTTTCCAACCTCATCGAACTGCGCCGCGGGGCTTTCGCCGGGCATTCGCGCCGCGTCGCCGAAGCGGCCCGCAATCTCGCGCGCAGCATGGGCCTCGAGCGCGGAGCGGCACAGGATGTGATGCTCGCCGGCTTGTTGCACGAGGTGGGCAAGATCGGTTTGCCCGACTCCTTGCTCGCCAAAGCATTCGTGCAGATGAGCACCGATGAGCAGGGCGAGTACCGCAAGTTTCCGGCCAACGGACAAGTGGCGCTGATGGCCTTGGAGCAGTTGCGCGAGGCGGCCAGGCTGCTGCGGGCGCACCAGGAACGATGGGACGGCACCGGGTATCCCGATGGTCTGGCCGGAGAGGCCATTCCCCTGGGGGCGCGCATCCTGGCCGTGGCCAATGATTTCGACGAGCTGCAGATGGGCACTTTGAAGTCGAACAAACTCGGCGCCGATGAAGCCAAGGCCTATCTTCTGCAGTACAAGGGCAAGCGCTACGATCCCAAAGTGGTCGAAGCCTTTCTGGCGGCCCAGGGCGGCGAGCCCGAGATCGCGCCGGCCGCCAGCGCTACGGTTGCCGCCGCCGAATTGCAGCCGGGCATGGTGCTCGCCCGCGACCTCATTAGCCGCCACGGCGTGTTGCTGCTGGCGGCAGACTATATGCTGGAAGATTCGCTCATTCGGCAGATTCGAGAATACGAAAAAGCCGATGGGTCACCTTTGGTAGTGCACATTAAGAGGAGATGAGCATGGATCGTATCCTCCTGGTAGACGACGAAATCAACGTGCTGCGCGCGCTGCAAAGAGCGCTGAACTTGCACCTGGGCGGAGAAGGCGTAAAGGCGGAGATTTACGAAGACCCGCGCGAAGCGCTGGCCCGCGCGGAAGAAGTGTCGTTTTCACTGGTGATGTCCGACTATCGCATGCCGGTGATGGACGGAGTCGCGTTTCTCAAGCGCTTCAAAGCGATTCAGCCGAATGCGGTGCGCTTGATCTTGAGCGCGCAAGCCGATCAGGGGGCGCTGATCAGCGCCATCAACGAAGCGCAGATTCTGCGGTTCTTGGCCAAGCCCTGGAACGACCAGGAACTGGTCGAAACGATACGTGAGGGCCTGAAAACCTTCTCCCGCAACGCGGAGGACCAGCAACTTGCGGATCGCGCCCGGCTCGACACGCAGCGCATGAGCCGCCAGGATTTCGAATTGAAGCGCCTGGAAGAACAAGAACCCGGCATCACCAAGGTGAAGTGGGGGCCAGAGGGGGAGGTGTTGTTGGACGGGGAATGATGAGCTCCATCCAAGCGAAGGCGATAACTGAAATCAGCCGGATGGCGAGATCTGGGAGCGGAGGCAAATTGTCGCCGAGCGCGCTTGCAGTTGCGGCACTCCGTCAGCTCCGTGGCGTGCCGCCCGAGCCTATCGCTTCTCCCCATGTGCTGGGCAGAGGTTTTGGTGCGCGCAAGACTCTTGCCACAAGCATCTGGCGTCCATTCCTCCAGCCTGACCGAGCACGCATCAGCGAATGATTCGCACTCTGACGATTCGTGGAATACGGATGCTGTTTGGTTCGGAGAGCAGAACGCAGCCGATGACACCGATTTCTACGGTCCTTTCGAGCGAGAATGCGATCATCGTGGTGGCGAGCAAGGACTTCGCACCACGGAAAATGCCGACAACCACGCCGTGGTCGAAGCTGCAGCCGTCGTTAGAATTGAAACTGCTATTGGACAAGAACACCAATGACTGTCCAGTGTCGCGAGTCAATTTCTGGAGGGTCTCCCCATCGAATTGTTAGCCATTGCAGCCGAGCTCGGTCCGCTCAGCATCGCACCTGTCAGTGGCATCGCGTCAAGCAATCCGGCAGCCGTTGCGGATATCGATTGACACTCATCCAGTGCTTCTTTCGAGAAGAAATAGCGCTTCACTATACGTGCGTCGCTGGCGTGGGCCGATGGCCTCACTACAGTGTCAAGCCCAAGTCGCTCTGTCCGGAGAAGTTGATGAGGTTGGGTAGCATACCAGCCACGTCCGCTGGCGGCGCGCCCAGCCGATTCCCGCGCGTTGCCGCGTGCTGGTCGGGAGAACAGGCGGGGATCAAGTGCCCACGGGCAGCGTGTGACGGATTGCTGTTACCCGCTTGCAGGTTGTCGAAATTACCGCATCGCCGCCCATCGCGAACCGCGGTATCGAAAAAGAAATGATGGCCTCTCCAGCCATGATCCGAGCCCTTGATTGAAGTGAGGGCGCGCCCGAAGTCCGACGCGGTGAATGCCGTTAATTTGTCTTGCACCCTCGATTCAACTGTCGTGTCGTAAGAAACCTTGGGGGCGTCATCGAACCTCTCAAGATGGTCGGCATGCTTGCCATAGAGGAAAGCAAGTAACCCGCTGCCGGGAGTCTTCCGTATCCCATGATTGCGGCATATAATACTTCGCTTTTCCACGCGCTGGCCATGGGCGGCGTGGTGTGCCTCACTGCCTGCGCCCGCCAACTCTGAAATATGTCGGCATCTTACCCAGACCCAGCCCAGGGGGGCGAGTCGTCCTCCACTGAACGGTACCTCGCGCAACATAAACATCGGGTCGATCGAGCTGCGCGCGGAGCGAGGTTTTCGCACCTCGGTGCGATAGTCTGGCTCACCGGCCTGTCCGGGGCGGGCAAGACTACCCTAGCGATGGGGCTTGAAAGCGCGCTTTTTCAGCGCGGGTGCACGGCATACGTTCTTGACGGCGACAACCTTCGCCACGGGCTCAACGGCGATCTCGGATTTGACGCGGAAGATCGATCCGAAAATATTCGTCGGGTGGGTGAAGTCGCCGCTCTGTTTGCTGACGCCGGGCTAGTCTGTATCGTGGCTCTCATTTCACCCTATCGCGCTGATCGAGCTAGGGCGCGGATCGCCGCGAGGGGCGCGCCGTTTCTTGAAGTGCACGTAGCGGCGGATCTGGCGACTTGCGAAGCACGCGACCCTAGAGGGCTTTATCGTCTTGCGCGCAGCGGAAGGATCAAGGATTTCACCGGTATCGATGCACCTTACGAGGCACCAGAAGATCCGGATGTAGTCATTGATACCGCGCTATATTCCTTTCCTCAGGCGATGGCTTTGCTGGAAGCGGCCGTGTTGGAGGCAATTCGCCGGTGAGCGCGCTCCGGACCGACGCGGACGCAAGTTCGGGCCAAGCCGTGTGGCACCGAAGCGAGACGGCTGGCAACGGGGCCGCGATTGCGATTCGCCAAGTCAGCAAGGCCTACGAGATTTACGAGCGCCCCATAGACCGGCTGAAGCAGACGCTTTGGCGCGGGCGGCGGCGCTTCTATCGCGAGTTCTGGGCTTTGCGGGACGTCAGTTTCAGCGTTCCGCGCGGTGAGACCGTAGGGATCATCGGCCGAAATGGGGCTGGAAAAAGTACGCTCCTCCAGGTTCTAGCCGGTACTCTTTCACCCACTTCGGGCGAGGTCGAGATAAATGGCCGTGTCGCTGCGCTGCTCGAATTGGGCAGCGGATTTCGCCCGGACTTCACGGGTCGTGAGAACGTCTACATGAATGCCATGCTGCTGGGGCTCGATCGCGGTGAGATCGAGCAGCGCTTTGACGGCGTGGCAGCGTTCGCGGACATCGGCGACTTCCTCGACCAACCCGTGCGCACCTATTCGAGTGGCATGTTGATGCGCCTGGCTTTCGCGGTTTCGGTCAGCGTGGAGCCGGAAATCCTGATCATCGACGAAGCGCTGGCGGTTGGCGACATGGCCTTCCAAGCCAAGTGCTACGAGCGCTTGGAGCGGCTTACCGATTCGGGTGCCACGCTGCTGCTGGTTTCGCACGATTTGGGCACCATCAAGGCGCATTGCCGCAGCGTCGCCTATCTGAGGCAAGGTGAGTTGCGCGCCTTCGGATCAGCGCCTGAGGTAACCGAAAAATATATCATGGATCTGCGCGACGAGGATCGGCGCGGCGCACCCTTGGGTCAGGGTATTCGGGCGAAGACCCCGTTGGGTTCCGAAGGCGCGATGGCGTTTGGCACTGACCAGGGTGCGGTGATCGATGCCGTCTTCAGCGATACTGGTAGTCGCCAGGCTACATGCGCTACGGGCGATTTGATCCAAGTCACGCTGGATGTCGAGTACGATGCGACGGTGAAGCGGCCTTCGGCCAGCGTTATCATCTGCGACCATCGGATGATCGAAGTCTCGGGTCGCTACATCGAGTTGCCCGGCACTGATCGCGACCCGGGTGGCACCCGCCGTAAGGTGCGCTTTTCGTTGGAGACGCCCTTCAACAGGGGTAATTACTTTCTGACCGTTCGGCTCGAAGATCGGGTAGCGGAGGCCAATTTCGTGCCGATCGACAAGCAGGTCGCTGCGCTTGTGTTGAGCGTGGTGCGCCCGCCGCGGCACCAGTTCATCGGCATGTTGGATACTGGCATCGTCGCTGCGCGCGAGCCGGTGCCCGGAACCGCCGTTTTTGCGCCGCAGCACCGCCAGTCCATACTCTTCATCACGCTCGATTCCTGCCGCTACGATACTTTTGAGGCTGCCCGCGCGCCGCACCTCAAAGCGGTTGGACCGCTACACCGAGCGATGGCGCCGTCCTATTTCACTTATGGCTCGCATGCGGCCATGTTCATGGGTTTCACACCGGGCATGGCCGAGGTTGCGGCGCCGCACCTCAATCCAAAGTACACGAAGCTTTTCAAGCTGGTCGGGGCGGGGCATGGTGGCAAAGGCGGCGAATTCAAATCCCTGGAAGGGCGAAGCATTATCGATGGGTTGCGGCGCTTCGGCTACCTCACCGTCGGCGCCGCTGCCGTAGGCTGGTTCGACCCGGGCAGCCTCACTGGGCGGCAGCTTTCCCGGGATTTCGATCGTTTCTTCTTCGCCGGCGATACTTCCGGTTTGCGCCGGCAACTGGCTTGGCTCAAAGATGAGTTGTCGCCTGAGCGGCCCGTGTTCGCATTTCTCAACGTCGGCGAAACGCATGTGCCGTATCATCACGAGGGCGCTCCTTGGAGTGCTTCCTGGAACCCTTGCATACCTTTCGGCATCACCAACGATGCGGCAGAATGCCGCCGCCGGCAGCTGGCGTGTCTGGAACATGTCGATGCAGCGCTTGCTCCGCTGCTGAACGCATTTGCCGAAGCCACTATCATCATCTGTGCCGACCACGGCGACTGCTGGGGGGAAGACGGATTGTGGGAGCACGGCTTTCATCACCCCAAGGTGCTCGAGGTTCCCTTGCTCTTTCGCCTGGCAGAGCCCGTCGGTAAGTCAAATAAGACCTGATTAAGGACGAAGCATGCAGCGGCGCGCATTGATTACCGGTATTACCGGGCAGGACGGAGCCTACCTCGCCAGGCTTCTGCTGGAGAAGGGATACCGCGTTTACGGTGGCTACCGGCGCACCAGCGAGTTGCGTTTTTGGCGACTGGAGGAGCTTGGCATCCGACGACATCCCGGTCTCGATCTGGTCGAGTTGGATCTGACCGACGGCAGCAGCTGCGTGCGTCTGCTCGACAAGCTTCGCCCGCAGGAAATCTATAACCTCGCCGCCCAGAGTTTTGTGGGCGCGTCCTTCGATCAGCCGGTGAGTACCGCGGAAATCAATGCCCTGGGCCCGCTGCACCTGCTCGAGGGTATCCGTCTGGTCGATCGTGACATGCGCTACTACCAGGCTTCGACTTCTGAGATGTTTGGCGCCGCCAACGAGCGACCTCAGAGCGAGAGCACCGTATTCTATCCACGCAGTCCCTATGGCGCGGCCAAGCTATTTGCCCATTGGCTGACCATCAACTACCGCGAGGCGCACGGGATCTTTGGCGTCTCGGGCATACTTTTTAATCATGAGTCTCCTTTACGTGGTGAGGAGTTTGTCACTCGCAAGATCACGTTGGGTGCTGCAAGAATAGCGCTGGGTCAACTTGATCTCATCGAGCTCGGCAATCTCGATGCGAAAAGGGATTGGGGCTACGCGCCGGAATACGTCGAAGGGATGTGGCGCATGCTTCAAACCGACCAGCCCTCTACCTACGTCCTGGCGACCAATCGCACTGCCACAGTGCGGCAGTTCGCAGAGCTTGCCTTTGCCGCCGCTGGCATCGATCTGGTGTTCGAAGGCAGCGGACCGCAGGAGTTCGGTGTCGAGCGGTCGAGCGGCCGACGGCTCATCCGCATCAACGCAACGCATTATCGACCGGCCGACGTGTTTCTTCTCCAGGGAAATCCGGCCAAGGCCCTCGCCGAATTGGGTTGGTCTCCGGGAACTGGCTTGGAGGAACTTTGCAGCATGATGGTGGAAGCCGATTTGCGTCGCACGCGAGACAACCTTCGCCGGTAGTGCTGCGAATCGGGCCCACGATCACGAAGGCTCTGGTGTTTCATGCGAGTAGCCCTGGCACTCGACGGACTTGCCGCGGAACCGGCCGGCATCGGACGCTACGTCCGCGAACTGGCCAAACACTTGCCCGGGAGCGTCGAGGAGTTGCGTTTCTCGTTGGGAGGGCGTCTCCAAGAGGGGCGGGCCGTCGCACAACTGCTGTGCTCCGCACCGGTTGGGCCCGAAATGTCGTGGACCGGTCTATTACGTCGGGTGTTGCTAAACGACGCGACCATGGGGCGTTTGGCGCAAGATGCCCTGGATTGGGGCGGGCGCATCATACCGCGCGGTTACGGTGTCGATGTGGTGCACGGCCCGAAGTATTACTTGCCGCCCCTGCGCGACGCTCGCGGGGTAGTGACCTTTCACGACATGTCTACCATCCACCATCCGCATTGGCACGCTCCTGGCCGCGCGGCGCGGGTAACACGCGCCATGGAGCATTCGGTGGGACGTGCGGCGCGCATCCTCACTGACTCGGAGGCCGTGCGGCGCGAGGTCATAGCGCATTTCGGACTCGCGGAAAACCAGGTCGTCGCGGTTCCCCTCGGAGTCGACCCCAGGTTTCGACCGCTGAGCCCCTCCGATTGTGCGCCAGTCCTCGAGCGCTACAGATTGACAAGGGACAGCTACGCGCTCAGCGTCGCAACCCTGGAACCGCGCAAGAACCTCCTGACCTTGCTGCGCGCCTACCGCAATCTATCCCCTGCGATGCGGAGAAGCCTGCCTTTGGTGTTGGTCGGAGCATTGGGCTGGCAAAGCGATGAACTGCGCCGACAGATCGATCACGGCGCGAGAGAAGGCTGGTTGCGATGGCTAGGCTATGTACCGGAGGGCGATTTGCCCGCTCTCTATGCAAGTGCCCGCGGGTTCCTGTATTTCTCTCACTATGAAGGATTTGGTCTGCCGGTGCTGGAAGCAATGGCCTGCGGTGCCCCGGTCGTCACCTCGCGGCTAGCCGTTTTTTCGGAGATTTGCGGCGAAAGCGTGCTTTCGGCCGATCCGAACGATCGCGACGCGGTTTGTGCGGCGACGGCGAAATGTCTCGATGATGAGGTCTGGGCCAAACAAGCGGTTGGTCAAGGGCTTGTCCGCGCGTCGATCTACACCTGGGAACAGTGCGCGCGCCGAACGGCTGCGGCTTATCGACAGGCGGGACTTGACTAGAATCCTTTGGTCCTCGGCTGGCGTCTCGGCCTTGCTTGGACCTCTCGTCCTCCCTGTTGCCGTGCCCAAGGGTATAATTAAGCCCATGACAAGATCATGGGGCATGGCCCGCTCATGTGCGCGCATGAGTGGCCTCGTTGCAACAAATTGTGTGTGCGCCTGCGGGGGTATTAACCGCGGCGTAGAATTCCGACGGTGTGCGCTTCTCGTGGGCCGAATCTGCCGGCTGCGCATCAGGGTCTTGTGATGGTCCGTTTCGCACGACGCCCCGTTCGGCTTGGGACCATGCTATGAAGAGATTTTCGATTTCTCCCCTCGAAGCGGCGCGTAGCGCGATCGAGAATCGGGGTCTCATTCTGGCGATGACACAGCGCGAGGTGGCCGGCCGGTATCGCGGCGCGTTTGCGGGCTTGTTTTGGGTTGTAGTCAACCCGCTGCTCATGCTAGCGGCATTTACGTTTGTCTTTGGCGTGGTCTTTCAAGCACGTTGGCCGGGCATGGCACCTGACAAAACTCAATTTGCGGTCGCGGTCTTTGCCGGCATGATCATCTACAACGTTTTTTCGGAATGCATCAACCGCGCGCCGACCATGGTGCTCGATCACCCCAATTACGTGAAGAAGGTGCTCTTCCCGCTGGAGATTTTGCCCTGGGTCGCCCTTGGCGTAGCGCTGTTCCATTTCGCCGCGGGACTGCTGGTTTGGCTGGCATTCAATGCCTGGGTCAACGGTGTGATTCATGCTACAGCGCTGCTGTTGCCGGTAGTGATGTTACCCCTGCTACTGTGCGTTTTGGGACTATCCTGGTTTTTGTCCTCGCTGGGTGTATACGTGCGCGATATCGGGCAGGCAGTCGGTATCATCACCACACTGATGATGTTTCTGTCGCCGATTTTTTTTCCGGTGTCGATGTTGCCCGAAGGCTACCGCGCACTCGCGATGATCAACCCCTTGGGCTTTGTAATCGAGCAAGCGAGACAGGTTCTGATGTACGGACGCTTGCCCGACTGGTTGGGGTTGGCGATCTATTGCACCGTCGGCGCCGCTCTTGCCTGGCTGGGATTCGCTTGGTTTCAGCGAACACGTAGAGGCTTTGCCGATGTGCTGTGAAGCCAGATTTGCGCGACCATTCTGGCCCCAAACGCCGGTCCACGCCAAGGCGAAGAAGACCCAGGGGACATCGGCCTGATGCGCACGGCGGTTTTCACGATTGCTTCCAACAACTACTTGCCGCATGTTCGCGTGCTCATGGAGTCGGTGGCACATCGCCATCCGGATTGGCAGCGGTGGTTGCTTCGGGTAGATCGGCCTTTGCCGCAAAGCATGGAGCCGGCGGGCAACTGGCAAACGATTGACGTCGAGAACCTGGGGCTACCGAAGCATCGAGAGTTTTTCTTCCGATACGACATTCTTGAGATGAACACGGCGGCAAAGCCGTGGATGTTCGATGTGCTATTCGCGCGTGGCGCGGAGTGTGTGCTCTACCTCGACCCGGACATTCTGCTTACAAGCCCACTCAGCGAGGTGATGGAAGAACTGGATAGCGGTGCCGCAGGCTTGCTTACGCCACATCTTAACGCGCCTATCGACGATAACCGGCGACCCAGCGAGCAGGAGATCTTGCGCTGCGGAATCTATAATCTCGGATTTCTCGCTCTGCGCCGCGGCGAGGAGAGTCTTCGTTTCTTGCACTGGTGGCAGGAGAAGCTCGAATTTGGAGCCGGAATCGATGCGGCCGCGGGAACTTTCACCGACCAGAAGTGGGTGGATGCTGTTCCGAGCTTGTTTTCTGGGTTCCGCGTTTTGGCGCATTCAGGCTACAACGTCGCTTATTGGAACTTGATGCACCGCCCGCTCACCTACCGGGAAGGCAGCTGGCGAGCGGGTGAAGCGCCGCTTCGTTTCTTTCATTTCAGCGGACTGGATCCGGAATACCCCGAGGCATTATCTTGCCATCAGGACCGGTTTCGCATGCGCGATCTAGGTGCAGGCCAAGCCTTGGTGCGTGAGTATGCCCGGCGTTTACTGGCGGCCGGTTACACTGACTATCGGCGCCTGCCCTATGCCTTCGGGTTTTTTGCCGACGGCACGCCCATCCCCTATTGGCTGCGCCAGCAGTACCGTCGGGACCTCGCACTGGCCGAAGAGGCGGGTTCCGACCCGTTCCAGAATATCGTTGCTTTCACCGAAATTCGAGGAAGCGGGCTCAACGCCTTCGCGGAAGGACTGTGGGGTGTTCACCGCGAAGCCCAGGAGCGCTTTCCCGACCTGCGGAGCCAACGCATCGCATACCTGCAATGGCTGTTGCGCGAAGTAGGAAAATCGATCGAGGCGCCGCCGTGTTTTCTAGTGCCGCTGCGGCTGGAATGTCAGGCGAGCGCAGCCGCTAGCGAAAGTCCGATGCCATCGACCTTCGCTTCGGGAATTTGGCGCGAGCGCATCGAACGTTTGCACTGGCTTGCCTCCGGCAGCGCCCCGGGGTTTGAGGAGGCGCAGGCTTACTCTAGAGTCGATTCGCTGTTAGGGTTCCTTCGTATGGCGTTGGCTGCGCTGCGCAGGCAAATCAGGAGGCGCGGTTGGCGTGCCGGTGTATCCTTGGGGGCGAAGGTGTTGGGTCGTGCCCTGAACCGAAGCGAACATGCGTGAATATTAGTGCTACGAGATGACGCGAAGAAATCCCTATCGAGCCATTCGTAATTTGATGACTTGGTTCGTTCAGCATCGCGCGTGCGCAGAGCGGTTCGACGCAGTACCGCCGGGTGGAGCGGTTCGTGCCCGGTCACCCGACCTCCATACGCCCGGACCCGCGATTGATTTGCTGCGTACGGATACCTACAAGCCCTTTATGGGGTGGTCATGGTTTGTCAACTCAAAGGGGCTAGCCCTAGGTTTCCATCGCGGCAGCGAATTGCCGCAATTGGGCCCCAAGATTCACCAGTTTCGTAGCGGTAGTTCCCTCTGGTCCGGCCCTGAGTATTTTTGCGATCCTGATGACATGTTGTTTTTGGGTGACGCTTCTGGAGCGATCCAGGAAGTGCTGTACCTCCAGACGCTGCAGTGGCGGTTGGACAACCTGCCATATGGTAACAACATGCTGCTGGCGCAGACCGCTTCCCATCGCAGCGACACGCACGACCTGGAAATCGTCTTGTTCACGAGGCTCGGTAGCGATCTTGAAGTCGTAAAACGAGAGGTTTTTATCACCAATTGCGGCACAAGTGAAGCGCAGATTGCGCTAGTCGTGCAGGATGCTCGCGTGATGTGGTTGCCGGCCACGAATCAGGAAGGCGTCGAGCTCTTCGCACTGAACGGAAATGGAGTTCTAGTTACGGGTTCCCGGAGCTACCAGCACTGGGACGATGGCGTCCGTATTGTGGGGTCCTGGCATCCCGAGCGTGGCGTTGCCTCGGGGTACATCGTCGGGCACGGCGTCGGTCGTGCCGGTAATCGCCTCGGGTATCTGGGCAACCCCGCGATCGTGAGGCGTTTTCTTTGCCGGAAGGACGATGGGCATTACCCGATGGAAAGGTTCGCAGATCTTGAACGTCGCCTATCCGTGATGTCGCCCGTCTCGGAGAAGTGGGTTAACTATCTCTATTTCGCACCGGCCACGGTCTTGCCTCGATCGACGCAAGTCAGTGCCTATTACCAGTTTGGCCTCTACAGCGAAGAAGCGCCGCTTGAACTGGAAGGCCGGCTGCGACATGTCCTTGATCGCCTGGAAACGATCGATGCCACCTTGAGTGCTCCCTGCCTTAGCGACGATGCCGCAGCGCCCGGTAAGACCCCGGCCAGTGGGTCGCGAGCAAGCATGTGTTCGTCGCGGAGTAGTGTATGAACCTTATCGACTTTGGATGAGCAATGATGCGAGCGAAGTGTGCGGGTTTCCTTTCCATGTTAGGTCCGCTGGCGACGCGGAGGCCCTCGTTGCTTGCGCTGGTTTTCTTTGTTGCGTTGCTGTTTGGAGCAGAAGGGCGGGGAAGTCCGCAAGAGCCCGTGAATCCACTTCCTGCCTTCGACATCATTCGCACCGATGCATATAAACCGTTCATGGGCTGGTCCTGGTTCGTCAACTCCAAGGGTTTGGCGGTTGGCTTTCATGAAGGCAGCGAAACACCGCAATTAGGCCCGAAGATTCATCAAATGCCTAGCGGCAGCTCGCTCTGGTCGGGACCTGAATATTTCCGCGACCCCGACGACATCTTGTTTCTAGGTGATGGTTCTGGGCATATCCGGGAGGTGCTCTACCTGCAGACGCTGCAATGGCGGTTCGATTACCTGCCCTATGGAGAAAACTTGCTGCTCGCGCAAACGGCAAACCATCGCAGCAAGACGCACGACCTGGAAATCATCTTCTTCACGCGGCTGGGAGACGATCCCGAAGTGGTCAAGCGCGAGATCCACATCGCCAATCGCGGCCGAGGGGAAGTGCGGATTGCATTGGTCGTGCAGGATGCCCGCATGATGTGGTTACCGGCTACCAAGCAAGAAGGCGTCGATCTCTTCGCCTTGGACGGCAATGAGGTTCTTGTTACCGGCCCCAAGAGTCACAAATACTGGGACAATGGCGTGCGGGTCGTTGGCTCGTGGCATGCCGCGCGTGGGGTGGCCTCGGGGTATATCGTTGGGCACGGCGTGGGCCGCGCAGGTAATCGTCTCGGCTACCTGGGCAGCCCCGCGGTGGTGCAGCGGTTTCTGAGCCGGAAAGACAAGGCGCAGTATCCGATGGCGCGATTCGCCGATCTCGAACGGCGCATGGAAGTGATGTCTTCGGCTTCGGAGCAAAGGGTGAACTATCTCTATTTCGCACCGGCCAAGGTCTTGCCTCAAGCGACGCTCGTCCACGCCTTCTATCAGTTTGGCCTTTTTAGCGAATCCTCACCGCTGGACCTGGGGGGCCGTCTGCGCGATATCGTCGGCCGGCTGGAAAGCATCGATACTGCCTTGAGGGCCAGACTCCCCGCGGAGGGCAAGGGGGCGGAAACCGGCGTATCGACGACGCTGACGCTGCCGTTGGCAAAATTTGGACGCTTTTCAACGAGTGAGAGTAAACGATGATCGCAGCACGGGTTCGAGGCTTCATATCTTCGCGCGGCTGGCCGGAAAGGGCAAAGCGCTCCGCATTGGCGTTCGCATTGTTCGTCTTTGTGGCGCTACTCGGTAGCGATGGACTGGCGCAGGCACAACAGCCGGCCGGTTCACCCCCCGCGTTCGAGATCGTCCGTACCGACACCTACAAGCCCTTCATGGGGTGGTTGTGGTTCGTCAACCGCAAGGGTGTGGCCTTGGGTTATCACCGCGGCGAAGACGCCCCCCGTTACGGCCCCAAAGTGCACCAGCGACCCGCCGCGGGGACCTACTGGGAAGGGCCGGAGTTCTTTTGCGATCCCGATGACATGTTATTTATCGTCAACGCGGCGGGAAAGGTATTGGCGAAGGTTTATCTGCAAAGTTTGACCTGGAAACTCGATTACTTGGGCAGCGGCGACACCATGCTCATCGCGCAGACGGCAAGCTACCGCCAGCTTGGCCATCATTTCGAGATTCAGAGTTTGGCGCGAGTGAACGCTGATGGCGAAGTGATCAAGCGAGAGTTTCACTTGGTCAACCTGGCTCCTCAACCGGTGCGCTTTGCCATGGTGGTGCAGGATGCGCGCACGCTTTTTCTGCCTGCGGATACGCAAGACCAGGTCGATCTCTTCGCCCTCGATGGCAAGGGCGTGCTGCAAAGCGGTGTGGGGAGTCTGGGTTTCTGGGATAGCGGTGTGCGGGCTGTCGGTTCGGTACATCGGGAAAGGGGTATAGCGTCGGGTTACATCGTCGGACATGGTGTAGGCACTGCCGGTAATCGCATTGGCTACCTCGGCGCCCCCAATACGGATCGGCTCTACCTACGCAAAGAGGGAAACGTGAAATATCCCGTAATCTCGATCGCCGATCTCCAGGCAAGATTCAAGTCTTTTAACCTGGAAGCCGCGGTCCGGGTCAACTACCTCTATTTCCCGCCGGTGGTCGCCAAGCCGAAAGAGACGGCAAGTTGGGCGTACTTCCAGTTCGCTTTCATCGGAGTGCCCACCACTGGCCTGGGCGAGCGGATGCGCGGTGTCGTGGATCGGCTCGGCGAAATTGACGCTGCCTTGATCGCCGGGGGGGTTGCGGAAAACTGAGCCTTCATGATTGCGCCATCCCGAAGGTCAACGGCGCGTTGGCAGTGCTCAACTTTGAACTCTGAGTTAGATTATGTTTGAACGAGTGATCCTTCAGTCAGCGCATGGAGTTTGTTGATGGCGGACCGTGCTCAAGCTTTTTGGGAAATGAATCCGAACGCGGCGGCGGAGAAACAGTGGACTCAGGATCCGATCATTGCCAGGGAAGTCTATCGGCGTATTTCGCGCGGTGAAAGCGAGGCGCATTGGCTCACTTGGCTCTTTGGCAGACGTTTCGCGGGCATGTTTTTTCCGCGGGTATTGTCCGCGGGGTGTGGTACCGGAGATCACGAGTTGGCGATCGCGAAGTTTAGACCCGCGGTAGGCGCGATCGATGCCTTCGACGTTTCCGCACATAGTATCGAACTCGCTCGCGAAAAGGCAGATATCCAACGAGCCTCGGATCTCAATTTCTTTCAGGCGGAATTCGACCACGCAGACCTAGGCGTCAAGCGCTACGACCTAGTTCTGTGCAGTGGATCTCTGCACCATGTCCGGGAACTGGAGAGCTTCTTGCAACGGGTTAGCCGATGTCTCAAGCCGGGGGGGTACTTCGTCGCCAACGAGTACGTTGGCGATTGTTACAATATCTATTCTGAAGAGAGGTTGGCCTTAGTAAATAGGGTTCTGGCGGCTCTTCCGAATGAGGCGCTGGTTCGCCCCGATGCGCGCTTGGCGAACGCCACCTTCGAGATGGTGATGGAGCGGGACCCGTCGGAGGCGGTCCGTTCGAGCCTGATACCGCACTTCTTGCGGGTGTTCTTCCCAGAAGTGGATCAGAGACCGTTCGGCGGCAATCTTTTGCATTTGGTCTATCCTTTCCTCAACCTCGAATACCTGGCGGCGCATGACCCCCTACGGCGCGCATTGTTCGGCATGCTGATCATCCTTGAAGATGAAACGGTGATGACCCCAGCGAGTTCGGATTTTGGCTTCTTCATTTGCCGCAAACATTGAGGTTCGACGCGCCGCTCAGAGAACGCGCCTCCTGAATATGCCTGCAACCAAAGATCGCCAAGTCTATGTCGTGCTCGGTATGCACCGCAGCGGCACCTCCGCGCTCGCGGGTCTGCTTGCCCATGCCGGTGCACGAGCGCCGACGCATTCCATGCCGGGAGATGTCTTCAATCCCAAGGGGTATTTCGAGTCCTCGCGTATCTCATCGTTCAACGACTTGTTGCTTTGGAAAGCCGGCAGCAACTGGTGTGACCTCGGCGGACTGGACCTCGAGCCCCTGCTGCGCGACGAAGGGGCATTGCAGGAGGCCGAGCGCTTGCTATTCGAGGAGTACGCCGAGGGTGATGCTCTTGTCTTGAAGGACCCTCGCCTGTGCCGTCTGCTCCCCTTCTGGCGCGTCGTTTTGGAACGCGCACATTGCCAGACGTTCTTCGTGCTCGGGGTGCGCAACCCTTTCGACGTGGGATGGTCGTTGCAAAAGCGCGACGGCATGCCGCGGGCATGGGCGCTGTGGTTGTGGCTGCGCTATTTCATCGAGGCGGAGCTTGCTACGCGGAATGGGCCTCGCGTGTTTGTGTCGTTCGAGAACCTGCTTACCGGTTGGATGTCGCAGCTCACGCGCATCGATCGGGCGCTAGGTACCACATTTGCCGCTCGGGGAGCTGAGGAGAGCGGCGTGCTAGACCTGTTTTTTGACCCACGCCATCGTTCGCGATTGCCCGAAGCGGAGCAGCAGGCGCTCATGGCCCAATTCCCGCTGCTCGCCGAGGTTTGGCGCTGGGGTAATGAACAGGCGGACGACCGTAACCCAAGCAGCGGCGCGCTCAATACTGCAAGCGAGCAAATGTCGGCATTTGACGTGGCGGATTTCGACGTGCTCCCTAGTGCCTTGCTGCAATCCTCCCAGCCCGGCAGGGCCGCTCGGTTTGCAGCGCGCGACGCAAGGAACGAGGCGGCACGCCTGCTGCGCTATCAGAACCAGCTGCTGCGAGGTCGCTCGCTGGAACTGGCACGGGCTCGCGCGGCCAATGAGCGCTTGGGGCAGGAGATCGACCAGGCGAGGATTGCTGCCGAGAACCTGAACAGTCAGTTGGACGTGGCTCGGGCCGGGCACTTCGACCTGGTTTCGCAGGTTGACACAGCGCGCCGGGTGCAGCAGCAGCTTTTGGCGCAAATCGATCACGCGCGCCGGGGCATCGACGAAAGGGGAGCGGAGATCGCTGCCGCGAAGGAGGCGCAGGAGAACTTGGCGAGGCAAGTGGAGGTGGCTCGCCAGATCAACGACGATCTCCAGGCGCAGATCGAGCGCGCGCGCACGACGATCGCAGCCTGTGTTGATGAGATCGAAGCGGCCCGCCGCGCCCACGCCGAGCGCGATCGCATTGAAGAGGCGCTGCGCCATCGCATCGCTGCTTTGGAGGCGAGCGTCGCCGCTACGCAGGCATCGACCGCGCAGGAAGGAGCGGAGCAGGTATCGACCGCGCAGGAAGGAGCGGAGCAGGGGCAGTCGCGCTGAGTTCTGGATTGGGAATGAGCGAAAGGAGTTTTGTGGGGATCGAAGTGAGGTCGACCGACGCGGGCGCATGCAGCGGAAACATCGACACCCTGGTTGCGCCGCAGAGCGAAACCGAGGAACTGCTGGTGGCCGGGTGGGCACTGGACCGCAATGGAGTGGCGTTTCGGCGGATCTGGCTCGCCTACGGCGCGCAGTCTGCCGACGCGAGCATCGGGTTGCCGCGCCCGGATGTTGGGCTCGCCTACCCGGAGCTGATGGACGGCGCGATGAGCGGCTATGAGCTGCGCTGTCAATTGCCCAGCGGCAATCATTTGACCACCCTGTGGGGCGAGGTCGCCGACGGCGATGCGCAGTTGCTGGCCGAAATTCCGCTGCAAATCGCCCCACTTCCGATCCGCGCCCAGATCGAAACGCCCGCTGCTTCCCGCGGGGAGGCGGGATTGGTAAGAATTTCGGGGTGGTGTTTTCATCCCGGGCAGCGTGTTTTGAAACTTCAGTTGCGCTTGGGCGATTTCCTTCATGAGTGTCGGCACGGCATTCAGAGGCGCGATGTTGCAGAAGCGTTCGCCGCATATTCTGGCGCCGGCGAGAGCGGGTTCGAAGTTTCCCTGAACTTGGCGCCAGGTCAATACGCGATGGCTCTAGAGGCCATTCTTGATTCCGGGCAGACGACCGTCCTGGCCTTGCCGGATCCCTTGCGGGTGCGCGGCCCGGCCGCCTGGATTAGGGCGAGCCGCAAGTTGGGGGATGCGGGTCGCTTTGCCAGCTTTGCACTGGCGAAGGCACAAAAATGGCGTCGCACGCGCGGGCGTCTTCCCCGCCTGTCGGAGTTGCCCACTCTGGCCAGCAAGGCGCTGTATCTGTTTCGTCAGGTGCAGTTGGCGCAGAGCCAGGGATTGGCGCCGCCTCGCGGCTTTATCCTGCCCCCCCGCGAGGAGCCCTATGCCAGCTGGCTGCGCTGGAACCAGTGGAACGAACGGCGTCACCGCGAATGCCTGGCGCGCCTGGCGGGTCTTCGCAGGCAGCCTTTGATCTCAGTGGTCATGCCCGTCTATGAGCCGCCGCGAGCTTGTTTGGAGGCTGCTGTCAGGAGCGTGCAGCATCAGGTTTACCGGAACTGGGAACTGTGCTTTTGCGACGATGCGGGGGAAGCAAGCAGCGTGTTCGAGGACCTGCAGAGCTTTGCGGCGGGCGATGCGAGAATCAAACTGACGCGATCCGGGCGAAATATCGGCATTGGTGGGGCCAGTAATGCGGCGGCGGCTCTTGCCACCGGAGAGTTTTTGGTCTTTCTGGATCATGACGACCTCTTGACCCCCGACGCCCTCGCAGAAGTGGCGCTGTATCTCGATGCCAACCCCGAGACCGATTTCGTCTACTCCGACGACGACAAGATCGATTTGACGGGAGAGCGTTTCGCGCCGCAGTTTAAGCCCGACTGGTCGCCGGAATTGCTGCTGGCCTACATGTATTTCAGTCACCTCAGCGCGGTAAGGCGCGAACTATTCCTGAATTTGGGGGGGCTGCGCGAAGGCTACGACGGCGCTCAGGACTATGAATTTGCCCTTCGCGCCACCGAGCGCGCGCGGCGCGTCGGCCATATCGCCAAGATTCTCTACCACTGGCGGGTGTTGCCCGGGTCCACCGCGCAGTCGGGTAGAGCCAAGCCCGCTAGCCTCGACGCGGGCTTGCGCGCGGTGCAGGGCGCGCTCGATCGTCGTGGCATCCATGCCACTGCTTTCCAACCGCGCTGGGCCGAAAGCGATGGCTTAGGCATCTTCTTGCATCGCTTTCCCGATCAAGGACCATCCGTTACGGTGGTGATCCCCACCCGAAACGGCCATGACGTGCTCAAAACCTGCCTGCAATCGCTGCAACAGACCAGCTACCGCAATTTCGAGGTGCTGATCATCGACAACGCCAGCGATGACGCCGCAACGCTCGATTTGATCGCTAACTCTGGCCATCGCGTGCTGCGTCTGGAGAATCCACCGGGAGGGTTCAGCTACGCTTATCTCAATAACCGCGCCGCCCAGGAGTGCCAGAGCGACTACCTGCTCTTTTTGAACAACGACACCGAGGTGCTTGCCCCGGACTGGCTGAGCCAACTCGTTGGATACGCCGAAATCCCCGGAGTTGGCGCGGTCGGCGCAAGATTGCTGTTTCCGGACGGTCTCGTGCAGCATGCCGGCATCGTCCACGGGTACTACGATGGCATGGCTGGCCCTGCGCATAAGCTGCTCCCCCGGTGGCATGGCGGCTATCTATCCTACGCCATGGTGCCGCGCAACTACTCGGCAGTAACGGCGGCGTGCTTGCTCGTGCGGCGCCGGCTATTCATCGAACTCGGTGGATTCGATGACACGCGCTTCGCAGTGGCCTACAACGATGTCGACTTCTGCTATCGGCTGGCCGATGCCGGTTTGCGTAGCGTGTACGCGCCAGGAGCCGAACTTCACCATTATGAGGGACATTCGCGCGCCAAGGGCGATAAACCTGCCGAGGAGGCGCATTTTAGGCAACTGCACGGACGACGCGTCGATCCCTTTTACAACCCGAATTTGTCGCTTGCCAACGAACGCTTCGAGATTCTGGCGCGCGCGTCGGAATCCGAGCGGCCACAGGCTGGCATAAAAGCGCTGATGGTTGGCTTTACGCTCAACCTCGAGGGCGCCCCTTTTAGCCAGTTCGAGATGACCAAAGGTCTGCAGCAGCGCGGTGTGCTGAGGCCCGTGGTTTGTTGTCCCGAGGAAGGACCTTTGCGGGCGCTCTACGAGGCCGAAGGTATTGAAGTGATCGTGCGGTCCCATCCGCTAGAAGGGGTCTACGACGCCAATTCCTATCGGCGGGCGGTAGAGGCATTTTCACGTTTCATTGCCGAGTTGGACGTAGATGTGGTCTACGGAAACACCCTGCAGACATTTTACGCCATCGCGGCAGCGGAGCTTCTGAATCTGCCGACGATCTGGAATCCGCGCGAAAGCGAACCTTGGCAAACCTATTTCATCCAGTTCGGCGAACAAGTTGCGGTTGAAGCCTTGCGTTGTTTTGCTTACCCCTACCGCATCGTGTTTGTCTCCGATGCAACGCGGCAGGGCTGTGAGGCACTGAACACCCACAACAATTTCGCCGTCGTGCACAACGGGCTTGACCCTATTCGCGCCGCCGCAGCGCGGGACTCCTTTCCGCGCCGGGATGGCCGCAAGGCTCTGGGGCTTGGCGACGACGAGACCATGGTGCTGCTTTTGGGCACCGTTTGCGAGCGCAAGGGGCAGCTTGATCTGATCAACGCCATCGCGCTGCTGGAGGCGCGCAAGGCGTTGGGATCGATGCGTTTCTTTGTCGTGGGCGACCGCAAAGGCCTCTACAGTATGCAGCTTCATGCGGCGATCGATGAACTGCCGGCTTTGGCGCGGGCGCGCATTCAGGTCGTGCCAGAGACTGATGAGGCGGCGCTTTATCTGGGCGCGGCCGATGTTTTCGCGTGCACCTCGCGCGTCGAGAGCTATCCGCGTGTCATCCTCGAAGCCATGTACTTTGGTCTGGCCATCGTCACCACGCCGGTCTATGGCATAGCCGAGCAATTGGTGGACGGTAGCAGCGCGTGTTTTTACGCCCCTGGAGATATTCAAGCGCTTGCCGCGTTGCTCGATCGCTTGGAGGGCGACCCCGTGCTAAGGAGAGAACTCGGCACTAACGCGAGCTTGCGCCTCGAACGGTTGACCTGCTTCGAAGAGATGTTGGATCGATACCAGCAGACCTTCGTTGAGGCGTATTACTCCCGCGCTGGGCGCGCCGTGCGCGCGAGCGGGTTGGACGGAAACTAGCGGTATGTGCGGAATCGTAGGCGTTCTGCATCCAAAGGTGACCCGCGCTTGGCTCGAGGTGCTTGCCGATGCCATGCATGCCCGCGGCCCGGACGGGAGCGGTTTCTACGCCGAGCCGGGCGTGGCCATGGGCATGCGTCGTCTGTCGATCATCGATCTCGAATCCGGCTGGCAGCCCCTGTTTAGCGGCGAGGGAAGTATCGTCGCCTTTCAGAACGGCGAAATTTACAACTATCGTGAGTTGCGGGAGGAATTACTGTCAAAGGGCTACGCCTTCGCGACCCGCAGCGATACCGAGGTGCTGGCGCACGGCTATCACGCTTGGGGGGTGCGGGGCCTTGCCGAAAGGCTGGATGGCATGTTTGCCGCTGCCATCCTTGATCGCAAGGCGCGCGTGCTGCATTTGGTGCGAGACCGACTGGGCGAGAAGCCGCTATTCTGTGCGGCGATCGCGGGTGGCTTTGCCTATGCGTCTGACTTGCGCCTTCTGGCCGCGCTGCCGGGGGTCGACCGCGGGCTGAACCTGCCCGCATTGCAGGATTATCTCGCGCTCCATTTCGTGCCCGGCCGACACACCATAGTGCAAGGCGTATGGCGCGTGCTGCCGGGGGAGATCCTAAGCCTTGACCTGGACGGGCGAATTCAGTCACGTTTGCGCTATTATCGCCCCCCCGTAGGGGAGCAGCGTCGCGTCGGCGACCAGGAACTGGCAGCCGCCCTTGAGCACGCCGTTCGCTCGCGGCTCGTGGCTGATGTACCGGTGGGGGTTTTTCTATCCGGCGGCCTCGACAGTTCCATCGTGGCGGCTATCGCCGCTGCGCACAATCCGCGCATTGCAACATTCTCCATGGGTTTCAAATCCGCCGCCCATGACGAGAGCGAGTTCGCACGCGAGGTCGCGGCATACATCGACAGCGATCATCATCACTTCGTCTTCGATGAGGCCGAGTTTCTTGACCTTCTCCCGCGTGCCGCCGCTGCCTTGGATGAACCCTTGGGTGACCAGGCGCTCTTGCCGGTGTATTGGCTCTGCGGCGAAGCGCGCAAGCATGTCAAGGTGGTTCTCGCGGGCGAGGGGGCCGATGAGATCTTTGCGGGGTACAGCTACTATTCGCGATTCTCAGAGAAGCCAACTTGGCGTGATCGCCTGAGTGCGTTTCGGCGCGGGCGGGCTTTGCGAACTGCTTTCCCCGATCGCCTGGTTGATGAAACGAGCCTGGCGACGGCTTCGGGTTTTCCGCTGCTCACCGACGTCGCAGGGAGAACCCTGTTGACCAACGCCCTGCCGCACGCAAGGGATGAGTGGGAGGATGATTTGGTCGCTTGGCTCAGGCAAAGCAGCGATCCTTTGCAGCGGGCCACCTGCGCGGATCTGACGACCTGGTTGCCCGACGACCTCCTGGTAAAATTTGACCGCATGGCGATGGCGCATAGTCTCGAAGGGCGGGCCCCTTATCTCGATCCCGCGATCGTGGAGATGGGCGTGGCTCGGCTGCGCGCGGCCGATCGGATGTGCGGTTCCGCCAGCAAGATCGCGCTGCGGCGAGTCGCCAAACGCTGGTTACCGGACGGCATCCTCAATCGCAAGAAACAAGGGTTCATACTGCCCATGCGGGACTGGATTGCGCGCTGGGCAGAGCGTTGCGGTGATGTCGGGGGCTATTTCGCGCAGGCGCCCCGGTATGGCGATAGTCTGGCGGTTCTGGGAAATCAAGTGGCCGAGTCGATTCGGATCGATCCGGGCCGCGAGCGGTTTCATTTCGCTGCGCTCATGCTGGCGGAATGGGCATGGTCTTTTGACCGCAAAGTAAGCGATTTGGCGGACGCGTTTGCGGCATTCCTGGTGACGAGTTCTAAAGAGGAGCACGTATCAAATGCAACGTATAAACGGTGAAGTCACTCCCCCGCAGCGTTCGGTCCTCTATGGCCGGATCGCGGTTTTTTCGTTGGCAGCGATTGTTTTGGCTTGCGGCCAACGTGAGCCGCGCGCGTTCGCGCCGGACGGCAGCGCGGTTTTGGGGGCACGCAAGGTACTCGCGCCCGGAGTCTGCTCGCTCGATACGGTGGACAAACGCGGAGTCAGCGGCGATACGTTTCGGGCGAAGGCGGGAGGGCAGGCGCTCTTCAGCGGGTGGGCTTGGCATCCGGAGCGGGCCAAGCCCAGCGATTTCCTGGTGGTGCGACTCGTCGAGATCGAATCGGGGACAGCGAACTTCGCCTATACCTCGAGCCGAGGGCAACGGCAAGACGTTGCGGCGAGTTTGCGGTTGCCTGACAACGCGCCTGTGGGTTTCGAACTGGCCGCCATCGATCTTCCGAAAACCAAGGGGACGTATGCGATTGAGATGATTCAATCTTGGAGCGACGCGACGGCGCCCTGTCCAGTCATCAAGGCGAGGCTGGTTCTTGATTAGCGCGCTGTGCCGGATTCTGTTTCTCCTGGATCGGGCGTCACGGCGTCCTGGTGAGGTGCGTGCCCCCCTTATGGACAGAGTATTCCGAATCGAGTAGATTTTGCGCGGTCAGAACATCGCAAATGGGAGGAAAGCAGAGACGATGCCGCGGTTTCCGTTTTTTTTGTCGGTTGTGCTCTTGGCACGCAATCAAGGCCCTCGGCTGGAAGGCATTTTGAGGGGGGTTACGAACCAGCTATGCGGTTGCGTCAGCGACTATGAGCTGATCGTCGTCGACAACGCATCGAGTGATCAGAGCGTCGACATACTCAGGGGCCTGATCGCTCCCAATGGCCTGCCGAATTTGCAGGTCTATGCGCTCACCAAGGAGGTGGCCTATGAGACGGCTGCGTGGGCGGGCATCGAGAACGCCCTGGGTGATTTTGTCGCTGTCGTCGATCCAATAAGCGACGACCTCGCGTTTCTCCCCGAAATGCTGGACCAAGCGGTGAGCGGCGCCGATGTCGTTTTTGCCAACAACCAACGGAAGCCGCCGCAAAGTATTGCCTACCGGGCCGCGCGCGCGGTGTTCAACTCGATTTACAAGACCTTCAATGGAATCGAGGTTGCGAAGGAAACACCCAGCTACCAAGTGCTCAGCAAGCGTGTTATCAGCTTCATTCTTCAGCATCCGCAGCCCCAGGTCGTTTATCGGCACCTGGCAGCTACTGCGGGATTTGCCCGCGTGAATTTGGAATACAGCGCCGCGCCGCTGGAGCAAGAGCCCAAGGGGCTGGGCGAAAGCATTGACCGTGGGATGCGGCTGCTCGTTTCCACGACCGAAGGACCGATGCGCCTGGTAACTCGGTTGTCTCTTTTTGGAGCGGCCGCAAACCTTCTCTATTCCATATACGTCGTTGCGGTAGGGCTCATGAAAGCTGACGTCGCGCCAGGCTGGGTGAGCCTATCCTTGCAACAATCGGGGATGTTCTTCCTGATCTCGCTGGTACTCTTGGTGTTGGGTGAATATGTTCTACAAATGGCTCGCCTTGCGAGCGAGGGCCCGCTCTACCACGTAGGTCAAGAGTTTTCCAGCGCGCGTATCACGCGAACGGAGAGACTCAACATCGAAGACGCCTCCGCTCCTATGTCTATAGGCTCCAGCGACGCCGACCGCTGTAGCGGCGGATCGTGAATAGCGAGATCCTTGATGCGGTGGTCGTGGGGGGGGGGTTTTATGGAGCGGTCATTGCAGTCTACCTCAGAAGACAGAGGCGATTTCGCCGGGTGATCCTGATCGAGAAGGAGCCGGATTTGCTGCTTCGCGCCTCATATAACAATCAAGCTCGGGTCCATGCCGGCTACCACTATCCGAGGAGCCTTACCACGGCGTTGCGCAGCCGCGTCAATGCGCCCAGATTCTTGCGAGATTGGTCTGAGGCGGTCAAGTGCGATTTCGTGAAAGTTTATGCGATTGCGCGGCGCAACTCCAAAGTGAATGCCAGACAGTTCCTTCGCTTCTGCCAGGAGGTGGGGGCGAAGCTCGAACCAGCCGATGCCGCGATCGCCCAATTGTTCGAGCCCCGGCTGATCGAAGAGGTATTCCTCGCGGAAGAATGCGCCTTCGACGGCACGCGACTTGCCCGGTGGGCCGAGAGTGAATTGCGGGCAAGTGGTGTGGAAACGCGTCTTTCGGCACGAGCGGTCGCAATCCGCAAAGCGTCGGAGAACGACCTGGTGGTGGAAATCCGAGGGGGAGATGTACAAACGGATTCGCTTCGCTGTCGGTATCTCTTCAATTGCACGTATAGCGGATTAAATCAATTTTCGGGCGATTTTCGGAGAATTCGGACTGGGCTCAAACAAGAAGTGACCGAAATGGCGCTGGTGCAAGTGCCCGGCGTTCTCAAAGACGTGGGGGTCACCATAATGGACGGCTCGTTTTTTTCTATGATGCCCTTCCCACCCCGCGATCTGCACACGCTATCCCATGTCCGCTACACGCCGCATTTTAGTTGGGAAGATGAGCCGGGCGTGGACCCTTATGAAATGCTGGCACGATATGATCGCGCAAGCCGAGTCGATCGGATGATTCGGGATGCGGCGAGGTACCTTCCGATCGCGCGGGAAGCCAAGTATGTCGAGTCGCTGTTCGAAGTCAAGACCGTTCTCGTCAAGAATGAAGTCGACGATGGCCGGCCGATCTTGTTTGAGCGGCATGGGGATCTGCCGGGTTGCTACTCGATTCTGGGAGGGAAGATTGACAACGTCTACGACGTCATCGAGAGGCTCGACAAGGAAGAATTCATCGGTGCGGGGAGATGAACAGGTTGGGACCGTGGCTTCGCAGGCTGTCTTCTAGTAACGGTACCGGCACCTATTTGTGTGCCGGCGCGTTATTGGCCGCGTTCGCGTTCCTCACCGCGAAAGCGCTTCTTGGCGCAGTCGATGTGCCGACCAACCACATTGACGGTGCATTCCAGACGGCGAGCGCTTTGTACCGGATCGATGCCGGCCAGTTACCCGCAAGGGATTTTTTCCCTTATCTGGGTATCGGCCCAATGATGGTGATCTTTCCAATTTTCAAGCTGGCAGGCGCAGATCTGACCGCCAGCGTCTTCGCCGCTCGCTGGATTACGCTGATCGCGGGATGGTTTGCGGTTGCTCTACTTTGGCATTTTATACTTCGTCCTCGGGCGGCGATATTCTCCGCCACGGGCGGCGCTGTCGTCTTCATTTTGATTTCTTTTTTTGCTGGTGTGCTGCCGTGGCCGAATGCCTTTGCCTTCCCCTATGAGCCCGGCAATTCCTTGCGGCCGCTGCGGGCAGCCGTGTCCTACCTCGCTGCCCTATCTGCCTATCTTCT
>CAZFEK010000041.1:0-40158 GCA_964517465.1 uncultured Alcaligenaceae bacterium
GTGCAGTGTGCGCGACAGCGTGAGCGATCGGAAGGTGGGGCGGGTGGACGCTTACTCTGCAAACCCGAGATGCGATGAAATTCGCGGGTGTTATGCGTCACCAGTGTGGCACTTTCGGCCAGGGCGTGGCAGGCTATCCACAGGTCATTGGCGCCAATCGGGGTGCCGGATGCTCTCGGTCGGGTGAATTGTTCGGCATAGTGTCGGCAAATGGCCGGAGTGGTCGGGTACAGCACTGCGACTTGCCTTGCCGGTGCATCCAGGCGCTGGAGCACTTCGGGTTTGCGGGTGCTGCGCTCGGCGCCTTTCAGTAATTCCGCTCAGGTGATGAAGGACATGCCGAGCCGGTCGGCCTCGGTCAGCGCATCCACCCGCTTCGCGATGGCAGGAGGCTGATTCTTGATCAGGTAGATCAGAATGTCGGTGTCCAGCAGATAGATCACAGCGCGTCGCGTTCCTGCATGGGTGGTTTGCCGGCCCGATCGTCCTGGAGGGCGGCGATGAAACCGTCGTCCGCCTCGCCGAGCGCCCGCAAGGCTTTGAGCAGAGCGGCGCCGCGTTCGGTGAGCAGCGGGTGAATGATGAGATCGCCCATTTCATTGCGCGAGATGCTCACTTGATCGGTGTCCAGGCGGTACTCGGCCGGAATACGCACGGCCTGGCTGTTGCCATTGTTGAATACTCGGGTGGTTAGGGTTTTCATGCAGCGCCTCAGTTGTGTACGCCAGTGTGTGTATTTTGGGTGAGCGGACCCGCCTTTCGCAAGTGCGCCCGGCGGACCTGATTAAACTCCCACATTCGAGGGAGGTAGGGGTAATCGGCAAGCAATTGCTCGATGCTACGACCTGCTCCGATTTGTCCGACGATCATGCCGACCGTGACTCGCATGCCTCGGATGCAGGCCTTGCCGCCCATGACCTCGGGCCGGCGGGTAATGCGCTCGAGACCTTCCATGGAAACCTCCAAACGCCTCTTGCGGTGGCGCCGGATTTCCCGGCAGCCCATAACATTCCCCCTCTTTGGGGCTTTGCGATGCCTGGTCTGACGATCCCATCCGCGGCGCCAAACTGCGAAAGCAGGGCGGGGTTGCAAAGGCCTCCACTTGCGTCGATACCGCCCCGAATACGTGTCGCCCCTACGATAGGCTCAGCGCCGCCCGCTTCAGCCTCACTTCTCCCGCCCTTCCACCACGTCGACCCGAAAAACGATCTTCCGTTTGGCGGTGATGGTGCTTCCCTTCAGCACCGGGTGCAGAAACTGTCCGCGGTTCGTAGCCTCTAGCTCGATGGTGAGGGTGGTCACCTTGCCCGCGGCGGAGGCGGCGAGGTAGCTTGCGGGGACGACATAACTTCCCTCGCGCAGGACTTTTTCGTCGGGGCCGATGCGGTGCCGCAGGGCATCGGCCGCGTAGGGGCCGCCCGCTTCGATGGATTGATTGCCTTGGCCGTCCGACAGGGTATGGGTTTTGTAGATCAAGAGGTCCGCTTGCTGGCGCAG
This sequence comes from uncultured Alcaligenaceae bacterium, assembly GCA_964517465.1. GTDB lineage: Bacteria > Pseudomonadota > Gammaproteobacteria > Burkholderiales > Casimicrobiaceae > JACPUX01. Next base: position 1,498 of record CAZFEK010000041.1, read on the forward strand.
GCCCTTCCAGGCGATGACGAGATCACGATGGCTCGCGTGCCGGGCGGGCAGCTCGAACTGGGCGGTTGACATGGGCGCCGGGGTGCGCAGGCGGGCGAAGGGCGAGGGTGTGTTTTGGTCGCGGCGCAGGGCGAGGGCGTAGTCGGTGTCCGCGGCGAGCGACGAATCCTTGTCCTCGCGCAGGCGGTAGTAGGGGTGCCGATCATAATAGTTGCCTTGACTCACCCGATATTCGAGTGCTTGGCCATCGAGTTCGAAAGACACCTCGGGCGTTTCGGTCTCTTTGCCTTTGGCGTTGCGCAAAACGAGTTTCAGGTGCTTGCGCTCATAATCAGGCTGGGTTTCGCTCAACTGCTCCAGCTCGATTTGCGCCTGCCATTGGGCGCCGGCATCGTCCTTGGTGGTTGCACCAGTTTCATCCTGATTCTCTTTCGGGCGCGAGCCCTGCCAGACCCAGGCCAAGGCGATGGCCGCCAGCAGCGCGGCGAGGACGAGAACAAAACTCATGCGTCGGCTCATCCTGAAATCAGGGCGCGGGGCCGCCTGCCTGTTGCCAGACCACCCGCCAATACCACAGCCCCCACAGACCGCTGTAGACGAGGCCCAGCGAGCCGACGAAGGCCGACTCGCGCAAGACCCAAACGCTACACGCGGCCAAAATCAAAACCGCGACGGCGGCGGCGTGCCGCAGCGCGCGCGGTTCGGGCCACAGCAAGGCGGCAAGGAGCAGTCCCGCCGCGAGTATCGGGAGTACGGCCACCCATGGACCGTTCTCGGAGGCGCCAAAAGAGCGCCGGAAGCCGTCGGCAAGGGTCAAGAGGGCGACAAACCCGATCGCCGCCAGGGCCGTGGCGATCACCAGAAACCAGCGCAAGGCGTTCATTCGCGTGAGCCTTGCGGGCCCTCAAGGCCAGCCAGCCATGTATTCGGATTCACTCCAGGCTCCTTGGTCTCAACTCGGGTTCGGTGGCAAGGAAGGTCTTGCTCGCCGCACTGCGCGGCGGCGCCAAGCTGCGCCTCACGCGCCTTGCGGCGTGTTTGCGCTGCCGGCAAAGGCCGCTCGATTATCCCCGAGCGCCCAGTGGGCTACAAGCCGCAGGGGCCGCTGGTTGGCGGGGCGGCCACGGGCGGAATGTCTTCGGTTTTCGATCCATAGAACTCTCGTGTGGGCCTGACCGTCACCCTACCATGCCCAGCCCCTTCCCCCTCGATGGGGGAAGGCGGGGATGGGGGTGGATACATCGGCTCGGTGTTTTGCGTCTGCCCCATCTCACCCCAGCCATCACCCCCACCCCCATCCCAGGGGGAGGGAGTGCAAGGCGCACGAACGCGCCGCTTCCTGCCCCCCAAATAACCAGAAGACCGCGTCCTTCTTCGTCCTCAAACTGGCAAGATCGCAATGGGCCGCGCTTCGTTGCCAGGTCAGGTTTTCCAGCGCCAAGCCTGGCCGCAGGTTGCCTGCGGCCCCGGCGCATGACAAAATTTCACGTTTTCCGGCCTTGACGCAGCGTTTTGTCCCGGTTTTCGGGGCAGGGCGAAGCGTCGCCGGCCCTGCCAGCTTTGGGAACCGAACATGAACGTCTCCGACATCCGCGAAAAATTCCTTGCCTACTTCGCCGCGCACGGCCATACGCGCGTGGCGTCCAGCCCGCTGGTGCCGGCCAACGACCCGACGCTGCTGTTCACCAATTCCGGGATGGTGCAGTTCAAGGATGTTTTCCTCGGCCGCGAGCAAAGGCCCTACAAACGCGCCACCACGGCGCAGCGCTGCGTGCGGGCGGGGGGTAAACACAACGATTTGGAAAACGTGGGTTACACCGCGCGGCACCACACGTTTTTTGAAATGTTGGGCAATTTCAGCTTCGGCGATTACTTCAAGCGCGACGCCATTCACTTCGCCTGGGAGCTGTTGACCCAAGCCTATGGCCTGCCCGCCGACAAGCTGTGGACCACGGTTTACATCGACGACGATGAAGCCTTCGACATCTGGACCAAAGAAATCGGCGTGCCGCCGGAGCGCTGTGTGCGCATCGGCGACAACAAGGGCGCCAAATACGCCAGCGACAATTTCTGGCAAATGGCCGACACCGGCCCTTGCGGTCCCTGCTCGGAAATTTTCTACGACCACGGCCCCGAAGTGGCGGGCGGCCCGCCCGGTTCGCCGGACGCCGATGGCGACCGCTACATCGAAGTGTGGAACCTGGTGTTCATGCAGTTCGATCGCAATGAGCATGGCGTGCTTACGCCGCTGCCCAAGCCCTGCGTCGACACCGGCATGGGCCTGGAGCGTTTGGCGGCCATTTTGCAGGGCGTACATTCGAATTACGAAATCGATCTCTTTCAAGCCTTGATTCGCGCCGCGGCCAAAGCGACGGGCGCCGCGGACCTCGAAAACCCCTCGCTGCGAGTCGTTGCCGATCATATTCGCGCTTGCGCCTTTCTCATCGTCGACGGGGTGATTCCCGGCAACGAAGGCCGCGGCTACGTATTGCGGCGCATCACCCGGCGCGCCATACGCCATGGCTACAAGCTCGGGCAGAACCAGGCTTTCTTCCATACGCTGGTCGATGAGTTGGTGCGCCAGATGGGCGCGGCCTACCCTGAGCTCACCGAAAATGCGGCGCGGGTGACGCAAATTCTGAAGCAGGAAGAAGAGCGCTTCGCCGAAACCCTGGAGCACGGCATGAAAGTGCTGGAGGCGGCCCTTGCCAAAGGCGGCCAGGTGCTCGATGGCGAAACCGCCTTCCAGCTTTATGACACCTTCGGTTTCCCGCTGGACCTCACCGCCGACGTGTGCCGCGAGCGCGGCGTCAGCGTCGACGAAGCGGGGTATGAGGCGGCCATGAACGCCCAGCGCGAGCGCGCCCGCGCGGCCAGCAGCTTCAAGATGGGCGGCAGCGTGGAATACAGCGGCGTGAAAACGCGCTTCGATGGTTACGACACACTTAGCGAAGAAGCGCGCATCGTCGCGCTCTATCATCAAGGCGCGGCGGTCGAGGCGCTGGCGGCGGGCCAGGCCGGCATCGTGGTGCTTGACCGCACGCCTTTCTACGCCGAATCCGGCGGCCAGGTGGGCGATCGCGGCGAGCTTTCCAAAGGCGGCGTGTGCCTGTCTTTGTTTAATGTCAGCGACACGCAGAAGATTCAAGCCGAGGTGTTCGGGCACCACGGCGAAGTGAAAACCGGTGAATTCCGCGTCGGCGACACCGTGGCGGCCCAGGTGGATCATGCCGCGCGGGCACGCTCGCAATGGAACCATTCGGCCACGCACTTGATGCACGCCGCGCTGCGCCAGGTGCTGGGCAAACACGTGCAGCAGAAAGGTTCGCTGGTCGATCCGCAGCGCACGCGCTTCGACTTTTCCCATCCGCAGCCGATCACATCCGAGGAATTGCGCGAGGTCGAGCGGCGGGTCAATGCGGCCATACGCGCCAACGCGCCGGTCACGGCGCGAGTGATGAAATACGATGAGGCCATCACCACCGGTGCGATGGCGCTTTTTGGCGAGAAGTATGGCGACGAGGTGCGTGTGGTGGGCATGGGCGAACATTCCACCGAGTTGTGCGGCGGCACGCACGTCGCCCGCACCGGCGACATCGGCTTTTTCAAGATCGTGTCCGAGGGTGGCGTGGCGGCCGGCATACGGCGTGTCGAGGCGGTCACCGCCGAGGGCGCGCTGGAATTCGCGCAGAGCCTGGAAAACCAGATCCAGGCCGTGGCCGGCGCCTTGAAGGCCCCCGCGGCGGAAGTGACGCAGAAGCTCACACAAATCACCGAACACGTGAAGGCGCTGGAAAAGGAACTCGCCCGCCTCAAGGGCAAACTCGCCGCCAGCCAGGGCGATGACCTCGCCAGTGCCGCCCAGGAAGTGAAGGGCGCGCGTGTGCTGGCCGCCCAGCTCGACGGTGCCGATGCCAAGACCCTGCGCGAGACGCTCGACCAGTTGAAAAACAAACTCAAGTCCGCCGCGATCGTGCTGGCCTCCAGCGAAGGCGGCAAAGTGACGCTGATCGCCGGCGTCACCCAAGACCTCACGGCCAAAGTCAAGGCGGGGGAACTGGTGGGCTACGTCGCCGCGCAAGTGGGCGGCAAGGGCGGCGGGCGGCCGGACATGGCGCAAGGCGGCGGCACCGATGTCGGCGCGCTGCCGCAGGCCCTGGCGGGCGTGCCCGCCTGGGTGGAAGCCAAGCTCTAGGCCCGGGCATGGCGGCGCTGCCTCCCGATTTCGCGCTCCGCCAGAGCCTCAACGACGAAGTTCACGCACGTCCGCCGGCGCCGCTTTTTACGCCGGAGCACGTCGGTTTTCTCGCGCTGCTGAGCCCGCCCGAAGCGGCGGTGCGGGAGCGGGGGGCTTTGCACACTTTGTGCGAGCAGGCTGGCCAAGATCCGGCACCGAGCGAGATGGGCGAGGCCAGTCATGTGCTGCTCGATCTTCCGGGTTATCGTCTGCGTTGGGAAAGGCACGCCGAGTTCTCGACCTACACCGTTTTTCGTACCGGACACAGCGAAGCGGCGGCCGATGCCTTCGCGGCGCTGCCGGCGAATTGGCTGGCGAGTCTGCCTGGGGAAGTTCTGGTCGCCGCCGAGGTGAGCTTGCGCGCGGCGCATGATCATGAACCCGAGCGTGCGCCGCTCACCGAATTCTTCGGGCACGAAGACGTCATCGGCGCCAGTGTGGTCGATGGCGCGGGGGCGGTGTTCGCCGACTTTCGCATTACCGACGCCGGGCACAGCCGCTTCTTGGTGCTCGACCATCGCTTCAGCCGCAAGCAGGCTGGGCGCGTGGTGCAGCGGCTCTTGGAGATCGAAACCTATCGCATGATGGCGCTCTTGGCATTTCCCGTGGCGAGGGCGACGCATCTGGCCTTGGGTGAGGCCGAGAGCGAGCTGGCGCGCATTACCACGGCACTGACCACCGCGTCACCCGATGAGGAAGGTGAACTGCTGCAAAAACTGACCCAGGTTGCCGCGGCCATGGAAAAGCGGGTGGCGGAAACCCGCTTCCGGTTTTCGGCGGCCCAGGCCTATTACGAACTGGTCAAGCGGCGCATCACCGAGCTGCGGGAGCATCGCCTGCCGGGCTTACAAACTCTGGGCGAATTCATGGAGCGGCGCTTGGCGCCGGCGATGCTGACTTGCGCCGCCGCACAGCGCCGCCAGGAAGAACTCTCGGCGCACATCGCCCGGGCGAGCCAGTTGCTGCGCACCCGCGTGGAGCTTGCCACGGAACAGCAGAACCAGCGCATCCTCGCCTCCATGGACCGTCGAGCACATCTGCAACTGCGCTTGCAGGAGACGGTCGAAGGGCTGTCGGTGGCGGCGATCACGTATTACCTGGTCGGGCTCGTGGGCTATTTTGCCAAAGGGCTCAAAGCCTCGGGTGTGTCGCTCGACATCGATTTGGTTACCGGGGTTTCCATCCCGGCCGTGGCCTTGCTCGTGGCCTTGGGGCTGCGGCGCATGCGCCGGGCTTTGGCCGAAGAGGCATGAAGTAGCGATGGGCATGGGGCCGCGCGACGCGAGGTCTGCAGTATACGCAGCAAAGGAGTAGAGCTATGGCTTTGGCCACTTTTGGTGCCGGGTGCTTTTGGGGCGTGGAGGCGGCTTTCCGCCGCATTGAAGGAGTCAAGAGCACTGCAGCGGGTTACATGGGTGGGCACGTGAGCCAGCCCAGCTATGAAGCGGTTTGCACCGATCGAAGCGGTCACGCGGAGGTTGTCCAGGTCGAGTACGAACCGGCGCAGCTGAGTTATGAGTCGCTGCTGGAGGTCTTCTGGAAATGCCATGACCCGACCCAGGTCAATCGGCAGGGACCGGACTTCGGCACGCAATACCGCACGGTGATTTTTGTGCACGACCCTGCGCAGCGCGCCGCGGCTGAGGCGTCACGCGCGGCGCTGGCCAAGAGCGGCAAGCACCGGCAACCGATAGCCACGGCCATCGAACCGGCTGAGACATTCTGGCCAGCGGAAGACTATCACCAGCAGTATTTGGAGAAGCGCGGTCTGGCGCATTGCCACCTCTGACCAAAAAAAGAGCGCCCGAAAGGGGCGCTCTGGAGAATTCGGTGGGGAGGTTTACGCAAAGCCGGCGAGAGCCACCAAGTGACCGCATGCTCTCCCCGAAGTTACAAAAGTCTCATTCGCCGCCGCCGTCTCCTCCGCCGTCGCCTCCGGGACCTTCATTGGCGCCGAACTGGGTGACCGTAAAGGTCTGGTTGCCGACGGCGATGGTGCCGACCCGAGGAGCCAAAGAGGGATTCGGATCCGTTCGATAGCTCGTGGTCCCATTCCCTTTGCCGGTTGCGCCGCCGGTAATCGCGATCCAGGGCACCTGGCTCGCGGCCTGCCACTGACAGGACGCATCGACGATCACTTCAAACGAAACGGAACCGGACATCCACTCGCCTGAGACTTGATCGCCCGTGCGTTGCAGCCTGAGATTACTGCATGTCGCTGCAGGCGGTGGGGCCGATCCGGCCTGGCTCAACAGCACCTGCTGCCCTTGCACAGTGACGGTTCCGGCACGCTCGGTTGTGGCAGCGTTTCCGAGCACAGAGACGGTCAGTGTGCCCGGACCGCTTCCGCCCGCGGTGGCTGCAGCCGCTCCCCCGGTCGACAACCCGATCCAGCCCGCGCCGCTTTGTGCCGACCAAGCGCATCCAGAGGCAACCGAAACCGATAAGTTTGCGGACTGAGCGCCCGAGCCGAAAGACAACCCGGTCGGCGTGACGACATAGTTGCAGGTGTTGGCGGCGCGCACAACCGTTTGCGCCGTGGAAACCGTGTTGTTGGTGCGGTTTGGATCCGGCAAGCCGCTGGCGGGTGAGACTGTTGCCGCAAAAGTGAGCGTGACCTCGCTGCCGCTGCTGACTTGAGGTGCATTACCTTGTGCGGTCAGTGTGATCCCGCCTCCCGCGGGCCAGGCGGGCAATGCCACCCCGCTGCGCAATGCGTTCGGAGTAAGACTCGAAGCGGAGGGGCAGACCGCGCCATAACGGCCGGCACAAGTCACGCTCCAGTTTGAAACCTCGCCAGGTAGTACCGCATAAAGTGCGCCGCCATCACCCCTGCCTGGACCGTTGTTGCTGAAGACGAATTCGGCGGCGATGGCTGCCCCACTCTGAATGCTCGCGCCGGGGTAAGCATAGCTGGCGTGTAAATCGCCGCCCGCAATCGACTTAACGGGCGAGCAGAACGCAACTCCTTCGTTCGCATATCCGAAGAACTTGATCATCCGGTAGTGGTCGTTGTAACTCGGCGTGAGGCGGTGATTGCCATCGTTTGTGGCAGGCGGCCCGTAGCGGTCATTGTAGGAACGATATACCGGGTAGAAGTCCGTTGCGCAACCAGAGGCTGTCGGGAGAACCGTGTAAAACGCTATGCCCTCATAGGCCCAACCTAGAGCCGGGTTGTTGGACGGGTTCATGTTTCTGAGACTTTGACATTCGCCCTCGCTGGCGGTGTAGAAGTGGCTGTTGGGCTCGGCGGCGTAGAAGCGACAAACCCCTACTGCCCCGGTTGGCGCACCGCTGGCGGAGTAATAGGCGCGAAAGAATCTCCCGGTCTGAGACCAACCCGGGCCCGCGGAACCACTTTCGATGGCTGCACGCTCATCGTTGCCTGCCGTGACGAAGTAATGGCCGATCCCCAGGGTGCCGGCACCATTACGAATGGAAGGGTTGTAATGCTCGGTGACCAAGGCCACATTTCCGAATACGCCGATTGAATCGACCACGCGACCGTAGCTGGCTGTGCTCATGACACGAGTAATCGCAAGCTGCCCCTGACCGTTATTGCCCCAGTTGGCCAGCCGGCCGTCTGCCGCGATGGCAACGCCGTGCACCCGCTTGCTGCTTACCTGGGCAATGCCCTGCAGGAAGGGATTCAAGCGCGGCTTGGTTTCCGTTGTTGCTGCTCCCGGACCAGTCAATTGTGAGATGTTCGATCCCCAGGTCCATACCGTTCCGTTGGTTTTCACTGCAATCGTTGCCACCGAGCCCGCGCTAACGCTCTGGATTGCGCTTGCGACTTGGACAGGCGCTAGACGATCCGTGGTCGTTCCGTCACCCAACTGACCGTCAGAGTTTCCGCCCCAGGCCCACAAGCTCCCGTCGTTCTTGATTGCGAGGCTGTGCTTCCATCCCGCCGCAATAGCGCGAACCCCGGTAAGAACCTGTACCGGACTGGAGCGAGTCGTGGTCGATCCATCCCCGACTTGCCCTTGTCCGTTATAGCCCCACGCCCAAAGAGTGCCATCAGACTTCAGCGCCAAGGTATGGTAGAAACCTGCCGCGACCGCTTGGACCCCGGTCAGAATCTGCGCCGGGCTGGATCGATCGGTCGTGCTTCCGTTACCCAGTTGGCCGTCGTAATTGCGTCCCCAGCTCCATAGCGTGCCATCGGTCTTGACGGCAAGTGTGTGATACTCGCCCGCCGCAACTTGTTGCACAGCACTCATCACGAGGGCTGGTGTGAGGCGGGTGGTGGTCGATCCGTCGCCCAACTGGCCGTAGCTGTTGTCTCCCCAAGCCAGAAGTCCTCCGTCGGTTCTCACCGCCAATGAGTACAACTGCCCGGCCGCAGCGCTGCGAACTCCGCTCGTGATTTGGAGCGGCGCGGTTCGCGTTCCGGCCGAACTGCCATCGCCCACTTGTCCCCAAGCATTGGCGCCCCAGGCCCAGAGGGTGCCGTCCGTTCTTACCGCGAGGGAATGGAACCCTCCGGTCGCGGCCTGCTGCACCGACGTTATGGGATAAACCGGGGCACCGCGATTGATGGTACTTCCGTCCCCCAGCTGTCCAAGCTGGTTTTCGCCAGTGGACCAAAATGTGCCGTCGCTCTTAACAATCAAAGAAAAGTAGGTGCCTGCGGCGAGGCCAGTCGCGCTCGTGTTCACTTGCACAGCGGATAGGCGATCGCTGGTGCTTCCATCCCCTATTTCGCCATAGCCGTTGTAGCCAAAGGCCCAGACGGCTCCGTCGGTTTTGCGCACCATCGAATGGTAGCCGCCGGCGCGTACCTCGACAGCACCGGTCATGATTTGGGTGGGTACCTTGAGCGCTGTGGTGGATCCCGTCCCCAGTTGCCCGTTGCCATTGTGGCCCCAGACCCAAACCGAATTGTTGGTTCTTACGGCAATCGAATGAAACCTTCCCCCCGCGGCTTGATAGACGCCCGACGCGACTTGCACCGGCGTGCTTCGATCGGTGGTGGAATTATCTCCGACTTGTCCCCCGTCGTTGTTGCCCCAGGCCCACAAGGTCCCATCGGACTTGATCGCGAGAGAATGGTTGTCGCCAGCGCTGACTTCCCTGACGCCGGACATGATGAACACCGGAGTGCTGCGCGCGGTCGTGCTGCCATCGCCAAGTTGGCCATCGCCGTTTTTTCCCCAAGCCCAGAGCGTCCCATCCGTCTTTAGCGCAAGAGTGTGCGACGCCCCTGCGGCGACCGCTCGAACATTGCTCATGAGCTGCACAGGAACCGTGCGATTGTCGGTTGCGCCGTTTCCCAGCTGTCCCTCGCTATTGCAACCCCAAACCCAGAGTGTTCCATCCGTTCTCACTGCGGCCATGTGGCAGCCCCCGCCCGCCGCGGAAGCCACTTTGTCAAATACTCGCAGCGGAGTGGCACGGCTAACCAGGCTGCCATCTCCGAGTGTGCCGAAGGCATTCCCGCCCCAGGTCCAGAGCGAGCCGTCGTCACGTATGAAAAAACCGTGATCCGAACCAGCCCCTACCTGCAACCCATGAGCGGGCAGAGCAAGTGCGAGACTCGCTATGGCCAAGGACGTGACGGTGGCCAAACGAGCCCAATGACGTTGGCATTGCGCTGAAACCAGTTTTTTAACTTTTTCAAGAGGTTTTGTTTCCATGCTCATCCCCGGTCATGAGGTCGCAGACCAAGTTCGTCCGCGACACTCCAACAGATTTCCGCCACCCAGTTCGCGATCTAGGCTAAGGTTTCATCTTAGACCCACGTCAACAAACCCGCAATTGCTCCAAGAGAGTATCTACGGGTTATTTTCGATTTTCTTTACATCACACATCTTGGGGCTGGATTTTCCTGAATAAGGTACTTAGACTCGGTAGCGAAGGCTATCGTGCGGTAAGCAAGCTCAATATGATTCTCGTTCGTTTGATCCCTCCACTTCTTGTCGTCGGCCTTTGCGTGGGCGCGCCAGTTGACGCCGCTGCGCAGGTTCGTCCTAAGCTCGCCTCGGCCGGCGAGTCGACAAGAGTGGCGTTAGTAATTGGGAATAACGATTACCAGCAGGTGCAGAAGCTCAACAATGCCGTGCCTGATGCCAAGGCCATGGCCAAGGAGTTTCGAGCGCTTGGCTTCGAGGTCATCGAAAAAACCAATGTCGATCAGCGCAGCATGAAGGCCGCGGTGAGGGAATTCGTCAAGCGTGTCGGCAACGGCGGGGTAGGCGCTTTCTTTTTTGCCGGCCATGGCGTGCAGGAAGGCGGCAACAACTATCTGCTTCCTGTGGACATCAGCAAACTGACCGACCCAGGCGCTTTGTCAGACGAAGCGGTGGAGCTCAACGAGGACATCATGGGGCGGATCGGCCAGGCGGGGGCAAAGTTCTCCTTGCTGGTGATTGACGCCTGCCGTGACAATCCCTTTCCCAAGCGCGCGGGCCGCAGCGTTGGAGGAACTCGGGGTCTGACTGCGAGCGGTGAGACTCCCGAAGGCATGATCGTGGTGTATTCCGCCGGGGTCGGCCAACAGGCCCTCGATCGCCTGGACGATAACGATCGCAGCGAAAACGGTCTTTTCACCCGCGAATTCATCGTCGAATTGCGCAAGCCGGGCCTGGAGGTCGCGGAGATGGTGCGCAATGTCCGGCAAAGGGTGAAGGAAGCCGCCGCCAAAGTGCAGCATGACCAAACGCCGGCAATCTACATCCAGGCTGACCGCTTCTACCTCGTCGCACCTCCGCCTTTGCCCACGCCGCCGAGTTTGCCCAGCTCCGAAGATGCGCTTTGGGCGCAGCTGGACTCGGACAAACCCTGCGAATATCAGGCCTATTTGGAAGAATTCCCCAAGGGCAAGTTCGCCGCCCTGGCGCGCATTCGCGCCCGTGAATGTGTGCCCAGCAGCAAACCCGCGCCGCAGCCGACGGTCGCCATGGTGGCGCCGCCAGCGGCCAAAGAGCGACCGCTGAGTCTGCCGCCGACCGCTGCGTCGCCCCCTGCGCCCGCTCCCGCGGAGACATCGAAGGCGGCCCCAGTTGGCGCCCCGAAGCCGGAGCCGGCGACGGTTCAAACGAAGCCGGAACCGCCAAAGAAGGGGGCTCCTGTGGCTGAGCCCGCGTTCAAGGCGGAAGCCAAGCCGGGCGGATCGGAGCCCGTCGTGCCAAGCGGCGGTTCGGCCGCTCCCTTGCCAGCGATCGTTCCGCCAAGCGAAGCTGCCAAGTCGAAGACGCCGCCGAAAGAAAAGCCGACGGTCGCTGCTAAGCCCGGGCCGTTTTCCTCCGTGCCCGAGTCGGCGCCAGTGAAACGCGCCGATCCCGCCTCTGCCGGAGTGACGACCAGTTCGGTGCTTGAACTCCCGCTGCCGCCGGAGGTGAAGTTGCCACCCCCCCCGGCCCAAAAAAGCCGGCCCGCAGTGGCGGAGAAACCCCAACCGAAGTCCAAGACCGCACCGCCGACGCTGGAGATCACCCCGCCGCCCGCGGACGAAAAGGTGCAGCTGGCGATGTTGGCACCCGTCAAAGAAGCGGTCTTGCCGCGCCGGACGAAGCGCGAACCGGGCGATCAGCCCGACCTTCGTCCCGGTGACGGCTGGGCCATGCAGCGGGTCGATTTGTACACCCAAAACGTCGTCGCGGGATGGCAGGAGAGCGTGCACTCCCTCGAAGGCACGCAGATCAAACTCGATTCGAGCACGAAAGTCGGCCGTTCGGTTTCCTCCGGTCTCGTGAACCTGGACTTGGCGACTTGGAGCATAGAAAGCGCGCGGATCGTCGAGGGCAAGCAAATACCCTTGGCTTTCCCGCTCGCTGTCGGGAAAACCTGGGAATACACCTACCGGCGCAAACGCAATGATGACCTAGGGGTGACGATCTACCGGGTCAAAGCAAAAGTTGAGGCTTTCGAAAGAATCGAAACCCCGGCGGGCAGCTTCGAGGCCTTCAAGGTGGTTCACCAGAAACATTATGAGACCAGCAAAGAAGGCCGCAATTGGACCAGTACCTCAGAGGAAGTTTTTTGGTATGCGCCTTCCGCTCGACGATGGGTGCGCCGCGACTTGATCGACCGCGACAGCCGGGGACGGATTGCCGACAAATACCGCGAAGAGGTGATCGCCGTCAGTCTTCGTCCTTGACCCTCAGCGAAGCTTTGGGTCGCTGAAAGAGGTGCACACGCTTTCGCCTCGAAGGCTGTTTGAGATGCCGATCGAGAATGCGATACACGTCAAAGTCGAAAACCGTCGGCAGCGCAAGACTGAGCACTTCGGCCAGTTCGGATTCGTCGGCGGCGCTGCCAAGGTGGCGCCATTGATCGAAGACCTGCAGCCGCTCCTTACCCGTTTCCGGATGCTGTTCGCGCACGGCGATGGCGCCGGCAAACGGCCAGGGTTTGATGCGGTAGGGAAGCAGGGCTTCGGCCAAACGCACTGCGTGCTCGGCTGGGCTTTCCTCGCCCACGCAGGCGCCGGCGCACTTATGAATCTGGCGCGAAAAACAGGGGCCCTCCCGTTTCTCCAGGCCGGCAAGCCTCCAGCAGAGGCGGTGTTCGGCGGCGAGGGCGGCAAGCACACTGCGGGCTTTGCTCCGCGAGGGGAAGGGTCCAAACCACTCGCCGTGTATGCCGGGGTCGGCTGCGTCGGCGTCCAGCCAACGGAGGCACCCGTCTTCGAGGCTGAGGCACAACGCAATCATGCTCTGGCGCCGGCGCAACTGCCGGTTGTACAGCGGCTGCAACGACTTGACTAATTCGGCTTCGCGCAACAAGGCGCCCAATTCTCCACAGTGCTCCTCGAACTCGATGCGCCGGATCGCGGCCGAGAGCTTCATATCCTTGGCGCTTCGGTGGTCGCCAGAGAAGTGGGAGAGTACCCGGTCCTTCAGGTGGACGCTTTTGCCCACATAAATGGGCAGGGCGTTGAGCCCATAGAATAGATACACTCCGGGCCCTTCCGGCAGTCCTTCGAGTTCCTCTTTGCGCAGGCCCGGCGGCAGGCTGGGCGTCTTGAGCAAACCCGCGATCGCTTCGTTTACCGCGTCGGCGTTGCGTTCGTTCTGCGCCGCCTGCAAGAACTGCCAGACCAGGCGCACGTCGCCAAGGGCGCGGTGGCGGTCGGCCACCCGGAGTCCGTGCCGCGCCGCCAGTGCATCGAGACCGTGTCCGCGCTGCGTCGGATACAAGGCGCGCGACAGACGCACGGTGCAGAGCACGGGCGCCTGAAATCGGAAACCAAGACGCCGGAATTCGTTCTTCAAGAATCCATAGTCGAAGCGAGCGTTATGGGCGACAAAAACCCGCCCGTCGATGCGTTTCCATACCTCCTTGGCAATTTCGGCGAACCGCGGTGCAGCTTCGACCATTTCGTTGCTAATGCCCGTGAGCGCTTGCACCGCAGGTGGGATCGACATTTCGGGGCAAACCAGGCTGCTCCATTCATCGACGATTTTCCCGGCGTCCACGCTCATCACGGCCACTTCGGTGATGCGATCCGCGGTCGGGCTCATCCCGGTCGTTTCGAGGTCGACGATGGCGAACGAAACATCAAGCATCGGGCGCGGAAAACGGTGTCGATCGAGAACTGCGCCGCGGGCAATGGGTCGGGCCGAGCGCAGCGAAAGAAAGCGTTAGCAGGAAGGGCACGGGGGTCATTGACGCATGAACGATCGTTCGATATTCTAGCATCGACCCCTGCAAAATGGCAGACCAATGGCGATTCTCCAATGAGCCAAGACCGTCACTACCTCGAAAAGCTCCAGGACTACTACGCGCGCTATCGCGTCCTGCCTTCCTACGCGGCGATGGGTGAGCTGCTTGGCCTGAAGTCGAAGTCTTCGGTGGCCGCGCTGGTCGATCGCCTAAAGGACGCCGGTTTCATAGAGACCACTCCGGGCAGACGGCTGGCGCCGACAGCGCAGTTTTTTGCCCGCGAAGTAGCGGGCTCGCCGGTGCGAGCCGGTTTGCCGCAGGCGGTAGAGGCGGGCAATGGCGAGGCGCTGGCGATCGACAGCTACTTGATCGAGAAACCCTCGCGCACGGTGCTGATCCGAGTGCGCGGCGATTCGATGAGCGATGCCGGCATCCTCGACGGCGATTTGGCGGTGGTGGAGTGCACGCCAAGTGCCAAGCGCGGCGACATCGTTGTGGCCATCGTTGACGATGAATTCACGCTCAAGCGGCTCGAGCTTGAGCGTGGCCGCTATGTTCTCAAGCCCGAAAACAAGGCCTACCCGGTGATCCGCCCGCAAGGCGCGCTGGAGATCTTCGGCATCATGGTCGGTTTGGTTCGCAAGACGGCGCACTAATAACCGCGAGCCGATCGCGGTAAGCACACCGCGCTTCGCGGTGATCTGCCGCGGCCGCTAGTGCTAAACTCCAAGCCAAGCCCAACGCGACGGCTGGCGCATGACATCGAATTGCGCTCCGGCCGCTCGGAGGGCCGCAACGGACCGGGGGATAGCGATGACCAGCAGATCTTTTGCCTCTTGCGGCGACCTTGCCGAAAAGCAAGTGAGCTTCGAGCGATTGAGCGAGCATGCCTACGCTTACACTGCCGAGGGTGATCCCAATACTGGCGTCATCATCGGCGACGAGGGCATACTGGTAGTGGATACCCAGGCCACGCCGGTGATGGCGGCGGACGTCATTCGTCGAATCCGCGAAGTGAGCGATTTGCCGATACGCTACATCGTGCTTTCTCACTACCATGCGGTGCGAGTCATGGGCGCGTCGGCCTATCGCGCCGAGCAAATCATTGCCAGCCGCGACACTTGCGACCTCATCATCGAGCGCGGCGAGGCCGATTTTTCTTCCGAAGTCGGCCGGTTTCCGCGGCTCTTTCGCGCGCTTGAATCGGTGCCGGGGTTGACCCGGCCGACGCTGGTTTTCGAGCGCAGCCTGCGGCTATGGCTGGGCAAACTGGAGGTTCATGTTCTGCAATTGGGTCGAGGCCATACCAAAGGAGATACGGTGGTATGGCTGCCCGAGGAGAAAGTGCTCTTTAGCGGCGATTTGGTCGAGTACCAGGCAACCCCCTACACCGGCGACGCTTACTTGCGCGAGTGGCCGGCAACGCTTGACGCCATCGCCGCGCTGGGGCCGGAAAAGCTCGTTCCGGGGCGGGGTGCGGCGCTGAAGACGCGACCGGAAGTGGCCGCCGGTTTGTCCGGCACGCGCGCTTTCGTCACCGAACTCGTTGCCGCCGTGGGCGAAGGTGTGAACGCCGGAAAAGACCTGGGCGCGATCTACCGCGCCGTTTCCGAGCGGCTCAGGCCTCGCTTTGGTGCCTGGGTGATTTTTGATCACTGTCTGCCCTTTGATGTCAGCCGGGCCTATGACGAGCTGACTCAATTCCCCGATCCGCGCATCTGGACGGCTGAGCGCGACCGTCAGATGTGGGCTTCGCTCGAGGGCGCGGCGCCCTGAATCCTCATGCTGAAGACCCATACCAATCCGCAATTCGCCTATCGGCGCTCGCCCGATCAGGACAGCCTCTCGCCGGCAAAGCATCCAGTGGTCGTCGTTGGCGCCGGTCCGGTCGGCTTGACGCTGGCGATCGATCTGGCGCAGCGTGGTCTGAACGTCGTGCTGCTCGACGAAGACGATACCGTAAGCGTCGGGTCGCGTGCCGTCTGTTATGCCAAGCGCAGCCTGGAAATTCTCGATCGCCTGGGCTGCGCCGAAGAAATCGTTCGCCGTGGAGTGAGCTGGAGCGTGGGCAAGGTCTTCTTTCACGAACGGCAAATCTATGCCTTCAACTTGCTGCCCGAGGCCGGTCATCATCGTCCCGCCTTCGTGAACTTGCAGCAGTATTATTTCGAAGAGTTGCTGGTGGAGCACGCCGCCCGGTTGCCGGGCATAGACCTGCGCTGGGAACATAAGGTGACCGGCGTGACCCGGCATGAGCAGGGCGCGCGCCTAGAGATCGATACGCCGGACGGACCCTATACGCTCGACTGCGCCTGGCTTGTGGCCTGCGATGGCGCGCGGAGCCCGGTTCGGCATGTGCTGGGCCTGGAGTCGAAGGGGCAGGTATTCCGCGATCGTTTTTTGATTGCCGATGTGCTGATGAAGGCGGACTACCCGACCGAGAGATGGTTCTGGTTCGACCCGCCTTTCCATCCCGGCCAGTCGACGCTGCTGCACCGACAGGCCGACAACGTCTGGCGCATCGATTTCCAACTCGGCTGGGATGCCGATCCGGAGCTTGAGAAACAACCCGAACGTGTGTTGCCACGATTGAAGCAAATGCTGGGCACGCGCGAATTCGAACTGGAGTGGGTCAGTGTTTATACTTTCACCTGTCGGCGCATGGATCAATTTCGCCACGGAAGGGTGCTATTCGCCGGGGATGCCGCGCACCAAGTGAGTCCCTTCGGTGCCAGGGGCGCCAATTCGGGCATACAAGATGCCGACAATCTGGGCTGGAAACTCGCCCTGGTGATCGAAGGTCGTGCGCCTGAGACACTGCTGGACAGCTATTCGGTCGAACGAGTGCAGGCGGCGGACGAGAACATTCTCAACTCGACCCGGGCAACGGATTTCATTACTCCCAAGAGCAAGGCCAGCAAAGTGTTTCGCAATGCGGCGCTGACGCTGGCGGAGCACTTCCCCTTCGCTCGCCGGCTGGTCAATAGCGGCCGCTTGTCGCAGCCGACGGTGCACCTTGGCTCTCCGCTCAACACGCCGGACACGGACGCCTTTGTCGGCGCCATGGTTCCGGGGGCGCCTGCGCTCGACGCGCCGATTGCGTCCGATCGAGGCTACGGTTGGCTGCTGCAAGCCTTGCGGGGCGAATTCACACTGCTCTATTACGCCGGGGCGGCAAGCGAGCTGCCGCGTCGCATTCAAGAAGCTGTCTACGCGCTTGCGGCGGATCAGGTTCCGGTGCGGTGCTTGGTGCTGACCCTTCCTGGCAGCAAGCTCGTTCTGCCTTCGGGCATCGATTCGATTTTCGACGCTGAAGGATTGGTTGCGGTGCGGTATGATTTGCGTCCCGGAAGCTGCTATTTGCTGCGGCCGGACCAGCATGTTTGCGCTCGATGGCGCTGGTTTGACCGCGACCATATCCGCAAGGCGCGCGACCGCGCGCTTCAGCTTGCGGAGGCAGTATGAGACTGAGGACCGATAACAATCTTGCTTCACCTGACGACTTTTACGAGGCGCTGATCGCCTTGCATCGCGATCTCGACGATGAAACCAGCCAGCTCGTCAACGCGCGCCTGATTCTGTTGCTCGCCAACCACATCGGCGACGCTGAGGCTTTGGCGGAGGCGATGGAAAAAGCCCGGGCGGGATTCGCCGCGATGCCGGGCCGCAACTGACATACCGCTTGATGCGGCAGCAACCGAGGAAATAATGAAAGCACTCAGTCAACGTAGCGCGGTGATCACGGGATCCACCAGCGGCATCGGATTGGGCATTGCCGAGGCGCTCGCCGCGGCGGGCGCCCAGGTGATGCTGAACGGCTTTGGCGATGCCGAAGAAATCGAGGCGCTGAAAAAGCGCTTGGCGCAACAGCATGGGGTCAAAGTTGCCTACGATGCGGCCGACATCAGCCAGGGTGACCAAGTTGCCTCGCTGATTCGTCATGCGGAAGCAGAATTCGGTGCGGTCGACATCTTGGTCAACAACGCCGGGATTCAGCACGTGGCGCCGGTGGAAGAATTCCCCGACGAGAAATGGGAGGCGATCATCGCCATCAATTTCTCCTCGAACTTCTATGCCATCAAGGCCGCTTTGCCCGGCATGAAGCGGCGCGGCTGGGGGCGCATCATCAACATCGCGTCGGCCCATGGGTTGGTCGCCTCGCCATACAAATCCGCTTATGTCGGCGCCAAACATGGCGTGGTCGGGCTCACCAAGGCGGTTGCTTTGGAAACGGCGGAGACGGGGATCACCTGCAATGCGATCTGTCCCGCCTATGTGGCCACGCCTTTGGTCAATGCGCAGATCGAAGCTCAGGCGAAGGTGCACGGCCTGCCGCGAGAACAAGTCATTCGCGATGTAATCCTCGCAGCTCAGCCCAACAAACGATTTGTCGGGGTAGAAGAAATCGGGGCCTTGGTGGTCTATCTTGCGTCTTCGATGGGCGTCTCGATCACCGGTGCGGCCTTGTCCATCGACGGCGGTTGGACCGCGCGCTGAGCGGGGCCGCAGTGTCGGGCGCGCGCCGAATCAAAGTCCAGGCTTTTCTGGGCAATCTCCCGCTTTTTAGCGACCTTGCGGGCGAGGAGTTGGATCGGATTGCGCTGGGCACGGCCGAACTCCACCTCGACCGGGGTGAAATGCTCTATCGCAAGGGCCAGCCATGCACCGGACTCTATTGCGTGGTCTTCGGGCAGATCAAGCTGTCTTCGACCTCTGCCCAAGGCGACGAAAAAGTGGTCGAGATCATCGGACCAGGCGCGAGCTTTGGCGAAGCGGTGATGTTCATGGACAAACCGCACATTCTTTATGCCCAGGCACTTGCCGATTCGCTCCTTTTGCAGGTCTCGCGGCAGGCGATTTTCGAAGAGATCGAGCGTGACCCAGCCTTCGCGAGAAAACTGCTGGCTGGATTGAGCCGGCGGCTGCACAGCCTGGTGAGCGACGTCGAATGGTACTCTCTGCGCTCCGGGGTGCAGCGGGTCGTCGGCTACTTGATGCGTCAGCCGCTGGAATCCGAAGCGGGCGGCCAGGCTTACCGCTTGACTCTGCCGACCAGCAAGAACATCGTCGCGTCGCGCTTGAGCCTGACCCCGGAGCATTTCTCGCGGATTTTGCATGAGCTCTCGGAGACCGGCCTGATTGAGGTGAAAGGGCGGGAAATCGCGCTTTTCGACGTCGAAAAGCTGAGAAGCTACCAGGCGTGAGCGGACGCCCAGGCGATGGATCTCTTTTGGCAGGCAGCGCTGATCGGTCTCGCCGTCGCCGCGCCGGTGGGTCCCATGGCTTTGCTTTGCTTGGAGCGAACGCTGGCGCGAGGACCGAAATCGGGCTTGGTTTTCGGATTGGGTATCGCGTTTGCCGATGGCAGTTATGCCCTGGTGGCGGGCCTCGGAGTTGGCGCGCTCGCCAGTGCGTTGCTGGGCGCGACCTTCTGGATTCGCTTGGCGGGAGGGCTGGCGATGCTTGGCTTCGGCCTCGTTTTGCTGCGGCAGAAACCAGCCGAAGTATCGGCCGCGGCCAGTACCGAAGTCAGCGACCTGAGGGCTTTTTTGGCAGCGTATTTGCTCACCCTCGCCAATCCGCCGACGATCGTCTTTTTCGGCGGCGTCTTTGCGTCTTTGGGACGTAGCGCGTCGGCCGGTTCTCCCAGCATCTTTACCCTCGGCGTGCTTTGCGGTTCCGCGATCTGGTGGTTGGGCTTTACTCTCGCCGCGAGCCAGGGGGCACGATTCCTGAATGGGCCTCGCCGCATCTGGCTCGGTCGTGCCGCGGGAGCCGCGGTGTCGATCTGGGCCCTGATCGCTTTGGTCGAACTATTGCGTTTGCCGCGCTGATTCCTGCTCGCGCAGCGTGCGCGCTTCAGAGTGCGGCGGGCAGGTGCGGTAACGCTCCCGCCTGACATTCGGTGAAAAGGGGCACCGGCAGCGGCCAGAGCCGCGTCGCGATGCCGAGGACGATTCGCCCACCATGGTCGCTCTCGCTTCGATCGGTGGTGGTCGCGCCCGATCGCGTTCTTGGCTTCCGGACGCTGCGGGCCAATGCCTCGGGGGGCTTGTGCGTGCTGCGTTCGGGCGGATGTTTTCCAGTTCGGCGCTGCGGGCGCTGGGACACTTCCCGCAATGGCGCCGGCGGCGAACCACCGGGGTGATTCGTGCTCCCTCGGTTGGTCGGTTTGGGCTCGGGAACCTGTATGCAGGCTCCTACCGGGTCAGGCTGCGGCTTGGCTCTCGGCGGCTTGGCGGATGGGCAGGCACACGCAGAAGGAGGTGCCCTGACCCAGGGTTGACTCGACCTCGATGCGCCCATGGTGCCTGGCGACGATGCTGTAGGATACCGAGAGGCCCAAGCCAGTGCCTTTGCCCACCGGCTTGGTGGTGAAAAAAGGGTCGAAGATACGCGATAGGTTTTCCGCAGCGATGCCGTTGCCGGTGTCGCTTACCATGACTTGCACCTCGCCGCCCTCGGCGCGGGTGGAGATGGTGATTTTCCCGCGCTCGGCGATCGCCTGAGCCGCGTTGACCAGCAGGTTCATGAATACCTGGTTGAGCTGGGAAGGCAGGCAC
The DNA here is from genome assembly GCA_964517465.1 of uncultured Alcaligenaceae bacterium. Lineage (GTDB taxonomy): Bacteria > Pseudomonadota > Gammaproteobacteria > Burkholderiales > Casimicrobiaceae > JACPUX01. The sequence continues at coordinate 21,907 of CAZFEK010000041.1, forward strand.
TCGACTTCGGGCAGTGCCCCGTAGTCCTTGACCACCTCGGCCTTGTACTTGATCTCGTTCCAAACCACGTTGAGGGTGCTGTCGAGGCACTTGTGCAGATCCACCCATTGCCACTGGGACTCGCCCACGCGCGAGAAGTCCTTGAGATCCTGCACGATGCGTTTGACGCGATCCAAGCCATCCTTGGACTCGCGAATGAGCTGCCCGATGTCTTCGCGCAGGAATTCGAGATCGGCCTTGCTCTTGGCCGCCGCGATCGGGGCGAAAAGTTCGGGGCGAGACTGAAGCTCGCTTTCGATGGTGGCGTAGGCATCGATGATCCCCAGCAAATCTTTGACATAGTTCTCCAGCGCGCCGAGGTTGGAGTTGACGAAGCCGACCGGGTTGTTGATTTCGTGCGCCACGCCGGCAGCGAGCTGGCCGATCGATGCGAGTTTTTCCGACTGCAGAACCTGGTTGTGGGCTTCTTCGAGTTTGCGGATCAGCTTCCTTTGCTCCAACTTTTCTCGTTCCAATTCACCAACGGTGCTTTGCAGCATGCGCTGAAAAATTGCCGTGTCCGTGAAATCGAAGACGGTGATGCAGACCTGTTGGACTTCTCCCTGTGCGTCCTTGACCGGCAAAAAGACGCAATTCTGATGCATATAATCGGCCCCGCCGGTAATCGGGCGCTGATGTTGGAAGGGGAACAGGAAAGCGCGCTGTTGCCAGGAGGTGAAGGCGTAATTCTTGAGCAGGAACACGCTGGCGAGCTTTTTTTCCAGCCAGGGGCGGGAGACCTCGGGGAAGATCTCGTAAATCGATCTTCCGAGGACGGTTTCGGCGCCAAGCCCGCTGTGCATCGCCATGAACCGGTTCCAAAGCACCACCCGCCCGTCGCGATCCAGGGCGCAGATGCCCACCTCGATGCGCTCGACGATGAAGCGCGTTAGAGTGGCGAAGTCTTCCGCCAGCATTCAGAAAGCCTCCAAAAACCGGTCCAATGCATCGCGCAATGACCCGAGATCCTCACCCGAGAGGAGGATGAGCAGATGGCAGGCAAAGGAGCGGCCCTCGAGCCGGAAATTGACTTCGACCAGCAGCACGCACTGCCACTCGATCCCGTCGCCGGCAAGGAGCGCCTCGATCGGCACCCGCTCGGCCATCAGGGCGGGAGGCGAGAAGCCGATATCGGCCTTCAACTGTTCGGCGATGCCGCCTAGACAGGCGCCCACCAGCAGATTGGTGACATCGAGCAGCAGCTCCTGCTCGGCGGCGTGATCGATGGGACCGTGATAACCGAGTAGGTCGGCCAGGTCGTTGCAGCGTTCATGTCCGTAGATCACGATCGCTTCCCCGCGCAATTGATTGTGAAAAGCCTGACGCACCGCGTCCACCGTCCCGCTGCCCAAAGTGGCGGCGATCTTCTCGCCGGCTTCGGCGCGTTCGAGTGCAAGGATGCGCGGAATGGATAGCTGCACGAACTCCCCCATGACTCGCGCGATCGAAGCCCCGGCCTGCCCCATGCCGATGTTGGCGATTTCCTGGAGCGCTTCGCGCTGGTCGGAGTTGAGCAGGTCGGCGATCACGGCAAGAACCCGTATTCATGCAGCACCGCCGCGACTTCGGCGGTATCCACGGGCTTCTTCAGAAAAGCGGCGGCGCCGAGCCGGACCAAGCGCTCCCGAGCCTGGGGTTGGATGTCCGCGGAAACCACGATCACGAAGCAATTGAGGTCTTCTTTCTGCAGGGTTTCCAGAACCTGGTAACCGTCCATGTCGGGCATGGTGAGATCGAGGAACATCACGTCCACACGTCCCTTGCGATAGGCATCGAGCGCTTCGCGGCCGTTTCCCGCTTGCGCGATCGATACTCGCCATTGCGCGGGTAGTGCTTTTACAAGCATTCTTCGCGCCATGGGCGAGTCGTCGACGATCAGAATCGAAGTGGTGCCTTCGGCGTCCAGCCTCATATCGGGGCTCTGAGCGGTGCTTGTGGACAAAGGATGAACCTCGCGCCTCCGGTAGCTGCCCGCACGGGCAGAATCGATAGCACGGCCGTCCAAAGCGGCCGTAACCTCAGTCGAATAACGGCGGATGAGCGCCCGCCTTTAGTCACTGAAGTTCAGGTCCTCACATTTCTTGGCGCAGGAGTGGATCGAAGAACTGGTTTGGGGGATTTGGCCGGAATCTGCCCTGGTTTTCGGGGGGGGCAAAAGTCAGGCGTTTCGCCCCTGGTTCAGAGCCCGCTTTTCATCTTCGGGGTGATAGCCCGCTGCAATGTCTTTGGTTGCCGCGCCTGCGGTGGGCGGCTCACCGCAGTGAGTGCGCGTTCCACAAGCTCGCGCTAAGCAGCAGCACTGCTCCCGCTTGATGGGCCGCGGCAAGCGGCACCGGAACCACCAGAAGCAGCGTCGCAATGCCCAGCCCGACCTGCACAACCAAGGCCGCCAGAAGCAAATGACCAGCCAAACGCGCGCGAGGGGTGAGCGGAAGGCGCAAGCCGCGCCACCAGAGCCATGGCACGAGCAGGGCCAGCATCCATGCGATCAAGCGGTGGTCAAATTGCACCGTCGCCATGTTGTTGAAGAAATTGAGATACCAAGGTTCGAGCATGAATATCTCTGGGGGTATCCAATGCCCGTTCATGGTGGGAAAGGTATTGTAGGCGAAGCCGGCCCGAATGCCGGCGACCAGACCTCCGGTGAGGATCATCAGAAAGACCAGGCCCGCGAGCCAACTCGCTTGGCGCTTGAAACGGCAGACCGCCGGGTCCGCATGCTGCGGCGAAGGCAGCGGGCGCAGCAACCCCAACGCCGCCCAGAACATGGCGGCATAAATCGCCACGGCCAACCCCAAATGTGCGGTCAAGCGATATTGGCTCACGCGTGGCTCATCGACCAGGCCGCTCTTGACCATGTACCAGCCCAGCGCCCCCTGCAGACCGCCGAGCAGGAAAATGCCCCATAGCCTCATCGTCCAGCCGGTTGGAATGCGCCGGCGGAGCGCGAAGTAGGCGAACGGGCAAAAATAAGCGATTCCGATCAACCTGCCGAGAAGGCGGTGAAAATATTCCCACCAAAAAATACCTTTGAATTCGCCCAAGGACATGCCGAAGTTGACCTTCTGATACTCCGGGGTTCGCTGATATTTTTCGAAAGTCTCTTGCCATTGCGCATCGCTCAGCGGCGGCAAAGTGCCTACCAGGGGCTGCCATTCGACGATAGATAAGCCCGAGTGGGTCAAGCGGGTAATGCCGCCGACGACCACCATGGCGAAGACCAGTGCGCAGCAAAGCAGCAGCCAGACCGCGATCTGGACGCGGTTGTGATTTTCCTGCGGCTCGGACGGCAGCCGCGCGGGCCGCGCCTCATTGGGGGTGGTCGGATTCAGAGCGCGATCGTTCATGAGCGAAATGGAAGGCAGGTGAGGCCGATGTTGCGCTGCGGAAACGGCAGGCGGCGCATCCCCCCGAGGCCCGCGCCGCTTGCTTTCGGCGAGCAGGCGTAGACAACTTTTCCTTGACGAGCATCAAACCATTTTTTGCTTGCTGCGGTTAAATTTGCGTGTCGCGTTTTCTGCGCGTGGCAGTTGCGTGACCTTACCACGAAGCGGATTCCAAGAGTACCTGAAACGGAGGGAATAAAATGGCCAATGCATCCCCGCAAAATCCAAACGATGATCTGAATGACGAGCCCATACATCCAATGCAGCAACTGCTGGACAATCCTTACGCCTTGTTGTTCCTGGGCGTGGCTATGCCCACTGTGCTCTATATCGTCTGGGGGGTGATGGAAATCGTCGGCATCCCCATTGCCAAGTAACATCTGCCAACGGTTTACCTAGTAGGGAGATTTCATATGAGCGCCATACTGCCGCCACCAGCAAAACATTGGTGGAAACAACCGCTAGATCGTGTCGAGGGCACCTGGATCGTCATCGCCCTGACCTGGTGTCTGATCATGTTTTTCATGATGCCTTATTGGCACGTCTACGGTAAGCAAAACCTTTCCAACGAAGCCTATCGCAGTACCCCCGAGGCCTTCACCAAGAAGACTCAGGAGATGGTCGACAAGTACACCGTCCGCAAGGAGACTTCCCAAGAAATTCCGGTGGTGCATCCGCCGGCGGGCTCCGACGTGTATCTGATCGCTCGTCTCTGGCAATGGTGGCCGATTCTGGAACTCGAAGCGGGCAAGAATTACCGCCTGCACGTGATGTCCATGGATTGGCTGCACGGTTTTTCGCTGCAGCCCGAGAACATCAATATCGAGATTCACCCGGGCTATGAGCACGTGATGACGATTACGCCCACCAATGCGGGCACCTATTCGATCGTCTGCAATGAGTTCTGTGGCGTGAACCATCACACCATGGCCAGCAAGATTTACGTGACCAAGTAAGAAGGGGGAAACGGAAAATGGCTGTCAATCGAATGTTCCGCGTCTGCCCGACGACTGGATTCAAAGTCCACCAGCCGGCAGAAGCGCTGATTAAACTCAACGCCGTCACTGCGGTCGTGGCACTGCTCGTGGGCGGTATTCTCGCCCTCTTGGTGCTGCTCACCCGCTGGCAGACGGTCCACCTGCTTCCCTCGGATGCGTTTTACATGGTGCTTACGGCGCACGGGCTCAACATGCTCGTGTTCTGGATCATCTTCTTCGAGGTGGCGATCCTTTATTTTTGCGGCTCGGTCTTGCTCAACAACCGCCTGGCCACGCCGAGCTTTGCCTGGGCGGCCTACGCCTTGATGCTGCTCGGCGCGCTGATCAACAATTACGCGGTGATGGTCCGGGGGGACTCGAGCGTGATGTTTACCTCCTATGTGCCCATGGGCGCGCATTGGAGCTTCTACCTCGGCTTGATTCTGTTTGCCGTGGGCGCGCTGATCGCTTGCTTCGTGTTCTTTGGTTCTTTGATCACCGCCAAGGCTGAACGTACCTTCAACGGTTCCGTTCCCTTGGTGACCTTCGGCGCGATTACCGCCGCGATCATTGCGGTATTCACGATCGCTGCGGGCGCCATCATCCTGATTCCGACCTTCTTCTGGTCGATCGGGCTGGTGAGCCACATCGATTCGCTGATGTATCGCACCGTGTGGTGGGGCTTTGGCCACTCCTCGCAGCAGATCAACGTTTCCGCCCACGTCGCCGTGTGGTACCTGATCGCCGCGGTGGTCTTCGGCGCCAAGCCGATGTCTGAAAAGGTGAGCCGCACTGCCTTCCTGCTCTACATCCTGTTCCTGCAATTGGCCTCGGCGCACCACCTGCTGGCGGACCCGGGTCTTACCTCCAACTGGAAGATCTTCAACACCTCCTATGCGATGTACTTGGCGGTGCTGGCGTCGATGGTGCATGGTCTGACCGTCCCCGGTGCGATCGAAGTCGCGCAGCGTGAAAAGGGCTTCAACAAAGGCCTTTTCGAGTGGCTGCGCAAGGCGCCTTGGGGTAATCCAGTGTTTTCCGGGATGTTTATTTCGCTGATCGGCTTCGGCTTCCTCGGCGGCATTTCGGGCGTGATGATGGGCACCGAGCAGTTGAACCTCATCATCCACAACACCATTTATGTGCCTGGCCATTTCCACGCGACGGTGGTGATCGGAACGACACTGGCGTTTATGTCGCTCACCTATATCGTGGTGCCGCTGATCTTCCGCCGCGAACTGATGTTTCCCGGTCTGGCCAAATGGCAGCCCTACCTGTTCGGTTTGGGCATGTCCGGCTTTTCCCTCTTCATGATGGGGGCGGGCACGCTGGGTGTACCACGCCGGCACTGGGACATGTCCTTTGCCGATGCGTTGATGAAGCACCAGTTTCCGGAAACGGCTTGGTTGATGATGACGCTGATGGCGATTTCCGGGCTGGTGGCGGTGATCGGCGGCGCAGCATACCTGCTGATTACGGTTTGCTCGGTGTTCATCGGCAAAAAGATCAACACGCCTGACTTCAAGTACATCAGCGCTCGGGACAACGCAGTAGCGCCGGTGGCGATGCCCGAGGTGCCCGTGGTTGCCCATAGCAACATCGGTACGGCGGGTTTCGTCGCGCCGGGCACCTTCGTGCTGGCGATCGGCTTCCTGATCTCCTTCGTGCTGTATTACTTCGTCAACTGGAAATACCTCTCCACCGTCTGGCCGATGAACTAGGCCGGTACACCGAGGCGGCGGTTTCCCGGGCTATTCGCCCAGGGGCCGCCGCCCTTTCATTGATGCTGCCCCCTGCGCCTGCACTGCTTGCTTACCGCCTCCCCTGCGCCGGGTCGATATCTTCGCTAGCCCGATCCGGCAAGAGGGTCTTGGCGGCGTTGGCTTCGATGAGTTTGTTTGCAGCGGCGGTCGCGATCCCCAGTGTTTGGGCGCAAGGCGGGAAGCAAACCGGGGCTGGACTGGACCAGCAAGAGGCGCTTCGTATCAGTCAGGCCGCCGTCGGCCGAAGCCCGGCTGACTATGCCTTTACTGACCGTCATGGCCGGCCGGTGCGTTTGTCGCAGTACCGAGGCAAACCCTTGCTGGTGAGTTTCGTATATACCGGCTGCTTCCAAGTTTGCCCGGTGACTACAAAATTCCTGGCCGAGGCCGTGGCCAAGGCCCAGACTGCATTGGGCACGGATGCCTTCAACGTGCTGACCATCGGTTTCAACCAGCCCTTCGACACCCCGGAGGCGATGCGCGATTTCGCGCTCAAACAAGGCGCCATGCGACCCAACTGGGAATTCGTGAGTCCCGAGCCCAGCGCTGTCAAGGCCATGACTGGGGACTTCGGCTTCTATTATCAGGCCTCCGCCGGCGGATTCGATCATCTCACCCAAGTTTCTGTCCTGGATGCCCAGGGGCGTATCGCGGCACAAATCTACGGCGAGACCTTCGAACTGCAGATGCTGGTCGAGCCTTTGAAAACGCTGCTCGCCGGCGAGACGGTTCCGGCGCAGAATCTCGCCGGCTGGATCGAACAGATCCGCATACTATGCACGGTTTATGACCCGGCCTCGGGGCGCTACCGCCTCAACTACGCGGTGTTCATCGAAATTTTCGTCGGGCTCAGCGTGGTGGGGGCGGTAATCTATTACCTGCTTAACGAACGACGCCGCCGGCGGCGGGTCGAATCGGTTTGATGCCGAGACCGGGAGCGATTCATGGCCCAAGCTGCACACCTCGAACTCGTTTGCCCTGCCGGCAGTCTGCCGGCTTTGAAGACGGCGGTCGACCACGGCGCCGACTGCGTTTATGTCGGGTTTCGCGACAATACCAACGCGCGCAACTTCAACGGCTTGAACTTCGGGCCCAGCGAAGCCGCCGAGGGAATTCGCTACGCCCATGATCGCGGCGCCAAAGTTTTTCTGGCACTCAATACCTATCCCCAATCCGATCATTGGGAGCGCTGGACGGGCGCCATCGATACCGCGGCGCGCCTGGGTTTCGACGCCGTGATCCTGGCCGACCCGGGGCTCATGGCCTATGCCCGGCGTCAACATCCCGGCTTGCGCTTGCACCTCTCCGTGCAGGGTTCGGCGAGCAACTACGAGGCCATCAATTTTTATCACGAACGCTTCGGCATCCAGCGCACGGTGCTGCCTCGAGTGCTTTCGATGGCGCAGGTCGAGCAAGTGATCGCCAACACACCGGTGGAAATCGAAGTCTTCGGTTTTGGCGGGCTTTGCGTCATGGTTGAAGGGCGCTGCTCGCTTTCGTCCTACGTGACGGGCGATTCGCCCAACACCGTCGGAGTTTGCTCGCCCGCCAAGGCGGTGCGTTGGCAACAGACGCCTCAAGGACTCGAAAGCCGCCTCAACGGCGTCCTGATCGACCGCTACGGGGAAGGTGAAAACGCCGGCTACCCGACCTTGTGCAAAGGCCGTTTCGAGGTCCAGGACGAGACCTATTACGCGATCGAGGAACCTACCAGCCTCAATACCCTGGAGCTCCTTCCCGAGTTGAAGCGCCTCGGTGTTGCCGCGATCAAGATCGAGGGGCGGCAGCGCAGCCCGGCTTATGTCGCCAGTGTGACCCGGGTCTGGCGCGAAGCCATCGATCAAAACGCGCAAGACAGTGCTCGCTTTAGCGTGCGTCCAGCGTGGAATGCCGAGCTCGGAAAGGTTTCCGAAGGGCAGCAAACGACCCTGGGGGCTTACCATCGGCCTTGGAAGTAGTAGCATGGCGCCCTCGCGCGCTGTGCTCCGTCAGACATGAAAATCTCGCTTGGCCCGCTGCTTTATTATTGGCCCAAAGAATCCACCATCGCCTTCTATGAGGCGGCGGCCGATTGGCCAGTCGACATCGTTCACCTAGGCGAATCGGTTTGCTCGCGCCGTTGGCAAATGCGTTTTGCCGACTGGATGGACCTTGGTCACCGCCTGAGGGCCGCAGGAAAAGAGGTGGTGCTCTCCTCGCAGGCCTTGATCGAAGGCGAGGCCGACCTCAAGAGCCTGCGCCGCTTGGTCGATAACGGCGAATTCCGTGTCGAGGCGAACGACTTTGGCGCGGTTCGGTTGCTGTCCGGCCGCCACCGCTTCGTCGCCGGACCGCACCTCAACGTCTACAACGCACCCACCCTGGAGCTGCTCGCCGAGGCCGGGGCGGACCGATGGGTGATGCCGCTGGAAATGTCCCGAAGCCAGCTTCAGGCGCTGCAGACTTCGCTCGCAACCAAGGTGCAGACCGAGGTGTTTGGGCTGGGACGCATGCCGCTTGCTTTCTCGGCGCGATGTTTCACCGCGCGGCATTTTAACCTGCAGAAAGATGATTGCCAGTTCAAGTGCATGGAATACCCTGACGGACTGCGCCTGGCGACCCGCGAACATCAGCCTTTTTTGGTCTTGAACGGCATTCAGACCCAGTCCAGCCGCGTGTACAATCTGGCCGGAGAGCTCAAGGCGATGCAGGAGATGGGCGTCGATGTATTTCGGGTTTCGCCGCAGGCCCGGAGTACCGGGGAAATACTTCAGCGCCTCAATCGCCTGATGCACGGCGCGCCCGCAGTTGCTGAGTGTCAGGAGCTGGCGGCGCTCCTGCCCGACGAAGCTTGCGACGGCTACTGGTATGGCCGACCCGGACTGGACCAGGTTGCCTGCGCTTCGAGCGAACGCAAGTAGCATACGATTCGGAAAATGGAGAAGGCAATGGGTTCCTCTCAGGCAGGCGGTTTCGGCATCCCGGTGGCGGTGGGTCAAGCGCTTTCGCATCTGCCGCAATTTCCGCCGAGCTTGGCCTTCACCTTCGGCTTGAATTTGGTGCAGCGCCAGCTGGCTGACACGGAGAATTTGCGCGCTCTGCACGGGCGGGTCATCCGCATTCAGGTGACCGACGCGGGTTTGAAGCTGACCTTTACCTTGGGTCCCGAGGGCTTTCGGCCGCTGCCCAGCGCAAGCCAGGCCGACGTCACCATCAGCGCTCGAGCCTATGATTTCGCGGTTCTCGCGGCGCGCAAGGAAGACCCCGACACGCTGTTTTTTCACCGCCGGCTGTTGATCGAAGGCGATACCGAATTGGGTTTGCTGATCAAGAACACCCTGGACGCCCAAGAACCGCCGCAACTCGGCCTCGCAAACCTCGCCCCCCGCCGCGTGCTGGGCGCGCTTTGGGCCACCCTGCACCGCTAGGGCGGTCTTGGCGCAACGGCTGGGGTTGGAGCCGCAGTGCAATGCGCGGGCGCATCATGCGCCGGGTCCATCTTACCGGTTGCGTTGGCCGCAGTAACGGCGCCGGGTAGTCTTTAAGCACTAAAGCAAATTGGACAAAACCTTGGGGGGAACAAGGCCTTGCGGAATCGCTTGAGTGCGTTTTTCCGTGCCCCAGCCCAGCGAAACTGATGCACGTCAATTCAATCCGCGCTACGGTTTGTTAACCTCGAACCATCCTTACTCTTCGCGGGAAGAGTTTTCATGCTCAGACTAATTCAGCGTGCCGGCCAGTGGGTCTTCATGCATATCGAAGGCCTGTTCAACTTGGCCTTTGGCAATCAGCTCAACCCTTTCTATTACCTTGGGGCGATCAGCTACTTCATGTTCTGGATCGTCGTGGTGAGCGGCCTTTACCTCTACGCTTTTTTCAGCACCAGCGTTCAAGGCGCCTACGACTCGGTCGAGGCGATTACCCACGGACAATGGTACTTCGGCGGAATCATGCGCAGCTTCCATCGGTACGCTTCCGACGGCATGGTGCTGACCATGGGGCTGCATCTCACGCGGCATTTCTTTTTCGATCACTATCGCGGTTTCCGCTGGTTTTCCTGGGTTTCCGGGGTGGTGCTGCTGTGGACGGTGTACGCCTCGGGAGTGAACGGCTTCATGCTGCCCTGGGACAGCACCGCGCAGTTTGTGGTCATCGCCACCGCGGAATGGCTCGATGCGCTGCCGGTTTTCAGCGGAACGCTGATTCGCAACTTCATTATCGAGGGCCAGGTCAACGACCGTTTGTTTTCCCTGCTCTCCTTCATCCATATCGGTTTTCCGCTGGCGGTGCTGGCGCTGCTTTGGGTGCATACCCAGCGCGTCCCGCAGGCCAAGACCAATCCGCCGCTGCCGGTCATGGCGATGGTGCTGCTGACCCTGCTGGCCCTTTCCCTGATCAAGCCGGTATTGAGCGGCCCGCGGGCGAATCTCGATGCGGCGCTTTCGCTGATCGATTTCGATTGGTTTTATCTCCCGGCCTACGCCTTGATTTACAAACTTTCGCCCAAAGACGTGTGGCTCATCGCCATCGGCGCCTCGCTGTTTTTTGTGGCCTTGCCTTGGCTGCCTCCCAAGCGCCGTTCCGGGCCAAAACACGGCTATCACTTGCTCGTGCAGCCCGATGATCGCATCGTCGGCCTGCGCGAAGAAGAAACGCTGCTCGACGCTGCCTTGCGCGAAGGCATGCAATTGCCTTTCGACTGCCGCAATGGCGGTTGTGGCGAGTGCAAGTGCCGCTTGGTGCATGGGCGAGTGAATTACGGCCCGCATCACTTGAGCGCTTTGTCCGAGGTCGACAAGGCCGCTGGCTACGTCCTGACCTGTTGTGCTACGCCGCTATCCGATGTAGAAATTGCATATGAGCCGAAAGCTGGCATCGCACGCCCGGCGCTGCAGATTCGCCTCGCCCGAGTCGAGCGCATGGAGCGTCTGAGCGGCGACGTGATGCAGATTTTCCTGCGCCTCGACGGCGGCGAGAACCTCAAATTCTACGCCGGCCAATACATCAACATCTTGCTCGAAGACGGCCAGAAGCGGGCCTATTCCTTTGCTACCGCGCCGCGTCATGGCGGTACCATCGAGCTGCAAATTCGCTGGGTTCCCGGCGGCAAGTTCACCACGCAGGTCTTCGAGCAGATGAAAGTCGGTGACGTCCTTCGCTTCGAGGGGCCATTGGGCTCCTTCTTCCTGCGCGAGGACAGCGAGAAACCGATCATCTTCGTCGCCGGCGCGACCGGCTTTGCGCCGGTCAAGAGCATGCTGGAATATGCCTTCGAGATCGGCTTGAAGCGGGAGATGTATCTCTACTGGGGCGTGCGCAAGCGCAAAGATCTCTATCTGCCGGACCTGCCCGAGCAATGGGCGAAGGACCACGCCAATTTTCATTTTATCCCGGTGCTTTCTGACCCTGGGCCGGACGACGCCTGGACGGGCCGCACTGGCTTGGTTCACCAGGCAATTCTGGCCGATTTCCCGGAACTGTCGGGTTATCAGGTTTACGCTTGCGGTTCGGTCGGCATGGTCGAGGCCGCCAAACCGGCATTCCTGGCCCGTGGCATGGTCCAGGACGACTGCTTTTCCGATGCTTTCCGCTTGGCGCCCCAAAAGGCGCTCGCGGCCCAAGGCGCCGACATGGTCAAGCTGGGAGGTCAGCAATGAAAACCGCTCTGCGCTATCTGGCGCAAGCCGTCCTGTACGGCGCATTCTTTGCGTTCGTGGGCTATTTTTCCACCTCGCCCCGTTTCGAGCATCTCAAAACGGACGAAGCGCTGATCCGCGTCTCGGTCAGCCACGCGGCGCAACGGGTAGGCGAATGCCGCGAGCGCAGCGACGAGGAACTCGCCAAGCTCGCGCCCAACATGCGGCTGCGCACGGTCTGTCCGCGGGAGCGCGCCCCCTTGCGGCTGGAAATCGACATGGACGGCAAGCCGCTGTACCAAATTACCGCTCAGCCGACCGGCCTGCAAAAGGATGGCAACGCCACCATCTATCGGCGCCTGGTGGTGAAGGCGGGGCAAAGGCAATTTGTCGCGCGCCTGTCCGACCACGCCAACGGATCGATCACCTACCGCAAAGAGTTCACCATCGACCTCGGCCCCGGGAAAGTTATGGTGCTCGATTTCAACGGCGCCCAGGGAGGCTTCGTCATTCACCAAGGATGATGACGAAGCGGCGCACGGCGGGCGCAACAGGATAGTTGGGTCATCCCATGGCATCCCCCGATCCCAACCGCGCCGTCGATCCCGTACCGCGCTGGCTCTTGCCGGCAGCGCGGGCGATGGAGGCGCTGGAAGCGCTTTTTGATCGCGGTTTCGGTTCGGCTGAAAATCCGCTGCATCAGCTTGGCGCGCTGTCGTTTTTCTTCTTTTGGATCGCCGCCGCCAGCGGCGTGTACATCTACATTTTTTTCGACACCTCGGTCGCTGGCGCCTACGCTTCGGTGGAGGCGTTGACGCACCGCCAATGGGCCTTGGGCGGCGTCATGCGGAGCTTGCACCGCTACGCCTCCGACGCTTTCGTTCTGACCATGCTGCTGCATTTGTTGCGCGAGTTCATCAAAGGGCGCTGGCACGGTTTTCGGTGGTTTTCCTGGCTCACCGGCGTGCCGCTGATCTGGCTGGTGTATGCCTCTGGATTGGGCGGTTATTGGCTGGTTTGGGACGATCTGGCCCAGTTCTCGCTCATTGCAACAGCGGAGTGGCTCGATTGGCTGGCCATCTTCGGCGAGCCCATCGTCAACAACTTCATCGGTCGCGGCGCCATGACCGACCGCTTCTTCTCCTTGCTGATTTTTCTTCACATCGGTATTCCGCTGCTGCTGCTGCTGGGAATGTGGGTGCATATCTACCGCTTGAGTCATGCGCGCAGCAACCCGACGCGAAGACTGGGCTGGAGCGTGTTCGTTTCTCTGCTGCTCCTGTCGGGGATCAAGCCGGCGATGAGCCTTGCACCGGCTAACCCAGAGGCGGTCATCACCGTGCTTGCGCTCGACTGGATTTATATGTTTGCGCATCCTCTGATGTATGCCAGCTCGCCAAGCATGCTTTGGCTCTTGGCGGGGGGGGCGACGCTGTTCGTGGCGGCCCTACCCTTGCTGCCTCATCCGCGGGCGCCCGACAAGGCGGTAGTAGACCTCGATCACTGCAACGGGTGTTCGCGCTGCTTCGATGATTGCCCCTATGTGGCCATTACCATGGTGCCGCGCACCGATGGTGCGGCACATGCGCGACAGGCTCAGGTGGACGCGGAACTGTGCGCCGGCTGCGGCATTTGCGCCGGGGCATGCCCATCCTCAACGCCCTTCCGAACACAAAGCGAGTTGAAAACGGGCATCGACTTGCCAAGGGTGTCCGTCCATGCGCTGCGTGCTACACTCGAAGCTGCCCTGGACCGCTTGCAAGGCGCGCGCCGCATCGTGGTCTTCGGCTGTGACCAAAGCGTCGACGTGAACCGGCTGCGTGCGGCGGATACAGCCGCGGTCAGCCTTCCCTGTGCCGGCATGTTGCCGCCGTCTTTTGTGGAATATGCGCTGAAGAATGGAGCGGGCGGCGTTTTTGTCACCGGCTGCGGCGAAGGTAATTGCAGCTTTCGCTACGGCAATCAGTGGCTCAAGGAGAGGTTGCTCGGAGAGCGCGAACCGCAATTGCGCGCGTCGGTGGATCGACAGCGCCTGGGCGTCGGCTGGTTTGGGAGGAAGGACGCGGGGGAATTGCGCGCGGCGCTGGAGGAATTTCGCGCGGGCCTGCCGGGGGATGATCGCGGGGCGGAACCGACCGCCAAGTTTTGGAAGCTAAGGCGGGCCGTGGAGGAAGAGTCGTGATGGGAGTGGAGAACCTTGCCGTGTCGAACGATCTGGCGCGCGGCATCGAAGGCGGCTCGCTGCTCGTGCCCGGCGATCAGAGGCGGCGGATGGCGCTGGCTTGGCTGGGCCTGGGCGTATTTGCGCTGATCGCCTCGGGGTTCTTTTCGATACTGCTGGTTTTGTCGCGCACCCCGCAAGTTGCGAAGCTGATGCCGCTCACTGATTTCTTTCACGTGGCTTTGGTGGTCCACGTCGATCTTTCGGTGCTGGTGTGGTTTCTTGCTTTCGGCGGGGTGTTGTGGAGCCTCAATGGCGGACCGGTGCTCTGGCGCATGGGCTATGCCGCTTTTGGGATGGCTGCGATCGGCACCCTGATCCTCTGCGCGGCGCCTTTTGTCGGCAAAGGCGGCCCGTTGATGTCCAACTACGTGCCGGTGCTCGACGAACCCGTTTTTTTGAGCGGCCTGGTGTTGTTTGCTCTGGGGTGCGCGCTCCTGGTTTTGCGCGGCGGTATCGCGGCACTTCTCGGAGCCGACCGCGGCAGCACGGGTCTTGGGCTCAACGCCGCGTTGGTGGCTAGCGCGGTCGCCCTGGCGGCTTTCTTGTGGTCCTACCTCGGACTGCCGCGGTTCATCACTGGCCGGGACTACTACGAACTGCTTTTCTGGGGCGGCGGCCACGCGCTGCAGTTCACTTACGCCTTGCTCATGCTGGTGGCCTGGCTCGTGCTCGCGGAGGCTTCTGGCGAACCCCTGCCGATTCCGGATCGGATCGTCAAACTGCTGTTCTTGCTCGGCGCCGTGCCCGTGCTGCTGATCCCCGGCATCTACCTGCTTCACGATCCGCGCTCGGGCGAATTTCGGGGCCTGATGACCTGGTTGATGCAGTTCGGCGGTGCGTTGCCCATGGCCCCTTTCATCTTGGCCGCGGCGGTTTCCTGCTGGCGTGCCCGGCGGCTGTCGCTGCAGCAGCGCCCCTTGCATTCGGCCCTCTTGGCGTCGGTGGTGCTTTTCTCAGCAGGGGGCGTTTTTGGCCTCCTGATTCGGGAAAGCAGCACCCTCATTCCGGCGCACTACCATGGTTCCATCGTTGGCGTAACGCTCGCGCTGATGGGTTTGGCCTATTACCTCCTGCCGCGCTTCGGTTTCGCCGCGCCGCAGTCTTGGGCCGCGCGCTGGCAGCCTTTGATCTACGCAGTCGGTCAGCTGCTCCATATCGGCGGTTTGGCCTGGGCCGGCGGGCACGGCGCGCAGCGCAAGACGACCGACGCGGCGCACAGCATCGCTTCCTTGGATTACCAGATTGCCATGGGCGTGATGGGGCTTGGAGGGCTCATTGCCATCGTCGGCGGCGTGATGTTCCTGGTGATCGTGCTGCAGGCTGTCTTCGCTCGCCGCAGCGCCGCTGAACATGGTCTCTGACGCCGGTGCCGAGCCGCTGCTGCGGCGGCTCGCCGCGGCTTGCGCCATGCTGGTGCTGGTGGTGGTTGCGGCCAGTGCCTATTTGCGCTTGGGCCAAGCCGGTTTCTCTTGCGCCGATTGGCCGGCCTGTTACGGGCGCATCGAGGCCAATCAGGTCGCCCAGGCAGCCGAACCGCTGGTTTTTTGGGCGCGCCTGGCGCATCGCTTGGCGGCGATGGGGGTTACCTTTCTGGTTTTGATCATCGTGGTCCTCGCCTTCCGTCGCCGGGCCAACGACTCGCGTCCCTTGGGCTGGGCTCTGGCGGCGCTGGTCCTCACGCTTTTACTTGCGCTCTTGGGTCGCTGGACCCCGGGCACCCGGATTCCCGCAGTGACCTTGGGCAACCTGCTGGGCGGTTTCGCGCTGATCGGAGTGCTTTGGCGCCTGCGGGTGACCGCGGCGGACGGCCCCGCCCGGCCCTCGTCCTCGCTCCTGCTCTGGCTTTGCGCCGCGCTTTTGGCACTGCAAGTCGCTTTGGGCGGTTTGGTTTCGGCAAGTTTTGCCGGCTTGAGCTGCCTCGCTTTTCCGGGTTGCGGGGAATCGGGCATCCATTACCAGCTCGAGCTCTTGAGCCCGTTTCGCAGCATCGCCGTGGACGCCTCGGGCGTGGCGGCGCGTCCGCCCGGCTTGACCGGGTTGGTGGCATTACATCGCCTGGCGGCCGCCGGCCTTGCTTTGGCGTGCTTGGCTCTGGCCTGGCGCTGGTGGTCGGCCGGACGCCGTGGACTCGCGCTTCGCCTGGCCGCTCTGATCGTGATCGCCTATGCCTTGGGAATCGCCATTGCGTTCAGCGCGCCACCGCTGCTGCTGGTTTTTGGGCACAATTTTGTTGCCGCGCTGCTGGTTTTGACGCTGGCCGAAGGGGCTTGAGCCTACTCCAGATTCTGCACTTGCTCGCGCATTTGTTCGATCAGCACCTTCAGTTCCAGGGCGATCTGGGAAAGCTCGGCGTCCACCGACTTGGAGGCGAGGGTATTGGCTTCGCGGTTGAGTTCCTGCATCAGGAAATCGAGCCGCTTTCCGGCGTTCCCGCCCGCCTTCAGGACGCGCCGCACCTCGACGATGTGGGCGCCCAGCCGAGAAACTTCCTCCGCGACATCGGTTTTGGCGGCGAACAAGGCCAGTTCCTGCCGCAGGCGTTCTTCGTCGGCTTCTAGTGCCGCCTCTCGAAGGCGCGTCGCAAGCTTTTCCGAGTAGGCTGCCTGGATGGCTGGCAAACGGGGGCTCACGCGGGCGACCAATTGCTCCATTGCCGCCAGGCGCTGTTCAATCATGGCGGCGAGTTTTTCCCCTTCCCGGGCGCGCGTTGCGGTGAGATCGGCAAGTGCGGTATCGGCAAGCGAGTCGACCGCTTTTGCCAAATCCTCGAAGCTGGTTGCCGGCTCTACCACCACGCCAGGCCAACGAAGGATTTCGGCCGTGCTCAAGGGGGCGGCGCCGGGGGCGACGCGGGCGATTTCTAGCGCCAGACCATGGAGCTGGGCAAGCAAGGCGGAATTGAGCGCCAGGCTTTGCGCTTCCGGGGTGGCGCGATTGAAGGCCAAGCGACACTCGATCTTTCCCCGGCCAAGGCGCCCGGAGAGCTTTTCCCGCAACATCGGCTCCAGCGCGCGCAATTCATCCGGCAAACGGACGGATAGGTCGAGATAGCGGTGGTTTACCGCCCGCAGCTCCAATTGGATGCTGCCGTTGGGTAAGTCGCGGCTTGCCACGGCAAAGCCAGTCATGCTCAGGATCATCGGATTTTTCCCCTGTCCGGCTTTACTTTATGGCCCGGGTTGCCGAGAATGTATGCGTTAATCATAACCTGCGCAAGCAAGCGCCAGGCGAAAGTATTCTTTTTTCATGGCAGGACCCCTCAATCAGGCATTGCCTCCGAATTACCAGTTGTTGAATTACCGCGTCGACAAGCAGATCAGTCGAGGCGGGTTCAGCATCGTCTATCGGGCATTCGACGAAAACGGCAATACCGTGGCCATCAAGGAGTATTTGCCCAGTGCCCTGGTGCTGCGCACCGAAGGCGACCTCGTTCGCGCGACTTCGGCGGAGAACCTCAATTCCTTTCGTTATGGGATGAAATGTTTTTTCGAGGAGGGAAGGGCGCTTGCCAAGATCAATCATCCCAACGTGGTGCGGGTGCTGAACTTCTTTCGCGCCAATGAAACCGTCTACATGGTCATGCGCTACGAGCGCGGCCGCACCTTGCAGCAACAGATCCAGCTCAAACCGGAGTCGCTGACCGAGCGTTTCTTGCGCCGCGTCTTTACCCAGTTGCTGACCGGCCTGCGCGAAGTGCATACCCACAAGCTGCTGCATCTGGACATCAAACCGGCGAACATCTATCTGCGGCAGGACGGCACGCCGGTGCTGCTGGACTTCGGCGCCGCGCGCCAGACCTTGCAAGCGACCAGCCAGAGCCGCTTTGCGCCGATGTACACGCCGGGGTTCGCGGCCCCGGAGCAGTATCGTGATCCCGATCGCCTCGGTCCCTGGACCGATTGCTACGGCATCGGCGCCAGTCTGTTTGCCTGCCTGGCCACTTTCGCGCCCCAAGCGGCGGACTCTCGTATCGAAGAAGACCACCTGGTCTCGGCCAAGAAGATCTGGGGAGGCAACTATTCCGACGACTTGCTCGAGGTAATCGATTGGTGCCTCAAGCTCGACCCCTTGGAGCGGCCGCAGAGCGTGTTTGGCTTGCAAAAAGCTTTGCGCGAGGCTCCGCCTACCAAGAAGAGCCGCAGCCTCGTCGGCTTGGTACGCAGCAAGTTTTTCTCCGACTTTAAACTCAAACGGGGGAGCTTGTGATGCTTTCCCCATTTTGCGGCTTTAGGGCCGGGCAGGAAGCGT
>CAZFEK010000042.1:0-8347 GCA_964517465.1 uncultured Alcaligenaceae bacterium
AATACGCCCGTCGAAAGCACGAGGCACAACAGCAGTTCGTCGAGTTCGAGCGCGGAGGTCTTGAAGATCGGGTTGAGCACCGGAAGGTAGATCGTCGCCAATTGCAGGACGAGGGTGAACAGCACCGCCGCCATAAGCACCGGGTTGGACCAGAAGCCTAGGCGAAAGGTGGATTCGCGCTCCGAACGTATGGCCAGAGCGTGGCCGAGCTGCGACAGGCACAGGACGGTAAACACCATGGTCTGCCAGTGCGCACCCTCGCGGCCCAGTGCCCAGGACTGCAACACCAGGCACACCGCCGCCATGGTCAGTCCAACCCAGACCATGTGCTGCCACATGCCATGCGCGAAGAGGCTCTCCTGCGGCCGCCGCGGCGAGCGCCGCATGAGGTCGCGCTCGCCGGGCTCGGCGGCCAGCGCCAAGCCGGGCAGGCCGTCGGTGACGAGGTTGATCCATAGAATGTGAATCGGAAGTAGCGGTATCGGCAAGCCCAGCAAAGGGGCGAGGAAGATCACCCAGATCTCGCCCGAATTGCTGGTCATGGTGTACTTGATGAACTTGCGGATGTTGTCGAAAATGCGCCGCCCTTCGCGCACCGCCTGGACGATCGAGGCGAAGTTGTCGTCGAGCAGCACCATCGGCGCCGCCTCGCGCGCGACGTCGGTGCCGCCCCTGCCCATGGCCACGCCGATATCGGCGGCCTTGAGCGCCGGCGCATCGTTGACGCCGTCGCCGGTCATGGCGGCGAATTCCCCGACGGCTTGCAAGGCGCGCACGATGCGAATCTTCTGCTCGGGATCGACCCGGGCATAAACGCGGATGTCTTTCACTTCGGCGGCGAAGTCCTGGTCGCTCAGTGCCGCCAATTCCACACCCGTGACCACCCGCCCGCCGTGGTCCAGAATGCCCAAGCGTTGGGCGATGGCGCGCGCCGTGGCGGGGTGATCGCCGGTAATCATCACCGGCACGATGCCTGAGGCCTGGCACTCGGCGACGGCCTGCGCGGCCTCTTCGCGCGGCGGATCCATAAGGCCGACGAGGCCAAGAAAGGTGAGCGCAGCTTCCGCTTCATCGACACTCGCGGGCAGGGCCGAAAGTTCGCTCTGCGCCAAAGCCAGCACGCGCAACCCACGCGCCGCCAGGCGCTCGGCCTGGGCCAGCCTCGGCGCGGCGTCGAAGGCCACGCGCCCCGAGGCGGTGAGCTGCCAGGCGCAGCGCCCGAGCACCGCTTCCGGCGCGCCTTTGACGCAGACCAGGTAACGCGCCGTCGACGCCGAGGTTTGCAGCGCGGCCTCGGCGGCAACCTGTCGCCCCAGACTTGCCCGAGATGCATTGCCTGGAGCGGGCGCTTCCGAGCCCGAAGGCAAAGCCTCTTCGCCGGCAAACCCACCCAAGGGAGGAAGCTCAGGCGGGAACACTCCGGGTTCAGTTTGATTGGACTCAGCACCCGCGAGATCATCCGTCTCCGGCGTTAGCCTATGCACCGTGCTCATGCGCTTGCGGACGGAATCGAATGCGAACTCGGCGACCCTGGGCAGTCGCCGCGTCAGCGCCTGGGGGTCGAGGCCGCGCGCTTGGGCCGCTTCCAAGAGTGCCACCTCGGTGGGCTCGCCGATGATCCGCCCCTCGGCGCCCGGCAGGGCATCATTGACCAGCACCAAGGCACGCAGCAGGCTGGGCCAGGGCTCGGCGCGTTCATCCGCACCGTCGGCCCAGAACACCTCCGCATGCATGCGATTCTGGGTCAGCGTGCCGGTTTTGTCGGTGCAAATGTAGGTGATCGAACCCAGGGTCTCCACCGCCGGCAGGCGCCGGATGAGCACATTCTGCTTGACCATTCGGCCCGCGCCCAGCGCCAGCGAGATCGCCACCACCGCCGGCAGAGCCTCGGGAATCGCCGCCACGGCGAGGCTCACCGCGGTGAGGAACATCAACACCGGCGGTTCGCCACGTGCCAGGCCGGCGACGAAAATCACCGCGCAGATCGCCAGGACCGCCCAGGCCAAACGCGCGCCGAAACGCGCGAGGCGCTTTTGCAGCGGCGTCTTGACCTCTTCGGCGCCCTGCAACAAGCGCGCGATGTGGCCCAGCTCGGTTTCGAGGCCAGTGGCGACGACCAGCCCGAGCCCGCGACCCTTCACCACCAGGGTGCCTTTCCAGGCCATGTTGAGGCGGTCGCCGAGCGGCATTTGCGCCTCGGGCAGTGCCTCGACCGATTTCACCGCCGCTTGCGCTTCGCCCGTGAGCGCCGCCTCGGCAATGCACAACTCGGCCGCTTCAAGCAAGCGCAAATCGGCCGGCACGACTTTGCCGGCTTCCAGCAGCACGATGTCACCCGGCACCAGTTCCGCCGCCGGCAACTCGCACAGCGCACCGTCACGCCGCAGCTGCGCCAAGGGCGCCGCCAAACGGCGCAACGCCGCCAGGGCACGCTCGGCGCGCCACTCCTGGACCACGCCGAGCACCGCATTGAGCAGCACGATGACGATGATGGCAACGGTATCGGCGGGCTCGCCGACGATGCCGGAAACCACCGCCGCGGCGAGCAGCACCAGGATCATGAAATCGGCGAACTGATCCAGCACCATGCGCCCCAGGCCGCGCGCGCTCGCTTCCGGCAACTCGTTGCGGCCCTGCCGCAGGAGGCGCGCCGCCGCCTCGGTAGTTGAAAGGCCTTGTGGTCCAGCGCCGAGCGCATTAAGCGCCGCGGCGGCGGATTCGGTGTGCCAGGCCTTGCGGCTTTTTTCAAGCGCCATAACGGAAGAGGATAAAGCTGTTGAGCAGGTAGAGCGCCAGAAGAAGCAGGCTGATCCAGCCCATGCCCAAGGGCAGCCTGCCGCTGGGCCGATAGAACAGGCCGACGATGGCGGCGCCGGTCATCACCATGGCCGAAAAAGCGGAGAAGGCGTGCGCCGGCGAAACCTGCGCGAGGATGGGTCCCTTGGCATAAAAGAGGTCATCGATGGCGACGATCAGAATGTCGAACAGATTGCTGCCGAGGAGGTTGGCCACCGCCATGTCGAGCGCGCCCATGCGCACCGCCGCCACCGTCACCGCCACTTCCGGGGCCGAGGTGGCGGCGGCGATCAGCAGCGTGCCGACGAAGGACTTGTGCCAACCCATGGTGGCCGCGACCTCCTCGCCGACGAAGGGCAGCCAGATGCCGGCCGCCACCACGACAACGGCCGCCAGCCCGTAGCGGACGATCGCCTGGCGCAAGGTGATCGTGGGATAACGCTCGACCACGTCTTCGACGAACTCGGCCACTTCCTGCCGTTCGAAACGGAACACCGAGCGCATGGCCAGAAAGTACATGAGAATGATCAGCGGCGTGTAGGCCCCGACCCAGCCAAGCGCCAGGATCGCGCCCTGCGCCGCCAGCAGCAAAGAAAGGCCCACCGTCCCGATCAGCACGATGCCGAAACCGGCCGAGAGAATGTGGCCACGGCTGGCGCGGGAATAAAGCGATTCTTCGCGATAGAGAAAATCCACCACCACCAGGATGCCGAGATTGAACACGCAACTGCCCAGCACATCACCCAGGGCGATATTGGGCGCGTCGGCCACTGTGACCGCGGAGATGCCTGTGGCCAGCTCGGGCAGCGAAGTGACCGTGGCAAGCAGAACCAGGCCGACCCAATTGCGGCCCAGGCCGGTCTTCTCGGCGATGACGTCGCCATAGCGCGACAGCCGCGCGCCGGCGAAGCCAATCACCGCGATGCACAGAAGAAGGCTCGCCCAAGCGCTCACCGCAGCCACCAGGCCAACCACGCCGCGGCAATGCCCAGGGTGACGAGCGTGACCGGCACGCCCACCCGGGCATGCATGCGCCAGTCGATGCGCACGCCGCGCCGGGCGGCGGCATCGACGACGATGATGTTGGCGATCGAGCCGACGATCAGCAGATTACCCGCCAGAGTGCTGGTGAGGGCCAGCAGCGGGCCGGACCATTCCTGCGTCGCCGCGGGCAGAAGCAGCATCACCGCAGGCACGTTGGAGACCAGGTTCGAGCCCGCCAGCGTGATCAGGAACATCGGCCCCGGGCTGTCTAGCGGCAGCCCCGCACCAGCCAATGCCGCAAGGCCTCGTGCCGCCAGCCCGGTCTGCTGCAAGGCGTGGTTGACCACGAACAACCCGATGAACAAAACCAGGAGTTCCCAATCGACGAGGCCCAGCATCTTGTTGCTGTGGAGCCGTCGCGAGAGCAGCAAGAGCCCCGCGCCGGTGAGCGCCGCCACTTCGCGCGGCCAGTCGGTGAACAAAAAAACCAGCAGCAAGGCGAGCGCCACGGCGAGGCCTTTGACCGTCTGCCAGAGATCGAAACGCGCGTCGTCTTCGTCGCGACGCTCGAACTGCGCGCCGGCAGCGCTGCCGCGCGTGAGCGCCCATTGCCCGCGAAAGGTCCAGACGATGATGCCCCAGGTCGCCGCAAGCCCCAGCGACACCGGCACCGCGGCGGTCAGCGAGTAGCCGGCGAAGGAGAGCTTGAGGGTTTCTCCGATCAGCATGTTCTGCGGATTGCCGATCAGCGTTGCCGCCGAACCCACGTTGGCGGCGCAGGCCAGCGCCAGCAGATAGGGCACGGGATTCAACTGGCGCCTGACGCAGGCATCGGCCAAAACCGGCGCCATGGCGAGACAAACGATGTCGTTGGAAAACACCGCCGAAAGCGCCGCCACCACGGCGATGAGATACGCGAGCAGCGCGGGCGGGGCCGCCGGAAGCGTCGCCACCGCCTGCGTGACCCAGGTGTAGAAGCCCCCCAGGCGCATTTGCGCCGAAAGCACCATGAAAGAAAAGAGCAGCAGCACGGTGGGCAGATGCACCGAGCGGGCAGCCGCTTCGGGACTGACCGCCCCGCTGCCGACCAAGGCGATGGCGCCCAGGAGGGCGATGCCGGTGCGATCGATTTGCAGGAACGGAAAATCCCCCAGGATCATGCCCAGGTAGACGGCGAGGAAGATGAACAGGACCGTGGCTTCCACGCCTGTCTCCCGGATGGGTCGCGGCTTATTTGACCAGGGTCACCGGCACCGTGGCGTGTTGAATCACTTCGGTGGAAACCGAGCCCAGCAGCACGCTGGCGGCAGCACCCAAGCCATGGGTGCCCATGACGATGCCGTCGCATTGCTCGGCCGCGGCGGTTTGGGCGATGGTCTCCCCCACCGGCCCGATCAGCACCAGGGGTTGGTATTTGATCTGGGCGGCATCGAGAATGGCGCGCGCCGACGACAAGGCATCGCCGCCTTTGGCTTCCTCCATGGCTTCCACCTCCTCTTTTTTCAAGAAGCGGCGCACCTGCCAATCGTCGACCTCGGGCTGCACGTTGAGCAGCAGCACTTCCAGGGCCGGGTTGGTCTGGGCCAGCGTCAGCAAATGCTGGACGGCGCGATCGGAATTGGCGGAACCATCCACCGGGACCAGGGCTTTGCGCATGGGCGAAATCCTCATCGATGTAGCGGAACGTGGGGATTATCCCATTTTCACTGGCTTGCGCCTCGACCGGAAGCCACCCATTGGGGAAATTACTTATGCCTTCCCCAAAGGGCGACCCGTTGCCCAATGGTAAAATCGCGCGCACTTGACCTGGAGATGAGCATGCGCTTCTTTGTCCGCAGCGGGATAAGCACCCGCCTGGCCACGGCCGGCAGTTTGTTTTTGTTCGCCCCCTTGGCTCTGGCCGCCGAAGCGCCTTCCATTGCCGGCATTCCGGTGGATTTCGTCCTTTTCGCCGCAACGCTGCTGGGTGTGGCGATGTTTCACCACCACGTGCTGAAGGTGGCGTTGACGGGTCTCGCCGTGATCACGATTTACAAGATCATTTTCACCGGCTTCAAGTTCGGCCCGGGTCTCGCGGGTTTTGGCGCACACATGGCGCACGAATGGGTGCTGCTGGTGAACCTCCTGTGCCTCTTGGTGGGCTTCGCGCTGCTGGCGCGGCATTTCGAGGACAGCGGCGTGCCGGAAGTTCTGCCGCGCCTGCTGCCCGAGGGTTGGCTGGGCCCTTTCGTGCTGCTGGTCATCATCTTCGTGCTGTCGGGCTTTCTCGACAACATCGCCGCGGCACTGATCGGCGCGACCATCGCCGCCAGTGTCTTCAAACGCAAGGTGCATATCGGCTATCTGGCCGCCATTGTCGCTGCTTCGAATGCCGGCGGCGCGGGCAGCGTGGTCGGCGACACCACCACGACCATGATGTGGATCGACGGCGTCAGCCCGCTCGACGTGGTCGAGGCCTACATTGCCGCCGCCGTCGCGCTGCTGGTATTCGGCTTTCCTGCGGCGTTGCTGCAGCACAAGCATCAGGCCATCGTGCGTGATTTGCAGGCGGCGCATCACATCGACTGGGTGCGCGTGGGTGTGGTCGGTGCCATTCTGGTCTTTGCCATCGCCACCAACGTCACGGTCAACCTGAATTTCCCTGAAGCGGCCGAGCACTTTCCCTTTCTTGGCGTCGCGGTTTGGGTGGTGCTGCTTGCCGCTATCCCTGTGCGAAAGCCGGAGTGGAGCTTGATGCCCGACGCCCTGAAGGGCTCGATTTTCCTCCTGGCGCTCGTAACCTGCGCTTCGATGATGCCGGTGGAGAAATTGCCGCCCGCTTCGTGGCCCTCGGCGCTGTCGCTAGGCTTCATTTCTGCGGTGTTCGATAACATCCCGCTGACCGCACTGGCGCTGAAGCAAGGCGGCTACGACTGGGGCTTTCTCGCCTATGCTGTGGGCTTCGGCGGCTCGATGATCTGGTTCGGGTCCTCGGCCGGCGTGGCGGTGTCCAACCTTTTCCCCGAAGCGAAGTCGGTCGGGCAGTGGCTGCGTCACGGCTGGTTCGTCGTCGTGGGTTATGTGGTCGGCTTTTTTGCCCTGCTGCTGATTCTGGGTTGGCATCCGCACGAGAAGCACAAAACCACGGAGCTCGCACCTCCGCCCGCAATGATAGGGGTGAGCGCCGGGCCGCCGCCCGTCTAGGGCAGCTCGCAAGTCGCTGCGGCGCCCATGCAAAAACCGCTCGCCCTCCTCTTGCTCCTTCCCGCAAGCGTCTGGGCGGCGGGCTCGGGCGTGGTGGGCGAAAACCTGTTGTGGCTCGCGCTCATTCTGCTGGCGGCACGCCTTTTCGCGCCGCTGGCGCAACGCCTGGGTTTTCCGGCGGTGTTGGGCGAGTTGCTGCTGGGTGTGGCGCTGGGCAACCTCTCGCTTCTGGGTGTCGCTTACTTCGACACCGTCGCCAAAGACCCGATCATCGCCTTCATCGCCGAACTGGGCGTAATCGTGCTCTTGCTGCAAATCGGCCTGGAGACGCGCCTCGCGGATCTCATGCGGGTCGGCGGACGTGCCGCGGGTGTGGCAACCATCGGCATCGCCGCGCCGTTCGCATTGGGCGCGTGGGTCGCCGGCCCGCTTTTGCTCCCCGGGCAATCGCAAAACACCTATCTCTTTCTTGGCGCCACCCTGGCCGCCACCTCCGTGGGCATCACCGGACGGGTGTTTCGTGACCTCGGCAAGCTTGGCTCCACCGAAGCGCGCATCGTGTTGGGCGCGGCGGTCATCGACGACGTGCTGGGCCTGGTGATTCTTGCCGTGGTCTCGGGCATCGTGCAGGCCGGATCGATCAGCTTGGCGGCGACGCTATGGATCATCGCCGAAGCGGCGTTATTTCTGGGCGGCTCGATCTGGATCGGGCGCTTGATCGCGCCCCATTCCAGCCGCTGGCTGGCGCGGCTCGACGCCGGCCCCAGCATGTTGTTTGCCCAGGTGCTGGCGACCGGCTTGTTTCTCGCGTGGCTCGCGCACCTCATTGGCCTGGCGCCCATCATTGGAGCCTTTGCCGCGGGCCTGTTGTTCGAACCGGTGTTCTTGAAGCATTTCGAAACCCCGCGCATCGTGCAGGAAGCCGCGCCACTGCTGCCCGCCGGTGAGGCGGGTCTGAGCCTGCGCACCCTGCTCGAACGCCACGCCCATCATCAACATGAGTCGATGATCGAACCCATCGGTTATTTTTTCGTACCGGTGTTTTTTGTGCTGACCGGCATGCAAGTCGATCTCAGAACCCTCGCCGATCCGACCCTGCTGGCCATTGCCTTGGGTATCACCGTGGCGGCGGTGGTGGGCAAGTTGGTCGCCGGTTTTGCCGCCGGTCGTGGCGTAAGCCCCTGGATCGTCGGCTGGGGCATGGTGCCGCGCGGTGAAGTGGGCCTCATTTTCGCCGTGGCCGGCCGGCAACTCGGCGTACTGGGCGAAGCGATGTTTTCCGTGGTGGTGATCATGGTCATCCTCACCACGCTGTTGACGCCACCGGTATTGACGGCGTTGCTGCGAAGGCGCTGAGACGCGAAGCACGGGCTTGCGTTTTGAC
>CAZFEK010000042.1:8447-39325 GCA_964517465.1 uncultured Alcaligenaceae bacterium
TTGACGGCGTTGCTGCGAAGGCGCTGAGACGCGAAGCACGGGCTTGCGTTTTGACTCCTTGATGCGCTAGCATCATCGCATCAAGGAGAGCTTGCCCATGCGCACGACACTCGACATCGACGATGACGTTCTCAACGTAGCCAAAGAACTCGCCAAACGGGAACGCAAATCGGCCGGCCAGGTCATCTCGGAATTGGCCAAGCGCGCGCTCACGCAGGCTGTGCCGCCAAGTGGACGCTCGCAGGCGAGTGAGCCGGACAGCTTTTACGGCTTCCGGCCCTTCGCCTCGCGCGGTCCCTTGGTCGGCAACGAAGAAGTCGACCGTCTGCGCGACCAGGAAGGCGTTTAGTCGCGTGCGCGCGCTGCTCGACGTCAACGTCCTGATCGCCCTCCTCGACGAGGCGCATGTCCACCACCGGCTGGCGCGTGATTGGCTCTCGCGGAACATCCGCTTTGGCTGGGCATCTTGTCCCCTGACCCAGAACGGCTGCATTCGCATCCTCTCCCAGGCCGCCTATCCGGGCGCCCTGGCCCCCGCTGCGGTGGCAGATCGTCTGGCCCTGGCGACCGCAACTCGATGGCATGAGTTCTGGCCCGATGCGGTAAGTCTGCTCGACCCCAAGCTCATCGACTGGAAGGCCATTCTGGGATCGAGGCAGGTTACCGATGCCTATTTGCTGGCGCTGGCGGTAAGCCGCAACGCTCGCTTCGTGACTTTCGACCGGGCGGTGCCGCGAGCCGCCGTTCGGGGTGCAAGCGCGAAACATGTGCTCACCCTGTGAGAAGTCGCCTTGGCGCCTAAGATTCTTGCCCCAGCCAGAGTGGGCCACCCACGGGGGTTTTTGACGGGTCGATCACAAAACTTGACGACCTGCGAAGGGCCAGCGAAATTCCAGCTTTCGCGCACTCACGACCATCCACCCCTCGCACCAAGGCCCATACGCCCATGTCGAAATCCCCCCACAACATTCTGGTCCTCTGCACCGGCAACTCCTGCCGTTCCATTCTGGCCGAGGCCTTGTTCAACCACCTTGGCGCTGGACGAGTGCGCGCATATTCCGCCGGCTCGCATCCGGCCGGACGGGTGAATCCGCTCGCCCTGGAAACGCTGGCGCGGCATGGCATTCCCTGCGCCGATGCGCGCTCCAAGTCCTGGGATGAATTCGCGGCCGCCGGTGCGCCGAGCATCGATTTCATATTTACCGTCTGCGATCATGCCGCGCACGAGGCCTGCCCCGTTTGGCCGGGGCATCCGCGCACCATCCACTGGGGCATTCCCGACCCCGCGCTGGTGACTCCGGACGAGGCCCAGCGCGCCGCGTTCGAGGTCACCTTCGCGGCGCTCCATCAGCGCGTCACCGCTTTTCTGGCGCTACCCCTGGAAACTCTTGATCTCGACGCCGTCGCGGCGGCAGCGCGGCAAATCCACACCGAGGCCGCTTCGTGAACAGCCCAACTCGCATGAGCGTGTTCGAGCGCTACCTCAGCATCTGGGTGGCAGGGTGCATCGTCGCCGGCATCGCGTTTGGGCAGGTGTGGCCGGCGCCCTTTCAGGTACTGGGCCGCCTCGAGGCGGCGAAGGTAAATCTGCCCGTGGGCCTTCTGATCTGGGTGATGATCATCCCGATGCTGGTGAAAGTGGATTTCGGCGCCTTGCACGAAGTGCGCCAGCATGTGCGAGGCATAGGCGTGACCCTGTTCGTCAATTGGCTGGTCAAGCCCTTTTCGATGGCGCTGCTGGGCTGGCTGTTCATTCGGCAGCTCTTCGCGCCTTGGCTCCCCAGCGAGCAGGTCGACAGTTACATCGCCGGGCTCATTCTACTCGCCGCCGCGCCCTGCACCGCGATGGTGTTCGTGTGGAGCCGGCTCTCCAACGGCGACCCGCTGTTCACGCTCTCGCAAGTTGCCCTCAACGACAGCATCATGGTGTTCGCCTTCGCGCCCATCGTCGCTTTGCTGCTGGGCATTTCGGCAATCACCGTGCCTTGGGGGACGCTCTTCACTTCGGTCGTGCTCTACATCCTGATTCCCTTGCTCCTTGCCCAGGCCTGGCGCAAGGCGCTGCTCACCAAGGGCCGGGCGCATTTCGACGCCGTCATGGCGAAGCTTGGCCCCTGGTCGATCACCGCGCTCCTGGCCACGCTGGTGCTGCTCTTCGCCTTCCAGGGCAAAGCCATACTGGAGCAGCCGCTGATCATCGCGCTCCTGGCCATACCCATCCTCATCCAGGTGTTCTTCAACTCGGCCCTGGCCTACGGACTCAACCGCGCCCTGGGCGAAAAACACAGCGTCGCCTGCCCCTCGGCGCTGATCGGCGCCTCGAACTTTTTCGAGCTGGCGGTGGCCGCGGCGATCAGCCTCTTCGGCTTCGAGTCGGGGGCGGCGCTGGCCACCGTGGTGGGCGTGTTGATCGAAGTGCCGGTGATGCTGGTGGTGGTCAAGGTGGTCAACACCAGCAAGCCGTGGTATGAAGCGGGGAAGACCGGTTGAGGCGGGTATGAGTTCGCAGGTAAAGTTTCAGGTGGTTTTCTCCCTCGTTATGGGAGCGATGATGGTTTTCCTGATGACCTTCGTGATCACTTTGGTCAATGTGGGTTGGGTGGCGGGCTTTCTGCTCCTTTGGTTTAAAGCATTCGTCATCGCCTATGTCGTGGCGGTGCCTTTGATCTACTTCATCGCACCCTTGGCAAGAAAAATGACGGCACGTTTGCTCGGGCAGCCCGGTTGATTTGCAGCCCCGGTCCATCCGGCACTTTGACTCAGATCAGGCGCTGGGCGCCGCGGCATCCTACAATGCGGTTCATGCCGCTCGCCTGCGAACCATGCACCAAAGCCTGAGTCTCGTCTTGTTGCTGCTCACCGCGGCCTTGTTCGCGGTGGCACTGGTGCGCCTGCTGCGCTTGCCCTCGCTGCTGGCTTATCTGGCCATCGGCATCGCCTTGGGGCCGCATGCCCTGGGGGCGCTGCCCGATAGCGAAGCCACCGCCGAGCTGGCGGAATTCGGCGTGGTTTTCTTGATGTTTTCCATCGGTCTCGAATTTTCTCTGGCTCGCTTGGTGGCCATGCGCTGGCAGGTGTTCGGCCTGGGGGGTGCGCAGGTGCTGCTGACCACCCTCGCCACCATGGCCATTGCCCACTTCGGCGGGCTCGCCTGGCAAGGCGGCCTTGCCCTGGGAGCGGCTTTTGCCATGTCCTCCACCGCCATCGTGGCGCGGCTTTTGGCGGAAAAGCTCGATCTGCATTCGGCTTCTGGGCGACGCACCATGAGCGTGCTGCTTTTCCAGGATCTCGCGGTGGTGCCCTTGCTGATCTTGATTCCAGCGCTCGCCGATACCAGCAACTTGCTGCGCCATCTGTCCTTGGCCTTGGCGCAGTCGCTGGGCATCTTGCTCCTGGTGGTGCTCATCGGGCGTCGGCTGATGCGGCAATGGTTCGATCTGGTGGTGAAGAGCCGCTCCAGCGAACTGTTCATGCTCAACGTGTTATGGGTCACCGTGGGCCTGGCCTTCCTGACCTACTGGGCAGGGCTGTCGCTGTCGCTGGGCGCCTTCCTGGGCGGCATGCTGATTTCGGAAACCATGTATCGGCATCAGGTGGAGGCCGACATCCGGCCCTTTCGCGACGTTTTGTTAGGCCTCTTCTTCATCACCATCGGCGCCATGCTCGATCTCACCGTGGTTTGGCAGCACATCGACTGGGTGGCCCTGGTGGTGCTGGGGCTCGTGGCGGGCAAAGGTGTCTTGATGCTTTTGTTGACACGCGGTTTCAGCGCCGATTGGGCGGTGTCTTTTCGCACCGCGGCGCAGTTGGCGCAAGCAGGAGAGTTCGGTTTCGTGCTGCTCACCCTGGCCAGCACCAGCGGGCTGCTGCCCGCGGAAATCGCCCAGCCCTCGCTCGCCGGCATGTTGCTTTCCATGTTGCTGGCCCCGCTCTTGATCGAGCAGGCGCGCAATTTTGCCGAACGCCTGCCCCGCCAGGCCGCAAATGAAGAAGCGGAAAGCCTGCGTCTGGTCACCGCCAAAGCCGAAACCGTGCACGACCACGCCATCATCTGCGGCTTCGGGCGCAGCGGCCAAGCCGTAGCGCGTTTTCTGGCGCGGGAAAGGATTCCCTTCATCGCATTGGACATCGACCGGCAGCGAGTGCATCAGGCGCTAGGAGCCGGCGAGAACGTGGTCTTCGGCGACGCCGACCGGGAGCAAGTGCTCCTCGCCGCGGGGCTCAAGCGAGCGCGCATACTGGTGGTGACTTTTCCTGAGGTCGGCGCGGCCTTGTGTGTTCTGGCGCATGCGCGCGTGCACAGACCGGACCTGCCGGTGGTGGTGCGCGCGGCAGATGACAGTCAACTCGAGGAACTGAAGCATGCCGGCGCCAGCGAAGTAGTCCCCGAAGTGCTCGAGGGCAGCCTCATGCTCGCCGCACAGACCCTCACTCGCCTCGATGTTCCGCTGCGCCGCGTGCTCAAAGAGATCGAAGCGGCGCGTGAGCAGCGCTACGACTTGCTGCGCGAGAGATACATCGGCCCCCCACCCGAGACCGCCGAGCGCAAGGCAAACGAACCGGCTACGAAAAACTGAGAAAGGCGCCCCTCGCGGCCGGGCGGGGCGCCGTGAGTATCTTAGCCGCGAACGCTTCTTGGCCGCTCGGCGTCGGTGCCTGCTACTGCGCAAACCGCGCGAGGGTGCGATCCTGAGGACGCTCCTTGGCCAGTCGCGCCCACACCGCCTTGGCCTCAGTCCGCAGCCAGAGGCTTTCCAGCAAACCCGCATAAAGCGCCCACTGTGAAACCGTCGCGTCGCTGCTGGGGCGGCTGGCATCGGCCAGTTTGATCTCTTCTTCGCGCAGCACGCGGAAAACTTTGCGATTGGCCGTCTTTTGTGTGCCGTCGTCTTCGATCAGCGTCCAGGAATAGGTTTCACCGCGCTGCAAGGCAAACTCCGCCGGCAGGCGCACACTTCCGCCCGGTCGCAGCGCTTCCCGCGCGATGACTTTGGCCTCCCGATTGAATACCGCGAGGAATAAGCCGTCCGAGGGGCCGGAAAAGCGAAACTCCGGACTGGTTTCGCGCACCGCATCTTGATGCACTGGCCAAACCAAAGGGTCGATATTCCGCATGCTGATGGCCGCCTGCTGCTGGCGCCGGGTAATGCCCTGGCTGGCAGCGATCACGTCCTTGGCCTGCAAGACGCGCTCCTGCGGTTTGGCGCCAAAAACGACTTCGATGCTGTCTTCCTTCACATGCAAACGCGCGGGCCCGGCAAACGCCAGTTCGGCGCCGCGAGAATAGAGCGTGGTCACCAATTTTGCGCCGCGCCCCAGCCCGATTTGCGCCCCGGGTTCGAGGTTGGCGAACATGTTGACCTCCTGCGCCGCCGGTTTGATGAATTGCACCGGCCCCAGCACGTCGAGCACCATGCCCACGGGCTCGGCTGCCGCCACCCATTTGGCCAAGACCAAGAGCAATAGCGCTAGTGTTGCTTTGAAATTCATGATTCTTCCCTATACCCCATCAACTCGATTTCGCCTCGCCCGCGTATGCTGCGCGAGCCCAAAGGCAGAAAGCCTTGCGGCCGGCCCGCGTTTTCCCAGGCCAGCCGAGATACCACCATGAGTTGCTGCAAGTCCTTGGTTTGTTCTTCCAGTCTGGCGGCAACATTGACCGCATCGCCGATCACGGTGAACTCATAGCGTGCCGCAGACCCTACCGCACCTGCCAGCACCTCGCCACAGTGTACGCCGACGCCGATCTTCAGCGGTGTTTCCGGATGTTCGAGGTTAAACTGCCCCACCGCTTGGAGCATCGCCCGGCCCGCGGCGAGCGCATCGGCTTCCGGTTTCGGCGCCGGCTCGGGATAACCGAACACCACCATGATGCCATCACCGATGAACTTGTCTATGGTACCCCCATGCGCATGGATGGCTTCGGTCATACGAGCCAGATAGGCATTGAGCAGAGCAAAGATGTCGCGCGGCGGGCGAGTCGCCGCGAGCGTAGTGAACCCCCGAATATCGGCGAAAAGCACGGCCACGCGCACCGCCTCGCCCCGGCGATCGGGCGTGACCCGGCCATCGAGCAGCGCCTTCAGCACTTGCGGGCTGACGAAGCCCTGAAATGAGCGCTTGAGGAAGCGCCGCTCGCGTTCAGACTGCCAGTAGTCGATCCCTGCGCGCAAAAAAAGCGCCGCGGCAAGGGCCAGCAGCGGCAGCGTCGGTGGAAAAAACACTCCTTGTGCCCACAACAGCGCGCTGACCCCTGGCAGGAGAACCGCGCCGAGCACGGTTGCCATCAGCACCCAGCGGATGCGGGGTAACAACGCCAGCGCCAGGGCCAAAGAGGCCAGGACGGGCGCCAAGGGCCAGCGCGGCAACTGCAGGCCGCCGCCGGAGGTGTAAGTGCGCAGCATTTGCGCGTGCAACAAAACGCCGGGCACGAAGAGGGCGTCCGGCTCGTCTTGCGCCAGCGGCAGTACGGCACGCAGGCGGTCCTCGAAACGCATGACCGAGCCCAGCAAGACGGTGCGCCCGGCAAACGCGGCCCGCAGCCTTTCCACCTCGCCGGATCGAGCCCAGGCGATCACTTCACTGAAACGCAGCACGGCAAAGCTCGGTCCGATGGAGTAATCGATCAGGCCGCCCTCCGGGGGAGAGCCGTGCTGGCCGGCAAGGGCTCGGGAAAGCGGCGGCGGGCCGTTCTTGGGCTGACAGCCACCGCCGGGCAGGCTGCGAACCACGCCGTCTTCGTCCGGGCAGATCAACACCGAGGCGAGCGGGCTCAGCTCGCGCCCACCCCGCGCTGCGGCCAGGAAATCGACCAGTACCGCCCGAAACCGCTTGGGTCCGGGTTCCCAAGTCGCACCCAAGCGCAGATCCACGCCTTTGCTCGCCGCAAACAAGGCGCGCAGCAAAGCCAGATCGTAGGAGAACGCGGGATCGTCCCGGCGCTGCAGATGGCGCGTTGCCTTTTGCGGCAAGATGATGTCCACGCCCGCAGCACTTGCCTCGCCCAAGCGAAGAGCATCGAAAAAAAGGGCGAGGTCTTCGTGCATCAAGGCCAAGGGCTCGCGACGCGAATCGACGTAGACATCGTCGATGCCCACGATGACCGGGTCCAGTGCGGGCTGGCGCGGCGCATACTGCCGCGCGAGACGCGAAAATGCGTCAAAAAAAGTGCGATGCCAAGGGTCGAACGCGGCCCCTGCATCGAGCAATAAAAGCGTGCCCAGCAACGCGGCCAAAACGATGACCAGAAACTGGCGCGCCCCCCTGGCGCTTGATTGCCGATTCTCAGGCGCCACTTCGAAGCCATGCCCCCGGAAACTTGCACGCCATGAGCGCCGCTCGCGGAACGCCAATTCTGGAGTTTTCTATGCAGCTTGCTCGACCCCGCGCCCGGCCGATCGCGCCCCTCATGCGTCAGCCTGCGCCGCGAAAAAACGCTCCAGTTCATCGACCGGCAAGGGGCGGCTGAGGTAATAACCCTGTACTTCGTCACACCCGAGCTCGCGCAGGAACTGCCATTGCGCCTCGGTTTCAACGCCTTCGGCGATCACGCCCAGCTTCAAGTTCCGCGCCAGCGCAAGCACCGTGCGCACGATGGCAATGTCATCCGGATCGGCCGGGATGCCCCGCACGAAAGATTGGTCGATTTTCATGTAATCCAAGGGAAAATGCTTGAGGTAAGAGAGCGAAGAGTATTCCGTGCCGAAGTCGTCGAGCGCAATGCCTATGCCTTGCTGACGCAGTTTCTTCAGCACATGCATCGCACCGGAGGGGTCTTCCATGAGCACACTTTCGGTGATCTCCAGCTCCAGTTGATCGGGCGGCACACCGTACTGCTCCAGCAGTTGGCCCAGACGGGCCTCGATGTTTCCAGCCGCAAGCTGCCGCAAGGACAGGTTGACCGCCACCCGAAACGGCGGCTGGCCCTGCGCCGTCCAGGCGGCGCGCTGGGCGCAGGCGGTTTCCATCACCCAGTCGCCGATCGTTTCGATCAACCCGGTTTGCTCAGCGAGCGGAATAAATTTGGATGGCGGCACCATGCCCAGCGCGGGATGGCGCCAGCGGATCAGCGCCTCCACACCCAGCAGGCGACGAGTCTGCGGATCGACCCGCGGCTGGTAGTAGAGCACGAACTCGCGCCGCTCGATCGCTTGGCGCAGGTTGCTCTTCAAGGTCAGCGCCTCACGCGCCAGGGTGTTCAGTTCGGCGGAAAAAAATCCGTATTGGTTGCGGCCGCGTTCCTTGGCGCGGTGCAGCGCGGCATCGGCGTGCGCGAGCAGGGTCTCTTCGTCGTCTCCATCCTCCGGAAAACAGCTGATGCCGATGCTGGCGGAAACGAAGATCTCTTGCCCGCCCACGGCAAAAGGCCGGGCGAGCGATTCCAGCAGGGTTTGCGCGGTGCTCGCCTGCTGCTGTCCGGTGGAACCGGTCTCGACCAACACCGCAAACTCGTCCGCCCCGAGGCGAGCCAAGGTATCGAGCTCGTGCAAACTGGTCCGCAGACGGTCGGCCACCGCGGCGAGCAGCAGATCGCCCGCGGCGTAACCCAGAGAATCGTTGATGGTCTGAAAATGATCAAGGTTGACAAAAAGCACACCGAACCCGCCGTTGTTGCGCTGGGCGCGCATGATGGCACGGTGGATTCGCTCCTGAAACAAAACCCGATTGGGCAAGCGGGTGAGGGCGTCGTGCTGGGCGAGAAAGTCCATGGCGCGCAGGCGATGCACCCCCAGTCGCGCCAATTCGATGGCCAATTGGGGTTGCGCGGAGATCTGCTGCATCAGCGCGCCTTTGTCGAGGCAGATCAGCCGGCAGTCGGTCAGCGCAAACGCGCCGGCACTGCGCCGCTCATCGTCCAGAACGGCCATTTCTCCCAACACGCCGCCGGCAGAGACCGTATCGAGCACCACGCTGCCGGCGCGTATCTGCGCCTGGCCTTCGAGCAGGACATACATGCGATCGCCCTCCTCGCCCATTTCGAAGATGGCCTCGCCCGCCGTGACCCTGCGCTCGGGCAATTGACCCGCCAGAAGCGTGGTGAAATCGAAAGCCATGGCTTGCTTCCTGCGCTCTACCTCTAGGATTTTGCTGAGTCCTGCGCTATCTTACTCCCACACCGGGCCGCTCGTGCGACGGCTCTACGCAGCGGAGGAAACATGACCCCCACCGAGCGTCTGCGCTCGCTCATTCCCGTCAATGCCTTGGGCAAAGAAAGTTTTGCGCTGCTCTTGCGCGAAGCGCGCATCCACAAGCACGCGCCCGAAGAGACCCTCTTTCGCGCCGGCGATCAGGATGGCGACTCGGTCTATCTACTGGAGGGTGAAATCAGCCTGGTGCGCCCCAATGGCTTCCGCCGCGCCCTGGCCGCCGACAGCCCGGACGCCCTCTACCCCCTGGTGCATCTGAAACCCCGCCAATTCACCGGGCTCGCCAAAAGCCCTGCGACCGTCGCGCGCATCGACAGCGCGCTGCTCGATCGCCTGCTCACCAGCGACCAGTCCTGCGCCTACGAAGTCGAAGAGCTCGGCGGCGCCGACAGCGAATGGATGTTCAAGTTGATGCAACACCCGAGCTTCCAGAAGGTGCCGGCGGGTAACCTCGTCGCGCTTTTGCAGCGGCTCGAACCGATGCCCATGGCGCAGCGCCAAGTCATCATCCGGCAAGGCGACGCCGGCGACGCTTATTACCTCATCAAGTCCGGACGCGTCGCGGTGACCCGCAAGCTCGCCGATGGCAAAGTGGTGCCGGTGGCGGAACTGGGCCCGGGCGAAGCTTTTGGCGAGGAAGCGCTGATTTCCAAGCTGCCGCGCAACGCCACCGTGATCGCCCTGGAGGCGGGCGAGTTGATGCGGCTTTCTGCCGCCGACTTCGACAAACTCCTGGGCGAACCGCTGGTGCGCTGGATCGATCTCGATTACGCGCAAGAGATGTTGCAGGCAGGGGCGGGAATCATCGACGTGCGCACCACCGGCGAATTCGCGCGAGGGGCGATCAAGGGGGCCATCAATCTGCCCCTGTCGCTGCTGCGCCGCTGCGCCGACGAACTGGACAAGAAACGCCCCTGGATCATCTATTGCCAAACCGGCAACCGTACGGCCGCCGCGGCCTTCCTGCTGGCACAACGCGGTTTGGAAGTGGCCGGACTTCTGGGCGGCCTCGATGCCGTCGCCGCCACCCACCCCCAACACCCTGACCCGGAGCCCACGTGAACGAAGACCAAACCGATACCCAAAGACGTGAATTTCTGGCGCAAGGCGCCGCCCTCACCCTTCTGGCGCTGGCCACCCCGGCGCTGGCCCAAACCCCCACCCTGGAGAGCAAAAAAATGAGCGACACCGTGCAAGCCGCGTTCAAGGAAATGATCGACTGGAGCCTCAAGGAAAAACGCGGTCTCACCTTCTACGTCAACGGCCAAACCATCGGCGGCGGTGTGGTGCGCTGGATCGGCAACGAGGCGGTGGAGCTGAAGAGCCAGCAGTACAGCAAAATCGTGCTGCGGCTCGATCGGGTGGATGGGATAGCGCAGTAGGCATGACCGAAGTTCGGGCCGCGGCGGACAGGCCATGGGTCATCACGATCCGCAAAGCGGCTGCGGGCGATTGCGCAAGGGTCGTCGCACTTTACGATCACTATAGCGGTCGCCGCTACGCCAAGCCCGGCGCGGCGCGGCAGGGCGAACTGCTGGCGGAGATCGATGCCCGCGGTTATGTTGCCCTGGCCGAGCTCGATGGCGAAGCGGTGGGCAGCTACTCGATGTACTTCTGCGCCAACTTGGCGAAAAGCGGGCGCCCCTTCGCCGTGGTGGAAAACGTCATCGTCGCCACCGCTTGGCGACGGCAGGGTGTGGGGCGAGCGCTCATGGCCCACGCCATCGCCGCCGCACGCGAGGCGGGTTGCTACAAACTCATGCTCGCCACCGGTCAGGAGAGTGTGCGCAACCGGCAGTTCTATGAGGCCTGTGGGTTTTCGGGCGACAAAGTCGGGTTTCAGGTTCGTTACGATGACTGATCGCTCAGGGCGCGGCAAGTGGCGTCGGTAAGCGCTTCGGGGTCACCGGAAAGAAGCTCGCTCCAGCGTTTGATCGCCTCGGCGTTTTCCGCCTCATGGTCGCGGGGAAGGTGCAGCGTGAGGTCATGGCAATAACCGGGTAGCGCGGTGTTGGATGCAAGCGCGGTGTGGATGCCGCGGGCGGCAACCCGCCGCAAGAAGTCCGCGGCCGGCAAGGCCACGGCCAGTTCCGCGGTTTCCGCATGAAAGGCAAGCAACAATTCACGTTGGAGTTCGGCGTCTGCTTCATCGACTCCCGGCAGGGCGGCAAGCAAAGGCTCCAGGGCCGACTCCTGCCCCTTTCCGTCGCGTTCTGCAAAAATCGCCTCCAGCGGTCGATAAAAACGCGCCATGAGCATTTCCATAGCCACCGGTTTACCGCGCTGCGCCAGCAGTTTGGCCATCGCCCGCAAACCGGCGGCGTCCTTCTCGGCATCCGAGGGTGGGGCACGATGGTAATCGACCAGGGTGCTACCCAAATCGAACAACACGAGTTGAATCATCGCGACGGCGGCCAAAAGAAGAGCACGCGGCATTGTACGGAAGTTTCCGCCAAATGCGCTTGGTGCTAGAGTTGATCGGCCAGCAAAACGGGGAGCGAAAGGAATGCCGCAACGACTCGACTTCTTCTACTTCATCGGCAGCACCTACACTTACCTCGCGGTAATGCGCGCCGAAGGTTTGGCCAAGCAAGCGGGGGTGGAACTCCGTTGGCGCCCTTTCAGCGTGCGCACGCTGATGCGCGAGCAAGAGAACATCCCTTTTTCCACCAAGCCGGTCAAGCTCAAATACATGTGGCGCGACGTGGAGCGCCGCGCCGGGCGCCATGGCCTGGCTTGGCGGGGTATCCCCAAATACCCCATCGATGCCGAAGAACGCGCCAATCGCGTCGCCACCCTGGCGGCGATGGAAGGCTGGTGCCCGGAGTTCACGCAAGCGGCTTATCGCGCCTGGTTTCTCGAAGGCCAGGACCCGGGCGAGCAGGAAATCCTCAGTTCGATTCTGGCCGGCCTGGGCAAAGACCCCCAAACCATTCTCGCCGCGGCGGACAGCGCTCCGGTGCGCGAAAGATACCTCGCCGAAACCAACACCGCGCGTGGCCTTGGCATGTTCGGCTCACCGACCTTCGCCTGCGGCGAGGAGATCTTCTGGGGTGATGACCGGCTGGAGGATGCCTTGGCGTGGTGCCGGACGCATTGAGAACCAGGACACCGCGCGGCGGGCTCGAGGAGGTCGCGGCCGCGGAAAAAGGAGGCGCAATGCGCGCAAGTCTTGCCTTATTCTTGGTGGCGCTGGCAGGGTTCTGCTTCCCGCTTGCATCGGAGGCGCAGATCGCCAGAGAAGTTCAGCTCGACACCGAGCCCGGCCGCGTCGCCGGCACGCTGTTGCTGCCCGCGGGTGATGGCGCGCCACCGGTGGCGCTTTTGATTGCCGGTTCAGGCCCAACCGATCGCGACGGCAATTCGCGTTTGCTGCCAGGAAAGAACAATAGCTTGCGGCTTCTGGCCGAAGCGCTGGCGGCCGAGGGCGTAGCCAGTCTGCGCTACGACAAGCGGGGCCTGGGCGGCAGTGCCTCTGCCGCGCTGCGGGAGGCGGACTTGCGCTTCGGGGACCTCGCCGCCGATGCCGCGCGTTGGCTGAAGTGGCTGCGCGCCGATCCGCGCTTCTCGCAGGTGATCGCGATCGGCCATAGCGAAGGCGCCCTGGTCGGCACGCTCGCCGTACGAGAGGCCGGCGCCGATGCCCTGGTGCTGCTGGCTGGACCCGGGAGGGGCTTTTTCAGCGTGCTGCGCGAGCAGCTGCGCGGACGGCTGCCCGACGCGTTGGCGCAGAAGAGCGAAACCATCATGAGTGAACTCGAAGCCGGGCGAACGACGGACGACGTCCCCAGGGAGTTGGCCACGCTCTTTCGCCCAAGCGTGCAGCCCTACCTGATTTCGCTCATTCGGCACGACCCCGCCCGTGAGTTGGCGACTTTGCGCATCCCGGTGCTCATTGTGCAGGGCGAGACCGACATCCAGGTGAAATTCGAGGATGCTGGACGGCTGTTTGCTGCGCGTCCCGATGCGCGGCAAGTCTTGCTGCCCGGCATGAACCACGTCCTCAAACGGGTACCGGCCGATCGCGCGCAGCAGCTCGCGTCCTACTCCGACCCGTCGCTGCCGCTGGCTCCCGCCCTGGTGCCGGCAATCGTCGATTTTCTGCGCGCTTCAGGAAGCAAGTAGGCTTCGGCTCCGCCATTCACTTCGCACCGGCGTTACTGATCAGGCGGTGATAAAAACGGATCAGCTCTCCGTAGTTGGCGATGGAAATCCGCTCGTTGGTGCCATGAAAGCGCGGCAGGTCCTCGGGCCGCGCGCGCACCGGGGAGAAGCGGTAGACCGCGTCGGCGATGCCCAGGAAATGGCGCGCGTCGGTGGCGCCGATCATCAGCCCGGGTGCGACTACGGTGCCGGGAAAGAGCTCGCGTATCGTGCGGTTGATGAGTTGGTAGCTCGGACTGCTCGAGGGCGAAATGGGCGAGGCTTGGTTGCCGGACTTGCCGGCGCGGCGCACGGCGATTTTGTCGTTGGCGGCAACTTTCTGCACATGGGCGGTGACACCTTCCTCGGTGTCGCCCGGCAAAAGGCGGAAATTGACCAATGCTTCGGCCTGACCGGGCAGCACGTTTTCCTTGTTTCCGGCGTGCACCACGGTCAGCGCGGTGGTGGTGCGCAACATGGCATTGGTGCTGGCGCTCTTTTCCAGTTGCGCCTTGACCACGGGGCCAAACAGCCAGAGGTTGGAAAGCAACACGCGATTAAGTCCGTTCATCTCCGGCGCGATGGTGTCGAATAACTCCTGTGCCACGCCGCGAAAAGCGGCCGGCATTTGGCGGTCTTCCAGACGCGTGAGGGCCGCAGCCAGCATGCCGATGGCCGTTTCCGGACCGGGCATGGACGAGTGTCCGGGGGTCGCCGTGGCGGTGAGCGACAAGGTGAGATAACCTTTTTCGGCGGTACCGATCAGCGCCACCGGCGCATCGAGCCCCTTCAGCACACCTTCGGTGATGAGCAAGCCCTCGTCAAGCACGAAGTCGAGCCACAGGCCGCGTTCTTTCAGAAGGGCGACGATGGCCAGGGCACCTTTTTCGCCGCCGATTTCTTCGTCGTGCCCCGAGGCGATAAAAATGGTCTGGCGCGGCTGGTGGCCGGCGGCGAGCAGCAGCTCGACCGCCTCGAAGATGCCGAAAAGATTGGCTTTGTCGTCCCAGGCGCCACGCCCCCAGATGAAGCCATCGCGGATTTCGCCGCCGAAGGGGTCGGCCTGCCAGTCTTTTTCGGTTCCGGGCGCGATGGGTACCACGTCCTGGTGGGCCATGAGCATTATGGGTTTGGCCTTCGGGTCGCTGCCTGGCCAGGTGTAGAGGAGGCTGTAGCCGCCTACCACCTCGCGCTTGAGGCTGGCATGCACACGCGGAAAGGACATTTCCAGCAGGGTATGGAGCTTTTGAAACTCGGCGCCACTTGCGCCGTCCTGCCCATCGTGCGACACCGTGCGCAGGCGCACCGCCGCGGCAAGGCGCTGGGCTGCGGGGTCGGCATCGAAGGTCAGTGGCGGCGCGGGCGGCACTGTCAGTTGCCGTGTACCGTGGCGCACCGTGTTGACCCCCAGCACCAGAATCAGCGCCACCAGCAGGGCGAGTGCACCCAAGGCAAATTTTTTCAACATGGTTTCCCCCCAGAGCATGAGCCAGTGAGCATAACCGATCGTCGCCAGATTGACGAAGCGCCGGCGTCATCGACGGCGAGCGGCTGCGCCTTCGGCCCGAGCGTGCTAAGGTATTTGCCACGGGGTCGCGGGACCAAGGGGTCTTGACGCCGGACAAGCAAACTCCAATCGCTTGCTTGTCGTCCGTCAGCTATTTTGGTATTTTCGTACCGGAATACCACTTTGAAGACGAGGAGGACTGAACGTGCTGCTTCCCACTTGCACCCGTTCCTTGCATCGCCGGACTTTCGCCGGCGAAGCGCCGCCCGCCCCGCCCAGCAATCGCGACTGACAGGAATCGCCATGTTTCGAATCGCCCGCAGACAGCAATACTCGCCGCAGACCTTTCTTTGGGAAGTGGAAGCGCCCGACGTCGCGCTGGCCGCGCAGCCCGGCCACTTCGTGATGCTACGCCTGGATGAGCACGGCGAGCGCATTCCGCTCACCGTGGCCGATTTCGATCGCGAGCGTGGCACCGTCACCATCGTCGTCCAGGCTTTGGGCAAAACCACGCGCGAAATGCGCGACGGTTTCAAGGAGGGCGAAGCCTTCGCCGATTTCGTCGGGCCTTTGGGCCTGCCGCAACACATCGACCGCGTCGGCCACGTGGTGCTGGTGGGCGGCGGCCTCGGGGTGGCGCCGATTTTTCCGCAATTGCGCGCCTTCAAGGAAGCAGGAAACCGCACCACCTGCATCGTCGGCTTTCGTAATGCCGATCTCATTTTCTGGGACGACAAACTCGCCGCCTTCAGCGATGAGCTGATCGTATGCACCGACGACGGCAGTGCCGGCCGACCGGGTTTCGTCAACGCGGCACTGAAGGATGTGCTCGACCGCGAGAGGCCCGACCTCATCGTCGCCATCGGTCCCATGCCGATGATGCAGGCCTGCGCCGAAACCTCGCGCCCCTACGGCGTGAAGACCATGGTGTCACTCAACACCATCATGGTCGATGGCACCGGCATGTGCGGCTCCTGCCGGGTCACGGTGGGTGGGGAAATCAAGTTCGCCTGCGTCGATGGGCCCGACTTCGACGCCCACCTCGTGGATTTCAAGGAACTCAATGCCCGGCAGAAGCGCTTCAAGAAGCAGGAAACGCAGGCCAACGAAGATTTCGATCATGTGTGCAACCTGGAGCAAAAGCTGCTGATCGAAGGCAAACGCACTTACAAGAAATACAGCGCCGTCGAGCCGCATCAAGTGAAAATGCCCGAGCGCGATGCGGAAGAGCGCGCCGCGAGTTTCGACGAAGTAAACCTCGGTTACGCTTGGGAAGCGGCCCTGCGCGAGGCCGAGCGCTGCGTGCAGTGCATCAAGCCGACCTGCATCGAAGGCTGCCCGGTACGTATCGACATCCCTCGCTTCATTCGGCATCTTTTGGTGCGCGATCTGGAGAACGCGGTCGATGCCATTTACGATTCCAGCCCCTTCCCTTCGGTCTGCGGCCGGGTCTGCCCGCAGGAAAGCCAGTGCGAGGCGCAATGCGTACTGATCAAAGCCAAGAAGGAACCGGTGGCCATAGGGCGCCTGGAACGTTTCG
The DNA here is from genome assembly GCA_964517465.1 of uncultured Alcaligenaceae bacterium. Classification (GTDB taxonomy): domain Bacteria; phylum Pseudomonadota; class Gammaproteobacteria; order Burkholderiales; family Casimicrobiaceae; genus JACPUX01. The sequence goes on from CAZFEK010000042.1 coordinate 24,784, forward strand.
TCGGCGACAATGCCCTGCCGCGCCCGGCGAAGAAATCCGTGGCGGAACGCCTGGGCCGCGTGGCCATCGTCGGCTCGGGGCCGGGCGGACTGGCCGCGGCGGCCGATCTGGTGAAATACGGCTGCGAAGTGACGGTTTATGAAGCGCTGCACGTGGTGGGCGGCGTTTTGCGTTACGGTATTCCCTCTTTCCGTCTGCCGCGTGAAATCATCGATCGCGAAGTCAATCAACTACGCGACGCCGGCGTAAAGTTCGAAACCAACAAGGTGATCGGCAAGACCTTCACCGTCGCCCAACTCACCGGCGACATGGGGTTTGACGCGGTGTTCGTCGCCGCCGGCGCAGGCGCGCCGGCTTTCTTGGGCATACCCGGCGAATTCGCGGGTCAGGTGTATTCGGCCAACGAGTTTCTCACCCGGGTCAACCTCATGGGCGGCGACCGTTTCCCCTACGAAGACACACCCATCAGCAAGGGCCAGAGCGTGGTGGTGATCGGCGCCGGCAACACCGCCATGGATTGCCTGCGCGTGGCCAAGCGCCTGGGTGCCGGCACCGTGCGTTGCGTCTATCGACGCTCCGAGGCCGAAGCACCGGCACGGGTGGAAGAGCTTCGCCACGCCAAAGAAGAAGGTATCGAATTCTGTTTCCTGCATGCGCCGGTGGAAGTGCTGCTCGATGATGCCGGCGATGTGCGCGGCTTGAAAGCCGAAAAAATGAAACTCGGCGAGCCGGACGAGCGCGGCCGCAGAAGCCCGGTGCCCCTGGGCGAATTCGTCGAGTTCGCCTGCGATACCGTGATCTATGCCTTGGGCACCAAAGCCAACCCCATCGTCAGCCAGTCGACCAAGGGACTGGAACTCAACAAGCGCGGCTACATCGTGGCCGATGAAGCCACCCAGGCCACCAACCTGCCGGGCGTGTTCGCGGGCGGCGACATCGTCACCGGCGGCGCCACGGTCATTCTGGCGATGGCCGCCGGCCGCCGCGGGGCGCGCGCCATCGCCGCCTGGCTCAAGACCGGCAAGAGCGTCTGGCCGATAGGCAGCGAAACCGTCGATGCCCATGCACCGCCGCTGCCCAGCGCCGAGAACGTCCACTGACCCAAGGAGCCGACCATGTTATGCCCCAAGTGCCAGCGCCCGCTGGAAGACGAAGCCGACGGCCCCTACATCTGCTGCGCCGACGCCACGCTGCAGTGGCGTTGCCGCGAGTGCGCCAAGGTGAGCGAAGGATTTGCCTTTCCCTATGGCCGCTGCCCGCATTGCGGCGGCGCGTTCGAAGCCATGGATGCGCACGCTCCGGAAGACGCGGCGGCGCTCGCCGGCATACGCACCGCTTTTGAAATCGAACTGGGCGGGCGCGCCTTTTACACCCGCGCCGCGGCAGCCACCAGCGATCCGCAAATGAAAGCGCTGTTCGAGCGCTTTGCGGCCATGGAAAGCGAGCACATGGATACGCTCTCGCGCCGCTACCACATCGACGCGCCCGCCTCGGCACCCGGCTTCGAAGTGAAGCTCGCGGCCATCTTCGGCGGCGTGGCTAGCCGCCCGGACGACCCCGGCAATCTCTTTCGCATCGCCATCGCCATGGAACAGCGCGCCGCCGCCTATTTCACTGAACAAGCCGCCCGGGCGCAGAACAACAGCACCGAGGCGCAGCTTTACCGCGAACTCGCCGCGGAAGAGCGCGAACACGCGGAACTCCTCGCCACCGAATTCACCCGCTGGTCAGCGGGGAAACCCGGATTGATGGGCGGAGAATAAGCGAACGAGCCCCTTCCCGCAAACCGGAAACGGGAGATTCTGACCCAACGAGAACCGACGCGCCGCAGTAGACCCGCGTATTGCCTGCGGGAGGCGGTATCCTGCTCTCCGAAGGTGCTCAGCCATTTCGCGGATCCGACTCGATCTGCCGCGTCCGCAAGGCAGCCGACGCAAGAGACCGGGCGATGCGGCTCGCGCACCCGACCGGCCCGCCTGAGAGGAAGGACCCGGCAGCCAGTTCGCAATAGCCCGCAGAAGTTAGGCGCCCAGAGTGGCCATAGACCTCCCCAGCCCTGGGCGAGTAGTGTAAACTTCGCGCCGCCGCACGTGCGCGGTCAGCCAATTGGTTCGTCATGCAGCCCCGTCTCTTTTTCCTCTTGCTCTCCCTCACGCTGGGCGCCTGCGCAGCGCCAGCTCCGCAGAACGATGCTCCCCAGAAGGGGGACAATTGTGCGGCCTTCGACGCCGCGAATCCGGACAAGAAGCCGAGCGACCCCTCGGTCAAACGCTCCTGCTGGGGAACACCGCCCAAAGCCCATCAGCGCAGCCTGTTACGGGCAACCTATCCCAATGCGGCGGCGCTGAAAGCCGATGTTGCCAAAGAGATCAGCGGCTTCGCTGTCAGTCTCGATGGTGACCTCATTCGCAATGGCTTGGGACCGAGCATCAGCTACCGCACTTTGCCGGACGGCTCAATCAGCCGCTAAGTAGGCGCTCCGACTCGCGGATAGTCATGGCGAGGGCCTGAACAGGCACTCTCGCGCAGCGGCCAGCTCGCCTCGCCGGTGACCCTACACCCCGAGATAGAACTCCTCGACGCATCTCGACGACAAGCTCGGGGCGGAAGATCACGAACGCCCGGAACCCCTTGCCACCGACTCCACTCGCTGGCCGGCGGGCAAGCCCCGGTTAAGCCCGGTTTCTCAATACAGAGTTAATGGGCTGATGGTCCCCGAAGTGGCCGTGGGGTTGCCCTCCAGCAGATTATTCCCTGCGGAGTAGAAGACGCCGCTCGATGCTTGGGCCATGCCCGTCCCGTTGCGCATGATGACGTTACCACTGGCCGTAAGCGTCCCTCCCGCGCCGAAGACGCGCAAGCCCATGCTCGAGTTGTCGGCGAGCACGGTGTTGCTGATGCTGCCCTTGGCCGTTCCCGAAGAGCCCTGAACGTACGCGCCCATGCTGTTGCGTTGGGATACCGAATCACGAATATCCATGCGCGCCGTGCCCGATGAGGTGGCAAGGGCGTAGAAGCCCTGGAAGGCGTTGTCGAAGGAAAGCGTATGGACCGCCTGAACTTCCACGGTGCCGCCATCGGCCTGAGCAACGACACCCTCCCAGCCGGAGCGGCTGACGCTGGTATTGCGCAGCATCAGACGGGCAGTGCCGGTTCCTGTTGCGGTGACCGTGACACCGGTCTGGACACTATCGCTCACGATGGAGTTTTCCAAGAGCAAGCTGGCATTCTCGCTGGTGGTCGCGCTCAATTCGAAACCGCTCGTGCTGCCAAAAACGCGCACCCCGGAAACGGTGCCCTTCACGCTGCCTGCCAGCCTGATACCGTACGAGCCATTGTTCGAGAATTCTGATTCCAGCACCTCCACTTTGGCGGCGGTTGCAACCGACAGCCCCCTGCTGGACAGGTTGCGGATGACGCAGTTCTCCACCGCCAAGCTATTGCCTGCCGTCATGTCGATGCCGAAAGTTCCGCCTAGGCCGTAGATGCTCAGTCCGCGCAAAATTACATCGACCCCTGCAGTTGCGATGGTGATACCGGTGCCGGAAAAGACGCTGATGCCCGCATAGACGCCCTCTGGGGCGATGATGCTCACTGACTTGTTGATGGTCACCGGGCCATAGCCGCCGGAACTCAAGACGATGATTTCACCGCCGGGGTCGGCAACCGTGAGCGCGGCGGCAAAGCCCCGGCAAGGTGCGCTGCTGGAACAGTTGCTGGCGGTATTGGCATCACTGCCGCTGATGGACACGAAGGTTCGTTGCACCGCATGAGCAAGCGATGCCGCCAGCAGAGAGAACAACAGGGCAAGAACACTAAGCAAGGAACGCAACATGAAGGCCTCCTCATCACGCGGTAAATTAGACAAAATGACCGTGGCGCAGACTTCGCACCTTTGCTGGGTCAACATCGAAGGGCAGTATGTCCGCCGCAGCCCTAAATCATCGCAAAGGGCGTAATCGTTCCAGAAGTATTGCCGAGATTCTCTTCCACGCTGTTGTTACCTGCAGACTTGAGGGTCGAGCTGAAATTGACCATCCCCATGCTGTTGCGCGTCACGGTGTTGCCGCTGACTACCATGACTGCTCCGCCGTCCACCCGCAAAGCATTGGTGTTATGGCTCAAAGCGCTTTTGCTGACGGTCGTGGAAACCGTGCCGCCACTCAGAGCATACGCAAAAACTCCGTTGACGTTGCGCGTGATGGTGGTTTCGGTCACCATCAAACGCGCCGTGGCTCCCGACCCGGCTGAGACATAGAACCCAGAAGACGTGCTGCCGCTGACCAGCGATTTTTCGACGTCAACCACGGTTTCGCCGGCGGTGGCAGCGATGTAGGCGCCATAGGAATTTTCGAAGAAGCTGGAGCGCGTAATCGTTGTGGTCCCGCCACGCGCTTCGATGCCATAGCCGTTGCCGTTGAATATCGAGTCAAGGACGCGCAATTTGCCGGCCGCCGTGAAGTACACGCCGTCGGTGAAGTTCCTGAAATGACATCGATCGATGACCAGGCCCGAGCCATCGCTCATGGTCACGCCGTAGGACCCACCCAAGCCGTTGAAAGTCAGACCCCGCAGAATGACATTCACGCCGGCCGTCGCGATGCTCACGCCGCTCCCGGAAAACACCGAAATTCCCGCGTATACACCCTCGGGCGCGATGATAGACACCGATTGGGCAATGGCCACCGCTCCATAGCCGCCAGAGTCAAGCGCGATGACTTCACCGCCTGCATCGGTCACCGTGAGCGCCGCCGAAAACCCTCGGCAAGGCGAAGTGCGCGAGCAGTTGGCCGCGGTATTGGCGTCGCTGCCTGCGGTAGAAACAAAGGTGCGCTGCACGCCCCAAACAGGCCCGGCGGCCAAAAGCAGCAGCCCGACCGGCCAGAAAACAGAAAAGCGAGCCATGAAATCCTCCGAAACGATGTGCTTTACGCCCTAGACCTCTTGCCCGCGTGCGGTTTCTAATGCGGCGCGGAAGCCGATAGCTTATGACGTTGGATGTAACCACTAGCAACCCGCAGCGCCGGAGAGTTTCCCAACCGGCGCCGCGGCGAATCATCTTCCGGGTATATCGCGCTATTTCAGCGTCATTGCCGTGGTGCTGCCGCTGACGTCGGCGGTCGTGTTCTCTTCAACCACATTGTCGCTGGCGCTCTTGATCACGCTGCTCGCCGCCTGAACCAATCCACTGCCATTCCGAGTGATGGTGTTGCGACTCAAGACCACGACCGTTCCCGATCCATAAGCGTAAATGCCGGTGACATTGCCGCTAACGTCGCTTTGCGCAATGCTCACGCGCGTGGTACTCGAGCCGGCATCCGCGTATATACCGAAACTATTGCCGTGAAACGACGAATCTTTGATACTCGCGACGACGGTCCCACCGCCGCTTGAGGTTGCATTGAAAGCAGCCGCCGAGCCTCTATGGATCGCCAGGCGATCGGCTTCCAAACGCGTCGTATCGGAAGCCGAATCGGCTAATACTTCGACCGCCGTGTAACTAGATTCCGTTACCAGCGTATCGGCAATGAACATTTTGGTGCCGCCCCAGATCCTGATGGCGCGGTAGTTCTTGCGGAACACCGAATTTTTCACCTGGACGTCAACTTGGTTGCTGACCTGAAGCGCCACATCTCCACTCGTCGAGAAATTGGACACCGCGCAGTTCTCAACCAGAAGCGTGGAACCATTGGTCATGCTGATGCCGTATCCGCCCCCCAGACCGTTGATGCTCAGACCCTTGAGCACCACATCGACGCCGCCGGTGGCGATGGTGATGCCCGCGCCGGAGAAAACGCTGATGCCGGCATAAATGCCTTCCGGGGCGATGAGACTCACCGATTTGTCGAGGGTCACCGGTCCGTAGCCGCCAGAACTCAGGACGATGATTTCGCCTCCGGCGTCCGTGACCGTGAGCGCGGCCGCAAAACCGCGGCAAGGCGCGGTAGTGGAGCAATTGCTCGCGGTATTGGCATCGCTGCCGCTGGTGGAAACGAAAGTGCGCTGCGCGGCAAAGGCCGGGTTCGCAGCAATCAAGCACAAGGCAAGAGCGGAAACACTCGACAAAGTACGCAACATCCTGACCTCCCATGGTCGATTGAATAACGGACTGGTGAGGGTGCTGCGAGAATCTGCTTGTTTCCTCTGCATTCCCCCTGCAGCAATGCTACGCGAGTGGCCAAGCGCCGACAAGCGCCGCCGCCCATTCGCAGGCGCAACGCCGTGGTTCATCGCTATCCCGCATTGCTCTGGGCGAAGAGGCCTAGGCGCGCCGCGTTACCAGCTCAATTGGAACTGCCATGAACGCTCAGCGCCCCGTGGCTTGCGCAGCCGATGGTCTCGGCGCCTGGGCCTGCGAACCGCCGAGGTCTGGAACACCGCCGACGAAGCGGATCTCTATCGCCAAATCGTCCCCAAAGGAACGCGTACACGCGAATCTCTTGGCCACCGATTCGCGCGCTGCGGTCGGCAGCAGGGGGGATGGACGGTTGAGCCGCAAGCCTGGCCAATGCGCCAAGCTTGCGGTACGCCCGACAACGTCGCCGTGGGCAACCCGAGCACGGCGGCGATAGCCCGGGGAGGATGGCTCCGCCCCAGTGCTCGGATTGCCGATGACTACATCTTGGTCAGTGGCGTGAGCGGTCCCGAACTCGCGCCGAGTCCATTCTCGCTGACACTGTTGTCGCCTGTCGAGACGATCACTCCAGAGTCTTGCTGCTTCATGCCGTAGCCGTCGTTGCCTGTGATGGTACTGCCGCTCACCACGATGCGGGCGCCAGCACCAAACGCATAGATCCCGGTGGCCCCAGATAGACCATGCCCGCCGAAGCCGCTTTCTGAAACCAGGCTGTTTGCCACGCTGAGGGTCGCGAACGCGCCGGGAGCGGCGTAGGCCTCGATACCGTTGCTGGTATTTTCGCTGGCCACGCAGTCCTTCAACGCCAGTTGCGTGGCGCCAGCGAAAGCGTAGGCCGAGAAACCGTTCCCGTTAGAACTGCTGACCGTGCGTTCGACGGTCACTCGGGATCTATCGCTTGCGGCCTCGGAGTTCGCCGTCAGGCCTCCCACGTTGTTCGCGAATTGGCTGTCGGAAACCTGGGCCCTCACCATTCCCTGGAACAACGCACCGATGTGGTTTCGCCGAAAGACCGACCGAACCACGCGAACTTCGGCAAACGCGTTGACGAACAACCCGGCGCGATGCGGCGACGCCTTCGAGAAACCGGAGATCCTGCAGTTCTCAACCAGCAAAGTCCCCTGCGCGCTGGTCATCGCGATGCCATAGTCGGCATCGGCGCCATCGGAATTGATGTCGAGGCCTCGCAACACGACGTGTATGCCGCCGGTGGCGATGGTGATGCCGTTGCCAGAGGGCACGCTGATACCCGCATAGATACCTTCCGGCGCGATGATCGAAACCGACTTGTCGATGGTGACCGGGCCGTAGCCGCCCGAATCCAGCACGATGATCTCACCACCAGCATTGGTGACGGTGAGCGCGCTCGCGAAGCTGCGGCAGGGCGCGGCCCGACTGCAATTGACCGCGGTGTTGCCGTCACTGCCGCCGGTTGCTACGAAGGTTCGCGCAGCGGCGCAAGCACCAGATGACAGGCCTACAAGCAAAGCGGTTGACAGGACACACAGGAAAGGTCGCAACATGAAGCCTCCATTCATTGACTGTACGAGGTTAAGGCAGCGCCGCAGGATTAGGCTGGTTGTTTGCGGTTGCCGCGGGCCGATACTACGTCACAAGTCGATTTGTCTGCAAGAAGCAGTGCGGGGCGTCGTTGCGCGGGTGCGAAATGCCGTGACACCGTCCGATTGATGCCCTGGGTACCGCCGCATGCTCAGGACCAGGATTGCGCCTCCTGGAACAGTAACGGTGAGCGCAGCGCCGAAACTCCGGCACGGCTCGGCATTGGCGCAAACACGTAGTCCTCCTGACTTCATTGTCGGGCGACCTGAAGAGGGTGCTGCTTGCACCCCGCGGCATCGGAGCGGAACGTGCCATACGCCCTTTCTGGCGTAGCGCTACGCGGCGAGCCGCCGATCATGTCCATCGAAGTAGGGCTCATCTAGGGGGGACGATTTTGGTTCTATGCTGTCGTCATTAAGCGACATGGCACATTGCCAATTAATCCATGACTTGGCCAACGTGGGGGTAGCGCTGTCGGGCTGGCCCGACAGTTGAACGCCGATGCCTATAAGCACTTGCTCCACGAAACCAAAGACATGATGACGTTGGCATAACCCTTGCGTGCCAGGACGCGATCGAACGCAAAAGAAAGGGGCCGAGGGATGAACCAAGGAAAATGGCGCCGTTTGAACGACCGTTGGCGCGACCTCGCCACCGCGGTTCTGGTCGCAGTCACGCTGGCCTGTCTGCTGCTGGGCTTGCAAGCGCACGCTGCGCCGGCTTACCGCTTCTACAACGTGGCGCGAAGCACGCATTTCTATACCACCAGCGAAGGCGAGCGGGATCTTCTGCTGAAGAGCGGCCCGCCCTTCCAATATGAGGGAGCGGCGTTCTCCGCGCCGGCAGACTCCGAAAATGGCGCGACTGCCGTTTATCGCTTCTGGCGGGCAGCGAGCGGCAGCCACTTTTATACCGCCTCATCTGCCGAGCGGGACTTCGTTCGGGGTCTCGCGGCTTATGTCTATGAGGGGGCGGCCTTTGCCGCCTTCACCGAAACGGCCGGCGCAAGGATACCGGTCTATCGGCTGTACAACCAGGCGACCGGTGCACATTTCTATACCGCATCAGGCCCGGAGCGCGAATGGGTGCTGCGCACTTTCTCGGTCTATGCCGACGAGGGCATCGCGTTCTACGCTTATCCGGCAACCGGTGTGCCCGCCTTGGCACCCAGCGCCTACGACGCATTTCGCTTGCTGAACCAAGCCAGTTTCGGCCCGACCCCGCAAAGTGTGGCGCGCGTGCGGGAATTGGGTCCCACGCTGTGGGTGGAAGAACAATTCGGGCAGCCCATATCCGCATATCCAGACACCCAATACACTCATCTTTCGATCGACGAATCTCCAACCTGCACTTTCAATTCCGACCACACCAGCGCCGAATACCGCTGCGCGCTGAAGCAGCTCACGCTCCTGCAAATCCAGGCCGACTTCTTCACCAATGCGCTCGCCGCACCGGACCAGCTGCGCCAGCGCGTGGCCTGGGCGCTCTCACAGCTCATCGTGGTATCGGGAATGAAAGATCCCGACATGGAAACCGCGCACGTCATGGCGCGCTACCACAACATTCTGTTCGAGGAAGCCTTCGGCAGTTTCGAGCGCCTGCTCTTCAAGGTCGCAATGTCTCCACAAATGGGCCATTACCTCGATATGGTCAACAATGATCGGCCCGACGCGGCGGCCGGTCGCAGCGCCAACGAAAATTTTGCGCGCGAGATCATGCAACTCTTCACCATCGGCACTGCGGAGCTGAAAGCCGATGGCACGCCCATACTCGACGCCTTGGGCGCCCCGGTGCCCACCTATACGCAAGATGACATCAAGGCGCTCGCCCGCGTGTTCACCGGCTGGACTTATCCTCCTGGAGGAAAGCGCGCAGTCAAGGGAGATAAGCCGGGCAACCACTCCCACTTTCAGCACAACCCGCGCCACTACGTCGGCGAAATGGTCACCTATCCCGATGGGCACGACACCACGGCCAAAGTGCTCTTCAAATCGATCAGCTTCGCCGCCGGGCAGACGGCGCAGGCCGATTTCGCCCAGGCCATACGCAGCCTGTTCATGCACCCCAATGTCGGCCCCTACCTGGCCTTGCACCTCATTCGGCAACTGGTCACCAGCAACCCTAGCCCGGCTTATGTCGCGCGCGTCGCTGCGGCCTTCAAAGACAACGGCCAGGGGGTGCGCGGCGACATGAAAGCCGTCGTGCGCGCGGTATTGCTCGATCCCGAGGCACGAGCCGATCCGCGCTTCAACGCCCAGGCAGGCATGCTGAAAGAGCCCGTGCTCCTCACCACCCATCTCTTGCGCGCCCTCGATGTCCAGAGCGATGGCATCTATGTCAGCAAGTGGCCCCGGCGCATGGGCCAGCACGTCTACTATTCGCCCTCCGTTTTTAACTATTACCCGGCCGAGTTTGCCCTGCCCGGCACCACGCTCAAGGCGCCGCAATTTGGCATCCACAACGCGAACACCGTGCTGGCCCGCGAGGGTTTCATCTACGATCTGATCTACAACGGCGGCCTGTCGCCCTATACCAAGTTCCCCGATGCAATCGGCACCAAATGGGACATCGAACCCTGGAAGGCCCTTGCGGCCAAGCCGGCTGACCTGGTCGCCCGCATCGACGAGCGCTTGTTTGGCGGTGTCATGGAAGCCGCAGTGCGCGAGGCGCTGATCGAAGCGATCAACGCCGTGCCGAGCGACAAACCGGACAAGCGCGTCAAGATGGCTCTCTACCTCGCCGCCAACTCCTACCTTTACCAGACGAGCCGCTGACATGAAATCAGACCGACGCAAGTTCCTCCAAGCTGCGGGCTCCCTCGGCGCATTGGGCCTGGCGCACACGATCACTCGTGGCGGCATTCCTGCCGCCTTGGCGCAGACTGCCGGCTCTTACCGAGCCCTGGTCTGCGTCTTTTTATTTGGCGGCAACGATTGCAACAACACCATCGCTCCCGTCGACGACTACGGCGCCTATTCTGCGGTACGCTCCGGCAGTTCCGGTGTGGCCATCGGCCGCGACACCTTTCTGCCAGTCACTGCGGGCGATGGCAAACGCTACGGCCTGCATCCAGCCTTGGCGCCGCTGCATGAGCTCTTCGCGCAGGGGAAGATGGCGGCGCTCTTTAATGCCGGCACTTTGCTGCAGCCAATCACCCGAACGCAGTTTCGCGCCGGGCAGTTCGTGCCGCAGAACCTCTATTCCCACTCCGACCAGCAACTCATGCATCAAGGCCACATCCCCGGGGCCGAGATTTCCAGCGGCTGGGGCGGACGCATGGCCGACCGTCTACCCAACGCGAGCGGAGGCTTGATTCCGACGGCCCTGTCCTTCGACGACAACGCCCTTTTTGTGATGGGCAAAACCAGCGTGCCGCTCGCCATTTCCGGAGACGGCGGCCTGGCCTTGTCGGCCGAAACCACCTCGGCCTTGGGAGCCGCTCGCTATCAGGCGCTGCGCAAGTTGCTGGCGGTGGACGGCGGCAACCTGATCACAACCAAAGCCGCCTCGATCATGAAGCGCGCCCTGGAATCCGCGGAAGCGCTCCGTGCCGCGGTCAGCGCCAGCACTCCGGCAATCGACACGGCGTTTCAGAACCTCAACTCGGGCCTTGCCAGCCAGCTCGAAGGTGTGGCGCGCATGATCGCCGGACGCAACGCCCTCGGGGTAAGCCACCAGTGCTTCTTCTGCGGCCTGGGGGGATTCGACACGCACTCGGATCAGCTGGGGTCCCATTACGGCCGCCTCGAAGAAGTAGCCGAGGCGATCAAGGCGTTCTACGACGCCACGGTGGCCTTGGGCGTGGCCGATCAGGTGACGACCTTTACCCTCTCCGAATTCGGGCGCACCTTGCGCTCGCGCTCCAACAGCGGCACCGACCATGCCTGGGGCGGGCACCACTTCGTCGTCGGCGGCGCGGTGAAGGGTGGTGCTTGTTATGGACGCTACCCCACCTTGGTCTGCGGCGGCCCAGACGATGCCGCAGACGATGGCGTCTGGATTCCCTCCACCTCGCTGGAGCAATACGGGGCGACTTTGGCGCGCTGGTTCGGAGTCAGCGCCAGTGACCTGCACTATGTCTTTCCGAACCTCGCGAACTTCGCTACCCAAGATCTTGGATTCATGAAGATATAGGCCGCATCACCCAGTCTTCGAGGTTCTCGGGAACCAACCAACAACAACCTGGTCTTGAACTCGTAACAGACGCGGAATACCATGGTGGAGCTCCATTTCCAAATCACGATGGCAGCGCGAAGGCAAGCGAGCCGCGACCGGACCCCAGTGGGGCGCCAGGACCCGCCGAGCAGCGAAGCCGACGAGGTTGACGTTTGATTTGAAAATGGAATAGGCCCCGTCCTGGTGCCCGGCCGGTTCATCCGCCCATCTGCTTGAGGAGATTCGCCATGCTATCGATCAACTCGCTCACCCGTGCCGAAAAACTCGAACTTGCACATGCCCTTTGGCAGGAACTCGAACAAGACGCCATGCCCCTGGACACCAGCCCTTGGCATGGCGCCGCGCTCGACGAGGCCCAACAGGCCCAGGTTTATCGCCACCTCCCGCTGCGCCGGCGCGCTACCGATCGGAGCCGGCAGAGCTGAACCGGCGCCCGGCAGCCCAGGCGCTGGCATCCTTCACTCATAACGCAATGCCTCGACCGGCTTTAAGGCCGAGGCTTTGCGTGCCGGATAGAAACCGAAGAAGACGCCGATCGCAGCAGAAAATCCAAAGGCTACGCCAGCAGAGGCGAGCGTTACCTCGACCGACATCGCCGCAATTTCCGCAACTAACCAGGCGCCGCCGATCCCGATCGCCAATCCCACCAGGCCACCCACCAGGCAAATGACCAAGGCCTCGGTGAGGAATTGCCACAAAATGTCCCGCCGACGCGCTCCCAGCGCCATACGGATACCGATCTCCCGGGTGCGCTCGGTGACCGAAACGAGCATGATGTTCATGATGCCGATGCCGCCCACCAACAGCGACACCGAAGCGATGGCGCCCAGCATCAGCGACATGGCTCGCGCCGCAACCGCCGCAGTTTCCGCCACGGCGGACATATTGCGGATATTGAAGTCATCGTCCTGACCTTCGCGGATCCGATGGCGCACGCGCAGGAGCTGCGTCATCTCGGCTTCGGCTTCGCTCAAAGCTTGCTCGGATGCCGCTTGCACCATGATCATCCGGACGCTGCCGGGAAACGGCGTGCGTATGAGCTGCTGGCGCGCGGTGGTGATCGGGACGAAGACCGTGTCGTCTTGATCGCGGCCATCGAGATTTTGCCCTTTGCGCGCCAGCACGCCGATCACGGTAAAGGGGCTGTTGCGTATGCGCAAGTTCTTTCCTATCGGGCTCTCGTCGGGAAACAAGTTTTCCGCCACCGTTTGGCCGATGATCGCCACACGCGAGGCGGAGCGCACATCGGTATCGCCGAAAAGTTCGCCCTCCTCGGTGTCCCACGCGCGCATGCTGAAATATTCGGGGGTGACGCCCCAGACCAGAGTTCCCCAGTTGGCGTTGCCGTAGGCGAGCTGGAAACCGCCGCTGATCATCGGAGCGGTGCCCCGCACCGTGGGCAAGCGCGCGATGGCATGGGCGTCATCGATGGTGAGCGTCTGGGCGCTGCCGGTGCCGAAGCGCAAGCCGCCGGAGGTCACGGCGCCGGAAAGCACGATGAAGAGGTTGCTACCCATGGTGGCAATGGACTGATTCACTTTGGTCTGCGCGCCCTGCCCGACGGCCATCATCAACACCACCGCGCCCACGCCGATCACCATGCCCAGCATGGTGAGCGCCGTGCGCAGCCGGTTCATGGCCATGGCGCGCAAGGCTTCGAGGAAAACCTGGCCGAAGCTCATCTTGGCCGCGACTCGGTTTCCGGCACAGCCGCGGCCACATCCGCGGGCAAACCCGCGCCGACACGACGCGCGACCAGCAGGTGGGTGGGAGCGACCCCGGCCGCGAACGGGTAGTGCCGTACGTACCCGCGCCCCGGCAAGAAGCTCCTGACGCGCAAGCCCGCTCCTGGAGCCTGCCCCGCGGGATTGCCGGTCGCGGTTTTTTGGCCGGGTGCGCTCACGCCAGCCCCTCGCGCACTGCGCCGTCGTAGGTGACGACGCCATCCTTCAGGCGAACCAGGCGATGCGCATAACGGGCGATGTCGGGCTCGTGGGTGACGAGCACGACGGTGATGCCGTCCTTGGCGTTGAGACGGGCAAACACCTGCATGATCTCCTCGGAAGTGCGCGTATCGAGGTTTCCGGTCGGCTCGTCCGCCAGCACCAGAGCCGGATGATTGACGAGCGCCCTTGCGATCGCCACCCTTTGCTGCTGCCCGCCCGAGAGCTGATTGGGCAGCCGCGTCGCAAAGTCGTCCAATCCGGTTTGGGCCAATTTCTCCCGTGCGCGACGCCGCGCCTCGATCCGCCCCATACCGGCGTAGGCCAAAGGAAGCGCGACGTTGTCTTCGGCGCTCATGCGCTTCAACAAGTTGAAACCCTGAAAGACGAACCCAATCGTTCGATTGCGCACGGCGGCAAGATCGGCGTCACCCAGCGCAGACACGTCGCGCTCACCGAGTTGGTAGCGCCCGCCGCTGGGCGTGTCGAGACAGCCCAAGATGTTCATCAGCGTGGATTTGCCCGAACCCGATTGCCCCATGACGGCGACAAATTCTCCGCGCTCGATCACCAGGTCGATGCCGTGCAGCACGGGTACGTCCACCCCTCCGGGCGAGGCGTAGGATTTGGTGATGCCGGTAAGGCGTATGAGTGCGCTCGCTGGTGTACCTACCCCCCGCCCCCCTTCCTCGGGAAGGGGGTGAACTTGGTTCGCGGGCGGCACCCG
>CAZFEK010000043.1:0-37574 GCA_964517465.1 uncultured Alcaligenaceae bacterium
TGAGCGCAATCTTGGGAATGTCCCCCGAGGCGAAGCCGACGACGAGATAGCGCCCGCGCCAAGCCAGGGCGCGCAGTGCCGCCTCGGCGTGGATGCCCCCGACCGGGTCGTACACGACATCGACGCCTTTGCCTGCCGTGATTTCCAGCGCGCGTTGTCGCAAGTCCTCGCCGATGTAATCGATGGTGGCGTCGGCCCCCAGCTTTCGGCACAGATCGAGTTTTTCGGCATTCGATGCCGCGGCGATAACGCGCGCACCCAGCGCCTTGGCAATCTCAATCGCTGCCGCGCCGACTCCGCCGGCCGCGCCCAGCACCAGCAGCCACTCGCCCTCGCGCAGCGCGCCGCGGTCGCGCAAAGCGTGCAGGGAAGTGCCGTAGGTCAGCACCAGCGCCGCGCCGCTGGCGAAGTCCATGCCTGACGGCAGAGGCAAAACGCGCTCCGCCGCAACGACACACTCCTCGGCAAAGGCGCCGGTGCCGGGAAACGCAATCACGCGATCGCCCTTGCGCAAGCCCGCCACGCCCTCCCCAAGCGCGGTGATCAAACCCGCCAGCTCCGCGCCGGGACAGAAAGGCAGCGGCGGTTTTACCTGGTAGAGGCCTTGCACCATCAGCGTGTCCGGAAAATTGAGAGCGCTCGCTTTGACGTCGATCGCCACTTGTCCTTTGTCCGGCATGGGCGAGGGCAAGTCCTCCACCCGCAAATCTTCTGGGGGACCATATTGGTGACAGCGCAATGCCTTCATGTCCTCGCCTCTGTCAGACCGGAGTCGGATTGCGCGCGAGCAGAATGTCTTCCATCCTGAGCTTCACCGCGGCCTTGATGCGCTCGTGGGGAATGATGTAGAAGCGGTTTTCCGCAACGGCATCGAACACGGCAGCCGCGATAACATCCGCGCCCAGGCGCCCGGACTTCACCGCTTGCGCGACGCGCTCTTGAAGCGCTTTGGATTCTGGCGACGCAGGTGCCGGCAAGCCGAAACGCTGCGGCCGATGGCGCTCGGACTCGTGAATGCCGGTCGGCACCCAGGCTGGACAAAGCACCGAAACGCCCACCTTGGCGCCCTGCGCCGCGAGTTCGGCGTAAAGCGTTTCGGAAAGGGTGACCACCCCATGTTTGCTGACATTGTACGCGGCCATCGCGGGCGTCGAAAGGAGGCCCGCCACCGAAGCGGTGTTCACCATGTGACTCGCGTCCGCCTGCGCCAGCATGCGCGGCAAAAAGTGCTGCATGGCGAAAATCACGCTCCACAGATTTACCCCGAGAACCCATTCCCAATCTGCCCTTTGCATTTCCCAGCAAAAGCGAGTCAAGCCCACGCCCGCATTGTTGCATAACAGATGCACCGCGCCGAAACGGCGATAGGCCGTCTCGGCCAGGGCGGCGATGTCATCCTCGCGACTGACGTCCGTGGTTTCCAGGCACACCTCGGTAGCGGCCGTGCCTAGACCCTGCGCGGCTTGCGCGAGCGCATCGCGCTCGATGTCAGCCAGCACCAGACGCATGCCTTCGTGCGCGGCGCGGCGTGCCAAAGCAAGCCCGATGCCGCTGGCGGCTCCGGTGATGACGGCGGTTTTGTCGCGGTAGTCCTTCATGTCGCTTTGCTCGCTGAAGCCCGAAGATAACACGCTTGCAGAAAACGCGAAATATCATTTCGCCTAGCAAAATCATGGCCGCTGCTCCGACCCTCGGGTCTGCGCCGCTCGGCGCGTGCCGATGCGGCGAATTCGACCACGGGCCGAGCGCAAGCCCCGGCGCTTGCGACGACGTGGGCGACATGAAGCAAACACCAAGCGAGAAAAGCCCCGCGTTAGCTTGTGGCGAGGAAGCCCCCGCATTCAAGCTGGGTGACTCGCCCCCCGGTCGAGCGCACGCCCCGCCTTTGATGACGGAGCGAATCACCCTTCAAACACAGTAGATCGCAAATGGCGGGTTTCCGTCATTCGGAGCCTGGGCGCCCGAAAAACAGAATCCCAGCCGATGCGAAGCAGCGCCGCAGACGCTGCCGCATCGCGCCGCAACGCGCTAGACTGCGCTTTGCGGCTCGATGAATGGCGAAAGGCAGGCAAGCATGCAGCACATCACTTTCGGTGCCGATGGCACGCCGGAGTCGATGTTTTTGGTGGAAGGCGAACGGCCCAGCCCGCGCGCCGGGGAGATATTGATCGAAGTGGCTTACGCCGGCGTCAATCGTCCCGACGTCTTGCAACGATCGGGGCGTTATCCGCCGCCGCCCGATGCTTCGCCCATACTCGGCTTGGAAGCTTCCGGTACCGTGGCCGCGCTGGGGGAAGGCGTGACGCAATGGGCAGTGGGGGACCGCGTCACCGCCCTCACGCCCGGTGGCGCTTATGCGCAATACTGTGTGGCGCCAGCCGCTCATGCCTTGTCCGTTCCCCCAGCGCTGACTCTGGCCGAGGCCGCAGCCTTGCCGGAAACCTGGTTCACGGTCTGGGCCAATCTCATCGATTTGGGGCGGCTCAACCAGGGCGAGCGTTTGCTGATCCATGGCGGTTCGAGCGGCATCGGCCTTACTGCCATACAACTTGCGCGGCACTTGGGCGCGATGCCTCTGGTTACCGTGGGCAGTCCTGAAAAGGCCGCGTTTTGTCTCGACTTCGGCGCCGCCGCGGCGATCGACTACAAGCGCGAGGATTTCGCTGCCAAAGTGAAGGAAATCACTTCGGGCGAGGGCGTCGACGTGGTGCTCGACATGGTGGGCGGCCCGTATTACCAAAAGAACGCGAGCGTGCTGCGGCGCGACGGGCGCCTCGTGCTCATCGCTTTCCTCGAAGGCAGCAAGGCCGAGTTCGATTTTGCCCCGGTGCTCTTGAAACGCCTCACCATCACCGGGTCCGCGATGCGGCCGCGCAGCATCGCCGAAAAAGAAGCCCTGCGCAATGCGCTTGAGCAAAACATCTGGCCCGAATGGGCCGCCGGAAGGCTCAAACCGCACATCCATGCGTGCCTTCCCTTGGCTCAAGCCGGCGACGCGCATCGCCTCATGGAAAGCAGCCGGCACGTGGGCAAGATCGTGCTGGCGGTGAAGGCATGAATGCCGCCGATCAAGGGCGCCGGCACACCGCTGGCGCGGCCAGGGAGGGGAATGCCGCCAAGGTCTTGCGCATCGAAATCGTCTCTGACGTGGTCTGCCCCTGGTGTTTCATCGGCAAGCGGCGTTTGGCTCGCGCGCTTGAAATGCTGCGCGCCCAGCGTCCAGAGCTCGTGCCGCAGGTTTGCTGGCGGCCCTTCTTCCTGGATGCCCAGACGCCGATCGAGGGGGAGCCCTATCGACCTTACTTGGAGCGCAAGTTCGGCGGGCCGGAGCGCCTTGCCGAAATTTGGCGCCGAATCGAAATAGCGGGGCGCGGCGAAAACATCGAATTCGCCTTCGAGCGCATCGCGCTGCGGGCCAATACGCTCCTGGCCCATCGCCTGATTCATCGCGTGCAAGCAAAGCGCGATGCCAGCACCTTGGTGGAGCGCTTGTTCCGCGCCCATTTTACTGCCGGCGAAAACTTGGGCGACGCTGCCGTTCTGGCCCGGCTTGCCGCCGAATGCGGCGAGGATGAGGCCGCGACCAGCGCATACCTAGCCACGAAGCAAGACGCCGAGGTCGTCCGCGAACTGGCCGAGCGAAATCAGCGCATGGGTATCACCGGCGTGCCCTTTTTCAACTTTGATGGGCGCGTCGGCGTCTCCGGCGCGCAAGTGCCTGAGACGCTGATCGAAGCAATCAACGAAGCGGCCTAGAAGACGATCACGCCGCGTGCGTTGCGACTCGCCGCCAGATCAGCGAAAGCTTGCGGCGCTTGGTCGATCGAGTAGCGCCGGGTGATCAATTCGTCGAGCTTCAAGCGCTTGCCGCGGTAGAGCGCCAAGAGACGCGGAAAGTCTTCGCGTGGACGCGCCGAGCCGAAGTAACTGCCGGTCAAAGTCTTCTCTTCGAAGGTGAGGCTGGCAGTGCGCAGAGTCGTCGTATCCTTAGGTTTGGCCACGCCCACCACCACCGCCACACCGCCTTTGCGCAACGCCTGATAAGCCTGCGCCGCCACTTCACCGGAACCGACGCATTCGAAGGCGTAGTCGGCTCCGCCGCCGGTGATTTTACGCAGCGTCTTGCCGAGGTTCTCATCGGTGCTGGCATCGAGCACCTGGGTCGCGCCGAATTGGCGCGCCATCTCCAGCTTGGGCGCCGCGGTGTCGACGGCCACGATCATCGCTGCGCCGGCGATGGCGCAGCCTTGAATGACATTCAGTCCGACGCCGCCGCAACCGAAGACGACCGCCACCGAGCCGGGCGTCACCCGCGCCGTGTTCACCGCGGCGCCAAACCCGGTCATCACCCCGCAGCTCACCAGTGCGGCGCAGTCGAGCGGAATGTCGCGATCGATCTTGACCACGTTGTCGACGTGCAAGGTGGCGAATTCGGCCATGACGCCGCAGCCGGAAAAAACATTGAGCGTCTGGCCTTGCAAGTCCTTGGTCCGAACGCTGCCGTCCGGCAGAGTGAATAGCGCCTTGCCCGCCTGTTCGCAAAGTTGCGGTCGGCCGGTTTGGCAATAGCGGCATTTTCCGCACATACTGACAAAGGAACTCACGACGGCGTCGCCGACCGAGAAGCCGGTGACTCCTTCGCCGACTTCGACGACAATGCCGGCACCTTCGTGGCCCAGAATCAAGGGGAGCGGAAAGGGTATGGTGCCGTTGGTAGCGGACAGATCGCTGTGGCAAACGCCGCAAGCGGCAAGCTGGATCATTACTTCGTCGCGCCGGGGTGATTCGACATCGATTTCCTCGACCACCACGGGCTGATCGACGTTGCGGCAGAGCACCGCTTTGGCTCGTTGTGACATGGCAACCCTTTCAGTAGGATGCGGCGATAAACCTTCGCCCATGCGTTTCGCCACCGCCGCCGATCAACTCGATGGCAGTGAGGCGTTTGAACCATTGAGCGAGCACCACTTCATCGCTCCTGTTCATGCGCTTCCCTTGCCGCCGGCCAAGGCGGTTTTCGGCATGGCGTCCGCTCTTTCGGGCACAGCTGCCTAGGCGGCCCTTAGCGCATGACCAAGGAGCTTGGGCACGATGCTGTAACGACTCTTCTGCGCGGCGAATTCGATTTCCTTTGCCAGACCGCGCTCCAGCATCATGCGACCCACGCGGGCGCGGCGCAGGCAGGCGTTGGCATCGTTTTGGCCATGAAGCAGCAGCGCGGCGAGCGCGGCGTCGGAGAATTCGTCCTCGCCCTGCCGTCGCGCAAAAAGGGAAACCAAGTAGCCGGCACCGTAGAAATCTTCCAGATTGAAGTTGTCGGCGGAACCGGAGCAAACGATCAGCACCGTCTCCTGCGCATGGTGACGCAGGATATGCTGCACCACCGCTTCGCCGTTGAGTAGAGCCGCGGCATAGACCTCGGCAGCGCCGCGCGACTTGTGCACCGCCACCGTGCCGTTGGTGGTGGAATAGATCAAAGTTTTTGCCGCCAGGTCTTCGCTCAACAAGGCGAGCGGCGTGGGGTGAACGAAACCGGGGAGAGTGAGCGCATTGAGCTCGCCCGAGAGCACGCAGCGCTCCGCCGGGTGGCGGCCAGCCTCTTCCAGCGCCGCGGCGCCGTCGCGCGTGGGTATCACCTGGGCGGCGCCATGCGCCAAGGCAGCGACGATGCTCGATGTAGCAAACAAAATATCGAGCACCACCACCACCTTGCCGTCGAGGCGCTGCTGGTCGAGCTCTTCCTTCTTGAGCAGAACGTGGATCTTTGCCATGAGCCGAAAAGCGGAGCATTGATCCGAGCGTCAACTCTTGGCCGAGCGGCGCTTGAACATGCCGTAGCCTTCCATTTGCATCACTTCTTCATCGTGTTGATTGAGCACCTCCCAGCGGTTGCGCACCAAACCGACATGAGGTTTGCTCTCCAACGGGCGCGCTTCCAGAACTACGCAGCGCACGCGCAAGGTGTCGCCGGGCCTTACCGGCTTGAGCCAGCGGATGTTGTCCACCCCCGGCGAGCCCAGGCTTGCCGCGTGCAAAAGGTAGGCATCGCACATCATGCGCATGGCCAAGCCGCAGGTATGCCAGCCGCTGGCGATGAGCCCGCCAAACATCGAATGCTTGGCGGCATCTTCGTCGAGATGAAAGGGCTGCGGGTCGAATTCGCGCGCAAAGCGCATGATGTCTTCTTTGCTCACGGTGATGCCGCCGAATTCGGTGACGCTGCCGACCGGAAAATCCTCCCAATAGTACTTATGGCTTTGTTTCATCCTTCGGACACCTCGTTCGCCTTGACTGGCGTGGTGCGCGCGAAGACGCCGGAGGCGCGCAGGACTCGCCGTCCTTCCACCAAAAGCTCGCACTGAGCGTAGGCGAGCTGCCGTCCCACGCGCAAGATCTCCACCTCGGCCTGCACCCAATCGCCGATCTGGGCCGAGCTCAGAAAATCACTGGTCAGGCTGACCGTGACGATGGGCATAGGCGGTTGGCGCGAGTGATACAGCGCACCGCCCATGGCACTGTCCGCCAGCGTGAGGAGCACTCCGCCGTGGGCGATGCCGCGGCTATTGCTGTGACGCTTGGTGATGCGCAGCGCGATCTGCGGCGCGCGCTCTGCGTGCTTCACATAGAGCGGGCCGAGATCGGTGAGGAAAGGCCCGAGGCCTTCCATGCGCCGGAAGCCCTCGGGGATGACTTCCTTGCCGACCGTGTCCTGCTCCTCCTTCATGCGGCGAGCAACAAATCGCTGAAAATGCCGAGGTGGTGATCGGCGTCGCCGAGCGACACGTTGATCATGGTCAGGCGCTTGAAGTAGTGGCTGACGTTCAGTTCATCGACTACGCCCATGCCGCCGTGCAACTGCACCGCCTGCTGCCCGACAAACCGGGCTTGCTGCCCGACATAGGCCTTGGCCGCCGAGAGTGCGCGGCGCCGCTGCTTGGGTTCGGCGAGATCCGCTTGAACTGCCGCCATCAAAGCCATGGACCGCGCCTGTTCGGTGGCGATGATCATGTCGGCCATGCGATGCTGCAAGACCTGAAAGCGTCCTATGGGCTGCCCGAACTGCTGCCGGGTCTTGAGGTACTCGAGCGTCGCCTCGTTGAGCGCATCGAGTATGCCCACACTCTCGGCGCACAAAGCGGCGATGCCATAGTCGATGGCGCGCTCGATCGCCGGCAATGCGGCGCCGGCTGCACCGATCAAGGCTTCGGGGCCAACCGCGACCTGATCGAGTTTCAGGTCCGCCGCGCGTGACCCGTCTTGCGTGCGGTAAGCGCGCCGGGCGAGGCCGACGGCATCGGCGGGAACGAGAAACACCGAAATGCCGCGATCGGTGCGCGCCGAAACCAAAAAAGTGTCCGCCGCGGCGCCACCCAGCACCACAGCTTTTTCACCGTTCAGCACCCATCCCGAGCCCGCGTTCTGAGCGCTGGTTTCGACCCCGTCGAGCTGATAGCGCCCCTTGCGTTCGTAATGCGCGAGGCTAAGCAGAGTCTCGCCTGCGGCCAGGCGCGGCAGCCACTCTTCAACTTGCGCCGCAGCGCCGAAATCGCGCATCAAGTGTCCGGCGAGCACCACGCAGGACAAATAGGGTTCGAGCACCAGGCCGCGCCCGAAAGCCTGCATCACCAAATAGGTGTCTACCGCGGTGCCCTTGAGGCCGCCGAATTCTTCGTCGAAAGGCAAAGCAGTGAGCCCCAGCTCGGCAAACTTTCGCCAGTGGCCGCGGCTATACCCCAGTTCCGAATTGGCCAGTGCGCGACGCGCTTCGAAGGCATACTCTTTGGCGATGTAGCGCGCAAGCGTGTCGCCCAGGGCGTTTTGTTCTTCGGTGAAATTGAAGTCCATGGTTTAGCCTTTTAGAGTCCGAGGATCATCTGCGCGATGATGTTCTTCTGGATTTCGTTAGACCCGCCGTAGATGGTGGTCTTGCGATAGTTGAAGTAGTGGCCCGACAAGGGCGCTGCGTATTCGGCCCCGACCGGTTCTCCGCCCCATTCATAATCCAGCGCTTCGGGCAGCCAGGGCAAAGCGTCGTGGCCCAGCGCCAGCATTTGCAACTCGGCGATGTTCTGCTGGATCTCGGAGCCTTTGATCTTGAGGATGGAAGCCTCTGGCCCGGGCGCCTTCTTCTCTTTCTCAGCCGAGAGCACGCGCATATTGGTGATTTCCAGCGCCATCAACTCCAGTTCCACCTGCGCGATGCGATCACGAAAGCGCGCATCCTCGATGAGCCGTCCGCCCGCTTGGGGCTGCGCGCGCGCAATGTCTTTCAAGCGGGCCAGCGCCGCCTTGCTTCGCCCCACGCCGGCGATGCCGGAGCGCTCGTGACCGAGCAGGAATTTGGCGTAAGTCCAGCCACGGTTTTCTTCGCCGACGCGGTTTTCGAGCGGAACATTCACGTCTTCGAACCACACCTCGTTGATTTCATGTTCGCCGTCGTTCATGATGATCGGTCGCACCGTAATACCCGGAGTTTTCATGTCGATCAGCAAGAAAGAAATGCCCTCTTGCGGCCGCCCCTCAGCGCCGGTGCGGACCAGGCAAAAAATCCAGTCGGCGTGCTGGCCCAGGGTGTTCCAGGTCTTCTGCCCGTTGACCACATAATGATCGCCGCGGTTTTCGGCGCGGGTCTTGAGCGAGGCGAGGTCGGAGCCCGCGCCGGGCTCGGAGTAGCCCTGGCACCACCAATCCGTGCCGTCGACGATGCGCGGCAGAAAGCGATTTTGCTGCGCCGCGTTGCCAAAGCTCATGATCACCGGCGCGACCATTCTCAGCCCAAAGGGGATTTGCAGCGGCGCGCCGCCGGCCGAGCACTCTTCGTCGAAAATGTGTTGTTGCACGGCGCTCCAACCGGTGCCGCCGAAGCGTTCGGGCCAACCTGGCGCGCCCCAGCCTTGCGCGTGAAGAATCTTTTGCCAGCGCAGAAAATCGTCCTTGCCTAGTCGTTTACCGCCTTTGACCTTGTCGCGGATGTCCGCGGGCAGTTTGGTCAACACGAAAGCGCGCACCTCAGCGCGGAAAGACTGTTCTTGCGGTGTGTAGTTCAGATCCATGTTTTGAAGGAGAGTCCCTAAGGGTTCTTGGGAGCGGGCTTGAACTGAAGGGCCTGATATTCGAGAAACTCTTCCATCCCGTATTGGCCCAACTCGCGTCCATTGCCCGATTGCTTGAAACCGCCGAACGGCGCCAGCGGATTGAAGGGTCCGCCGTTGATGTCGATTTGCCCGGCGCGCACGCGTCGCGCAAAGGCCGCGGCGCGCTCGTCGCTCCCGGCCCAGACCGCCCCGGCAAGCCCGTAAGGCGTGTCATTGGCAATCCATGCCGCTTCGTTTTCGTCGCCATAGCTCACGATCGAGAGCACGGGGCCGAAAATTTCCTCCTGCTCGATCGTGCTTCCCGGCCGGACTCGCCCAAATACCGTCGGGCGCACGTAATAGCCCTTGGGCAGCTCCGCCGGCGCGTCGGCGCCTCCGCAAAGGAGCGTTGCGCCCTCGGCCATGCCTTTTCGAATGTAATCGCGCACTCGATCGCGCTGGGACGACGAAATCAGCGGCCCAAGCTTGGTGGTTTCATCGAAAGGGTCGCCCAGGGTGAATCTTGCTGCGGCTTCCACCGCCAGCTTCGCCGCTTCTTCATAGCGCGATTCGGGCACCAGCATGCGCGTGAAAGCCGTGCAGGTCTGGCCGGAATTGAGGAAACAGGCATTCACCGTGCCGCGCACTGCGGCGGCGAAGTCGGCATCGTCGAGCAAAACGGAGGGCGACTTGCCGCCCAACTCCAGAGCGACGCGCTTCACCGTCTGCGCCGCCAATTCCGAAACCCGCTTGCCGGCGCGCGTGGACCCGGTGAAGGAAATCATGTCCACATCCGCGTGGCTAACCAGCGCTTCTCCCACCACCGGGCCCAAGCCCGTGACCAGGTTGAAAACGCCCGCAGGAACGCCGGCCTGGTGCATCACTTCGGCCAGCAGGAACGCGTTTAGGGGCGCCACTTCCGAGGGTTTCAACACCACGGTGCAGCCCGCGGCCAAGGCCGGCGCCACTTTGGCGGCGATCTGGTGCAGCGGATAGTTCCATGGCGTGATCGCCGCCACCACGCCTATGGGCTGGCGAATGATCCGCGAATTGCCCACGGTGTCTTCAAAGGCGAATTCGGGCGCCATGCGGGCATACATGCCGAAAATCGCGATCGGCGAGCCGGCCTGAATGAGGCGCGCCAGCTTGATCGGCATGCCCACTTCGCCGGTGATGGTCTGGGCCAGTTCCTCGCTGCGCGCCTTGAGGCCTTCCTGCACTTTGCGCAAAAACGCCGCGCGCTCGACGGCGGGCGTGGCGGCCCAAGCGGGAAAGGCGGCACGGGCCGCTGCCACCGCGGTCTCGACGTCGGCCGCGCTGCCTTCGGGAACGCGCCCGATAACCTCTTCGGTGGAGGCGGACAGCACATCGATGGTTCCCGCGCCCTGCGGGTTCACCCAAAGGCCATTGACGTAAAGCTGGCTGCGGTCTTGCATAGCGGAAGTAAGCCTGTCGTTGAGGAAACTGTTTACAAAAGCCAAAGCGAAAGATACCATCCTTTCGACGAAATCGAAATAGCGTTCCGCACAGCGAAACCATTGTCAGGCCGCACCCACGCTCGACCCACTTTCACATCCTCGCGCTTGAGCCGCGCTCCAGCGATGGGGCGACAAAGCAAACGGAAGGACGGCAGTTCATGACGCAAGCCAGCTACCACATCCACGGCAGGATCGCCCTCATTCGATTCGACCATCCGCCGGTCAATGGCCTCGGACACGAATTGCGCTCCGGCATCGTCGCCGGCATCGACCGCGCGGTCGCCGATTCCGCGATCGAAGCCATCGTGTTGATGGGTTCGGAGAACGTGTTCTCCGGCGGTGCCGACATACGCGAATTCAATAGCCCGAAGGCGCTGGCCGAACCGAATTTGCACACCCTGATAAGCATCGTCGAAAGCTCGCCAAAACCCGTAACTGCCGCCATTGGCGGGGCTTGCATGGGCGGCGGTCTGGAGTTGGCGATGGCTTGCCATTATCGCGTCGCCTTGGCGAGCGCGGCGATCGCTCTGCCGGAAGTGAAGCTGGGCCTGTTGCCAGGCGCCGGCGGAACGCAGCGCCTCCCGCGCGTCGTCGGCGCCCAGATCGCGCTCAATATGATCGTTTCCGGCAATCCGGTTCCGGCAGCGCAACTCCAATCGACTGCGCTGTTCGATGCCGTGTACGACGCCGACTTGCTCACTGCTGCGCTGGCCTTTGCCGAGCGCGTAGTAAGTGAAAAACGCGGCCTGCCGCGAGTGCGGGATCGCAAAGTCGATTACGCCGAAGCTGATGCCTTCTTCCAGTTTGCGCGCAATACCGTGGGCGCGGTGGCAAAGAACTTCCCGGCGCCGGGCAAATGCGTCGAGGCGGTCGCCGCAGCGGTGAGCAAACCCTTCGACGAGGGCATCAAGCTCGAGCGTGAAGCCTTCGTGTACTTGGTCCAGACTCCGGAATCGAAGGCTCTGCGCCATGCCTTCTTCGGCGAACGCGCGGCGTCGAAGATCGCCGATCTCGCCGAAGACACCCCGCTGCGCAATATCGCCAAAGTGGGCGTGATCGGTGCCGGCACCATGGGCGGGGGCATCACCATGAATTTCCTCAACGCCGGCATTCCGGTGGTTTTGCTGGAGATGAAGCAAGAGGCGCTCGACAAAGGCGCAGCGACGATCCGAAAGAACTACGAAAACTCGGCCCGCAAAGGCAAGCTCACTCAAGAGAAGCTCGCAGCGCGCATGGCGCTCTTGAGCCCCACGCTGTCTTACGACGACTTGCGCGATGCCGATCTGATCATCGAAGCCGTGTTCGAAGATCTGGGCGTCAAAGAGCAGGTGTTCAAGAAACTCGATCAGATCGCCAAGCCCGGAGCGATTCTCGCCAGCAACACCTCCACGCTCGATGTGAACGAGATCGCCTCCTTCACCCAACGCCCGCAAGATGTGCTGGGTATGCACTTCTTTAGCCCCGCCAATGTGATGAAACTCTTGGAAGTGGTGCGCGGCGCCGCCACTGCCAAGGATGTTCTGGCCACGGTGATGCAGTTGGCCAAGAAGATCAAGAAAACCGCGGTGGTCTCCGGGGTCTGCGACGGCTTCATCGGCAATCGCATGCTGGAGCATTACGGGCGCATGGCCGGTCTTTTGGTGGAGGAGGGCGCCACCCCCTGGCAGGTGGACAAGGTGCTGGAAAAATGGGGCATGGCGATGGGGCCCTTCCGCATGGGCGATCTGGCCGGAAACGACATCGGCTGGGCCATCCGCAAGCGCCGCTATGTCGAGCGACCCAGCGTGCGCTACGCCAAAATCGCCGATCGCTTGTGCGAATTGGGCCGCTACGGGCAAAAGACCGGCGCCGGATGGTATCGCTACGAAGCGGGCCAACGCGACGCGATCCCCGACCCCGCGGTGGAAGAAATGATTGCCGCCTATCGCAAAGACCAAGGCATCACTCCACGCAAGGTGAGCGACGAGGAAATCATCGAAGGCTGCATCTACGCGCTGGTGAATGAGGGTGCCCGTATCCTGGAAGAAGGCATTGCGCAGCGAGCCTCGGACATCGACATGGTCTATCTCACGGGCTACGGCTTTCCGTTCTTTCGCGGCGGGCCCATGCTTTATGCCGACCAAGTGGGTCTCTACCGGGTCGAGCGCGTCATGCGCCGCTTCGCCGCCCAGTCGGGCGATGCTTTCTGGGAGCCGGCGCCGTTGTTGGCCAAACTAGCCGCTGATGGCAAGGGCTTCAACTGAATTCAGGAGACTGGCAATGACCGACGCAGTAATCGTTTCGACCGCCCGCACCGGCCTGGCAAAGTCTTGGCGCGGCGGCTTCAACATGACGCACGGCGCGACCCTCGGCGGCCATGTGGTGCAGCACGCGGTCGCCCGCGCAGGCATCGATCCGGCCGAAGTCGAAGATGTCATCATGGGCTGCGCCATGCCGGAAGGCGCAACCGGCTCCAACATCGCTCGGCAAATCGCCTTGCGGGCCGGCCTGCCGGTAAGCACCGCCGCTGTCACCGTCAACCGCTTTTGCTCTTCTGGCTTGCAAACCATCGCCATGGCTGCGCACCGAGTGATCGTCGATCGAGTGCCGGTGATGGTCGCCGGCGGCGTGGAGTCGATCTCCTGCGTGCAGAATGAAAGCAATCGCCACATGATCGTGGAAAGCTGGCTCAAAGAGCACCAGCCGGAAGTGTACTGGCCCATGCTCCAAACCGCGGAATGTGTCGCCAAACGCTACCAAATCCCGCGCGAGTTGCAAGACGAATACGGCGCTCGCAGCCAGCAGCGCGCTGCCGCGGCGCAGGCCGCAGGCAGGTTTGACGAAGAAATCGTGCCCATCACCGTGACCATGGGCGTGGCCGACAAAGAGAGCGGCCGCTTGCACACCGAAGAAGTCACGGTGTCTGCCGACGAAGGTATACGCGCCGGCACTACGCTCGAAGCCCTTGCCAAAATCAAACCCGCCCTTCCCGGCGGCGTCATTGCCGCAGGGAATGCCAGCCAGTTTTCGGACGGCGCCTCGGCTTGTGTGCTGATGGACGGCAAGCTGGCGGAAAAGCGCAACTTGAAGCCCTTGGGCCTTTTCCGCGGCTTTGCGGTCGCCGGTTGCGAACCCGATGAAATGGGCATAGGCCCGGTGTTCGCCGTGCCGCGCCTGCTGAAACGCGCCGGGGTCAAAGCCGAAGACATCGGCCTTTGGGAACTCAACGAAGCGTTTGCGGTGCAAGTGATCTACTGCCGCGATCGCTTGGGCATTCCGGATGACCGCCTCAATGTCGATGGCGGCGCCATTGCCGTGGGGCACCCCTATGGCGTTTCGGGTTCGCGCCTGGTGGGCCACGCGCTGATCGAAGGGCGGCGTCGCGGCGTCAAGTGGGTCGTGGTGACCATGTGCATCGGCGGCGGTCAAGGCGCAGCGGGATTGTTCGAGGTGATATCGTGACCATCCGCGATTTGTTCGATCTTGGCGGCAGAGTCGCCCTGGTAACCGGCGGCTCGCGCGGGCTGGGCTTGCAAATGGCGCAAGCTTTGGGCGAAATGGGCGCCAAAGTCGCCATCACCGCGCGCAAGACGGAGGAGTTGCACGAAGCGCAGGCGCGACTCGAAGCGCAAGGCATCACCGTGCTGGCGCTGCCCTGCGATTTGTCGCAGTTCGAACATATTCCTGCGCTGGTCGATGCCGTGCTGGCGAAATTCGGCACCCTCGACATCTTGGTGAACAACGCCGGCACCACCTGGGGCGCGCCCGCTGAAGAATACCCGGACGAGGCCTGGAACAAGGTGATGAACCTCAACATCAACGCCATGTTCTATCTGAGCCGCGAAGTCGGCAAGCGCTGCTTCATTCCCAAGAAGTTTGGCAAAGTGATCAACATCGCTTCGGTCGCCGGTCTGTCCGGCAGCCCCCAGGGGATGTACACCATTGCTTACAACACCAGCAAAGGCGCGGCCGTCAATTTCACCCGCGCCCTGGCCGCCGAGTGGGGGCGTTACAACATCAATGTCAATGCCATTTGTCCCGGGTTTTTTCCCTCCAAGATGTCGCAAGGGCTGCTCAAGCAGATCGGCGACCGTATCGTTGCCACCACACCTCTGCAGCGCCTGGGCGGCGACGAAGATCTGATGGGCACCGTGGTCTTTCTCGCTGCGGAGGCCTCGCGCCATATCACCGGCCAAACCATCGCCGTCGATGGCGGCGCCTGCATCAGCAAATAGCCGGGGGGCTAGGCCATGGAGCAAATGAACCGCCAAGTACTGCTGGTGAGCCGCCCGGAAGGCTGGGTGAAGGAAGAGAACTTTCGCATCGTCGATGCCCCCATGCCCGAGCCTGGAGAAGGCGAGGTGCTGGTGCGCAATCGCTGGTTATCGCTCGACCCCTATATGCGCGGACGCATGAACGAAGGGCGCTCCTACGCCAAACCGCAGGAGCTGAACGAAGTGATGATCGGCGGCACGGCGGGCGAAGTGCTCAAGTCGCGCCACCCGGAATTCGCCCCGGGCGACGCGGTAGTCGGCTACCTCGGTTGGCAGAAGTATGGCGTGGCAGCGGCCGGCGCCCTGCGGAAAGTCGATGTGCGCTGGGCACCGCTATCGGCCTACCTGGGCGTTCTGGGCATGCCCGGCATCACGGCCTGGTATGGTTTGAGAATGATCTGCGCGCCCAAGGCCGGCGAAACCGTGGTCGTTACGGCCGCCGCGGGAGCCGTGGGCAGTGTCGTCGGGCAGCTCGCCAAAATTGCCGGCTGCCGCGCGCTCGGGGTCGCTGGCGGAGCCCAGAAGTGTGCCTATGTGGTCGATGACCTGGGCTTGGACGCCTGCCTCGATTACCGCAGCGGCAACTTCGCGCAAGAGCTCAAAGCTGCGGCGCCGCAGGGCATCGACTGTTTGTTCGAGAACGTGGGCGGCGAAATTTTCGACACGCTGCTCACCCGCATGAACGCCTTTTCGCGCATTGCGCTTTGCGGCCTGATTTCGCAATACAACAGCGCGCCTTATCCGATGAAGAACATCGGCTCGGTGCTGGTGAACCGCATCAAAATGCAAGGCTTCATCGTTTCCGAGCATCTCGATCTCTGGCCCCAGGCGATCAAGGAGCTGGCAGAGCATTACCTCGCCGGCCGATTGAAGTATCGTGAAACCGTGGCGCAGGGGCTGGATGCGGCGCCCGGTGCTTTCATCGGCCTGCTCAAGGGAGCAAACCTGGGCAAACAGTTGGTGCAGCTCACATGATTCGTGGCAGCCAGAAATCCGAACCCGCGCCGCGGCGAACGGTAATCCCCCCTTCCCGCGCAGAGGGGGCTGGGGGGTGGATTCCGCGATGAGCGACAACTTCATCGGCACCAAACCCCTTGCGCCGCAGCACGCCTTCGAGATTCCGCGCTTGGCCGAGTGGATGCGCGCGAAGGTCGAAGGCTTTGCCGGCGAACTCACCGCGGAGCAATTCAAAGGCGGCCAATCCAACCCCACCTTTCGCTTGAGCGCCGGGGGCAAGAAATACGTCCTGCGCCGCAAGCCGCCCGGCAAGCTCTTGCCTTCGGCACATGCGGTCGATCGCGAATATCGCATCATCCGCGCGCTGGCGGGAACCGAAGTCCCGGTGGCCAAGGCTTACGCCCTGTGCGAAGACGATGAGGTCATCGGCACGGCATTTTATGTCATGGACTATGTCGAAGGCCGCATCTTCTGGGACCCTTCGCTCCCCGGCCTGACGCCTGCGCAGCGCGGCGCCATTTTCGACGAAATGAACCGCGTCATCGCCGCCTTGCATCGCGTCGATTATGTCGCGCTGGGACTTGCCGATTATGGTAAGTCGGGGAGCTATTTTGCGCGCCAGATCGACCGCTGGAGCAAACAATACCGGGCCTCGGAAACCGAAAAAATCGAAGCCATGGATCAGGTGATCGCGTGGTTGCCGGAACACATTCCCGAGGGAGACGAATGCGCCATCGTGCATGGCGACTACCGGCTCGACAACGTGATTTTCCATCCGAGTGAAGCACGCATCTTGGCCGTGCTCGACTGGGAGTTGTCGACCCTTGGCCATCCCTTGGCGGATTTCGCGTATCACTGCCTGACATGGCGGCTTTCTCCCGGGCAGTTTCGCGGCCTCGCCGGGCGGGACTTCGCGAGCCTGGGCATCCCCAGTGAACGCGAATATGTCGCGCGTTATTGCCGGCGCACCGGGCGCGAGGCGATTGCGCCCGCCGAGTTCGAGTATTACCTGGTCTTCAACATGTTTCGCCTGGCCGCCATTTTGCAAGGCATCGCCGCGCGCGCTTTGCAAGGCAACGCCGCAAGCCAGGAAGCCATAGAGACCGGCAAACGTGCCCGGCCCTTGGCCGAAGAGGCTTGGCGCCAAGTGAAAAAAATCGAAGCCGGCGCGCTCTGAACTGTCCTTCTGGAGAACCCATGGATTTTGCCTATTCCCCGAAAGTGCAAGCCTTGCGAGGCCGCCTGCTGAGCTTCATGGACGAACACGTCTATCCCAACGAAGCGGCCTTCGAAGCGGAGATCGCCGGAAACCGCGCCCGCGGCAACCCCTGGCTGCCCACACGGGTGATCGAAACGCTGAAGGAGCGCGCCCAGGCGGCAGAGCTTTGGAACTTGTTCCTGCCGGATTCTAAGTTTGGCGCTGGCCTCAGTAATCTCGAATATGCGCCCCTGGCGGAAATCATGGGCCGCTCGCCGATTGCCCCCGAGGTGTTCAACTGCTCGGCGCCGGACACCGGCAATATGGAAGTGCTGGTGCGCTACGGCACCGAAGCGCAACAGCGGCAGTGGCTCTTGCCGCTCTTGGAGGGCAAGATACGCTCCGGATTCGCCATGACCGAACCCGCCGTCGCTTCGAGCGACGCCACCAACATCGAGGCCAGCATTCGGCGCGACGGCGAACATTACGTGATCAATGCGCGCAAGTGGTGGACTTCGGGGGCGCCCGATCCCCGCTGCAAGATCCTCATATTCATGGGCAAGACCGACCCGGCCAACCCCGACCGGCATCACCAGCAGTCGATGATCCTGGTGCCCATGGATACACCCGGCGTGCGCGTGCTTCGCGCCCTCAGCGTTTTCGGCTACGACCACGCGCCGCATGGGCATGGCGAAGTCGATTTCCAAGATGTCCGCGTGCCGGCCACGAACGTTCTGCTGGGCGAAGGACGCGGATTCGAAATCGCCCAGGGCCGCCTGGGGCCGGGGCGCATACACCATTGCATGCGCCTGATCGGGCTGGCCGAACGCGCGCTCGAGCTGATGTGCCGCCGCGCCTTATCGCGCGTCGCCTTCCGGCGCATGGTGGCCGAGCAGGGCGTCACCCGGGAGCGCATCGCCAATGCCCGGCTCCTGATCGACCAAGCGCGCTTGCTCACGCTCAATGCGGCGTGGATGATGGACACGGCCGGCAACAAAGTGGCGAAGAAAGAAATCGCCATGATCAAAGTGGCGGCCCCTAACATGGCCTGCCAAGTGATCGATTGGGCCATGCAAGTGCATGGCGGCGCGGGCGTCAGCGACGACTTTCCGCTGGCGCACGCCTACGCTCACGCCCGCACGCTGCGCTTCGCGGACGGGCCCGATGAAGTGCACCGCAACCAGATCGCCAAGCTCGAGCTCATGCGTCATGCGGAGTTCGCCGCGCGGCCGGCGGCGGCGTGATTGAGGGTGCCCTGGGCACTCGTTCGCAATCGTTGGAATACGGAGGAAACCATCATGTCAGGCAAAAGGTTCATCACCGCGCTGGGCGCGCTGCTTCTTGCAGTTTCCGGAGCCAGCCTCGCACAGAATCTCAAGATCGCCATCCTCGGCCCTATGGCCTTCGTTCAGGGCGAGAATCATTGGGCCGGCGCCGAAATGGCGCGCGATGAAATCAACCAGGCAGGCGGCATCAACGTAGGCGGCACCAAGCGCCAAGTGGAGCTGGTGAAAATCGACACCAACGAAATCCTCAGCGTGCCCGATGCGACCAATGCCATCGAACGCGCCATCACCCGCGACAAAGCCGACCTCCTGGTGGGCGGTTTCCGTTCCGAGGCGGTGCTGGCCATGCAGGAAGTCGCCATGGACAACAAGAAGCTCTTCTTGGGAGTCGGCGCCGCCCACTCCAAGCTGGGCCTCAACGTAAAGGACAACAAAGATCGCTATAAATACTGGTTTCGGGTGGCTCCCACCAAAGATACCGATCTGGCTCGCACCGTTTTCGCCGTCCTGGGCACCATTGCCGAGCAATTGCGCAAGGATTTGAACAAGCCGGAGCCCAAGGTGGCGATCGTCGCCGAGAAAGCGGTCTGGGTCGAGGCGCTGCTCAAAGCGGCGCAAGACACTTTGCCCAAGATGAAGATGTCGGTGGTCGGCGTCTGGCAGCCTTCGGCCACGGCCAACGACCTTACCGCCGAGCTTTCGGCGATCAAGCGTGCCGAAGCCGACATCGTCTTCACCATCATCTCCGGCCCCACGGGCATCGTGTTAGGGCGGCAGATGGGCGAGCTGCAATTGCCCGCCATCGCTTTCGGCATCAACGTCGAAGCACAAAAGGACGGCTTCTGGGGCGCCACCGCAAACAAGGGCAATTACGTGGCCACGCTCGACACTTACAGTGAAGTCGAGATCACGCCCAAGACCGTGCCTTTTGTGCGCGCCTTCAAGGAGCGATTCAAGCGCGCGCCGGCTTATACCGCGGCCAGTTATGACGCCATCCATCTCTACAAGGATGCCGTCGAAAAGGCCGGCAGCACCGACCCTGACAAACTGGTGCCGGTGATCGAGCAAGCGCAGCATACCGGAACCGCTTCGGTGCTCACCTTTGATGCCAACCACGACCCGGTTTTCGGCCCGGGCAAGGTTACCGGCATCGCGGTGCAGTGGCAGAATGGCGAAAAGGTGGCGTTCTGGCCCAACAATTGGAATGGCGTTACGTATAAAGGGGTGAGGCCCTTCCTGGTGCCCAAGCGCTAATTTGGTTGCGCCGTCTTTCGCAGAGGAAATCGCGCCATGTTGCAAGACATACTGGTCACCGGGCTCGTCAACGGCGGGGTGTACGCCCTGCTGGCGGTGGGCTTTTCGCTGATCTTCGGCGTGGCGCGTATCGTCAATATCGCCCACACCGCCTTCTACATGCTGGCCGCGTATTTGTTCTATTTTCTGCTGGTGAAAGCGCAAATGTCGTTTGCGCTGGCCGCGGTCGTTGCGGTGTTGGCAGTGGTCGGCATCAGTCTGCTTTGCTACAAGCTGGTGATCGAACCCGTGCGCGAACATCACGCCGCGGTGCTGATTGCCACCATTGCGCTGGGTCTGGTGTTTCAGGAAAGCCTGCTGATCGCTTTCGGCGGGCATTTCCTGGGCATTCCCGGCGCAGTGGACGGCTTTGCTTCCGTACTGGGCGTGCGGGTGAGTTATCAGCGTCTGATCATCCTGGTGGTTGCAGCCCTTGCCTTGAGTCTCACCTGGCTCTTGCTCTACCGCAGCCGCTTTGGTCTGGCGCTGCGCGCATCGGCCAACGACCCTGAAGTGGCCAACCTCATGGGCATGAACGTGAATCGCATCGCCATGTTCACCGTTGGCGTTTCGGTGGCGCTGGCCGCGGTCGCGGGGGTGGTGGTGGCGCCGGTGTACGTGGTGGACCCGCTGATGTGGCAAGCGCCCTTGGTGATTATGCTGGCGATCGTGGTGCTGGGCGGCCTGGGCAGTATCAAAGGCAGCCTGATCGGGGCTTTCGTCATCAGCTATGCCGAGGCGGTGACGGTGTTCACGCTCCCCGCCGGGGCGTATCTCAAGGGCGTGGTGGCACTATCCATCCTCATCGGCGTGTTGCTCGTCCGCCCCGAGGGTTTGTTCGGCGTGGTGTTCGAGGAGGAGCGATGAGAGCGCTGGCCGGTTTGCCGCGTCGGGCCTGGGTGAATCTCCAGAACGAGGTGCTGGTGCTTCCCAGCCGCATTGCGGTGCTGCTGTGGGTGGTGGCGCTGCTGTTGCTGCCGCTTGCCTGGGGCGATGCCTATGTGATGCGCATCGTCACGATGACCGCCATTTTCGCCATTTTCGCCGCGAGTTGGGATCTGCTGGCCGGCTATAGCGGCCAAGTCAACTTTGGTCATGCGCTATTTTTCGGCGTTGGCGCCTACGCTTCGGCACTGCTCAATAAACACCTGGGCTGGAGCCCTTGGGTGACGCTGCCGCTGTCCACGGTCTTCACGCTGACCGCGGGCGCGCTGGTGGGGCTGTTGTGCCTGCGCATGCGCGGCTCCTACCTGAGCCTCGCCACGCTGGCCTTCCCGCT
This sequence comes from uncultured Alcaligenaceae bacterium, assembly GCA_964517465.1. Taxonomy (GTDB): domain Bacteria; phylum Pseudomonadota; class Gammaproteobacteria; order Burkholderiales; family Casimicrobiaceae; genus JACPUX01. The sequence goes on from CAZFEK010000043.1 coordinate 20,819, forward strand.
CATACTCTTGGGTCTGCTCTTCGCCGCACCGGATTTCTCCGGGGGGGAATTGGGCATCTCCGGCGTGCGCCGCCTGGTGATGTCACCCCTGGCCAACTATTATCTTGCCGTGGGAGCGATGTTGATCGCCGTGTTCACGCTCTGGAAGATCGGCGACTCCAAATTCGGCCTCGTTCTTCACGCCATACGCGAAGACGAAGTGGCCGCCCGGGCATCGGGGATCAACACGCCGCGGTACAAGATTTGGGTGTTCATGCTCTCGGCCCTGTTCGCCGGCATTTCCGGCGCCTTGTTCGCCCACTTCATGCGCCTTGCGGGGCCGTCCACGCTGGAACTGGCTTTGTCTTTCCAAGTGGTGATCTGGTGCGTCTTTGGCGGTCTTGCCACCATCTATGGCCCGGTGCTGGCGGTGTTTCTGCTCTACCCGCTCACCGAACTGCTGGGTGGCTTCGAGCTTTTCCGCGACGTGCGCCTGCTGCTCTTCGCCGTCATCGTTCTTCTGGTGCTGCTTTTCATGCCCCGCGGCCTCGCCCCTTGGCTGCGCGACAAAATCGAGCGCGTCTGCCCGCGCTGCAAGAATCGCAACATCGCCACCCGCACGCGCTGTCGCTTATGCGAAGCGGATTTGCATTAGCGCCGCGCCACGAATGTGAGAGGCAATCGAGCCGATGCCCTGATCAAGGGCGCGAAATCCAGCTCAGCCCTGGCGGGGAAAGACGCGGCCGGTCCTCCCGCCGCATCGCGCTTCTTTCCAGCGGCTCAAGACCCATAAAGCACAAAAGCAGCCCAATGGCGCGGCGAAGAAAAGTCGGGGTCGCGTAACATCGCGCGCTTGGCGGCGTGCACTGCCGCCGCGGGCGTGAGCCCGGCTTTTACTCCCGCGACGACACGCGGCACGAAGCGCGCGGCAAATTGGTCATCGACGCGCCATAGGGTCAGCAGGGCGCTGCGGCTTCCGGCGACCATCATGGCGTAGGGGAGGCCGGTAATGCCTTCGCCGAACACGTCCTGGCCGAGCGCGGTTTCACATCCTGAAAGCACGATGAGATCGCTGGCCAGACGGTAGTTGAACCACTCCACCGCGGTGACATAACCGTCCGCTTGCGCTGACACGGCGTTTTGCGCCAGCACCACGGAGGAAAGCTGGGGGGATTCGGTGTTGAGCAAGGCGTGTGTGGCGAACAAGACATAGCGATAGCGCGCCAGCTCTCCCTGGTTGTCCAGCGTCTGGAGTTTCTCTTCTGAGGCTGAATCTCGCAGGTAGATCTGGCGCTGGTCGGCCGGAAAAACCTGCGCGGATCTTGCCACTTCCACCGCTGTTCCAGGCAGGCGCGGCCACTGCCGCAAAGGGCTGGCGCTTTGGGAAGAGTGTTCGGCTCCGCGCGGCGCGCTCCCGCTTTGGACCGTTTCGGCGCTCGCCAAACTCGGGCGGTAGTTCGGGTCGCCCATGGCCAGCAGCGATTCCGGTGCCCGAGGGCGAGCCATTTGGTCGCGAAGCTGGCCCAGCACGGAAAGCGACTGGACGTAGCTCAGCTCATGTTTTGCCTGCACCGGCGCCCCGCCCAAATGTAGCGCTTCAAAAGGCAACAAAGCCAATGCGCGATCGGGCGAGACGATCCATTTGGTTTTGGCCCGGAGCGCCGGGGCGACCGGGGTTAGCAGCAGGCGACCCAAATGTCGGCCAAGCGCTTCTGGCGAGCGAACCTCGCGTGCGTCGCGGTGGGGCCGCACATACGCGAGGCGATACTCCCCATTCGCCAGCTTCCAAACCAGAGGCTTCACCGTTCCGCGCGGGGGGGCGAGAAAACTCAAATACGCCCGCACCAACTCCGTGATGCCGCCCGGCACCACGATACGATGGTTCTCCAGCCCCCGCTCGCGGGTATAGGCAAAAACCAGCACTTCGTCGTCGACCACGGCGAAGCTCAAGAATGCCGTGTCTGCGGGAATGAGCCCTGCGGCATCGCCAGCGCCTCGCGCGTGAATGCGGGTGAGCAACTCGTATTTGGGGTGGAGCTTGCCCAGCTCGTCGCGGTAGGCGCGCAAACGCAGCGCCGCCTCGGCTTTGGCGTGCGAAACTTCCGCGTGTTTGGGGTTGTCGGCCGCCGTCTGAGCGGCCAGTTTCTCCAGGCGCGCGAATTCGGTGCGAAGTGCTCGAAGCTTTGCGTTTTCCTCGGCGTTCAACAAGCCGGCGCCGTCCGCGGATTGCGTCGAAAGCGCTTCCAAAAGCCCTCGCCCCTTCACTCTTTCCACCGTCTCGAATGCTTGCTCGGGCTGCCCGAGCCGAAGCTGCAGGTCGGCCAGGCGGCGGTAATAAATTGCCCAACGATCGAGAAACCCTTGACGATACTCGCTGATCGGGCCAACCGTTTCGCGCGCCTCTTCGCCGACTTTCACGAGATCGCTGTAGTATCGCGCCGCCTCGGCGAGCGCTCCGGCGCGTCGATGAGCGTCCCCCAGTTCACCCAAGACCACCAGGTGGCCGAGTTTCAGATTGGGCCCCAAGCGCAAAAGCTTGCCATACAGCGCCTTGAGGCCGGCGATGGCTTCGTCGTGCCGACCCAGGCGACTGGCGCAGCGAGCGCCGGCGGCCTCGTTGGGATTGGTGAACATGGTGTCGGCACCATGCAGACGCTTCAAACCGATATTCGCCTCGCGCGCTTGCGCGATCACTTCTTCACAGCGATCGAGTTTGCCCAATGTTTGCACCCGCACGCTTTTCATCCACAAAGTGCGGTGAGCGGCTTCTCCCTCCGCCTCGCGGGCCAGTTGATAGGCGCGCTCCGCTTGTGCGTGCGCCGCAGCGTAGCGTTTGGTCGCCATCAGAGCGAGGGCATACTGCGATCGCGTGTCGATCACCGACGGATGTGACTCTCCCGAGCTTATGATGCCGCTGGCCAGGGCTTCTCGCAGCAGCGCTTCCGCGTCGGCATAGCGCCCCAGCTCGCGATAGAGCCAACCAAGTTGATTCGTCGCCGAGCGCCGCCAAAGGTCGCTAGGCGGGAAATCGCGCACCGCGATGGCGCGGATTCGTTCCGCCACGGGCAACGCTTCTTGCCAGCGCCCCATTTGATAATAGGCGCGCGCCAATGAGTCGGAAGTCCTCAAGGTCTGCGGGTGGTCGGCGCCAAGACGCTCGGTCTGAGTCCGCAGCAGAGGTTCGAACTGGGCAATCGCTTCGGGCTCGCGGGACTGAACGCGCTGGATATCCGCGAGATCTCTTCGAATGACCATGGTCGTGAGGTGATCCGGCCCCAGCAACTGGGTGAGATTTGCTTTTACTTTCTCGGCCATCTCGGTTGCCCGTTGGTAATCGCTCACGTCCTTGGCGCGACGAGCCAGGGCCGCAAGAATATGCCAGCGCAGCGGGTGGCGCTCGGACAAGTACTGCTCGGCATCGACGAGCAAAGCTTCCGCCTCGGCTTTTGCGTCAGCGCCGCGATTGAGCTTGGCCAAGATGCCCAGGCGAATCAGGCGCGCCCGCAGGAGATCGGGGTCCTTGGCCGGCAGCACCGGTGCCAGATCCAGCATCACCTTTTCCAGTTCCTCCAGCCCGGCGGCGGGCTTCTGTGCCTTGACCAAGGTATCGGCGCGAAAGGCTCGCGCCAGCAGCGTCTCGGGGTGGAGTGCGCCCAGGAGATCTTGGGTTTGCGCGACCGAGGTGGCGAGCAAGTCGGGCAGCTCAAGATAGCTCTGGGGCAGTGCTTCCCCGCTTTGCTCGCCCCCGCGCCTGAGGGCGAAAAGCAGCGCCAAACGAGCGCGTCGCTCATGCGCCTCGGCTTCAGCTGACGGTTTCGCGAGCAACCAGCGGTAGCGTCCCGCCGGGCAGGGGCCTTGAGCGACCCGCAGGTCTAGGGTGAGGGCCTGATCGTCCACCTTTGCTTCGCCGGTGGAAAATTCGCCTTCCACGTCGGCCGCGAAAACGCCGTACCCTCCCTGCTCCAAGGCGCGCAGCACCAAGGTCGTGCGGCCGCCCGTCCGCAACCATCCAGCGTAAGCGGTTTGGTCGGAGTCGAGAACGAGTTCGTCCGCCCCGGTGTTCCCCAAGGCCACGGCGCAAGCGCCCGCGGCCGGCGCTTCGGTCAGCGTGAGGTGATAGGCCAGGGGCGCGGCGAGTGCCGAGTGCGCTGTGCCCGCTAAAAGAAAAGCAACCCCCCAACAACTGTTGCGCAGACACAAAAGGGAACGGCCGAAATCCATGGGCAGAGGTTCGGTGTGGCAAGATCGATGGAGTGCTTGAATCCTGCCGCATCGGCCTGGCCTTGGCAAGACCGAGGGGCGCTTATCGAGACCCGCATCAAGCCGGCGACGGCTCAAGCTTGAGCCGCCACTTCGTAGTGCAGCACCGAAGGTTCGAACTCGAGCAGGAAGTCTTGGTCTTCCGGGTAATACTTTGCCACCTCCGCGTCCGGGCCGGCAAAGGCACGAATGGCATCGAAATCCCGCCAGAAGGTGAGCGTGCAAAAATGCGTCACCGCGCCGTCCGCGCGCTCCAAAACGTAAGCGTTGAGGTTGCCCTCGATGGCGCGGTAATCGGGTAGGGCTCGCTCGTTGAGGAAGCAGCGATAATGATCAGCTTTTTCGGCGGGCACCCGTCCATGCCATAGGCGCGCAATCATGGCGGCTAGTCCTTCGCTTACGGTTCAGACGGCTTCGCGGGTGTCCAACGGTTATGTGGCGCGTATTAGGCCGGTGGCGATTGCGACGACGCGGCAGTTGGATTCGCGGCACCGTCAACCTGGGTATGCCAGTCGTACAGGATCAGGCCGACGATGGAGCCGATCGGTAGCGTGACCAAGGCTGCGGCGACATACCAAAAGGCCGAGCGCCCCAGGCGGCGAGCGAGCAGCGCGACGAAGGCGAGATGCAGCGCGATCGCACTGCTTAGCGCGAGAGCCGCCAGCACCACAACCAAAGGCTGAGGTTTGCCCTCCAAGGTCGTTTTGAACAGGAGGTACCCAAGACAAACGAGGGCGGCTACCAAGCTGACCGAAGCGGCTGCAGCGGCGCGCGACGCGGGGGTGGGGGGCGGATTCGCCATCGGATGAGTCCCTCCTTGGCTGCCATTGTCCTGCGAACCTCGGATCGCGGCAAGACGCAGTGCGGGCGATCACTGGCGCCTGCGCTAATCCGCCCGCAGCCAGGCCTGCGTGCGGCCGATGAAAAGAAGCGAGCCGCGTATTTCGAGCTCCTTGCCGCCGTCGAAGACGGTGACTCTGGCGTCGTGGGTCTTGCCATTGGCAGGGTCGAGCACCGTGCCACCAGCACAGGCGCTCTCGCGAGTGTGTTTCAGCCCGCTCAGTATGGTGAGTCTCCCCGGCATGAATGCGGGGGCTTCCTTGCCGCGAGCCAGAGCGGAGGCTGGCGCCTCCGAACGGAGGATTTGCCTCGCTCACCCCGCCATAATTGGCGGGGTGAGCGCTCGACCGGTGGTGACTTACAACTGCCAGCGGCATACTTGTCGGTCAAATGAACAGCGACTAGTAAGGGTCGTGCCTCCGAAAGGCTTCTCAGTAGCAGCGATGGTGCGGCCTTCATTGGTTAGGGGGCGTAGCTCTAGCGTTCGCGCAGCCATGCGGCGGCTCACCGTTTGTCAACAATTAGCGTCCGTCCGCCGATACGGCGAAGCGGGGTCGAAAAGCGGCGACATCACGGCGGATAAACCTGGTTGGGCTAAACCGTCGCCCTGACTGCCGGTAGGGGAATTGCAAGCTGGATAGCATCGGCGGATGCCGGCTAACGATCCCCTAAGATTGCTGCGAGCCGCGAACGCCCCGGTTCACTTTGCGACGATTCCTCAGCCCGCCCCTGCCGCGAAAGCCAAACTCGGCGGCGTGCTGGGCACTGCCGGCGCATTGCTGCTGTCGCCATCCTCAGGTTCGAGTTCGAAATCTTCGTATTGCACGCGCAGGCGGTCCAGCACTTGCGCGGCGAAGCGCCGGGCGGCGTTGCGCAGCGCGGTGGGAATGGTGTCAGGAATCTGGTGCTGCAGGAGTAGTTTGCTTGCGCTGATGGCGTTCAAAGGCTCCAGCATTCGAGCGCGGTATTTCCCCATCGACTGGGCCACGCCGCGGTTGGCGGCCTCGCGTTGCCAGGCGTTGGTGGGCCATTGCGAAGGCAGGGCCACGGCTTTGGGCAGACGCTCCAAGTCGGCGATCACGGTGCGGATGTCTTCCTGCGATTCGCGAAAGGGCAGAATCACCAAGTCGGCATGCTGCGCCAGAGCGAGGTCGCGTTCGGGGTGATTGGCGCCGCCGTCGATCACGCCTAACCAGCCATCGACTACCCCCAGTTTCTTCACCAAAGCCGCCAATTGCGCCGGCGTGCGCGCATCCATGGGCAGATAGTTGCGGCCGTGTTTATCGAGCGGCTCGCGGTGGGTGTCGGTCAACAGGCACACCGAATGCGTGCCCAAAAGCCCCAGGCCATAGCACAGGAGATGCGCGTTGGTGGTTTTGCCGGTGCCGCCTTTGTTGCCAAGGATGGCGATGAGTTGCGCCATGCGTGAATGTTCCGCAATTGCCCGAGCTTGATCTTAGGCGAGGTGAGGCGCCGATCGGGCGCCAAGAAGCGCGCAAAACACCGCCTATTTTGGCGTTTTGCCCTAAACCGCGCGCAGCGAGGCGCGCGCTCCCCATCCTTTCATGGTGTGGCGGGGCTGACGTGGCGTCTATTCGCCTTTACGCCCGCTGGCGCGGGGTGTCAAAATTCGCCTTGTTCCCCTATTTCAAACGCCAGGTTTCCCCATGCCCGTCAATTTTGCTGCGCCCGATCCCGCCACCCTGTTTGCCGTGCCTGGTGTGGAGCTGGGACCGGCCCAGGCCGGCATCCGCAAGGCGGGCCGCTACGATCTCTTGGTGCTGCAATTCGCGCCGGGTAGCCTTGCCGCCGGCGTATTCACCCAGAACCGCTTTTGCGCCGCACCGGTGCAGGTGTGCCGCGAGCATCTGGCCAGCGGCGGAGCTCTCCGTGCCCTGGTGGTGAACACCGGCAACGCCAATGCCGGCACCGGCGAATCGGGTTTGGCGCACGCGCGCCAAACTTGCGCGGAACTGGCACGCCTTTTGGGCTGTGCACCGCAGGAAGTGCTGCCGTTTTCCACCGGCGTAATCATGGAGCCGCTGCCCATAGACCGCGTGCTGACCGGTTTGCCGGCTTGCCTTGCCGCGCTGGCGCCGAATCATTGGGCACTGGCGGCGCAAAGCATCATGACCACCGACACCGTGCCCAAGGCCGCCTCGCGCCGCGTCTTCGTCGATGGCGCGGCGCTCACCGTCACCGGCATCGCCAAAGGCGCGGGCATGATTCAGCCCAACATGGCCACCATGCTGGGTTTCATCGCCACCGACGCACCCATCGCCGCCGCACTCCTGCCCGCGCTGACGCGTGCCGTGGCCGATGCTTCCTTCAACCGCATCACCGTGGATGGCGACACTTCCACCAACGACAGCTTCGTCATCGTGGCCACGGGCCAAGCGCGCATGGCGCCCATCGCCAGTGCCGGCGATGGGCGTTACCCGGCCCTTCTGCAGGTGCTTACCGAGGTGGCGCAAACGCTGGCGCAAGCCATCGTGCGCGATGGCGAAGGGGCCACCAAGTTCATCACCATCACCGTGGGCGGTGGGCGCGACGCCAAGGAATGCGATCGCATCGCGCGCCAGATCGCGCACTCGCCGCTCGTGAAAACGGCTTTCTTCGCCTCCGACCCCAACCTCGGGCGCATCGTCTGCGCCATCGGCAACGGCGGAGCGGCGGATCTCGACCCCGCGCGCGTTTCTTTTTGGCTCGATGATGTGCTGGTGGTGGAGCGGGGCGGACGCGCGGCCAGCTACCGCGAAGAAGACGGCGCGCGCGTCATGCGCCAGCCAGAAATCACTGTGCGCGTCGATTTGGGCCGCGGCAGTGCAAGCACCACGGTGTGGACTTGCGATTTCTCCCACGACTACGTCAGCATCAACGCCGATTACCGCAGTTGAACACGATGTTTAGCGATTTCGCCAAGATTATCCATCGCGCCGAGAAGCTGCTCGACCGCGTCGAAGCGCTGCTGCCCGCGCCGCCCTCCGAGCCGGATTGGAAACACGCCATCGCTTTTCGCTGGCGCAAGCGGGGCTTGGTCGGCGGTCTGCAAACCGTGGCGCATCCGCATCGTATTCGCCTGCTCGATTTGCAGAACATCGACGAACAAAAGGCCCAGATCGAGCGCAACACGCGGCAGTTCTTGGCTGGGCTGCCGGCCAACAACGTGCTGCTCACCGGCTCGCGCGGCACCGGCAAGTCTTCGCTGGTCAAGGCGGTATTGCATGAACACGCGGCGCAAGGCCTGCGTTTGGTGGAAGTCGATAAAGGCGATTTGCTCGATCTGCCCGACATCGTCGAGCGGCTGGCCAAGCGCTCCGAGCGTTTCATCGTTTTTTGCGACGATTTGTCTTTCGATGCCAATGAGCCCGGCTACAAAGCTCTCAAAGTGGTGCTCGACGGTTCCATCAGCGGCAGCGCCGAGAATGTGCTGATCTACGCCACCTCCAACCGGCGGCATCTCATGCCCGAGTTCTTCAGCGAAAACGAAGCCGCCAAGCACGTGGATGGCGAAGTGCATCCGGCGGAAGGCACCGAAGAAAAAATTTCACTCTCGGAGCGTTTTGGTCTGTGGGTTTCTTTCTATCCCTTTAGCCAAGACGAATACCTCGCCGCGGTACGCCATTGGCTCGCGCAATACCAAGTGCGGCCCGCCCCTGCGCTGGACCGCGAAGCGCTGCTCTGGGCCTTGTCGCGCGGCTCCAGGAGCGGCCGCGTCGCTTGGCAATTCGCCCGCGACCGCGCCGGGCAGCTTGCGCTCAAGAAAAAGCCGCGGCGATGAGGGGCGATGAGCACGCCGCAATCGCTGCCAGCGATTCGCGCCCGGTGACTCGCGTTGCCGCCGCGGTGCTAGTGCGCGGCGATGGCAGTTTTCTCCTGGCGCAGCGCCCGGCCGGCAAGGTCTACGCGGGCTATTGGGAGTTTCCTGGCGGCAAACTCGAAGCCGGTGAAACGGCCCGCCATGCACTCGAACGCGAACTGCGCGAAGAATTGGGCATCGCAGTGCGCGAGGCTTATCCATGGGTCGTGCGCCGCTTCGTTTACGAACATGCCTATGTTGAGCTGCATTTCTTTCGTGTGTTCGCCTGGGATGGCGAATTACATCCGCACGAGGGGCAGGATTTCACTTGGCAGAAGCTCGGCGCCCTTGAGGTGAGCCCCATGCTTCCCGCCAACGCGCCGGTGCTGGCGGCGCTGGCCTTGCCGCGCAGCTATGGCATCACCATGGCGAGCGATTTGGGGTTAGACGCGCAAGTCGCTCGCGCCGAGACGGCGATACAAAACGGCCTCAAACTCATCCAAGTGCGCGAACCTGGAATGCCCGCCGCGGCACGGGCGCGTCTGGCCAAGGCGCTGCGTGAGCTGGCGGCAAGACAGGGCGCCAAAGTGCTGCTCAACGGCAGCCCGGAAGAGGCGCGCAATCTGGGCCTCCATGGAGTGCATTGGCCGGCGCGGGTGTTGCTCGCCGCGCGCGAGCGGCCAACCAACCTCTTGGTGGGGGCTTCCTGCCATAACGCCATCGAGCTTGCGCACGCCGCCAAGCTTGGCGTGGATTTCGTGGTGCTGGGCCCGGTGGCCGCCACCCCCACCCACCCCGAAGCCGAACCCCTGGGCTGGCCGCGTTTTGCCGAACTTGCCGCCAACCAGCCTATGCCGGTTTATGCGCTGGGCGGCGTTTGCTCTGCCGACTTGCACACCGCCCTCTCAGCTGGTGCGCAGGGCTTGGCCATGCGGCGCGGCGCCTGGGGCTGTTAGCCGGAGCGGCCTTCGCGCCCTCGGAATCGCTGCAATCGCGGGCAAACCCGCGCCCACAAACTTCCGAGCGGGCCCCTGCTGACCGGCCTTGGCCGCGAATCAGCGCCCGGCTCGGTGCAGACCGCTCGCAGGTGATCGCATCGCCTGCGCATCCACTTAACCCCTTTTTGACTTGCCCTTCGTTTTAGGCTTCACTCCCCTGAACTTGTGGCGCGGCGATTGCCACCCAAGGGGCCAGCCGATCTGAAATCGAAACGAACGAGGTGAACCATGAAGCGACTTTTCCTGACCCTGATGTGCGGCCTGTTGGTGAGCCCTGTCTGGGCCTCGGAGACCGACCCCTGCGCCACACCCGCTGATCGCGAAACGCGCCAGACTTTGCGCCCTTTTGCCAGCGAATCGGAGCTGCAAGCGCTCTTGAAATGCCTGCAGGACAAAGCAAAGAAGCGCCGAGACATACAGCTCGCGCGGTCCAAGACTTATTCTCAAGAGGCGAGTTCTTTGGGCGCAGTGGCGTCCATGGCGCCTGCACCGATGGCCGCCGTGCCTTCTTCTCCGCCGGCCGCCAAAGCTGTGGCGGAAAGTGCTCCGGGCGCCGCGGCGGACTCGGTAACCAACGTCCAGACTGCCGGGGTCGATGAAGGCGGCATCGTCAAAGTGCATGGCAAGAACCTGGTGATCCTGCGACGCGGGCGCTTGTTCACCGTGAGCACCGAAGCGCAAGACCTCAAGCCCATCAGCCACCTCGACGCCTTCGCTCCCGAGGCCGAGCCGCGCGGCGCCTGGTATGACGAAATGCTCGTCGCCGGCAACACCATCGTCGTCATCGGCTACAGCTATGCCCGCGGCGGCACCGAAATCGGCCTCTTCGATATCGATTCGGAAGGCCGCCTGACTTATCGTTCCACCTACCATTTGCGCTCCAACGACTACTATTCCTCGCGCAACTACGCCAGCCGGCTGATCGGGCACAAGCTCATTTTCTACACCCCGCTTCATCTCAATTGGTACCGCAGCGATCTCGATGGCGCCTTCCCGGCGGTGCGCCGCTGGCATCGCGACGCCACTCCCGCAGAGTTCAAGCGCATCGCTCCGGCGACGCGCATCTATCGCACCGACGAACCGATAGAAACCGAGCAGGGACTTACCCTGCACACCGTCAATGTCTGCGATTTGTCGCGCCGGGAAATGCAGTGCGAGGCAACTGCGGTTTTGGGCCCGGCGGGGCGGGTGTTCTACGTCGCGGCCGAGTCGGTGTACGTATGGACCACGCAGCTCAATCGCGACCCCAATGGCGGGGCGGCGCTTTCTTCGGTCTTTCGCATTCCGCTCGATGGCGGCGCGCCCAGCGGCATCAAGACCCGAGGCGCGCCGATCGACCAGTTTTCTTTCCTCGAAAGCGGCGACGGACATTTGAACGTGTTGTTGCGCAGCCAGGGCCGGGGCGACGCGATGTGGGAAGGGGAGAGCGCCGGGGGTGAATCGGCTTTGCTGCGCCTCCCCCTCAGCCGCTTTGGCGATGGCCGCGAGGTCGCGCCGCGCGAAGCCTATCGGCGGCTGCCGCACCCCGCGGGGCACACCCTGCAAAACCGCTACATCGGCAAACACGTGCTTTATGGTTCCGGCAGCTCCTGGGGAAGGCCGCAAGGGGTAAAGCAGAACCTCTACGCGGTGCGTTGGGATCAGCCAAACTCGCCGGTTTTGGCGCTTCCCCTGGATCACGCCGTTGAACGGATTGAAGCCATGGGCCAGGATGCCGTGGTGGTCGGCACACATCAGAGCGACCTCTTGTTTACCAGCATCGCACTCACGGGCGAAGTGGGCATCGCCAGCGTGTACACGCGCAAGAACGCAGCGCAAGGGGAAACCCGCAGCCACGGCTTTTTCTATAAGCCCATGGGCGACGCTGAAGGCCTGATCGGCTTGCCCATTGCCGGCGGCGGGCGAGCGGGTTACAAACAACTGCGCGAAGCTTCGGCGGCGGTGTTGTTCCTCAAGAACAAAGCGCTGAAATGGAGCGAACTGGGCACCCTCGACGCCCAGCCCGGGGTGGGCGCCAATGACCAATGCCGTGCCTCCTGCGTCGATTGGTATGGTAACTCGCGCCCCTTGTTCCTCGGCCCTCGCATCGTGGCTTTGATGGGGTATGAACTGGTCGAAGGGCGCCTGGCCAACGGCCGCATCGAGGAACTGCGGCGGGTGAGTTTTGCGCCGCAGGCGGCGGCGCAGATCGCTCGCTGATTTGTTTGCCTCAGCAACCGGGGCCCTCCTCGCCCCGGTTTTTGCGCCCAACTGCGTATTACGCCGCTTCCGAAGACCTTCGTTCTTTGGCTAAATCGGTTTTGCGCCGGCGGCGCTTAGCTTGCCTCGGGAAGTGCGGCAAGCGCCGGCCGGCAGGTTCGCGCTTCGCCTTGGCAGCGCTCGCGGCAAGTCGCGATGTCCGCAACCCTTTGCCTCGGGAGGTTTTATGGACCCAACAGCCGTGCAGGTGACCATCGAGGGGTTTGCCGGTTTCTTGCTCAAATATTTTGTCGCCCTCGCTGCGGTGGGCGCCTTTGCCATGGCGCTCACCGAACTTTGGAAAAAGTTTTTTGACTCGCGCACTCGCTTTCATGCCCGTGTGGTGGCCGATTGGTTTGCCGATTCCGCCGACGCCTTTGAAACGCCGGTCGGCGTGCCCGGCTCCTCCGATGCGGCCTATCGGGAACTGATCCATTTGACCACTGGCTTGCCCTTGGAGCGCCACGCCGATCGGGTCGGATCGGTGCTCACCGGCAGGGGGGACGTGGGCAGCCGAACGTGGATAGACCGGCGCAACCGCGCCGAACTCGCGCTTTTTGCCCTCGAATTGGGGCAGATGATGGGCCATATCCAAGACGCAGCCGACACCGTGCTGGCGCAGCCTGAGGATTTCCCCAGCCTCTATCGCTTTCTCACCGATGGCGCCCAGCTGGGCGATGTGGCGGCATGGTATGACCTGGCCGGCAGACCGCCGGCGCTCGATGCCAAGGACCAGATCGATCGGGAGGCCGCGAAGCGCCGGGTGGATATTCATGCGCGACTGAAGCAAACGATCAAACGCAAGCTCGACGCCTTTCAACTCTTCCAAAGCGAGCGCTGGACCCGCGGCAACCAGCTTGCCGCCAACGTGGTCGGTGCGGTGGTGCTGTTTGCCGCCTTGTGCTGGAGCCCGTGGAACAAAGAGGCCGGCTTCCCCAGCGGAGCACAATGGCTGACCTACTTGGCGATTTCTATTTTCGGCGGCATGCTGGCGCCGATTGCCAAAGACATGGTCGACCTCTTGCGCCGGGTGCGCCAAGGTGGCTAGTTATCGCGGCGATGCGCCGGGCTACCAGGCGGCGCTGCAATTCAATCTTCGCCAGGAAAACGAGGGCGGCGCCTTGTTGCGGCCAGGCGCGTTATTGGGCAGCGAAGCCGCGCAGGCGCGGCGCGAGTGCCTGGTGGCCATACACGGCTACAACAACCATCGAGGCGAGGCGACCCAAGCTTACCTCGGGTTTCGCAAGCGCCAGCGCGAGCAATATCAGGATGTCGATTTGGCCCAGCTCGATGCCCGCTTGGGTGATACCTTCTGGCCCGGCGACGCCGCTTGGATCGGTCCTTTGGATTGGCTGGACATGTTGTTTTATCCCGCCGCCGTGGGCGTGGCACGTGAAACCGCGCCCTTGCTGGCCGAGTTGCTTGGGCGCTTGCCTCATCTGGAAGAGGTTGATTTCGTCGCCCACTCCCTGGGCTGCCGGGTGGCGCTCGAAACCTTGCAACTCTTGCAGGCAAGAGGTTTGCCCAGAATCCGCCGAGTCTGCCTCATGGCGGCCGCCGTGCCTTGCGAAATGGTGGAAGCGGGCGGGCGATTCGAGGCGCTCCTGTGGCAGCTCTATTACGGGGGCACCAAAATTCATGTGCTGCATTCGCGCCAAGATCTTGTGCTGATGCTCGCCTTTCCAGCCGGGCAAACTTTGGCGGGAGAGGCGACCACCCGCGCGCTCGGGCGCTATGGCCCGCCGCCAGGCATGCCGGGTGCGGGCGCCAGCGTGAGCGAACATCGGGTGTCGGATGCGGGGCATTCCGATTATTGGGGCCACCGCGGCGGCGCCATCGCCGAGGAAGCGGCGCGCGAATCGGGGCGGTTTCTGGAAATCGGCAAGCGGCCGCGAACCCTGGGCGTGCGCGAGGCGGCACAAGAGCGAAGTCCGGTTTGGACGCGCCGAATCGGCGATTCTTGGGGCGACGCGGCTTACGCTTGAGGCAGCGCCGCGCAGGCTTGGTAACATGGCATTCATCGCAGCGTCATTTTTGCGCTCGATACTACCGGCTTCGATCTCGCCGCTTTGGAGAAAACCCCATGTCCCTGCGTTACAAGGACGACGATTGCGTCAGCAACACTTCAGGCAAGCTTTCACTTACCGAGTTGGTCGAGCGCGCCGAAAAGATCAATCCCGGACGTCGCCGCATCATGCTCGGCAGTTTCGGCGTGGCTACGCTGCCCTTTCTGGGCGGCCTCGGCCTCACCTCGGCGCTGGGCGGCTGCGGCGGCGGCGGTGGCGGTGATCCCGAGCCCGCGCCCACGCCGTCCGAGCGCTTGCTGGGTTTCGCCGCCGTCTCCACCTCCACCGCCGACACCGTGGTGGTGCCTGCCGGCTATATCGCGACCGCGTTCGCGCCTTGGGGCGAGCCCATCAATCATCTGGCACCCGCCTGGAAGGCCGACGCCACCAACACCTCGGCCGAGCAGGAACAGCAGGTCGGAGACAACCACGACGGCATGCATTTTTTCGGCTTTGCCGCGGGCAGCATGGCTTTCGGCAACAGCAGCGAGGAAGGTCTGCTGGTGTTGAATCACGAATACATCAACCCGGAATATTTCTATGCCCCGGACACCAACCCTGACGACTGGATGGCGCCCTTCACCTTGGAAAAAGCCAAAAAGGCGCAAGCCGCGCATGGCGTGAGCGTGCTGCACATCAAACGCAAAACCGATGGAAGCTGGGAGCAAGTCAAAGACTCGCTGTTCAACCGGCGCGTCCACGGCAATACGGCGATACAAATTCAAGGGCCGGCCGCCGGGCATGCGCTGATGAAAACCGACGCCGATGCCGCGGGCACCGAAGTGCTGGGCACGCTCAACAACTGCGGTGCCGGGCGCACGCCTTGGGGCACCTACCTCACTTGCGAAGAGAACTTCAACGGCTATTTCGGCTGGAACGGATCGCATACGGCCACCGTGCTTGAAAACCGCTACGGCATCACCGCCTCGGGCTTCGGCTACCGCTGGCACACGGTGGACCCGCGTTTCGATGTCAACGCGACTCCCAACGAACCCAACCGTCACGGCTGGGTGGTGGAAATTGATCCCTTCGCGCCGGCCTCCAAGCCCGTCAAGCGCACTGCGCTGGGCCGCTTCAAACACGAAAACGCGGAATGTGTGATTGCCGCCAACGGCAAGGTCGTGGTGTACATGGGTTGCGACGAGCGCAACGAATACATCTACAAATTCATCTCCAAGAACACCTTCGACGCTGCCAACCCGACCAGCGCCGCCAACCGCAAGCTGTTGGAAGAAGGCACGCTCTATGTCGCCGTCTTCGAGGCGGGAGGCACCGCCGGCGACCGCATGGGCACCGGGCGCTGGGTACCGCTGGTGTTCGGCGAAAACGGGCTCACCCTCGAAAATGGCTTCACCAGCCAAGGGGATGTGATGATCCGGGCGCGCCAAGCAGCGGATCGGGTCGGTGCCACGATGATGGATAGGCCTGAGTGGATCGCCGCCAACCCCAGGAAAGCGGGGGAAGTATTCGTCACCCTCACCAACAACAGCCGCCGGGGCACCACACCGGCGAGCAGCAACAAGCCCGATGGCACCAGCACCGCCGGTAGCGCTCGGCCGCCTCTGGATGAGGCCAACCCGCGCACCAACAACACCTGGGGTCACATCCTGCGCTGGAACGAGAGCAGCAGCGATGCCAGCGCCCTGAGCTTCAACTGGGACATCTATGTTTTGGCGGGCCAACCTTCCGTCACTGGAGAGCGCGCGCCTTCCGCCCAAATCAATGCCGAGAACCTTTTCAACAGTCCGGATGGCCTGGCCTTCGACGGCTTCGGCCGGTTGTGGATCCAGACTGATGGCAGCTACAGCAACACCGGCGACTACGCCAACATGGGCAACAACCAAATGCTGGTCGGCGACCCGCTGACCAAAGAAATTCGCCGCTTTCTGGTGGGCCCTTCGGGCTGCGAAATCACCGGTATTACCTGGACGCCGGATCGCAAGACGATGTTCGTCAACGTGCAACACCCCGGTGAGGTGGGCAGCCATCCGCGCGCGCCGAAAGATGCGAGCGGCGCCACGCTCAACGACAACGCCATCGCGCGCAATCCGACCTCGTTCGCGACCTGGCCCGCAAGCTCCGGCGTGCGTCCCCGCTCGGCGGTGGTGATCGTGCGGCGCGCCGACGGTGGCGTGATCGGCGGTTGACACCCGGCCAGGGTGGCAGCCTTGAGTCGTGAACGCGCCAGCGCTTGGGTTCCTGTTGCCTGCCGCCATTTGCGGGCAAGCCCGCTCCAACAAGAACTCGGCAGAGTGGGTAGGAACTACTTTGGCCGCGAAGCTTCCGCTCCGGGGGTGGGTAGGAGCGGCCTTGGCCGCGAAAGCCTCTTTAGCCGTGCCTGCCGCCATTTGCGGGCAAGCCCGCGTCTTCGAGGCAGGCGGCAGCACCAAGGCGGGTTTCGGGACCGATCCGATACGGATATCACCATAGTTGGCGTTGCAATACGGCATGTTCCGCATTTCTGCTGCGGAATATGCCAAAGAGTATGGTTGACACCGTGATCTCCACATTTGTATCATGTCGGCGGCATGGTGGTGACATCGACCATGCACGCACAACACCACACCCAGCGGAGG
>CAZFEK010000044.1:0-36429 GCA_964517465.1 uncultured Alcaligenaceae bacterium
GAGTATAGACCAGATCGGAATAAAGTAAAGCCGTTTATGAGACATCACACTAGGATGGGCGGCGCTGTCCTTGGCGCTGGAGGCAGGGTCGTAGCCATCAGCACGAGATTCCTTGGCGTGGAGGAGGAATCTAGCAGGGCGAGATTGGTGCCGTCCCGTGCAAGAGTGAGTCCCGAGAATCTCGACGAAAGCGCATAAGAACCGATACCGCCAAAGGTGTGCGTGGACCATTGCCCATTGCGAGCTTGCCCCACTCGGTAATCCGGCCGAGTGGTGTGAACCCACACCGCGACGTCGGGACCAACGAAGCTCGCGGGCGCTAGGAGCAGTGTTCCGCCCATGCTGCCGAAACTGCCAATCGCTTTCCCCTGCGCATCGTACAGGCCTATCGCGTTGGGACCTTGGCCCGCCCCGAAAGCAAAGCTCCCGTCACTTGCCACCAGGGGAGCAATCTGTCGCGGGATGTTGTTGTCTGGGCTTATGCCTGCGGAAACGACCAAGGCGTTGCCGCTGCTTTGGGTGGCGAAGGTTCTGTCGATCGTGCCATCGGCTGCTATCCGGAAAAGCGCATAATCCCCGCCGCCCGCTGAGACTTTGTGTGCGACTAACGCGCCATTTCCATGTCCGACGATGCGGGATGGAAATATGGCGAAATCCTGAGGCGGCAGCCAAGATTGCGGAAACGCGGTATAGAGATTCAGGCGCGAGAGGATTTCCCCTCGAACGCTGATGCGGTAGACAATCCCTTCGGCGTGTCTTGGGGTGGGGCCATTGCGTGAAGCCAGGAAAAAGAGCTCCCCATTTGAGGATTCCGCCAAGTGAGCGTTCTCGTCGTACGGCTCAAAACCCCAAATGACCTGCGGGCAGTTTCCGGCGGTATCGCTTTGGTCACACGCGAGAGGGATGTCGTGACGACCGTTGGAGCCGAACTGCGCGTCGGGTTGGCCGTTGGCGTCAAATCGATACAGCCGGAGAGGCTGCGTATTGCTCTCATTGGCGCGGTAGGTGCGTATCCAATATCCATCTCGTCCAACCAGGATTTCACCAAGCTGCTCAGTGGCCTGCAACTCTCGCACTGCGCATCCGCGGTTGCCGAAGCTTTCCTGGATGCGGCCGTCTATCGTATGAGCGCAAAGCGCAAAAAAGAACCCGCTCTGCGCGCTTACCGTTACGAAGCCGGTTCCGTGTACATCCGGATAAACGCCTCGAGGATCGAGCCTGACCTTTCCATACAAACCAAAATCGACCACGCCATTGGCGATCTGACTATCGTCCGCTATGTAGCGCCCCATTGCCGGCGTGTTGAACAAGAAGAGTGTGACGAGCAAGGCGTGAAAGAAGCTACGACTAGTGTTTGCGCTGTTGCGAACGACTCGGCACATCACAGAGTCCTGTTTGGTCGATTTCGCTTTACACATCTTTCGTCCCTTCGTTGTTTGTTTGCTATCGGTATGATTGGCACCGCGCCGTATCGCCAGCACCTGCCCTCGATAACGGGTCTTCGGCACGCTTGTGCCGTTGGTCGAGCGGGCTTCAGAAAAGGGCAGACCGACTCGCAGGTCTACGGGAAGCCGGGTCGCCTCCGCTCCCCATCGCGACCATCATTTTCTATGCGTAGTCCCGTGCCAAGTTTGCGCCTGGCGACAAGTATGACACATCGATGGCGGTCAGTAGAAGCACAGACTTGCGAAGGCCCCAGCCGCATCAGGGAGCCATAACCTAGGTCCGAGGCGATTCCTCGATGAATCGGTCGGCGCGGCATTACGGAGCGGCACTTTCCTTCCTAGGATGACCTGGAGCGCCGCGCTTGAATCTACTCAATTGGTCCGTGAGATGCGCTAGAATCCAGGACGCGGGCCTTGTTCATCTCATCACGTCGAGTACTCCACTTGTTCATCAACGCCTCTCGTCGGTCGAATTCTTCGCTCCCGGTGCTCTGCTACCACGCTTTGCACGCCAGCGGACCCCAATATCGCGACAACGACCATGTCGCCCTGGAAGAGGACTTGCAGGCGATTCGCCGCTCTGGTTATCGTATTATCGCGTTGTCCGAGCTGGCGGAAGCGCTGCGTCACCCGAATGGAAAGGGCTTTCCACAAGGGCGTTTCGTCTGCCTCACCTTCGACGACGGCCCTAACGTCGATTATTTCGATTACGCCGATCCGGTGGTCGGTTTGGCCAAGAGTTTTCATCGAATACTTGTTGAGTTCCGGGTGACGCATCCTGATGTGATTGTTGATCTCGCCAAGCCGCTGGCGGTTTCCTTTCTAATTGCCTCGGAAGAGGCACGCACGATTCTCGACCGCAGCTGCATCGCCGGCCGAGGCGATTGGAGTTCTTGCTGGTGGCGCGCTTGTGCTGCGGGAGGCGTGATTGCGCTGGGTAATCATGGCTGGGACCATTTGCACGTTTCCTTGCCCAGCGTGGCGCAAAGGGATCAGCGCAAGGGTTCTTTTCACGCCGTCGACAATGACGAGGACGCGCGTACGCAAGTGACTCAAGCGCGGGAATATATCGAGGCGGTGCTCGGTATGCCGTGCACGCGCTTTTTTGCCTACCCCTACGGCCACGCCAGCAAATAACTCGTGAACACCTACTTTCCAGATCGCGAGGCCGAACATCTGCATATCGCAGCCTTTGGCACGGGAGGGCGGCCGGTCACTCCCGAGTCCAACGTTTGGAACATCCCGCGCTACGTGTGCGGTGAGCATTGGCGTTCAGCCGAAGAGTTGGAAGAACTTCTCTTGCGACTTGCTCAAAGGAGTGATTCATGAATGTTATTCAGCGGCTTGCCGCGTGCCTGCCCCCTTCTTTGCGCGCCCGCATTCGCGATTCTTTGCCCAGCTCTTGGCGCAATGGACTGCGCGCACAACTTCGAGAAGGAAGCGTTGCGGCGGCAATTCCGCCACCTCAGTCGATGAGTGAAATCTTGCAGTGGGGAAAGCAAGATCCGCCGAAGAGCGAGGGCGGCGAGAACGCTGCGGTTGCGGTGCCGCAAGAGGAGGCGCTTGCGCGACTGGAGGAGGTTGTCGCGGTGTGCGAAGTCGATCAGGCTGAGTTCTTCGTGGGCGACCTCTTTCGCCGCCGTTTCAATACCAGTGCAAGTCCGGATTATCCCCGGCACTTCGTTGCTTTTTACAAACCAGCGCCGAATACGCTAATTCCCGTTGGCTACGTGCATCAATCCACCTGGGAGGGTTGTCATCTATGTGGTGGTTTGGTGATCGACGATCGCCTCTATCGCCGTATGGCGCCATCGCACCGCAAAGCGATACGCGACGGAGGAGGGATCGCCGAGCTTTTGCTGAGGGAAAGCTTCGCGCGGGTCATGCCCCAATCGATAGCGATCTGGGGTTACGTTGGCGACAAACAAGCGGAGCAAGTCGATCTGCGCGTCGGATTCATTCACACACACCACCCACATGTCATGGTGATTTGGAATCGCGACTTAGACGAGAAGCAAAGAACGGAGTGGATCAATCGTGTCGTGGCCCTTGGTCCGTTTTGATTCCGGCAGGCGACGGCTCGATTTCAGAATTATCCTCGGGTCGCATTACAGGTCGCAGTCGACGCAGCAAGTCGCACCGCGGCAGGAAGGATCGATGTGCTGACTGAAAAAATCGCGCGTTCATTGCGGTGGCTGGTGCGTTCCGGCGTGCGGGAGCGGCTCGCCCAACGTATCGATACGATCGGCAAGGGGCTTGGGTACTACCCTCGGTCATCGCCGAGGAGAAACATCGGGCATCGAACGTGCTTCACGTCTGGGCCATTCCGCGTGCATACCGGGCACGAATTCATCGAGTTGGATTTCAAAGTCGATCTTTCCTGGGACCAGACGCGAGATTATCGGGGCAGCAAGCTCTATTACAAGGTGGAACCCCACCACCCCTTCCAAGAGTCGGAGTGCATACTTTTTTGGGCGCGAAGAAACGGAGAGTCGGAGCGGCTTCGTATCGTTCTTCCCCAGGGGGCACGCCAATCGGGATGGATCAAACTGCGATTGGATATCTTGCCTTTGGCCAGTGGTGCCGCAGAGGTTTCGGGTTGCCGACTGGTCACTTCGAACGAAGCTTGCGAGGAGCTAGACTGGGCTGCCTCTCTGCAGGCCAAGAAAGCCAGCACCGACCGCGAAGTGGCAAAGAGCCTTGTCCAGGCGCCATCCGTGGTCGCTCACTATCCGCGAGCGTTCGACATCGAGCTGCAACCAAAGTGCAATCTGACTTGCGTGCAATGCCCTACTCATGGAAGGCCGGAGCAACATGAAGAATGTAACAAACTGGAGGAGATGGATGTCGACCTTTTGAAAAAGCTCGCGACTGAGGTTTTTCCCCACGTCGATTGCGTCAATCTGGTGGGCCGAGGTGAGCAGCTTCTAGCCAGCGACCGTTTGTGGAGTGCCTTCTGCGGTCATCTGGCGCATTACGGGGTGAGGCTGGGGATGGTTACCAACGGCACCTTGGTCAAGCGCCGTATCACCCCCGAACTCTTGCCTTTGATTGATACCATGGTGGTTTCGATCGACGGAGGGACCCCCGAGACCTTTGCCAAGAATCGCGGCGGTGCGAGCTTCGAGCGTGTCATGGGCGCAGTGAGCTATTTCCATGACTTGCGCAAACGCGCCTGCCTTCCCCGACGCCCAAAATTGGGTGTGTCCTGGACGATCAAGAAGAATAATGTTGCCGAACTGCCAGGATTCGTTCGCCACATCGAGCAGTTCGAACCCGACAAGTTTTTCTTTCGTCACATGGTTCTTTGCGAGGAAGTCGAACAGGACCAAACATTGGTCGACGACCCCGCAACGGTCAACGCGCACCTCACCGACGCCTACGCCTTCTTGGCTGAGATTGGCGCCGAAGTCGTTCGCCCACCGCTGTTCGAGTTGCCGCCGAGTATCGACCACGTTCGCCAATCCGAGAAGTCGGAAGGAGACGCGGCTTGCGCTTCAATAGGCACCCCCGCAAGGCGACTCTGCCCGCACATGTATGCGGACGGGTCGATGCTTTCCAACGGAACTATCATGTCCTGCCAGGCGTACTTCGCGAATGGAGTAGGAAACCTGAAGACGGCTCTCGACTTCATGTCCATATGGTCGGGCGAGCGCATGCGGAGCCTGCGCGCCGGGATAGGCACGGCTGCAGAATGGAGTCAGTGCGGACAGTGTTGGATCAGCCAAATGCAGCTTGAAGGGCCAGGTTTAACCCGCGGCTCGACCCGAAGGAGCGACAACGAGCCACTGACGGCGAAAACCCGGCGAGCGTGGGATTTGCGTAAATGCGCGCATCGATAGTCTCTTGATCAGTGAAGTTGTTGCGGCGCCATTCCCGGATCGAGCGTGGAGGGATCGATCCGAGTGGGTAACGGGCCATTCGCGGTGCCTCGCAGGTCCAGCGAGTGAGGCTGTCGCCGAGTTACCTTGGCGGCCAGAGTGACTTACGGCCAGATGGCGGCAATTGTTGTGAGGCTCTATCATGGTGCCTTCGCCAATCTCCCCTCGCACACGATGAACCTTCAACCCATGGATCTCGCGGTATCCGGCACCGAATTCAAGCTCATGATTCCGCCGGAGAGCGTCAACGCCACGCACTTTCGCGAGGTCTTTCAGCGCAACGGCCAGTACGAAGCGGTGATGACGGCGGTTCTGACGCGCCTTTTGGCAACCATGGATCGCCCGGTCTTTGCCGATCTGGGTGCCTTCATCGGCTATTACACCGCTTATGTGGCAAAGCTGCTGGGTGATCGTGGCGAGGTGATTTCCGTCGAGAGCAATCCGAACTACGCCGAGGTCCTGCGCGCGATGGTGGCGCTGAATGGTTTCAGAAACGTGCGCGTCTTTGAGGCCGCGCTTTCCGATCGGGATGAGACGCTCTACGCGCAAGGCACGACGCTTCATGGCGGCGACCAGGATAGAGATGCCGGCTTTCGCCTGATGCCCGAACACCAAACGACTCGACCGGCAGGGGTTCCCGGCTATGACGGGGTGCCCGTTGCCATTGTCGCCAAAACTTTCGACGCGCTCAGCGCGGCCGAAGGATTGGCACCCAATATCGCCAAGATGGACGTGCACGGTACCGAGGGAAAGATCTTGGGCGGGATGCAAAATCTCTTGCGCCACTCCTTGCAGTATTTGCTCCTGGAGCTGCACCAGAATGTTTACCTTCGGCAATATAGCCCCGGGCACAGCCGCATTTCCATCCTTGATCGCTTGGCGGAGGCGGGCTTCCGGCTCTATTACGTGGCCGGACATCGCTATACTTGGTCCGACGGCCTGCGCGTTTTTCTGGAAAGCGGCACTTTCGCCTATCGCGAGCTCACGCGCGAGACGCGCGATCAGCTGCTCTTCGATCGGCACGGAGATATCTTCGTGCTCGCAGCCAAGCGGCCGATCGAGCCTCTGCTTGGCGCGTCGGCAAACGACCCGGGTCTGGCGTGAGCCGGGGCGGGCGAGGTTACTGCACGAACTTGCCGTCTTTGCCGATCATGGTCAGTTCTACGAATTTTGAGCCGTTGTGGTTGCCGGGGCGGAAGGAAAGCACGTAGCCGCCGAGATCCAGGTTATCCATGCGCTCCAGCGTTGCCAGTAGCTTTTCGCGGCTCAGATCTCGGCCGGTCTGGCGAAGTGCTTCAACAAAGGCTTTCGCGGCAATGAAGCCCTCGAAATGGGTGTAGCCGGGTTTGGTGTTGGGGTCTTTGGTTGCCAGCAAGCGCTGATATTCGCGCGTGAGCGTCGATAGCGGCTTCCAGGGAAATGGCATTACCTGGGTGATCGTGATGCCGTGGCTGTCTGGCCCCAGCTCCCGGATCAACTGTTCGCTGGAAACGACTGAAAAAGCGTAGTACTGCGTGCGCAAATTCCTTTTCGCGTACTCGCGTATGAAGGCGATGGCACCGCCGCCGGCGGTGGCGAGGATGATCACTTGCGGATCGCTGGGTGCCAGTGCAGCGGCCGCGGCCTTGGCGTCGGTGCTGTTGGATTCGATGACCCCGATGGCTACGGGCCGAACCTTGCGCTTGGTCATGGCCTCTTCGATGCTGGCGAGGGCCGAGCGGCCAAAAACGTCGTTTTGATGCACCACGCCGATGCGCGAGTAGCCCAAGGAATGGAGGTGTTCGACGATCTTTTCGGCTTCGTCGCCATAGCTGGCGCGGATGTGGAAAAGGTAACGGTTATGCGCCTGGCGCAAGTGGTCGGCGCCGGTATAGGGAGCGAACAAGGGAACCCTTTCGGCGACGATGATGGGCAAGTGCGCGGTCGTGATGCCGGTGCCGAGGTAGGTGAAGAGCGCGAATACCTTGTCTTCCTTCAGCAGCTTCTTGGTGTTGTCTATGGCCCTCTGAGTTTCGTACCCGTCGTCCAGGGAAACGATGCGGATTTTCCGGCCGTGGACCCCCCCGTTTTCATTGACCGCATCCAAGTAGAGCTGCGCCCCAGCGCTATATTGTTTGCCCAGAGTCGCGAGCGTGCCGGAAACGGCGATCGATTGACCGAGCACGATTTCGCGCTCAGTGACGCCAAGCTCGGCGCGAACCGGAAGGGCGAGGAGCAGCAAAGCAAGCGAGGCATGGAGCCAATGGCTCGGCAGGAAACGCATGGGACCAACTCCGGAGTGTAGTTACCGGAATGATAACGTCAAACCTCCTGCCGAGCTTGAGCGAAGTGGCCGTCGTCGGGCGCCGAAGCTCTAAACGGGGGAAACCCGCGCGACGATAAGGGTGTAAATATTAAGGCAGGCAAGCCGGACCCAAAGTGCATCGTCCACTGGCAAAAAAAGGGAAACAAAGACCTGGCGCCAACGAGGGGAGAAACCCTCAGGATATCCTCGTCATGCACCGGAGCGTGTGCCGGGCGTGAATCTCGAAAACCAGCTCTTCAGCCCAGCCGAGGTGGCCGTGACTAATGCTGGC
The DNA here is from genome assembly GCA_964517465.1 of uncultured Alcaligenaceae bacterium. Classification (GTDB taxonomy): domain Bacteria; phylum Pseudomonadota; class Gammaproteobacteria; order Burkholderiales; family Casimicrobiaceae; genus JACPUX01. Next base: position 7,903 of record CAZFEK010000044.1, read on the forward strand.
GGGCGGCCACCAGGCGGGGCTCCGGAAGGGTGGCGCCGAGGCGGTGAGTCGGCAGGTAGACATGGTGCCCGCGGTTCTGGCCTCGAACTTCGATCTGCTCTAAGGCGGCGATCCATTTTTCCCGCGTCAGATCTCGCCCCGCCGAGTTGAGCGCGCGAGTGAGCAGTTGCGCGTCGCTCTTTCCCCTTTCCCAGGCGCGGGACGGATCTTCGGACACCGCTTCGAGGGGCGGCAAAACGAAGAGGTAGCGGTTGTAGGCGCCTTGTCGCTCGGTGGCACTTGGTGCGGGGGTGAGCAGGGGTAGCCGCTCTGCTTGCACGATGTTTCCGTGAGCCGCCACCGTTTCCGCGCCGAAATAGTTGATGAGGGCAAAAACCCGATGCCGATAAATCAGTTCGCGGGTGTTGGCGAGGGCGCGCTGGGTATCACCGACGTCGTTGAGGGCAAGGACTTCAATTTGGCGGCCGTGTATCCCTCCGCGGCGGTTGACGGCTTCGAAATGCGCCCGAGCGCCTTCGCTATAAGCGATTGCCATCGCTGCCAGAGGGCCGCTCCTGGGCAACGATTGCCCGAGGAGAATTCGCTCCTCGCCTAGGCCTTGCTCGGCGCTTCCCAGGCCGGCACAGGCCACCAGGGTGCCGGCCAGGCCCACCGCGCGCAGGCTTTTCAGAGTTGCTGTCCAGAGCCATCGCACCATCGCACCCGTCTTCATTGGTGACCTTTCATCACTCGATGTGTAAGTAACCATTTAGATACTTAACGGGGCGGAGTTTACCCCTCTTTTTGGTCCTCGGGAAGGGGGGGCGACAGACCTCCGGGCATAAACGGAACCGTCTTGGCTCGCGTCTCTTGCTGTGACACGAAGCGGGACGCAGCAGGGAGGGGCGTCTCAGCGCAGTCGATCAGCGGTAGTTTCGATCAAAAAGCGCGCGATGCTTGCCGAAGAAGGCAGGGGCGGCAAACCCTCGGGGGGGAACCAACCTGCTTCAGCGATCTCGTCGCCGTCGGGCTGCAGGTCGCCGCTGTCATAAGCAGCCGTGAATGCGATCATCAGGGAATGGGGAAAAGGCCAGGATTGGCTGCCAAAGTAGCTGAGTTCGCGCACCGAGATGCCGACTTCTTCCCGCACTTCGCGGTGCAGGGTGTCTTCCAGGCTCTCGCCTGGCTCGACGAAACCGGCCAAGGCGCTCCATAGGGGGACTTTGAATCGGGTGGAGCGGGCAAGCAGTAATTCCCTGCCCCGGGTGACCAGCACCATGATCGCAGGAGAAAGCCGCGGGTAGGCGGTGAAACCGCAAGCAGGGCAGGTCTTTGCTCTCTCTCCCGGCGCCGCAACCGTCTTCTCACCGCAGCTGCCGCAGTAGCGATGACTTAGGCTCCATTCTGCGATCTGCAGCGCCCGGGTGAGCAAGTTCAGCTCCTCGGCGCTGGCGGTGCCAAACAAGCCCCGCAGGCCTTGCCAGGCGAGGCCCGGCGGCAGCGGTTTTTCTTCGGCAAGACTCAGCAGCCAGCAGGGCTGCTGGCCGAGCCGGCCCAGATAATGTTTCTCGGCCTCGGCCTCGAACAGTGTGAAAGCCAATGCGGCCGGGGCAAGTGTACCGCTATCGGCCAAAATGAGAATACGCGCCTTGTGAACCACAAAGGCTAGGGGCGCACCGACGGCGGCCGCGTCGGGCAGGATGCCCGGAACGAAGGACTGGGGCGTGACGATCATGGGCGCCCTTGGCTCGCGACGTTCAGCGCATGAAGCCGCCGTTTTTGGTAATGATGGTCAGCTCCACGAAGCGCGAGCCGCTGCGGTCCTCTGGACCATAGCTCACACTGAATCCGCCCAGGTCGATGGTGCCGGCGGATTCCAAGGCGCCGATGAAGTTTTCACGCGTCAGCTTTGGTCCCGGCCCGGCCCGGCGCAAGCCCTCGGCGAACAGCTTCGCGGCGATGAATCCCTCGAGGCTGGTGAAAGAGAAATCGGGCTTGCCGTTGTAGGCGCCGAAGATCTTCTGGTATTCCTTGACCACGGGAGTACCGACATTCCAGGGGAATGGCACCACTTGCGCGACCACCACGCCGCGGCCCGATTCGCCGAGTTCAGTGGCCAGTGATCGCGCGCCGACGAAAGACAGGTTCATGAACTGCGGGTTGGCGCCGGCCTTTTGCATTTCACGGATGAAAGCTGCGCAGGACTTGTAGGCGCTCACCATGAGCACTGCCTGAACGTCTGCTTTGGCGATGCTGGCCACCGCTTTTGCCACGTCCGTGGAATTGCGTTCTACCGCGCCATAGGCCACGGCTTTTAGTTTGGCTTTGGCGAAAGCTTTTTCCGCGGCGTCGAGGCCGGCCTGACCGTAAGCGTCATTTTGATAAAACACGGCGATGCGGCTGATGCCCAGGCGCGAGAGCTGCTGCACCATGGCATTCATCTCGGCATCGTAGCTGGCCCTGACGTTGAAAACGTAGCGGTTGGGCGGGTTGCGTAGCGCATCGGCGCCGCTGAATGGGGCAAAAAAGGGCAATTTGCCGCTCACGAAATAGGGTTTGGCGGCCAGGCTGGTAGGCGTGCCGACATAACCGAACAGGGCAAATACCTTGTCTTCGTCGACGAACTTCTTGGTGTTGCTGACCGTCCGATTGGGCTCATAGCCGTCGTCGAGCGACTTGAGCACGATCTTGCGCCCATGCACGCCGCCTTGGCCGTTGACATATTCGAAATAAGCCAGGGCGCCGTTGCGGTATTCGTTGCCCAAATCCGCGGCCGGCCCGTTGAAGGCGGCGGATTGACCGATGGTGACGCTGCTGGCGGTGACGCCATCTTCCGGCGGTGGCGGCGGCGCGGCGCTTGCGACGGCGGCAAAACACATGCACAGCATGCTGAAGGCAGCCCAAGTGCCAAGTTTCCTACGCATTTTTGTAACCCCCTGTCTTCGGAACCGCGGTGGTCCGGCGCGCTGACGGTTACCACGCGCCGGGTTCATCACCGCGGGGCACTCTACAATGCCAGGGGTAGCTTGCGCAAGCGTTTGCCGGTGAGCGCGAACAAGGCGTTGGCCACTGCCGGGGCAATGGGCGGCGTGCCCGGTTCGCCGATGCCGCCGATGGCGCCGCCGGAAGGCGCCAGGTGAACCTCGACGCGGGGCATCTCGTTCATCCGCAGGATCGGATAATCATTGAAATTGCCTTGCTGCACCCGGCCGTCTTTCAGAGTGATGGCGCCGTGCAGGGCTGCCGAAAGCCCGTAAGCGATGCCGCTTTCCATTTGGGCCACGATGGTGTCGGGGTTGACCACCAAGCCGCAATCGACCGCGCAGACGACGCGGTGCACCCGAATGCGCTGCTCTTCGATCGATACCTCGGCCACCTGCGCCACCCAGGACCCAAAGGATTCGTGTATGGCGATGCCGCGCGCCATGCCTTTGGGCAGGGGCTTGCCCCACCCCGCTTTGGTTGCCGCCAGTTCCAGGAGGGCGCGCGCTTTGGGTTGGGCACTGAGGAGACCGCGGCGATATTCAAAGGGATCTTTGCCGGCTGCATGCGCCAGTTCGTCGATAAAACACTCCATGGCGAAGGCGTTCTGCGAGTGTCCCACCGAACGCCAGAACCAGACCGGAACGCCGCTTTCGTGCTTCACCCATTCGGTGCGGAAGTTCGGCACGGCATAGGGCTGGTCGGCCAGTCCTTCAACGGCGGTTGAATCGACGCCATCCTTGATCGCCGAAGGGAATGCCGCGGCCATGATCGATGCGCCCACCGTCTTGATGTGCATCGCCAGCGGTTGGCCTTGAGCATCCAGCGCCGCGCTCAAGCGGGTCAGCGTCGCCGGGCGGTAATGCGCCGCGCGCAGGTCGTCCTCGCGGCTGTAGATGAGTTTGATCGGAACCCCGCCGATCTTGCCGCTGGCTTTTTGCAAAGCCTCGCCGACCGCTTTGGAGACTTCCACCGCTTCGGCGACGAAATCCTGCGCGAAGCGCCGGCCGAAACCGCCCCCGAGGTAGGTGGTGTTGACTTTCACCTGTTCCGGCTTCAGGCCGGTGATTTTGGCCGCCGTGAACTGGCAAGAAGACTGGCCTTGCGTGCCCACCCAGAGTTCCACCGCATCGGGCTTGACCCAGGCGGTGCAATTCATCGGTTCGAGGCAGGCGTGGGCGAGGTAGGGCGCTTCGTATTCCACCTCGTGCTTCTTTTCCGCAGCGAGCTTGGCGATGGCGTCCCCGTTGTTCTTCGCAACCACGCCGGGCGCGCTGAGTAGCTCGCGGTGTTTGGCGCTCAGCCCTTCGGAGGACAGGGTGGCCAAGGCGCCGGCGTCCCATTCCAGTTCGAGCGCTTCCCGGCCCTTCATGGCGGCCCAGTAGCTGGTCGCTACCACCGCGACGCCGGTGCTGATTTCGACCACGAAACGCACCCCGGGAATACCCTTCACTTTTTCTCCGCTGAAGGACTTCAGCTTGCCGCCAATGACGGGTGAGCGCGAAGTGACGGCGATCAAAAGCTCTTTCATCCGGACATCGATGCCGAATTGTGCTTGGCCCCGCACTTTGGCGGGCGTATCCAGGCGCGGCCGAATTTTGCCGATGAGTTTGAAGTCTTTGCTGTCTTTGAGCTTGGGTTGCGCCGGAACCGGCAGGGCCGAGGCCGCGGTCGCCAATTCGCCGTAGCTCGCTTTGCGCTTCGATTTCTTGTGCAAGACATAGCCGGTATCGGTGCTGCAACTCGCGGGGTCGACTTTCCACTTGGCCGCTGCCGCGGCCACGAGCATTTCCCGGGCCGCGGCACCGGCCTTGCGCAGTGGATCGTAGCCCACCCGCACGCTGGTACTGCCGCCCGTGCCCTGGATGCCGAACCAGGGATGTTTGTACTCGGGCGCTGCCGGTGCAAACTCGGCCTTAACCCGGTTCCAGTCGGCGTCGAGCTCTTCGGCCAGTATCATCGGCAGCGAGGTCATTACGCCCTGGCCCATTTCTGACTTGTCGACGAGAATGGTGACGCTGCCGTCAGGCGTCAGCCGCAGCCAAGAGTTGGGCGCAAAAGAAACTCCGGGTGCTGCCGCGAGCGCCTTGCCAGGCAGATGGAAGGCCAACAAGAGGCCGCCTCCGGCGGCAGCCGAAGCCTTGAGAAAATCTCGTCGCGAGAACTGAGTCATGGTCAAGCTCCCTTCTTGCCGGCGGTTTGTGATGCGCGCTGCACCGCCTTGCGAATGCGGTTGTAGGTGCCGCAGCGGCAGAGGTTTCCGGCCAGAGCCTGTTCGATTTCGGCTTCGCTGGGTTTGGGCTTCTTCTTCAAAAGCGCTGCCGCACTCATGATCATGCCGCTTTGGCAGTAGCCGCATTGCGGCACTTCTTCCGCGATCCAGGCCTTTTGCAAGGGGTGCTCGCCGCGGGGCGATAGACCTTCGATGGTGGTGATCTCCTTGTCCTTCACCGCTGCAATCGGCGTCTGGCAGGCCCGGGCCGGCTCGCCGTCGATATGCACCGTGCAGGCGCCGCAAAGTCCCTGGCCGCAGCCAAATTTGGTGCCGGTGAGCCCGATCGAATCGCGCAGCACCCAGAGCAGCGGAGTGTCGCCGGGCAAATCGACTTGGTAGCGTTCGCCGTTGATATAAAGGTGGGGCATGTAGATCTCCAGTGGACTTGGTTCGATTTCCTAATCAAGCGATGGCTGTTCGGCCTTTTTTTTGCGCGGCGCCCATGATAGGCAAAGGGCGCGTCCGACTCAAGCGCGAAAGCGACAGGGAATTCACCGGCCGTTGGAGACGCGCTGGCTAATGCCTTGAGCCGTTCGTTTCAGTTCAATGTTGAAAGGCATAGGGGCCCCGCCTGGTGTGCTGATGCGCAAAGTGTCGTCCTGAGCACTCATCACGGCGCGGATTTCCCCGCGCCAGCGCACGGCGACGGCAGAAGCCTTCAGTGCCGCCTCGCGCCAGACGATTTCACCGCCGCCGCGGCTGCCTTCGCGTGCCCAAAAGAGATCGGGCAATGTGATCTGCAAAGTTCCCTCCGGCTGCGCGTTTTCGAGTTGAGGGAGAGCTTTGAGCACGGCGGCAGGCAAGGCCAGGCGAAGCTCCTGCGCCGCGATGGTATCGCTGCGGATTTCGACGCGTCCCGCCGGGGCGTCGCCGCTGGTGAGCTTGAGCGCGACGGTGCCCGCAAAAAGCGGCAGGCTCTCGATCGACCATCCCAGGCGCTCGATCAAGACGCTGCGGCCGCTCGGGGTGTTGAGTTCGAGCCGCCCCACACCGGACCAGAGGGTGCCGCTGGGTTCATCTAGCCGAAGCTTGCCGCCACTCCTCGACGCCAGGGCTTCGCTCAACAGCCAAGCAGGCGCCTGTGAAACCACTGCCAGTAGCAGGAGCACGGCCGCCAGTGCTCCCCAGAGAATGCGCGACTTCATAAGTTCTCCATGACGACGTCGGCGTTGACGGTTGATTGACCCACTCGCGCCAGCTTCAACTCAGTCACTTGCCAGCCGCCTTGCCGACGCAGGGTTTCGATGAACCCCAGCACGCGGTCTATGGGTGCATGCGCCAGATGAAAGGCAATGCGGCGCTCACTGGGCGGCTCGTGTTGTCTTAGCGTCAGCGAAAGCCCCTCGCTTTGGGCGCTCGCGATCAGCATTTTGGCATCTAGCCGGGCGCGCGGTTTGGTCTGGACGGTAAGGCGGGCCGCATCTTGCGCTTGGGCGCGCATCGTCGCCAGCCCATCCTCCAAAATCGGCAGCCTCGCCGCGAGTTCGGCGCGAGTTCGGTTCAGGGGTTGCCACAACCCGGCGTACAGCGCAGCCGCGAGGATGACCCCGGCCGCAATCAGCAGTCCCAATTTTTCCCGACGGGATCTTTGCCAAAGAAAAGCTTGCCAGGGTTTCATGGCTGGTTTTCCTGCAACATCAGCCGCAGACCGTTGGCTTGCTCGGCATAGATGACTGCAAAGCCGGCCAGACGGAGATCGGATAGGAGCCGCTGGCGCTGCTCGGCACCCAAGGGCGCCAAATCCAGAGTCCAGCGCCCACCAGAAAAATGCGCCTGGCGTAAGGAGGATTCGCCCGTCTGGGCCAGGGCGGGGGCGGCGCGAGCCAAAAGCGCAATGGCGTCTAGCGGGGCAGGAAGGCCGGCGGCGTGGCGTGCGCGAGCATAATGCTCGCGAAAGGCCTTGTAGACTCCGAGGACTGGTTCTGCCTCAGGAAAGCGTTCGGCGAGCAGGCGACTCGCTTCGCCTTCCAAGGCTCGAACGCTCAGGGCCAGGCGCAAGGTGTCGGCAAGGCCGGCCGCCAAATGCAGCCCCGCGGCCAATACTGCGATCGCCGCAGCAAAGCGCCAGCGGCGACGGTTGCGATCTTCCGGTCTTTCCTCCCCGCCTTTGGCAAGCGGAACCAGCAGGGTCTGCGCGGCTTCAAACCGGTTTTCGGGCGCAAGCAGAGGATCGCCGCCCGGGCGCCACTCGATCGCGAGCCCCAAGCTTTGGGCCCAGGAAAGCTGCTGCTCGGAGCTGGGTTCATCGCCGCAGATGATTAACCGCTCCGGGCGCCGCGCCCCGCCGCGCTCCAGCGCGAGAAGCAGCAAAGAAGGCGGGGCAATCTCGGCGCCGGCATCATCGAGCGGCAGGAGGTCATCGCCGGTGAGCAGGTAACCCCCGGCGCCTGCGCGCTGCCACCACCAGGCTTCGGGCGGCTTCTCCGGCAGCTCGCCTTCGGCAACGAGCTTCGCCAGGGTCAGCCCTTCATTTGCGAGCGAACGCAGGGCTTGGTCGACCCACGCTCTTTCCGACACCACGACCCGGCGCTTCCCGTCGGATTCGAGAGGGCCCGCGGCCAGACGTTGCGCTTCCGGTTCGCCGGCGATGCGGGCCTCCACGGCGTAAGCCAAGGCGGCGCGGAACTTGGCTGCGGGCAAGTCTGGCAGCGCCAGGCGCATGACCCGCGCACGAGCGGCGCCGATGACGCCTAGCGCGCGATCACACTGAGGCCAGGTCTGCCGCCCGCCGCGCCCTCGTTCGAGCAGCTGATCGTTTTCGATCAAGGCCCAGGCGCAAGCGCAATGCTCCCCGCCAAAGGATTCGTCGAGCAGGAGGCGCAGCGTTCTCATTCGAACACCTGCCAGACGATTTGGGCGGTGCCCAAGGGGTTACGGTGCAGCAGGGCGCGAGCACGGGAGCGGGCCTCGCCTTGGCGCGCTTCGACCGCGATTTCGAAATACTGGCTGCTGACGCTCATTTGGCTTTCAGCCGGAGGGATCACGCCGGTCGGCAGCGCATTGCGAAAGGCGCCCACGCTTGCGTAACGGCGACCAGGAACGGCCAGGGCATTGGCTTGATCCAGCGGCAGGCCCTCGATGGCTGCGGCAAGGATCGTGCCGGGAGCGGTGTTGACATTGAAGACTTGGCCGCTTTGCGGCAGGGCAGTGACGTAAGGGCGCAGGCGCTGAATTTCCTCAGGGCCAAACCCGCGCACTTGCGCGAGTTCCTCCACCCGCAGCAAAGGCGCGTTGGCGGCCAGACGCGCTTGCGGGAGAGCCCGGTAGTGAGCGTCTTCGGCGCCGGCGCGGCCATGCGGCAGGGTGTTGGCATCAAGCCAATCGATGAGGCTGTCGGAAAGTTCCACGGGCAATTGCAGAATCAGGAGCAGGCGCCGGAAGCGCTGCTCGGCATCGGGCGCCACGGCGCCATTGCGGACGAGATCGTTGAGATTATAGAGCCCTTGCTGGTCGGCAATGTAACCGGAAACCTCCCCGTTTTCCAGCGGCGTGGGCGGCAAGCGCAGAGCCCAGGGTTCGCCGAGGTGATCGATCGCCGACTGTCGGCTGTCGTCTTGCAAAATCAGGGCCGCCCAACGCACGCCCGCGCCGGCCATGGTGCGAGCCTGCGCGCGCGCGGCCGCCAATTCGAATTGCCGAAGCCAAACCTGCTGGCGCCCAATCAAGCCGGCCACCGTCGCCGCCGCCAAGGCTGCGATGAGAATGGCAAAAACCACTGCCGCGCCGCGCTGGCGCAGTTGCGATCGGCCATTGCTGCGGCAGGAGCCAGAAGCCTCCCGGTGAGGCCGGTTCATGGCAGCACCACGATGCGCTGCAAGTCTTCGCCATCGGCAAGCCGCAAGCTGATTTCGACGCCGCGCGGAAGCGAGCCCAGATCTTGACCCTCCGGCCAGCGGTCGAGCCATCTGCCCTGGCTCGCAAAACGCAGCCGGAAACTGCTCACTCCTTCCAGCAGCGTAAGCACTTGCGGCGCGGTAGCGGGTGGCAAGTCGAAAGCCGGCCAGAGCACCAGCTCCAGCCTTCCTTCCTGGGTCCGGTATTCGATCCGCTGGCCTCCTTGAGCAAGCAGGGGGTCGGCATCGCCGGCGCGGGAGAAACGCAGGCTGCCCGCCGCGGCCTCGCGATTGACTCCGATCATGGCCGGTTCTCGGTTCGCTCCAAGCCGCGCTGGCCGCGGCAAAGCGCGTTGCAAATCAGCCTCGAAGCGATCGAAAACCCGGGCGAGGGCATGCCATCGATTTTGTTCCGCAGCCAATTGTCGCTCGCTGTCGATCAGCGTGGTCATGGCGCGATAGGCGCCCAGAACCAGCAGCGCCAGAATGGCCAGCGCGATCAGCAGTTCAACCAGCGTGAAGGCGCGTTGGGCGCTTTTCATGGTCCGCGAGTCCGCGGCAAATAGGCGGTGAGCCGCGCTTGGGCATAATCGGGCTGGCCAGGCTCGCTGACCGTCACCTCGAGCTTGCGCAGGCTGGGGTTTGGCGTGCCGCTGACTCGCTCGCGCCAAGAAAAGAGCCGTCCGCCTTGTTTGGCCTCGCCGTTGCGCTCGCCGAGTTCTGGCCAGGGCTCAGCGAGCTGCGCCAGCGCGACGCGGTTTTGCGCGACCCACTGTGCCAGTGTCCGCGCGCGCAAGAGCTGCGCCCCCTCGGTGGCGAGCGTGGCGCCGCGAAACGCGGCAGCGAGCGCCACCGCGATGATCGTCAGCGCTACCAGCACTTCCAGCAAGGTGAAGCCTCCGAGCCGCGCCAGTCGGAAACCAAAAGGAGCGCTACGCGGCGCCGGAGCGGCCACGCCAAGGAAACGGCGTAGCGCAGGCGCCGCGTTCCGCCCGGCGTCACTGGAACTTAACCTTGGCTCGGACACTTTGCCGGGCGGCGCCGGAGCGGCCAAGGACGGCGAACCAACCCTTTCACCTGCAAGGAGAAAAGCCCCTGGCATATCCCCGGCCAGGAACAGGGGTGCGGGCCCTCTGGCAACCCCCCCGAATTCATCTCTTCGACCCAATTCTTCTCCCGAAATGTGAAGACTTGAGGCCCTAGTGACTCAAGCCGGCTCTTCGATTCATCGCTTGGGCATGAAAGCGCAGACGCGGTGCGTAGCGCCCGATTTTCATGGCGACTCGATCGCGACCCGGCCAAGCGCGTCTCCGCGCAGGCGCCAAGCGTGCTCGCCAAGCTCCAGGCGAAGCTCAAAAGGTTCATTGATGCCGTGCGTGGCGAAGAGCAGGCGGGCCTGCGCGCGGACCTGGCCGGCGCGCTGGAAGAAGGCCAGGCGAAAGGCGCTGTCCATGGTTTGTGCGGCCAACTGCGGCTCGTCGGCAATCGGACTCCACGGCGAGCCTTCCGCCCCGCGTACTTCGGTCTGGAAGTGCCAGGACTGATCCTGCATTTGCCATAGAATGCTGCGGCCTCGCCATTGCGCGGCAAGCGCTGCGTGCTCCAAGGCCTCGGCGAGTCTCTCCACCTGCCGCTGTCCGCGGCTGCGCTCGCTCTCGAAAAGAGAGAGGGTGACCAAAGCGGTGGCGATGCCCATGACCAGCAGCACGACCAGCAGTTCGACGAGGGTAAAGCCCGCCTCGCAGTATCGCTCGCGGCGAGCGGGGGAGTTTGCGCGCGACACTCCGACTAGAGGCCCCAAGAGCCGATGTCAGCGTCCATGCCTTCGCCTCCCGGTTTGCCGTCGGCTCCCAGGCTGAAAACGTCGATTTCCCCCCGCAGACCTGGGTTGAGGTATTGATAGGCGAATCCCCAGGGGTCTTTGGGCAAACGCTCGAGATAGCCGCCGGGTTTCCAATTGCTGGCCTCGGGCGGAACGACCGGTTTGGCGACCAGAGCGGCAAGGCCCTGTTCCGCGGTCGGGTAGCGCTGGTTATCGAGCCGGTAGAGCTTAAGCGCTTGCAGTATGGTCGCGATATCGGTTTTGGCCGCGGTGATTCGGGCTTCGTCTGGACGCGAGAGTATCTTCGGCACCACCAGGGCGGCGATTACGCCGAGAATGACGATCACCACCATCACTTCGATCAATGTAAAGGCGCGTTGAGATTCCGCAAGAGACGGTTGACGCAAGTATTTCATGGCGCGGTTGGCGGTGAAGATCGTGCCCCCATTATAATCGCTGGCTCTTGCGCCGCCATGTCAGTTGCCTATTCGTCCCCATGCGCTACTGGTTCTACCTGGGTATTGCTACGGCTTTTGCTGGAGTCGGCGCGCTATGGTGGCTTCTGACCACCCCCCAGCCGCTGCCGCAGATGCCCTATTCGTTTTCGGTGCCCCCCGGCACGTCGATACGCCAGGTTGCTCGGAACCTGGCCGAAGCGCGTGTTTTGCCTCACGAATCGCTGCTGGTTTATAGCGCGCGCATTCTGCATCGCGACCGAGACATCAAGGCCGGCAACTATGCCTTGTCCGGGCCGATTTCGGTGCTCGACTTGCTCGATCGCCTCACGCGCGGTGAAGTGACCCTCAAAGCGCTCACCGTCGTCGAGGGGACCAGTTTCGGACAACTGCGCGAAGCGCTGCGCCAAGCGCCGGGATTGCGCCAGGTGACGGGGGACCTGCCTGAGGCCGAGCTGTTGGCCAGGCTCGGCGCGGCCGAAACGCATCCCGAGGGGCTCTTCTTTCCGGACACCTATTTCTACGCCGAAAATTCCAGCGATCTCGAACTCCTGGCGCGCGCTTATCACCTGATGCAGGAACGCTTGGTCACCGAATGGGTGCTGCGGGATCCGGAATTGCCCCTGGCGACGCCTTATGAAGCGCTGATCCTCGCCTCTATCGTCGAGAAAGAGACCGGGAAAGCAACGGATCGCGCCCTGGTGGCTTCGGTTTTTCTCAACCGCTTGCGGCTGGGCATGCGTCTTCAAACCGACCCGACCGTGATTTACGGCATGGGCTCCCGGTTTGACGGCGATTTGCGTAAGCGCGATCTGCTCGCCGACACGGCCTACAACACCTACACCCGGGCCGGCCTGCCGCCTACGCCCATAGCCCTGCCCGGCTTGGCGGCGCTGCAGGCGACGCTGCATCCGGCGAACACCAACTACCTTTACTTCGTCGCCCGCGGAGATGGAAGCAGTCAGTTTTCCAGCAATTTGGCGGACCATAACCGCGCCGTGGCAAAATACCAGCGCGGCATGCGTTAGGCAGGACAACTCACCACCATGTTTGGTCACGGGCGATTCATTACCCTCGAAGGCATCGATGGCGCCGGCAAGAGCACCCATGTCGCTTGGCTGGCGGAAACCATAAAACGGCGCGGCCACCGCGTTTTGGTGAGCCGCGAGCCGGGGGGCACGCCTTTGGGCGAGAAACTGCGGGAGCTGCTGCTGCATCAAGCGATGCGAGCGAATACCGAAGCGCTGCTGATGTTCGCGGCCCGGCGCGAGCACCTGGAAACCGTGATCTGGCCGGCGCTGGAGGCGGGCCAGTGGGTGCTGTGCGATCGCTTTACCGATGCCAGTTTTGCCTACCAAGGCGGCGGCCGGGGGCTGGCTGCGGAAAGATTGCATGCGCTGGAAGAATGGGTGCATGGCGGTTTTCAGCCTGACCTCACCTTTCTTTTCGATTTGCCGCCCGAGCTGGGTCAGGCGCGTATGGCGGCCGGCCGGGGGCCTTTGGACCGGTTCGAACAGGAGCAAGCCGATTTCCACTGCCGAGTGCGTGAAGCTTATCTTGCCCGCGCCAAGGAGCATCCGCAGCGCTTGCACATCATCGACGGCAGGTGTGATATCGGGAGCATACGCGTGGAAATCGAAAAACGACTGGACCAGCTGTGAGCCTGTCCGCCCCATTTCCTTGGCAGGCGGACTTTGCCGCGGCATGGGCGGCGCGTCGCAACGCCTGGCCGCACGGCTTGCTTTTGCATGGCCCGGCCGGCTTCGGAAAGCGCGCTTTGGCGGGCTATTTCGCCAAGCTGCAATTGTGCGAATCACCCGGATCCGATGGCGCCCCCTGCGGCGCCTGCCCCGGCTGCGCTTGGATCGAGCAGAGGCAACACCCCGATCTGCGCTGGGTGGAGCCCGCAACGGCCGGCGATGAGGAGACTGAGACCAAGGCGCGGGCCGAAGTGATCCGAATCGAACAGATTCGCGAACTTGGCGACTTCGTGATGCTGACCTCACATCGCCAGGGTCGAAAAGTCATCGTGGTCAGTCCCGCCGAAGCGATGAACGCGGCCGCCGCCAACGGGCTGCTAAAGACCTTGGAAGAGCCGCCTTCGGCAACGCAGTTGATCCTGGTCAGCGACCGGCCGGGGCGCTTGCCGGCCACCATCCTGAGCCGCTGCACCAAACTTGCGGCGCCGCGGCCAAAAGCAACCGACGCGGCCGCCTGGCTTCGGGCGCAAGGGATCGCCGAGCCGGCCGACGCACTCGCGCAGGCGGCCGGGGCGCCGCTGGTGGCGCTGCAACTTGCCGCGCCGGGCTACCAAGAGGAGCGGCGCTATTTCCTGGGACAGCTCGCGGTTCCATCCAAGCTCTCTGCAGTGGCTCTGGGAACGAGGCTAGACGCGTGTCCCAAGCCCGAACGCAAAGCGCGCCTGACGCTATGGCTGGACCTGCTCGCGACCTGGACTTACGACCTGGCAGCGCTGGCCGCGGGCAGCGTGTCGCGTTATCACCCGGATTTTTGCCAAGCGGCGTCCGGCCTGGCGAGCAAACTGGCGCCCTTGCCGCTGATTCGTTATCATCGCCAGGTCCTTTTGCAAAAGCGCCTGATCGGTCATCCGCTCACGCCGCGTTTGGTGGCGGAGCAAATGCTCCAGGCTTATCGCGAGGCGATCGTCGCGGGAATGGCAGGTTGAGGGGAAAATGGTCACCAAGGGAAGCAAAGGTCCGGATCTTTCCGCCGGGGCGGTGCTCGGGGCAGCGGTTCGTCCTGGAGTGCTCTCGCTCAACATCCGTGAGCGCACGGCGCTGTATGCCGCCTATATGCCCTGGATCAAAGGTGGGGGTATCTTCATTCCGACCAACCGCCCGTACCAGCTGGGCGATGAGGTGTTCATGCTGCTTTCGCTGATGGACGATCCGGCCAAGATCGCCGTGCAGGGAAAGGTGGTGTGGATTACGCCCGATGGCGTGCAGGGCAATCGCAGTCAAGGCATAGGCGTGCAGTTCACCAACGACGAGACCGGCTTCGCGGCACGAAACAAGATCGAAGGCATTCTTGGCGGAACGCTCAATTCGACGCGGTCCACGCATACCATGTAACTTTTCGGCCGCCGCTTGAAGCGCTGACCTGCCAGGGGTCCGGGCGCTGCTCCGGGTCTAGGCGGTCGGGCCTGCCAGCCCGCTGGAGGCCGTTTCCTGTTTTTGTACCGCGTTCGGTTGCCAAGCTCGATGTTCGTCGATTCTCACTGCCATCTCGATTTTTCTGAATTTGCCGGAGAGGTCCCGGCGCTGATCGCGCGCATGGCCGACAACGAGGTGACCCATGCACTTTGCATCAGCGTCGAGTTGCCTGAGTTTCCCAAGGTGTTGGCCTTGGCCGAGGCGCATCCGCAGCTTTTCGCAACGGTCGGCGTGCATCCCGATTATCCCGAGACGAAGGAGCCCACGGTCGAGGGCCTGGTCCGGTTGGCGAGGCATCCCAAGGTGGTGGGTATCGGTGAAACGGGGCTGGATTATTATCGCTTGAGCGGTGATTTGGAGTGGCAGCGAGAACGTTTTCGTGTCCATGTGCGTGCCGCCAAAGCCTGTGAAAAGCCGCTCGTCATCCACACGCGCAACGCCGCCGCGGACACCCTGTCGATTTTGCGCGAGGAAGAGCCCGGCCCCGCCGGCGGCGTGTTCCATTGTTTTACCGAGGATTGGGCTGTGGCGAGTGAGGCGCTGGATCTGGGGTTTCATTTGTCTTTTTCCGGCATCGTGACTTTCCGCAATGCGACCGCCTTGAAGGAGGTGGCTCGGCGCTGTCCGCTCGATCGGCTCCTGATCGAAACGGATGCCCCTTACCTCGCTCCGGTGCCGCACCGGGGCAAGCGCAACGAGCCGGCATACGTGCGCCACGTCGCCGAGGAGATCGCGCATTTGAAGGACCTGCCGCTGGAAGAAGTGGGAAAGGCCAGCAGCGGCAATTTCTTTCGGCTGTTCCGGATACCGCTGGAGGGCTGAAATGCGGGTCTTGTTCGGGTTGGCGATGTGCGTCTGGTGGCTGGGAGCGAGCCTGGTGCTGGCTGCCGAAAGAACCGCATTCGAGGACTTCCATCACGCGATCGCAGTTGGCGACAAGACCACCGTGACGGCTTATCTGCGGCGCGGAATGGATGCGAATCTGGTGGACGAAGGCGGCAATCCCGCACTCGTGAATGCCGTTCGGGGTGGCGACCTCGACCTCGTCGCGGTTTTGCTGAAAGCAGGAGCCAAAGTGAATCGACGCTCGCCGCATGGCGACAGCGCGATCATGATTGCGGCTTTGCAAGGCCGGCTGGACATGGTGAAGCTCTTGCGCAAGTTCGGCGCCGAAATCAACCATCCCGGCTGGTCTGCGCTGCTTTATGCGGCGACCGGAGGGCACACGGCGGTCATTGATTTCTTGCTGCAGTCAGGGGCGGATGTCGCCACGGTGGCGCCCAATGGCGTGACGCCGCTGATGATGGCCGTGCGCGGCGGACATATCGATGCCGTTCGTTTGTTGCTCGATCATGGCGCCGACCCCAAGTTTCGTTCGGAATCCGGCGCGACCGCGCTGCAGTGGGCAGAAGAGCGCGGTCAGAAAGACATCGCCGCGCTGTTGAGGGCCGCGGCCGCAGCACCCTAGCTTCGGCAAAGCCTCGAGTTTGCGCACTTCCGCGGCGGGCTTGAGCATGGGTGGGGCGAAACGCCCGCCATCATCAAGAAGCGATCGGTCTGCGGCTTCGTTTGCTTGGCCGGCTCAGGCGAGGCTACTGCTTGGCGGGCAAATCGGCCGGCGCGGAGTCGGGCGGCGTTTCCTCGGCAGCACCGATGGTCGCCGCGTTGGCGCTCGGAATCATCAGGCCGGGCAAAGCGCCGACCAGGCGGCGCGCGCCGTTGAAATGTTTGCGCCAATAGGCATCGGTGATCTGCACGATCTCGACTTCGCTCCCCCGGTTGGGGGCGTGGATGAAGCGGTTGTCGCCGAGGTAGATGCCGACATGCGAGTAGGCAAAGCGCCGGGTGTTGAAGAAAACCAAATCGCCGGGCAGGAGGTCTTTCATCGCCACCTTTTCGCCCATGCGCCCCATTTCGCGGGCCGTGCGCGGCAGCGTCACGCCAGTGACCTGCTGGAAGACGTAGCGCACCAAGCCACTGCAGTCGAGGCCGCCATCAGGCGTGTTGCCGCCGAACTTGTAATTGACGCCGATCATGCCGAGAGCATAGATGGCAATATCCTGGGCGCTGTGCCAGGCTCTCTCGGTTGCCGCTTTGAAATCGAAGCCTTCTTGGGCGGTGGTGGAATCGTCGGCCCGCGCGGCCGGCGTAGCAAAGGCCAGGACAAACGCGCAGGCCGCGCCGAGGGCGCGTCGGGAAAGGGATCGAAAAAGCATCCGCGAATTATAGCAAATTGGCTCGGCGTCCATAACCTTTTGTTTTTTTGTGGTTTGATCTAGCCGCAGGGTTTGCGTTGCCAGACTTGCCACCTCTCGGCCTGGCCAAAAACGGGCAGGGAATCCCGGGCCGGATGATCTACCCGGCGTTCGAACCATGGGTTCAAAAGATCGATGAGGTGGCCGTCATCGATCGGAAAGGGCGGCCCTCGGCCCGTTTCCGGGGAGAGGTAGAAGTAGCCGCACAAAGCGCCGCCGGGCGCGATCAACTCGCCCATGCGCCGCGCGTAATTCGGCCAGAGCCTGGGCGGCAGGGCGCAGAGGAAGGCACGTTCATAAACGTAGGTCCAAAGTTTGTCGGTGGCCAGAGCGAAGAAATCCGCCTCGCGCACGCGATCGGCCGCCGTGCCAAGTTGGGCTTTGGCCCGTGCCACCGCAGCTGGGCTATAGTCAATCGCCTCCACTTCGTGCCCGGCCGCGGCGAGCGCTCCAACTTCGTAGGCGCTGCCGCAGCCGGGGATGAGCACGCGCTGGGGGGGAGACAATTTGTCCAGCCAAGCCAAGAAGTCCGCCGGGGCCGCCCCGCGGTCCCATGGGGTCACACCCTCGCGGTAGCGGCTTTCCCAAAACTCCGGGTGCGCCGGGTCTTGCTTCGGCGGCTTGGCGCCGGTTCTGAGGTCCGGCGAAGCTTGGTCTCGGCCGCTGCGGTTCGCGTTCGGTGCGCTCACGCATCGCCTCCGCCTTTGCGCATCACCTTTCCGTCGGCGGCCCGCTGGCGGCGAATCTCCTTTGGGTCGGCGATCAGCGGCCGGTAGATTTCGATGCGATCGCGGTCATGCAGCGCGCTGTCGAGCTTCACCAGCTTGCCGAAGACCCCGACTTTGTTCTTGGCCAGATCGATTTCCGGGTGCTGGGCCAGAATTCCCGAGCTTTCGATCGCTTCCCGCACCGTGGCATCGCTGCCCACTCGCAGGTCGACGATCGTGGTTTCCGCCGGTAAGGCATAGGCCACCTGGATATTGAATTCAGGCATCAGGGTTCTCCGTAAAGCTCTTCGGCGCGGCGCACGAAGGCGTCGATAAAACTATGGGCGATGTGGTGGAACACCGGACCGACGATTTTTTCCAAAGCTCGGCTCGAGAACTCGTAATGGAGCTCGAACTCCACCTTGCATGCCGCGTCGCCTAAGGCGGTAAAGCGCCAGGCGCCGTCCAGCGCGCGAAACGGGCCGTCCTTCAGGGTGATGAGGATTTCCTGCGGCGCGCGATGCCGGTTCTCGGTAGTGAAACTCTGGCGCACGCCCCGGTAGGCAATTTCCACGCTCGCGATGAGGCCCGCCTCATTCCGCTCCAATATCCTGGTGCCGCCGCACCAGGGCAGAAACCGCGGGTAATGCTCCACGCCTTCGACCAGCGCAAACATCTCTTGCGCACGGTGCATTACCAGTACCGATTTCTTTACGCTGGCCATGGATCGCGATGGGGCATTTGTGGCGCATCGACGGTAGAATACGCACCCTTGTCCGAAGCCTGCGCCATGTCCATCATCGACAATAAAAAAGCATATCACGACTATTTCATCGAAGAGAAATTCGAGGCGGGCGTCGCGCTCGAAGGCTGGGAAGTGAAGGCCATTCGCGCCGGACGAGTACAAATCAAGGAAGCCTACGTGGTGGTGAAAGGCGGCGAAGTGGTTTTGCTGGGCGCCCACATTAGCCCGCTGGCCACCGCTTCGACGCACATCAAACCCGACCCCACGCGAACGCGCAAACTCTTGCTGCATGCGCGAGAAATCAGCCGTTTGGTGGGGCAAGTCGAGCGCGCGGGTTACACCTTGGTGCCGCTCGATTTGCACTACAAAAGCGGTCGCATCAAGCTGGAAATCGGCCTTGCCAAGGGCAAGAAACAGTACGACAAGCGCGAGTCGGAAAAGGAGCGTGATTGGGAACGCGAAAAGGGGCGTCTGATGCGCCAGAAGGTTCGAGGTTAGTCAACCGCCCTGGTTTGCTCCGCGCTCGCTGAGCAGTTTCTTGGCGGCCCAGATGCCGCTGCGCACCGCCGCCTCCAGCGTGCCGGGAAAAGCCGAATAACAATAGTCGCCGGCCAGAAAGAGACCCGGTGAAGGTTGCAGGGGCGTGGGCGGACGATCCGGCACGCAGGCATAGGTCGCGCGCCGCTCCTGCAATACCCTCATCCACTGCGGGGCGCCCAGCTCAGGAAAAATTTGCCGAATTTGCTCCTGGGCTGCGGCCCCAAGCGCGCCTGGTTCTGCAAAGCACGGTGACAGCTCGCCACTGATTACCATCGCCATCAAGCCCGCGTTGCCGCAAAGCTGGCCGCGATCGAGCAGCCATTGTCCCGGCGCTCCATCGAGCGCGAGGATGGGCTCCGGCAGTTTCGCCTTGGCCGCGAACTGCAAATACAGGGTGTGTATGGGCTGATAGCCGGTCTGATCGACTTGCCTTGCCAGAGCTGCGAGATCGGCGTTCGAGGTGCCGAAGGCGCGAAGGTTCTGCGGCGCGACTGCCAGCACGACACGATCGAAGACGCAGGCCTTGACATCGGTGGTCAGCGCCCAAGCACCATTCTGCGAGTCGATGCGCCGCACCGGTAGCCCGAGGTGGATGTCGGCGCCGTGCTGCTTCAACCACTCCAGCGCGGGCTCGGGGAACAACCGGCCCAAGTCGACGGTGGGGAGAAGAAAATCCGAGTCCGCTCGTTTTTCGTCGAACGCCGCCTTGAGTACATTCAAGAAAACCTGCGCCGAGGCGAGCGGAAGCGGAGTGTTGAGCGAGGCGAGGCAAAGCGGTTCCCACAACTCCTTTACTACGGTTGCCGGCTGGGCGGAGAGCAATTCGCGAACGCTTTGTCTGGTGTCGGCGCGGAACCCTTGGGCCTTGAGCTTGAGGGCGAAAGCGAGAGCGGCGAAGCGATCCCCGAGGCTAAGGCCTCGCGCGCCGAGCAAGGCGGCGGCGAGGTGCAGCGGGGCAGGCAAATGCGGTGCCGCGAGCGAAAACGCCCCGGGTCGAATCACCCGCAGACGCTGTCGGAGCAGGGCTCCCGAGGGCGAACCCGGTGCCACGCGCTCCATGAGCTGCAGCGTGTGGCGATAGGCGCCCAGGAGGATGTGCTGCCCGTTGTCCACGCGCATTCCTGCGAATTCGACGCTGCGGGCGCGGCCTCCGGGGCGGCGGGCCGCTTCATAAAGCACCACCCTTCGGCCTGCGTCCGCCAAGGTGATGGCAGCAGCCAGGCCGGCAAAGCCTGCCCCGATTACCGCTACTTCGCTCTTTGCCGCCAAGGCGAACGCTCTCGGAGATAGGTTCGGCAGGCGATCCAGAGTTTGCGCCATCCGGGAAGGGTGATGCGGTGGCGCAGCACATGGTAGCCATCGAGTTCGATTTCGCGCAGCACCGTGCGATAGATTTCCGCCATGATCAGGCCCGGCAGTTGCGCTCGCCGGTCGGCATCGGGGAGGCCTTCCATTGCCTGGTGGTAGTAGCTCCGCGCGCGCGCGACTTGATCGCGCATGAGATCGCAGAATTCAGGAGTTTCGCGCCCGCGCAGTAAGTCAGCCGCAATCACGCCGTGCCGCGCGAGTTCGTCCTGGGGCAAGTAGATGCGTCCACGGCGCGCGTCTTCCCCCACGTCGCGCAAGATGTTGGTGAGCTGGAAAGCGATTCCCAGATCGTGCGCGAAGCGGCGGGTTTCGCGCTGTGTGACGCCAAAGATCTCCGCCGAAAGCAAACCGACTACACCGGCCACGCGATAGCAATAAAGCTGCAGCGATTTGAAGTCGGCATAGCGGGTGTTGGTCAAATCCATGGCCATGCCGTCGATGATTTCTTCGAACAGCTCGCGTGCCAGGCCAAAGCGCTCGACCACCGGCTGCAAAGCGATACCTACCGGATGTTGCGGCCGACCCTCGAAGATGGCGAGAAGTTCGCCCCGCCACCAATCGAGTTGGGCTCGCGCGACCTGGGGTTCCGAGGACTCGTCCACGGCATCGTCTACTTCGCGGCAGAAGGCATAAAGCGCGGTGATGGCGCGGCGCCGCTGCGGATCGAGAAAACGAAAGCTGGAGTAGAAGCTCGAGCCGCTGGCGGCGGCTTTGGCGGCGCAGTACTCGTCGGGTGTCACAGCGTGGCCCTATCGGAGTTCGGCGTGCCCCAATCGCGCTTCTGCACCAGCGCGCGGGCGAACACGTGACACCAGTCCCAGGGATCGAGGGCGGGGCGACGAGCGAAAACGTTGCCGCGAAGCATTTCGAGTTTCGCCAGAATGCGCAAGCCGCCTTGGACGACGAGCTTGAGCTCGAAACCCAAACGCCCGGGAAGTCTGCTGCACAAGCTCGCACCGGCGGCGAGCAGGCCGTGCGAGCGCCGGAATTGGAAGTGCATCAATGCCTGCCAGTTTTCGCCGACTTGATTCGGCCCGATGGCATCGGCGTCGACGCCGAAGCGGGCGCACTCGTCGAGCGGGAGGTAGACGCGCCCTTTGGCGAAATCGATCGCGACATCCTGCCAGAAATTGATCAGTTGCAGGGCGGTGCAAATCGAGTCGGATTGCCGCAAACTTTCCTCGTCGGTAACGCGATAGAGGTGCAATAGCAGCCTGCCGACCGGATTCGCCGAGCGGCGACAGTAGTCGAAAAGCTCTTCGCTGCTGGAATAACGGGACTTGGTGACATCCTGGGTGAAGGCGTCGAGCAAGTCGAAGAAGGGGTCAGTCGGAAGTTGCCATTGGCGTTGCGTCGCGGCGAGCGCAGCGAGGATAGGATCGCCGACGTTTTCGCCGGAAAGAACTTGCTTCAGTGCCGCCTGGTATTGGGCCAGCGCCGCGAGACGTTCGGCGGGCCGGGCCTCGCCTTCATCGGCAAGATCGTCGGCGTGGCGCGCGAACCGATAGATCGCGGTGACCGGCGGGCGCAGCGCGCGAGGCAGAACGAAGGAAGCGACCGGGAAATTCTCGTAGTGATCGACGGACAAGGCTGGTCTGCCGGGGCTTCCCCGTCTTTGGCGGCATAGAGCCTGCTATGATACAATGAAAAGTTTGCGAGAGTGGCGGAATTGGTAGACGCACTGGATTTAGGTTCCAGCGGGGCAACCTGTGGGGGTTCGAGTCCCCCCTTTCGCACCAGGAGCGAGGCATCGCTCCGCGCACGCCAGAAAACATGGCGCAAGACGAACGGATTTTGTAGACGAGGATACCTGTGAGCACGCAAACCAATCTTGAAACGCTGGGCACGCTGGAGCGCCGCTTGAACATGGCAGTGGCGGTTTCGCAGATCGAAACCGAGGTACAAAAGCGGCTGCAAAAGATCTCCCGATCAGCGAAGATGCCTGGCTTCCGGCCTGGGAAGGTGCCGCTGAAGATGGTGGCGCAACAGTATGGCGCGCAAGTGCAGAACGAAGTTTTCGGCGAAGCGATAGAACAGGTGTTTACCGCGGCGGTGCGCGAGCAGAACTTAAGGATCGCCGGGCAGCCCCGATTCGAACCGAGGCAGGGCGGCGCCGAAGGGCAAATCGAAGTCTCTGCGACTTTCGAGGTTTACCCGGAGGTTGTGCTCAAGGATCTCTCCGCGGCGAAGATCGAAAGACCCTCCGCGCAGATCACTGCCGAAGATGTAACCCGCACGATCGAGGTGCTGCGCAAACAACGGGTTCGTTATGAGCCCGCCGACCGAGCCGCTCAGGCCGATGACCAAGTGACCGTCGATTTCACCGGCACTATTGACGGGGTCGAATTTCCCGGCGGCCAGGCGCGCGACTTTCATATCGTCTTGGGCGAAGGACGCATGTTGCCGGAGTTCGAATCGGCGCTTTCGGGCATGAAGAAGGGCGAGTCCAAGACTTTTGCGCTGAACTTTCCTGCCGATTACCACGGTGCCGAAGTTGCTGGAAAAGCGGCTGAGTTCGCTCTCACCGTCAAGGAAGTCTCGGCGCCCATATTGCCGGCAATTGACGCAGATTTCGCCAAGGCTTTCGGTATCGCCGACGGCGACTTGGGGCGGCTCAGTGAAGAAATCGGCGCCAATCTCGCCTTGGAACTCAAGCGCCGGGTTCGCGCGCGGCTGCGCGAACAAGTAATGCAGGTGTTGCGCCAAAATGCCGAGCTGGAAGTTCCGCGCGCTCTGGTGGAAATGGAAGTTGCCCGACTCTACCGCAGCACGATGGACGACATGAAGAATCGCGGCGTAAACACCGAGAATTCCCAGTTAAGCCCCGATCTCTTCCGGCCCGGTGCGGAAGATCGGGTGCGGCTCGGGTTGATTCTGGCCCACGCCGTGGGTTGCCATGGGCTCGATGCGCGCCCGGAGCAAGTGAAAGCCTTGGTCAGCGAAGCGGCCCAGAGCTATGAATTCCCGGACGAGGTCGTCGCCTGGCACTATCAGCAGCCGGAGCGTTTGAGCGAGTTCGAAGCCCAGGCGATGGAAGACAACGTCATCGCCTGGGTGCTGGCGAGCGCGCAGGTGGAGGACAAGCCCACCAGCTTCAAGGAACTGACCGAAGCTGCCGGTGCCCAAAGCTGAGTATGGCAATTCCACGAACGACGGAGGCAGACATGACGGACCCGCAAGCGCTGGGGCTCATTCCCATGGTCATCGAGCAGAGCGGGCGGGGCGAGCGCGCCTACGACATCTACTCTCGGCTGCTCAAGGAGCGGGTGATTTTTCTGGTCGGACCGGTGAACGACGCCACAGCCAACCTCGTGGTGGCGCAAATGCTGTTTCTCGAATCCGAGAATCCGGATAAAGATATCCACTTCTACATCAACTCCCCGGGCGGTTCCATCGCTGCCGGCATGGCTATTTACGACACCATGCAATTCATCCGGCCTGAGGTCAGCACGCTTTGTGTGGGCATGGCGGCGAGCATGGGCGCGTTTTTGCTTGCCGCGGGAGCCAAGGGCAAGCGTTTTGCTTTGCCTAACTCGACCGTGATGATCCACCAGCCGCTGGGTGGGTTCCAAGGGCAGGCATCGGACATCGAAATTCACGCACGATACATTCTCAGTCTTCGGGAGAGACTCAACCGTCTCATGTCCCTACATACCGGCAAACCCGTCGAGCAAATTGCCCAAGACACCGACCGAGACAACTTTCTCGGGGCCGAACAGGCCCTGGAATATGGCCTGATCGACAAAATCTTGCAGAATCGGGCATCGAACAGTTAAGCTTGCGCATGGCATGGTCGTTATGAAGCTCGGGAGCGGGCGTCGCCCCGGGCTTACGGCGGGAGAAATGCTGGCGACGGCATTCGCTCCGGGGTGGCGCGACGATGCCAGGCGCGCGAGTTTCGGCGCAGCGGCGTGACACGGACGGATCCATAGGATGGCGGAAAAGATTTCGGGCGACAAACTGCTTTATTGCTCTTTTTGCGGCAAGAGCCAGCACGAGGTGCGCAAGCTGATCGCCGGTCCTTCGGTTTTCATCTGCGATGAATGTATCGAGCTTTGCAACGACATCATTCGCGAAGAAGGCAGCACCGACCGCAGCGCCAAGAGCGATCGCAATCGCCTGCCCACGCCGCACGAAATTCGCGAGAGCCTCGATCAGTACGTCATCGGGCAGGATCAAGCCAAAAAGATCCTCTCGGTGGCGGTTTATAACCATTACAAGCGCTTGGCGCACAACGCCAAAGACGACGACGTGGAATTGGCCAAGAGCAACATACTGCTCATCGGTCCCACCGGTTCAGGCAAAACTCTGCTGGCGCAGACCCTGGCTCGCCTGCTGGACGTCCCTTTCGTCATTGCCGACGCGACTACGCTCACCGAGGCGGGATACGTGGGCGAAGACGTCGAAAACATCATTCAGAAACTGCTGCAAAAGTGCGATTACGACACCGAAAAGGCGCAGCGGGGCATCGTCTACATCGATGAGATCGACAAGATCTCGCGCAAATCCGATAACCCGTCCATCACTCGCGACGTTTCCGGCGAAGGCGTGCAGCAGGCTCTGCTCAAGCTGATCGAGGGGACCATTGCCTCGGTTCCGCCGCAGGGCGGGCGCAAGCACCCTAATCAGGAATTCGTCCAGGTCGACACCACCAACATCCTGTTCATTTGCGGCGGAGCCTTCGACGGCTTGGAAAAGATTATCCGCCAGCGCACGGCCAAAGGCGGGATCGGCTTTTCCGCCGAGGTGCAAAGCCCGGATGACCGGCGCAAAGTATCGGCGCTTTTGCGCGAAACAGAACCAGAGGATCTGATCAAGTTTGGGCTGATTCCCGAGTTTGTCGGTCGCTTGCCGGTTGCCGCGACGCTGGAAGAACTCGATGAAGACGCGCTGATCCAGATTCTCGTCGAACCCAAGAACGCGCTGCTTAAGCAATACCAGAAGATCTTCCGGCTGGAAGGCGTGGAACTGGAGATACGCGATGTCGCGCTGCGTGCGATCGCCTCGCGCGCTCTCGCGCGCAAGACTGGGGCGCGCGGCCTGCGCTCCATCATCGAGGGCTCCTTGCTCGATGTGATGTACGATTTGCCTTCGCTCAAGGGGCTCTCCCGGGTGGTGGTCGATGAGAACGCCATTACTGAAGGCGGGGCACCGCTGCTGATTTACTCCGAACAGCCGAAAGTCGCTTCGGCCAACGCCTGAGCCGAACCAGCCGGCGCGGCGCGGCGCCAAACGCCGGCGGTTGATATTTCGGCCTCCGCCCCCACCTTCGCCTTCGAGCCATCTCCCTGGAAAGCACCATGACCGAATCCGCTCTCTCCCATGAACCCACCCAGTACCCGCTATTGCCCTTGCGGGACGTAGTGGTGTTTCCGCACATGGTGATTCCGCTTTTCGTCGGGCGCCCGAAATCGATACGCGCGCTCGAAATTGCCATGGAAACCGGCAAACAGATTCTTTTGGTGGCGCAGAAGTCTGCGGCCAAGGACGAACCCGAGCCCGAGGATCTCTACCGCATCGGCAGCTTGGCGACGATTCTGCAGATGCTAAAGCTCCCCGATGGCACCGTGAAAGTTCTGGTTGAGGGTGCGCAAAGGGCCACCATTCTCGACATCAGCGTGGGCGAGAGTCATCTTTATGCAACCGCGGTGCCGCTCGCTTCGACTGACGAGGACACCCACGAAGCCGAGGCCATGCGCCGCGCGCTGCTGTCGCAGTTTGACCAATACGTCAAGCTGAACAAAAAAATTCCGCCCGAGATTCTGACTTCGCTTTCCGGCATCGACGAGGGAGGGCGCCTGGCGGACACCATTGCGGCGCATCTGCCGCTGAAACTGGAGCAGAAGCAGGAAGTGCTCGAAATGCTCCAAGTCGACAAGCGCCTGGAGCACCTTTTGGGGCTAATCGAGGCTGAGGTCGACATTCTCCAAGTGGAAAAGCGGATCCGCGGTCGCGTCAAGCGCCAGATGGAGAAAAGCCAGCGCGAGTATTACCTGAACGAGCAAGTCAAAGCCATTCAGAAGGAACTTGGCGAAGGCGACGAAAACGCCGATTTCGACGAAATGGAAAAGCGCATCAAAGCGGCGCGCATGTCGAAGGAAGGCGAGGCCAAGGCCTTGGCTGAATTCAAGAAGCTGAAGCTGATGTCGCCGATGTCGGCGGAAGCAACCGTGGTGCGCAACTACATCGATACCTTGATCGGGTTGCCTTGGCGCAAGAAGAGCAAAATCAGCAAAGACCTTGCCGCGGCAGTGAAGGTGCTGGACAAAGATCATTACGGGCTGGAGAAGGTCAAAGAGCGCATCGTCGAGTATCTCGCGGTGCAGCAGCGCGTGGAAAAGATGAAAGCCCCCATCTTATGTTTGGTCGGCCCGCCCGGTGTCGGCAAGACCTCGCTGGGACAGTCGATTGCCAAAGCGACCAACCGCAAATTCGTGCGCATGTCTTTGGGCGGAGTGCGCGATGAGGCCGAAATTCGCGGCCATCGCCGCACCTATATCGGATCGATGCCTGGGAAGATTTTGCAGAACATGGGCAAAGTGGCGGTGCGCAATCCGCTCTTTCTGCTCGATGAGGTCGACAAAATGGGCATGGATTTCCGTGGCGATCCGTCATCTGCACTGCTGGAGGTGCTGGACCCGGAGCAGAACCACACCTTCGTCGACCACTACGTGGAGGTCGAGTACGATTTGTCGGACGTCATGTTCGTGGCGACCGCCAACACCATGAATATCCCCGCACCGCTGCTGGATCGCATGGAGGTCATTCGTCTTTCCGGGTACACCGAGGATGAAAAGATCAACATTGCACGCCAGTATCTCCTGCCCAAACAACTGAAGAACCATGGCGTCAAGCCTACGGAGCTCACGCTTCAGGAATCTGCGCTGCGCGACATCGTGCGCTATTACACGCGCGAAGCGGGGGTGCGTGCGCTGGAACGGGACATTTCGAAGATCTGCCGCAAAGTGGTAAAGGATCTGCTCCTCAGCAAGCGCAAGGAAAACCGGCGTGCCACGGTCACATCGAAAAATCTGGAGAAATATTTGGGTGTGCGCCGCTACACGTTTGGGATGGCGGAAAGCGTCAATCAAGTCGGACAGGTTACGGGGCTTGCTTGGACCGAAGTCGGCGGCGAGTTGCTGACCATTGAAGCGGCGCTGATGCCTGGAAAAGGCAATATCATTCGCACCGGGTCGCTGGGCGATGTGATGAAAGAATCAGTGGAAGCGGCTCGATCCGTGGTGCGCAGCCGGGCGCGCAAACTGGGCATCAAGGACGAGATTTTCGAAAAGAGCGACATGCATATTCATCTTCCGGAAGGAGCCACACCCAAAGATGGGCCAAGCGCGGGCATTGCCGTTTGCACGGCGCTGGTTTCTGCGCTTACCGGAATCCCGGTGCGCGCCGAAGTCGCAATGACCGGCGAGATCACTTTGCGCGGCGAGGTTCTGCCGATCGGCGGCTTGAAAGAGAAACTATTGGCTGCAGGCCGCGGCGGCATCAAGAAAGTGCTGATTCCGGAACAGAACGTCAAGGATCTCGCGGAGATTCCGGACAATATCAAGAACCGGTTGGAGATCCATCCGGTACGCTGGATCGAGCAGGTGATGGAGCAAGCGCTGGAACGCCAGCCCGCCCCCGTCGATGAAGAGGCTGCAGCGGCCAGCGTGACTGCCGCTTCCGCAACGCCGCCGGCCGAGCCGCCGGCCCCAAGCCAGATTCTCACGCACTGAGCAAAAGCGGGAGCGACGCTCCCGCTTTTGCGATGGAGATCGCGGCTATCTGCTTGATCTGCCATGGGGCGCGAGTTCTCAAATCAAGAGAGTTCGCGCTGCCCATTTTTTCGTGCCCGCCGCTCCTGAGAAAACTCCGATTCGACTTGCGTTGCGTTCGCGCCGCAGCAAATTATCGAACCCGCGCATACCCGCGGAAACCGCTTGACACAAGGCTTTGCGGCTTGTTATAAAGCGCGTGCAGGGTGCAATACCTGTCCATCTCCACCACAACGAAAGGGGACATACGTGAACAAATCTGAGCTGATCGATCAAATCGCGAAAAACGCTGACCTCTCGAAGGCTGCGGCGGGCCGCGCGCTCGACGCGACGGTTGCGGCAGTGAAGCAGGCGCTCAAGAAGGGTGATATGGTTACTCTCGTTGGTTTCGGGTCGTTCTATGTCGGCAAGCGCACCGCACGCAGCGGTCGCAATCCGCGTACCGGAGCCACGATCAAGATCAAGGCGGCGAAGGTGCCGAAGTTCCGGGCTGGCAAGGCGCTCAAGGATGCGGTAAACTAACGGACTTTGCGCGTTGACTGCCATGCTTCTGTGGCGGTCTAGCCCGGGTGCTTAGCTCAGCCGGTAGAGCGTCGCCCTTACAAGGCGAATGTCGGCGGT
>CAZFEK010000045.1:0-36118 GCA_964517465.1 uncultured Alcaligenaceae bacterium
GCCTTCGCTACGCCGTTTCCTTGGCGTGGCCGCTCCGGCGCCGCCCGGCGATCCTTTTTGTTTCCCGCTTGTCCAGCTTAGTATAATCCTCCCCGCTACTGGAAACGGGAGGGCGCTTGGGATTGCTCAACAGGCTTCGCGGAGAAGCCGACCACCTGCGGCTGGAAAAGGCCGGGAACGAAGAAGCGCTGGCTTTGCGGCGCGACCGCGTAGAGCGGGCCATGCGCGCCGTGCCGGCGTACTTCGACGAAATCAAAGAGCATTTGGGGACGCTGCAGCCGCTGTCGCCGCGCGCCTACACGCTCGAGACGCTGACGCTCGACAACCTTCGCTTGGGCGAGTTCTACTTCAATTCTCGCCTGATGCAAGTGCTCGAGCGCGAGGTGTACGACTACCACATCTTTTCTTTTGCTTATCGCTCCGACCGACAGCTTGATCTCCTGCGCACTTCGCGCTACGAGATCGACCAGTTGGAGAAAATGCTCCACACCGCGCGGGTTCCCTTCGATCTGGCGCTCTCCAGGGATTCGGACCATCGCATCATCGCCGGGCGCTTCAAGTTCGACGTGAAGTTTCGCGGCGGCATCCGCTTCCAGGCCGACCCGGAGGCGGGCGTAGTGGCGGTGCTTTTTCGCAATATCGACCGCCTCGATGCTTTCGAACTGGAGTTCGCGCCCGAAGAGGTCGGCGAAGAACTGTTCGACCGCGTAGTCGGTTTCTTATTGGGCGAAACCGAGAGTCACGCCCTCGGCGGGAGGGTGCGTTTTCGCAAGGCAAATGCTGCCTACTCGCGCGAAGAAGCGCCGGCAGACCTCAAGCCGGCAGTAGACCTCAAGCCCGCGGTAGACCTCAAGCCACCTGGACCGGAATGAACTGCCGCGTTTCCTTAATGCGGTTATGCCCGTCGACGAACACCAGTTCAGGCTGATACTTCTCCAGTTCCAGTTCGCTATAGGCGGCATAGGCGGCGATGATCACCAGATCTCCGACCATGGCCCTGCGAGCCGCGGCGCCGTTGATGGAGATGGTGCCTGAGCCGCGCTCGGCACGGATGGCGTAAGTGGTGAAACGCTCGCCGTTGTTGACGTTGTAAATGTCGATCTGCTGGTACTCGCGAATATCCGCCGCATCCAGCAGGTTTTCATCGATGGCGCAGGAACCTTCGTAATGCAATTCCGAATGCGTTACGGTGGCACGGTGAATTTTCGACTTCAGCATAGTGCGCTGCATTTCTCAATCCTCGACGAAAACATCGATGTTATCGATCAAACGGGTTGCGCCGATCTTCGCCGCACCCAGCACGACATAATGATCTCCGCGCGCCGGGCCGACAGCGGGCGGCAATTGTAAACCGTCATTCTTTCGCACTGCAACATAATCTGGGGCCCAGCCTGCGTCAAGCAGCGCTTTTACTCCCTGGGCCTCGACTGCCGCGAAGTTCGCCTCGCCGGCCCGCAGCGCCGCGCCCGCGGCACGCAATACCTGGTGGAGGCGCGGCGCCTCGGCGCGCTCTTGGGCGTTCAGGTAGCCATTGCGCGAAGATAGCGCCAGCCCGTCGGCCGCCCTAACCGTTTCGCCGGCCAGAATTTCGATCGGTAGACCGAACTGTCGCGCCATGCCGCGCACGATTTCAAGCTGCTGGCGATCCTTTTTGCCGAAAACCGCGAACTGAGGCTGCACGGCGTGGAAAAGCTTCAGCACCACGGTGCAAACGCCTTTGAAAAAGCCCGGGCGGAAGGCGCCCTCCAATTCGTCGGCGAGCGGCGCCGGCGACACAAAATACGCTTGCGGCACGGGGTAGAGCACTGCTTCGTCCGGGGCGAAAACCACATCCACCCCTTGGCTCTCCAAGGCACGGCAATCGGCTTCGAAGGTTCGGGGGTAGCGATCGAAATCCTCGTTGGGTCCGAATTGCAGGCGGTTGACGAAAATGCTGGCAACCACCGTTTCGGCGTGTTCGCGCGCCTGGCGAGCCAGCGCCAGATGTCCCTCGTGCAAGTTGCCCATGGTCGGGACGAAAGCAATGACGCCAGCGTCTTTGAGCCTCGCTCGAAGGCTTGGGAGATCGGGACAGATGTCCATGGAAGACTTAGAAACAGTGCTCCGGTGCCGGGAAATCGCCCGATTTGACGGCTTTGACGTAAGCCTCGACGGCTCCTTGAACGCTGGGGGCGCCGGTCATGAAGTTCTTGACGAAACGGGCCGGCTTGCCGGGGTAGATGCCCAGCATGTCGTAGATGACCAGCACCTGGCCTGAGCATCCCGGACCCGCGCCTATGCCAATGGTGGGAACGGCGATGGCGGTCGTGATCTCGGTGGCCAGGGTTGCTGGGATGGCTTCCAGGACCAAAAGTCCGATTCCGGCATTTACCAGCGCGCGTGCATCGGCAATCATCTGCTGCGCCGATTCGGGCGTCTTGCCTTGGACGCGGTAGCCGCCCAACTGGTGCACCGACTGGGGTTGCAGGCCGAGGTGGCCGCATACCGGGATGCCGCGCTTGGTGAGGAACTCGACCGTGGGCAGCAGCCATTCACCGCCCTCCAGTTTGACCATCTGGGCGCCGGCCGCCATCACCTCGGCAGAGCTGCGATAGGCCTGTTCGGCGCTGGCTTGATAGCTGGCAAACGGAAGGTCGCCGATCACCAGACAGTTCTCGCTCCTTCGGGCGACACAGCGCGTGTGATAGAGCAGTTGCTCCAGCGTCACCGGCAGCGTGGAATCGTGGCCTTGCACGACCATGCCCAGCGAATCGCCGACCAAAAGAACGTCCACTCCGGCGGCCTCCATGACCGAGGCAAAGCTCGCGTCATAGCAGGTCAACATGGCGATCTTTTCGCCTTCCCGCGCTTTCTTGGCTAGCGCGGGGATGCTCAGTCTCATGGCCCTACCCCCCGAATTTCCTCGCCCGAGCCACCCTCCAGCGGAGGGAGCCTGGGCCTACCCTTAGGCGTCGCCGAGGCTGAAGAACTCCCGGCCGCCCCGCATCTCCGTGATGCGGCGCAACAATAATTCAAAATGCGCCGGCTTGGCAACCACATTTAAGTGCGCGTTGTTTACGGTGAGCACGGGCGCGTCCGAATAGCCGTAAAAAAAACGCGCATATGCTTCATTGAGGCGCGCCAAATAGGCCTCGGCCATGTTTCTTTCGTAGAGCACACCGCGCCGGCTCACGCGGTCCGCCAACTGCGCCACCGGCGCCTGCAAATAGATCACCAGGTCCGGCGCCGGAATCAGTGGCCGGAGGTGGCCGTAAATCTTGTCATAAAGCCGGTATTCGTCATCCGAGAGGTTCATCCGGGCGAACAGTGGGTCTTTGTCGAGGAGATAGTCCGCGACGGTCATGCGCTGGAACAAGTCGAGTTGGGTCAGGGGCTGAAGTTGGTCCACCCGCTGAAAAAGGAAGTTGAGCTGCGTGGGCAGGGCATAACGCGGCATGTCCTCATAGAAACGCGCCAGGAAGGGGTTGTTTTCCGGCTCTTCGAGCAGCGCCTGGGCCCCCAAATGATCTGCCAACCGCCTGGCGAGGCTGGTTTTTCCTGCTCCTATCGGCCCTTCGACGACGAGGAAGCGAATGCGATCGAGGTCCATGGGTCAGGCCACCTGGTTCAGCGGCTCGATGGTTCTGCCGGTCGGCAGGCGCTCGATGCGTTGACTGTCGATTTTTTCGAGGCTTGCGCTGGCATCGATGCCGCCGGGCAGCACGAGGCCGGGGCAAAGCTCCAGGAGCGGCGCCAGGACGAAGGCGCGCTCGGCGATCCGCGGGTGAGGCACCTGGAGCTGAGGAAGGCAAAGCTGCCTCTGATCAAAAAGCAGAAGGTCTAGGTCCAGTACCCTCGGGGCATTGCGATAGGCCGGACGCCGGCCGTGCCGCGCTTCTATGCCTTGCAATTCGATGAGCAATTGTTCTGGTTCCAGCGCGGTCTCGAGTTTCGCCACCGCGTTGATGTAATCGGGTTGTGGTTCAGGACACCCCAAAGGAGCGGTTCGATAGTAATGTGAGACCGCAATGAGGCGGGTCAAAGCGACGCACGCCAGCTCCGCGACGGCGCGATCGACCTGGCGTACCGGCTGGTGCAGATTGCTACCCAAACCAACGAAGGCGCGGTGCGGCCGTCTCATGCCTCACCGTCGCTGTGGTCTGCGGGCTCTGGTCCGCGCCCCCGGCTGCGCCGGCGGCGGCGCTTTTTTTTGGGTCCCTCGTCGTCGAGGAGCATGCGCTCGCGTTCCTCGGGGTGAGCATCCTGGAAATCCTGCCACCACTGGCCGAGCTCCATCGGTATCTCGCCGGACCCACCGCGCAGCAGCAAAAAGTCGAATCCGGCCCGAAAGCGGGGCTGTTCCAGCAAGCGGAAGGGGCGGCGCCCGCTCCTTTGTTCAAAGCGCGGCTGAAGGCTCCAGATTTCCTTGATGTCGGCGCAAAAACGACGCGGAATCGCGATCTTCTCGGCCTGGCTGGCAAGCACTTGGTCCATGGCTTCAAACAGTGCCGGCATCGAACCCTCTCCCGCCTGCTTGCGGGCATCCCAAGCGGCGAGGGTTTCGTGCCAAAGCAAAGTGGCGAAGAGGAATCCGGGCGACACCGGCTTGCCCTCGCGCACCCGGCGGTCGGTATTGGCCAGAGCCAAGTCGATGAACTTGCTGCCCAGGGGCTGCTCTAGGATCACGTCCAGCATCGGCAGCAGCCCGTGGTGCAGCCCGTGGGCGCGCAGCGCCTGCAGACTCTCACCGGCATGGCCCGAGAGCAAAAGTTTTTGCATTTCCTCGAAAAGGCGGGCGGCCGGGACGTTTTGAATCAGAGGCGCGAGCTTGGCGATCGGCGCTTCGGTCTTGGCGTCGATTCGGCACCCAAGCTTTGCCGCCAGGCGCACCGCGCGAAGCATGCGCACGGGGTCTTCGCGATAGCGGGTGATCGGGCCGCCGATGAGGCGCAGGCGACGCGCGCGAACGTCCTTGAAGCCATCGAGGTAGTCCCAGATCTCCTCGGTGACCGGATCGTAGTAAAGCGCATTGATCGTGAAGTCTCGGCGCGCGGCATCTTCGGCCTGGGTCCCGAACACGTTATCGGAGAGTATGCGCCCGTGTTCGTCCGCCTGCGCCTCGTTCTGCGGGCCGCGAAAGGTCGAGACTTCGATGGTTTCCCCGCCGGCATGCACGTGCACCAAACGGAAGCGCCGACCGATGATGAAGGCGCGGCGAAACAGCGGCTTGACCTCCTCGGGCGTGGCGCTGGTGGCGACATCGAAGTCTTTGGGGGTGAGCCCGAGCAAGAGATCGCGCACCGCACCGCCGACGATGAAGGCGCGAAAACCAGCCTCCTGAAGCCGTTCGACGACTTGCGCGGCACCTCGGCTGACCGCCGCGCGCCGCAAACCATGTTGGTCGACGGGATAGATGCGCGGGTCGCGGGCGCGGCGACCGGGGAGCAGACGGGAAAGCAGACTGCGAATCATGGGTGGCGGCAGCCGCCGCGGGCTCTCGAACGCCGGCTGGAAAGCGGCGAATCATAGCACAGGCTGGCATCGAAACCGGGGCCTGGGCTTTGGTCCCGTTCCGACATGGAAATATTTCCCGAAATCGCCGATAATTGTGCCATCCCAAGCCAGCCATCCCGCCATCAACCGCCAGGGTGCGCGCTCTGCCGTAATCCCGCAAGGAGAAACCGAGAAAATGTACCAGCATGTCAAAGTGCCCGCAGGGGGCAGCAAAATCACCGTCAACGCCGACTATTCCCTCAATGTGCCGGATAACCCCATCATCCCTTACCTCGAAGGTGACGGCACCGGCGTCGACATCACGCCGGCAATGATCGCCACGGTGGATGCGGCGGTGGAAAAAGCCTACGGCGGCAAGCGCAAAATCCACTGGATGGAGATTTATTCGGGCGAGAAGTCGACCAAGGTCTATGGCCATGACGTATGGCTGCCCCAGGAATCGCTCGACATCCTGCGCGAGTACGTGGTTTCGATCAAAGGACCGCTGACTACGCCGGTCGGCGGGGGCATTCGCTCGCTCAACGTCGCCTTGCGCCAGGAGCTCGATCTCTACGTCTGCTTGCGCCCGGTGCGCTATTTCAAAGGCGTGCCCAGCCCGCTGAAGAATCCGGAAAAGACCGACATGGTGATCTTCCGGGAGAATTCGGAAGACATTTACGCCGGCATCGAATGGGCGGCCGAAAGTGATCAGGCCAAGAAGGTCGTGAATTTCCTGATCAACGACATGGGTGTGAAGAAGATTCGTTTCCCCCAGACCTCAGGCATAGGCATCAAGCCGGTTTCCCGCGACGGCACTGAGCGCTTGATGCGCAAAGCCATCCAATACGCCATCGACAATGACCGCAAATCGGTCACCATCGTCCACAAAGGCAACATCATGAAGTTCACCGAAGGCGCCTTTCGCGACTGGGCCTATGCCCTGGCGCAGCGCGAATTCGGCGCTGAGCTTCTGGATGGTGGCCCCTGGTGCAAGTTCAAGAACCCCAAGACCGGCCGTGACATCGTCATCAAGGACGCGATCGCCGACGCCTTCTTGCAGCAGATTCTGCTCCGCCCGGAGGAGTATGACGTCATCGCCACGCTGAACCTCAACGGCGACTATATCTCCGACGCTCTCGCCGCGCAGGTGGGCGGTATCGGCATTGCCCCCGGCGCCAACCTTTCCGACACCGTGGCGATGTTCGAGGCGACCCACGGCACGGCTCCCAAATATGCCGGCAAGGATTACGTCAATCCCGGCTCGCTGATTCTTTCCGCGGAGATGATGCTGCGTCACATGGGCTGGCGCGAGGCCGCCGACTTGATCATCAGCGGCATCGAGAAAGCCATTCTGTCGAAAGTGGTGACCTATGACTTCGCCCGCCTGATGGAAGGCGCGACCCAAGTGTCTTGTTCAGCCTTTGGCCGGCAGATCGTCAAGTGCATGTAGTCGCTTTTGATTGGCGCCGACTCGTTCGGCAAAAAAAGAAAAACCCGCGGTTTCGCGGGTTTTTTTTGGCCCAAGACCGGGCCAGAAACCGGGTATGCTCTTACTGAGCCCCGGTGATGTTGGATGCCTGCTTGCCCTTGGGACCCTGGGAGACTTCAAAGGAGACTTTTTGGCCCTCCTTCAAAGTCTTAAAGCCACTCATGTTTATTGCCGAAAAATGAGCAAAGAGGTCTTCGCCGCCATCGTCTGGAGTGATAAAGCCGAAGCCCTTGGCATCATTGAACCATTTGACTGTTCCGGTTGCCATATTCCCTGACCTTTGCACTGATGAGGTAAAGATGTTGTTTGGACAGCGCATACTACCTACGGCAAGCAAGGGAAAACCCGCGGCAAACCGCCACAGCAGATGGACACTGAGGCCAAACAGATTCTTTTTACGCTCCCGAATTCCCGAGCGTCAAGAGTAGAGGAGCTTTCGATGTCCGGTCTTGAAAATTTTGTTGTAATCATCAAACATACGGAGTAATTGGCTTTTCGCGGCAAAATCGTCGTTGATCATGGCAACACGGATTCAGGAAGGCGGGGTGCTGGAGGCGCGCAGGGCGCGCCTCAAACCGCCGCCGCTCTACAAGGTGTTGTTGTTGAACGATGATTTCACACCGATGGATTTCGTGGTGGTGGTGTTGCAAACTATCTTTGGAATGAACCGGGAAATGGCTACGACAGTGATGTTGCGGGTTCACCGCGAAGGCGTGGGCGAGTGTGGTACTTTCACCCGTGACGTTGCGGTAGCCAAAGTGGATCAAGTGGTGTCCTTGGCGCGGGAGCATCAGCATCCCTTGCAGTGCACCATGGAAGAGGCTTGAGCGCTACGGATCGTCGCGAGCAGGCCGAATGGGCGGGTTGTCGTGAGCAGCAGAGAAAGGCGGTAGATCATGATTGCGCAGGACCTGGAGGTCAGCTTGCACATGGCTTTTGTCGAGGCCCGGCAGAAGCAGCATGAGTTCATTACCGTCGAGCACCTGCTGCTGGCTTTGCTGGACAACCCTTCGGCCGCCGAAGTGCTGCGTTCGTGCGGCGTCGACATCGAGGAATTGCGCGGCGTTCTGACCGACTTCATCAGTGAACACACGCCGCGGCTTTCGGCTCACTCGGAGGCCGACACCCAGCCCACCCAAGGTTTTCAGCGGGTGATCCAGCGGGCCATGTTGCACGTGCAATCCTCCGGGAAGAAGGAGGTGACCGGCGCCAACGTGCTAGTGGCGATTTTTGGCGAAAAGGAATCGCACGCCGTCTATTTTCTGAACCAGCGCGGCCTTACCCGTTTGGACGTGGTGAACTACATCTCGCACGGCATCAGCAAGACGCCGCAGCCCAAGCCCGAGAAACCCGAACCCACCGCCGAGAACGAAGGCGAAAACGCGCAGGGCGGCGCGCTGGATCACTACACCATCAACCTCAATCAGCAGGCCAAGGCCGGGCGCATAGACCCGCTGATCGGTCGCGAGCACGAGCTCGAACGTGTTGTCCAAGTGCTTTGCCGCCGACGCAAGAACAATCCCTTGCTGGTCGGCGAGGCCGGGGTCGGCAAGACGGCCATCGCCGAGGGTCTGGCGCGGCGCATCAACGAGTCGGTGGTTCCGGATCTTTTGCGCGATTGCACCGTTTACGCCCTCGACATGGGCGCCTTGCTTGCCGGCACCAAATATCGAGGTGACTTCGAGCAGCGGCTCAAGGCGGTGTTGAAACAGCTCGCGGAGAATCCGCAGAGCATCTTGTTCATCGACGAAATTCACACCATCATTGGCGCGGGCGCCGCTTCGGGCGGTACCTTGGACGCTTCCAACCTTCTCAAGCCGGCGCTTTCGACGGGGCAGCTGAAGTGCATCGGTGCTACGACCTATGCCGAGTATCGGCAGATATTTGAGAAGGACCACGCGCTTTCCCGGCGCTTCCAGAAGATCGACGTGCCCGAACCTTCGGTCGCCGAAACGGTGGAAATCCTGCGCGGCTTGAAGAGCCGGTTCGAGGCGCACCACGGCGTGAAATACACGCCCGCGGCGCTCACCTCGGCGGCAGAGCTTTCGGCGCGGTTCATCAACGACCGTCATCTGCCGGACAAAGCGATCGACGTGATCGATGAGGCGGGTGCGGCGCAAAAAATTCTGCCCAAGTCGCGGCAGAAGAAGATGATCGGCAAGGGCGAAATCGAGGATATCGTCGCCAAGATCGCCCGCATTCCAGCGAAGAACGTCAATTCCGACGACCGCAATGCCTTAAAGACCTTGGACCGCGACCTCAAAGCGACGGTATTCGGCCAGGATGCCGCAATCGATGCGCTGGTCGCGTCGATTCGTATGGCTCGAAGTGGTCTAGGGAATCCGAGAAAGCCGATCGGCTGCTTCCTCTTTTCCGGACCGACCGGCGTGGGCAAGACCGAAGTGGCGCGTCAGCTCGCCTATTGCCTGGGCATCGAGCTCTTGCGCTTCGACATGTCCGAGTACATGGAGCGGCACGCTGTCTCGCGCCTGATCGGGGCGCCTCCGGGATATGTCGGCTTCGATCAGGGCGGGCAACTCACCGAAGGGGTAACCAAGCATCCGTATTCGGTGCTGCTCTTGGATGAAATTGAAAAGGCGCATCCGGACATCTATAACATCTTGCTGCAGGTGATGGATCACGGAACCTTGACCGACAACAACGGGCGCAAGGCCGATTTCCGCAACGTGGTGATCATCATGACCACCAATGCGGGTGCAGAAACCCTCTCCAAATCAAGCATCGGCTTTACCACCGAGCGCCAAACCGGCGACGAACTGGCCGAAATCAAGCGCCTGTTCACACCCGAGTTCCGCAATCGCCTGGATGCCATGATTTCGTTCCAGTCCTTGGATCACGAGATCATTCTCAAGGTCGTGGACAAATTCCTGATGGAACTGGAGAACCAGTTGCAGGAGAAGAAAGTCGAGGCGAGTTTTGCCCCGGCGCTGCGCGAATACCTGGCCAAGCATGGTTTCGATCCGCAAATGGGAGCCAGACCCATGGCACGCTTGATTCAGGACACCATACGCCGGGCGCTGGCCGACGAGCTGCTGTTTGGCCGCCTGGTGAACGGGGGCAAGGTCGCCATCGGGATCGACGACGCTGGCAAAGTGCATTTGGAATTCGAAGACCACATCGAGCCAGAAGCGGTCGAAGGTTAAACCCGGGTGTATTCTTTTGCCTCGGCGGAGAAGGCCTGGGCGGGAGTCCGCGCAGCGGGGGCTTATCCCCCATTTGGAAAGCCCATATACTCCCAATGGGCTGTTGTCCCGGGGAGGGGCTCTCGGTAGCCTTTTTTTCCGATCGCCGGCCTAATTTTTGAGGGCTGGCAGGAGGGGAAAAGGAACGATGTCCGAGGCAGATCCCAAGGAATCCAGGTCGCGCGACAACCCATCGGATGGCATTCGTCCGCGCCGGAGCATTTTGCGGTCCAGCCTCGTGGCCGGAGTCGCGATCGGTATCGTCTTGTGGGGAGGGCTCAACACTGCGATGGAGTGGACCAATCGCTCAGAGTTCTGCGTCTCCTGTCACGAGATGACCATTCCGTACGAAGAATTCAAGAAGTCCGTCCATTACAAAAACCGCAGCGGCACAACCGTGCATTGTGCCGATTGCCATGTCGCCAGCAGCAAGACGCCTACCGATTATCTTTTCAAGTCGCTGCAGAAGCTCATGGCCGCGCGGGACGTGCTCGGCAAGATCAGCGGCGTGATCGACACTCCGGAGAAATTCGAGGCGCATCGCTTGGCCATGGCTCAGCGGGTTTGGGATCGCATGATGACGCGAGACTCCAAGGAGTGCCGCAATTGTCACGATTTCAGGACCATGGATCCCGACAAACAGAAGGACCGTTCGGTGGTGAAGCACGAGGGCGCCATCGAGGACGGCAAGACCTGCATCGAGTGCCACAAAGGCATCGTGCACAAGCCGGTGCATCAGCAGCTGGAGTCCGGGAAGCCTGCCGGAACAGGGGATGGCTGATCGCAATCCGGGCGGGGCTAAGATCGAGAATCCAATGGCGAACCAGAGTGTCAGGAGCGAGTCGATGAAGCGGTTGTGGATGGCGGTTTTGGCAGGCATGACCAGTGTTGCGGCCGGGAGCGCCGCCGCGGGGGCGCCGGATTGGAGCAAAGTACCGGTGCGCAAGATCAAAGTCTTCTACCCGGGGCAGGCAAGCCTGGAATGGGTATTGAACAAGCCGGATCATTCCGCGGTACCGGATATCCTGGAGAAAAAGCGCGCCTGTGCGCGCTGTCACGAGGGCGATGCCAATGAAATCGGCGACAAGATCGTCGCCGCCAAGCCGGTAGGAAGTTCCAAGAGCGTGCTCGAACCCAAACCCATCGCCGGCAAAGCGGGGTGGCTGCCGGTGAACTTTCAGGCCGCACACGATGGCGAAAATATCTACCTGCGCTTCGAGTGGGTGCCGCCCAAACTGGGCGAGGCAAAGATGGACAAGAAGAACGAAATCAAGCTCACCTTGCTCTTCGATGGGGGCAGTACCGTGGAAGGTGCCGAATTGAACGGCTGCTGGGCCACCTGCCACGACGACTTGCGCACCATGAAGTCGCCCAAGGACGACAAACGCACGAAGTACGTCAAGGGTGGCGACCTTGCCTCAGGAAAATTCTACGACCTGCTGCAGTTTCGCAGCGGGGAGAAGAAGATCTTCGACGGATATGTGGCCGGCCAGCGCTCGGTGGAGGGCGGCAAGGGCTTGCTCAAGGCCGATGGCGTCAAGGAAGGCAACAAGTGGGCCGTCACGCTAACCCGCAAGCTCGGGGCCAATAGCGCTGGAGACCATGCCATCGCGGCGGGCAAGATCTACAACTTCGGCTTTGCCATCCATGAGGACCACACCGAAGCGCGTTTCCACTATGTGTCTCTCGGATACCAGTTCGGCCTCGACAAAACCGTCGAAGGGGTCAAGAATTACTATAACGTCGTCAAACAGTAGTTGCAGTCCCTATCCCAAGGAGGAAGGAAATGGAAGCAAAAAGATGGAAGGCTTGGGCGCTGAGCGCGAGTGCCCTGTTCTTGTCGGCTTCGGCCTACGCCGGACCACCCACTCCGGCGATGATCTCCAACGCCTGTGCGGGCTGCCATGGCACCAACGGCGCCAGCGCAGGGCCGAGCATGCCGAGCCTGGCGAGCCAGTCGAAGACGGCGATCGTCGAGGCAATGAAGAAATTCAAGAGCGGCGAGCGGCCGGCGACGGTCATGGGGCGCCTGGCCAAAGGCTATAGCGACGCTGATTTTGCTGCGATGGGGGAGTTCTTCTCCAAGCAAAAATTTCACCCGACCTCGCAGACGACTGATGCGGCCAAGGTCAAGCGCGGCGCTGAGTTGCAAGACGCCAACTGCGGCCGCTGCCACCTCGATGAGGGCAAGGACGGGAAGGACGACACCCCGGTCATGGCCAGCCAATGGCTGCCCTACCTGGATATCCAGATGGGGATGTATCTGTCCGGCGCCCGGAAGATGCCCGAGAAGATGGCGGAAAAGGTGAAACCCCTGTCCAAAGCCGATCTCGACGCTTTGCTGCACTTTTACGCAGCGCAGAAGTGATCAGGAGGAACCACACATGAAACTCGAACGCAGAAACTTCCTGAAGCTATTCGGCGCCGGCGCGGGTGCGGCTACGCTGGGCTTGGCCGGCTGCGCCACGTCGCCCGGCGGCAAGGGCGGCGCCAAAGTGGTGGTGGTGGGCGGCGGTTACGGCGGCACCATTGCGGCGAAATACATCAAGATGATGGATGCTTCCATCGACGTGACGCTGATCGAGCGCAACGACCACTTCATCAGCTGCCCGTTCTCGAACCTTTATCTGGGTGGGATGTTGCCGGATTTATCATCGCTGACTATCCGTTACGATCAGCTTGCGAAGAACTTCGGCATCAAGGTGGTGCAGGCTGAGGTCACCGGCGTCGATGCGGCCAACCACACCGTAAGCACCAGCAAGGGCGCCTATCCCTACGATCGGTTGGTGATATCTCCGGGCATCGACTTCATGACCGAACAGATCAAGGGTTACGACGAAAGCGTCATGCCTCATGCTTGGAAAGCGGGACCGCAGACGCTGCTCTTGAAAAAGCAGCTCGAAGGCATGAAGGCGGGCGCCAACGTCGTGCTTGCTATTCCCAATATGACCTACCGCTGTCCACCGGGGCCCTATGAGCGAACCAGCATGATTGCGATGTTCCTCAAGCAGCATAAGCCCGGCTCCAAGATCATCGTGCTCGACGCCAATGCCGACATCGTTTCCAAGAAAGGGCTCTTCCTCAAGGGCTGGAAGAAGCACTACGAAGGAATCATCGACTACCGGCCAGCCAAGAAAGTCACTGAAGCCGACAACAAAGGCTTGGCAGTGCTGGTCGAGGGGCTGGAAGAGGTCAAGGGCGGAGTGATCAACCTCATTCCGCCCCAGAAGGCGGGGTCGATCGCACACGCTGCCGGTTTGGTGGGCGAAGACAAGAAGTGGTGCCCGGTGAATCCCGATACCTTTGAGTCCAAACTCAAAAAGGACGTTCACGTCATCGGCGACGCGTGCATTGCCGGCGCCATGCCCAAGTCGGGATACTCCGCAAATTCGCAGGCGAAGGCCTGTGCGATGAACGTGGTCGCTTCGCTTTCGGGCCGCGAATCGACCGAGTTGTCGGCGATCAACACCTGCTACAGCTTCCTGTCCGCCAAGGAGGCCGTGAGCGTAACCGGCGTCTATAAGACGAACAAGGAAAAAGGCGCCATCGAGGCGGTTCCGGGCTCCGTCGCCGTGTCGCCCGATTTGTCGGAAGTGGAAGCAATTTACGCGCAAAGCTGGATCAAAAACATCCTGACCGAGATGTCGACCTAAAATCGCGAAGGCCGCGCACAACGCGGCCGGGGACTTCTCCTCATTCAATTTGAACCCCGCTGCGGCGGGGTTCTTTTCTGGGGCGCCCGGGCTGATTACTGC
The DNA here is from genome assembly GCA_964517465.1 of uncultured Alcaligenaceae bacterium. Taxonomy (GTDB): domain Bacteria; phylum Pseudomonadota; class Gammaproteobacteria; order Burkholderiales; family Casimicrobiaceae; genus JACPUX01. The sequence continues at coordinate 13,920 of CAZFEK010000045.1, forward strand.
AAGGAGCAGATGGAGTGGCCTGCTGGCCATGGCGGCGGGTATCATCCGTGTGCTCTTCAACACGAGGATAGGAAATGGATTTCCACACTGCGGATTTATGTGATCAGTTCGGCGAGCAGCTCACGGTCGTTGCCCCTATGTTTCGCAATTTCGGTGGCTTGCGGCGTTTTGGCGGGGCCATGGTCACGCTCAAGTGCTTCGAAGACAACTCTCTGGTGCGGGAAATCTTCTCCGAGCCGGGGTCGGGTCGCGTTCTGGTCGTCGACGGCGGCGGAAGCTTTCGTTGCGCATTGGTGGGCGATCAGCTCGCAGCCTTGGCGGTGAAAAACGGATGGGCCGGGGCGGTGGTGTATGGGTGTATCCGCGACAGCGAAGCCCTGCGCGAAATGCCCCTGGGGATGCTGGCCCTCGCTGCGCATCCGCAGAAGAGCATCAAGCGGGGCGTGGGCGAGCGCGGCCTGAATCTGCAGTTCGGGGCGGCGGTTTTTCGCCCGGGGGAATACCTCTACGCTGACGAAGACGGTATCGTCTTATCGCCTGCTCCCCTCTGGTAAGCAAAAGACCAAACCGAGGAGCGAAGCCCGCGACTGCGCATGCTCAGGGGTTGCCGTCGGTCCCAGGTTCGGGCCGGCCGAGCCCGGGGCGGTTCGCAGCATCGCGGCATGGGTGCGGTGGCGGCATTGCGGTTCTTTTTTGATGCTCTGCACCAAAAAATAGGCCTATTTTGCCTCCGGGCTTTCCATATCGTGGAACTGCTTTCTAAATATATGATTTGACGCAATTAATTATCTTGTGCATTGCAAAAAAGTTGCTGCAAAGCGCCCCGGTGTTTGCTATATTGTGACCGCCACGCACCGTCCACGGGCAAACCCGAAGGCCGATGTGAAACCGCGCAGCGACCCTTGCGCATTTCCCTGCTCGAAAGGGGCGTTTTCCCCGCGAGCACGTGGCGCGAACGACTGGCCGAGTCGGCCCGGAATTCGCGGCTTGTTCGATGCGAACCTACTCCGTAGCGTCGTCGGCACGCCGAGGAGACCGATAACGCAGTGCGTTTTCGGTGAAGTTTCTTCGTCAAATTAGGATTGAGCATGAACTACGACATCGAGATTGCACGACTGAAAAAAGATTGGACCGAGAACCCTCGCTGGAAAGGTATCAAGCGAGGGTACAGCGCGGAAGACGTGGTGCGCCTGCGGGGCACGGTCCATATCGAGCATACCCTGGCCCGCCGCGGCGCGGAAAAGCTCTGGAAGCTGATGCACGAACAGCCCTTCGTCAATGCACTGGGCGCGCTCACCGGCAACCAGGCGATGCAGCAAGTCAAGGCTGGCCTCAAGGCTATTTATCTGTCGGGCTGGCAGGTGGCGGCCGACGCCAATATCGCCGGCGAAATGTATCCCGACCAATCGCTTTATCCCGCCAACAGCGTTCCGGCGGTGGTTCGCCGCATCAATAACACCTTTAGCCGCGCCGACCAGATTTATCACGCCGAAGGCGACGACAGCATCGATTTCTTCGCGCCCATCGTTGCCGATGCCGAAGCTGGATTCGGCGGCGTGCTCAACGCCTTCGAATTGATGAAGGCCATGATCGAAGCCGGTGCCGCCGGTGTGCATTACGAGGACCAGCTCGCTTCGGTCAAGAAATGCGGACACATGGGCGGCAAGGTCTTGGTGCCCAGCCGCGAAGCAGTGGAAAAACTGGTTGCCGCGCGCCTTGCTGCGGATTGTATGGGTGTGCCGACCATTCTGGTCGCGCGCACCGATGCCGAAGCGGCGGACCTGCTCACCTCCGATGTCGACGACAACGACAAGCCCTTCTGCACCGGCGAGCGCACCGCGGAAGGCTTTTATCGCACCAAACCCGGCCTGCAGCAGGCGATTTCGCGCGGACTGGCCTACGCGCCCTACGCCGACCTCGTCTGGTGTGAAACCGGCAAACCTGACCTGGCCTATGCCAAGTCCTTTGCCGAGGCGATTCACAAGCAATTTCCCGGCAAGCTCCTCGCCTACAATTGCTCGCCGTCGTTCAACTGGAAACGCAACCTCGACGATGCCACCATCGCACGCTTCCAGCGCGAACTCGGCGCCATGGGCTATAAGTTCCAGTTCATCACCCTGGCGGGTTTCCACAGCCTCAACTATGGCATGTTTAATCTGGCCTACGGCTATGCGCGCGACAACATGAGCGCCTTCGTCGAGCTGCAACAGGCCGAGTTTGCCGCCGCGGAAAAGGGCTTTACCGCGGTCAAGCACCAACGTGAGGTCGGCACCGGGTACTTTGATTCCGTGACCCAAGCGATTCAAGGCGGGCAATCCTCCACCGTGGCACTGAAAGGATCGACTGAGGAAGAGCAGTTCAACGACAAGAAGGCTGCGAACTCTTAGTCGCGTTCCGATTACTCCTCTGAAGCGCCGCGGTTGGCGCGTCCCGCTGCGGGACGTCCACCGCGGCCTTTTTCTTTTGGATGTTTCCTTGACTGATTCTTCAAAGCGGTTGTTTTTTGCGCTCTGGCCAAGCCCCGCGGCACGAAAGGCGCTCGAGGGGCTGGCCCAGTCTGCGGCGCGGCGCGCCGATGCCAAGCCGACGCGCGCCGACACGCTGCATCTGACTCTGGTGTTCTTGGGCAATTGCACCGCCGATCAGGCCGTGGCATTAAGAGACGGTGCGGCGACCTGTGCCTCTCCATGTTTCGAGCTCGTCTTCGATCGCCTCGGTTGTTGGAAGAACAATGGCATCGTCTGGCTGGCGCCCAGCGCCTCGCCACCGGCTTTGCTGGCCTTGGAGCGGCAGTTGCGAGAACTGGCGGCAGGCCTGAAACTGCCCCTCGATCGCCGCCCTTACTCGCCGCATCTGACTCTGGCACGCAAAGCGCGAAAAGCTCTCGTCGCCGAAGACAGCCCGCCGCTTGCCTGGCAGGTCGAGCGGTTTTGTTTGATCGAGTCCGAACTCCATTCGAGTGGATCCCGGTATCGCGAAGTCGCGAGCTGGCGACTCAGCGAGTGACCGGTCTCGACGGGTCGCTGATCCACTCGCTCCAAGAACCCGGATAGAGCCGGGAGCCATTCAAGCCCGCCAGCTCCATGGCCAGCAAGTTATGGCAGGCGGTCACGCCCGAGCCGCACAAGTGCACCGCATTCTCCGGGGCGCGGCCGGCGAGCAAGTCGGTGAATTCGCTACGCAAGGTAGCCGGCGCCTTGAAGCGGCCGTCCTCGCCGAGATTGCGCATGAAATGCCGGTTGAGCGCCCCCGGGATGTGGCCGGCAACCGGATCGAGCGTTTCGTTCTCGCCCCGAAAACGGTCGGCCCCGCGGGCGTCGATCAGGGCTCGGGCGGAATCGTCGAGATGCGCGAGGACATCGTCCGCATCGACCAAAGTTTCCCCGGCCTGCGGATGAAACTCGGCGGCTCTGGGCTGGGGCTTGGCGTCGGTCAACGGTAGCTGGGCTTCGACCCAGGCACTCATGCCGCCATCGAGCACCGCCACCCGGCGGTGTCCCAGCCAGCGCAAGAGCCACCAGGCGCGCGAGGCCATCGCGCCGCTGTCCTGGTCGTAAGCGACGACTTGGCTGGTGCCGCTGATCCCGGCGCTGGCGAAACGCTGCGCCATCGCTTCGCGTTCAGGCAGCGGGTGACGTCCGTTCTGGCCGTTCATGGGGCCAGACAGATCGCGATCGAGATGAAAAAAGCGGGCGCCGGGCAGGTGACTGCGGGTATAGGCGCGCTCGCCCATGCCGAGGTCGCCAAGATTGTGCCGGCAGTCGAGAATGACGATCTCCTCGTATTCGATGAGCGGCAGCAGTTCTTCGGGAGTGATGATGGTGGTGTAGAACATGGTTTTGAAGGAAAGGAGGGATTCAATCGTTGGTTTGCGCCACGCGCGCATCGGCGCGCGAGGGAACGGCAGTCACCGCAAGCACGCCGCCCAGCATGATCAAGCCCATGGCCAGCCAGCTGGTGAAGGCCGGCAAGTCCTGCCAAATGGCCATGCCGAGGATGGTGCTGAAGACCACGGTACCATAAGAGAGGGCCGCCGTGACGATGGCTCGCCCCTTGCCATAGGCTCTGGTCACGGCCAACTGTCCGAAAGTCCCGGTGAGCCCCATCCCCAGGACGATCCAAAGGTTGGACACAGTTATCGCGTGCCGATCCGTGCTCAGCATCCAGAGGCCGGCGCCCAGGGTGGCGTAAAGCCCGAAGTAGAGAACCACGCGCGTTTCCGGCTCGCGGGCGCGCACCAGCTGGCGCACGTTGTAATACGCCAGTGCGGCGGCGAAGCCCGAAGCGAGGCCCAGCGCCGCGCCTAGCGTCTCTTCCGGGCGCAGGGTCGGGCGCAGCAGCAGCACCGTGCCGCCGAAGCCCAAGGCCAAGGCCGCGAGCAGTAAGGGGCGCGGCCTTTCACGCAAAAAAAGCACGGTCAGCAGAGTCAAAAAAATCGGCGAAGTGTAATTGAGTGTCATCGCGGTTGACAGGGGCAGCAACGCGATCGCCTGAAAGAAGAGCAGGAGCGAAACAAAGCCGGTAATGCCTCGCTTGAAGTGCATCCACGGTTTGCCGCTGCGCCAAGACAGGCCGCTGAACCGCAGCATCAAGCAAGCGACCACGAGGGTGGTGAGCGAACGATAGAAAACCAGTTCCGCGATGGCGAATTGCTCCGCTCCCAGTTTCACGAAAACGCCCATCAAGGCGAAGAAAAATCCCGAAACCAGTATCCATAAACTCTGCATGAGGCTGGCTCAGAGCGGCTGGAGGCCGCGGTCTAACCGTTTCCCAGTTCGCGCCGCAGGAACTCGTGGAAGTGGCACATGCCGTCTTCCATCGGCGACTGGTAGGGTCCCACTTCGTTGCGCCCGGCTTTGAGCAAGGCCAGCCGGCCGGCGTCCATGCGCTCGGCGATTTCGTCGTCTTCGACGGCGGTCTCGAGGTAGGCCGCCTGCTCGGCCTCGATAAAATCGCGATGATTCGCGGCGATGTCCTTGGGGTAATAGAACTCCACCACATTGGTGGTGTGGTGCACGCCCTGGGGATGGAGTGAACTGATCACCAGCACGTGCGGATACCATTCCACCATGAGATTGGGGTAATAGGTCATCCAAATCGCACCCCTGGCAGGCAAGGCATCGCCATAGATTTTGCGGATCGCGTCGTGCCAGCGCTGGTAGGTCGGGCTGCCCGGCCGATCGAAGCGGGCATTGAGCCCGACCGTCTGCAAGGACCACCAGGATCCAAACTGCCACTGCAGATCATCGCAGGTGACGAAGTGCCCGAGCCCGGGGTGGAAAGGCAACACGTGGTAGTCCTCGAGGTAAACCTCGATGAAAGTCTTCCAGTTGTAATTGCATTCATGCACGATCGCACGGTCAAAAACATAGCCTGAAAAATCGAGCACTTCAGGCAGCGCGAGGGAACTGAGGTCGCGGGCAACATCCCGGGGGCCTTCGAATATCAATCCCTGCCAAATCTGCAAGGGCGACGCTTGAAGGTTGAGGCACGGATTGGGGGAGAAATGCGGCGCGCCGAGGAGCCTGCCCTCCAAATCGTAAGTCCAGCGGTGGATGGGGCAGGTAATCGTCTTGCGGTTGCCGCGACCCTTGAGCATGACGGCCTGCCGGTGCCGGCAGATGTTGGACAGCAGCCCCAACCCGCCGGACCTTCGCACCAGCGCCTGTGCTCCGCCGCACCAGTCGAGTGCTTGATAGTCGTTCGGATTGGGAACCATCAGCTCGTGGCCCACATAACCGGGACCATTTCGGAAGAGCCGGTCCAGTTCCCGCCGATGCAGTTCCGGGTCGAAATACCAATCCACCGGCAGTTGTGCTGGCGTGGCTTGAAACTGCGCCGCGCAGGGAATTTGGTTCATCGGGTGCGGATTCAGGAAATCAGGACTAAACTGCGGGAATTATCGCCGACCCGCAGTGGGGGGTAAAGCGCAGCCGAATGCGGATTTCGGTCAGTCTGGCCTGGCCGGGTGACGCGCCCGTGAAGGCAAGCAAGGGGGATGACATGGATGGCAAGGTGCTGGAAAGTGGTGAGCGCGCTCTTCGCCAGCCGTCGGTCGCGCGTCTACGCGCCGAACCTTTGCTGCTTGCCGGTGACATCGGCGGCACCAAGACCGTCCTGGCGCTGGTTCGGCCCGATGCTCCGCAGGCTCCGGTCTTTGAGCGGCGTTATGCGAGCCAGACTTATCCCGGGTTTGATCTCCTGTTGGACGAGTTCTTCGCGGCCGCGGGCAAGGTGAATGTCGCGCGGGGCGTGCTGGCGGTCGCCGGACCGGTCGAAGGGAATCGCAGCAAACTCACTTATTTGCCCTGGATCATCGAGGCTAGCGCGCTGGCCGCAAAGTTCGGCCTCGGGCGCCTGCAATTGGTCAACGATTTCGCTGCTGCGGCTCGGGGCGTGAAGGCGCTGCCTGGCGACGCTTTTTTTACCTTGCAGGCGGGCGCGCCCGAAGCGGGGGCACCGGCCGTTGTGCTGGGCGCCGGCACCGGATTGGGAGTCGCCGCGCTGCTGCCGGAGCGGCAGGGGCAGTGGCGAGTGATTCCCGGAGAAGGCGGGCACATAGGTTTCGCCGCCCAGGATATCGAGGAAGATACGCTGGCTGAATATCTGCGGCGCCGGCACGGCCGCGCCACCGCCGAGCGCGTGCTTTCCGGGCCCGGTTTGGTGGACGTCTATTCCTGGCTGAGGGAGCGGGCGGCCACGGCGGCGGGTGAAGATCTCGCTTTGCGTCCGGATGCCGCCGCGGTTATCACCGCGACAGCGCTGGCGCATCCTTTGGGTCTTGCGGGCCAGGCGCTCGAAGTATTTGTGCGCTGTTATGGCGCTTTTGCGGGCGACCTCGCGCTGCTCTACTTTGCCCGCGGCGGAGTTTATCTTGCCGGCGGCATTGCGCCCAAGATGTTGCCGCGGCTCTGTGATGGCAGCTTCCTCGACGCGTTTCACGCCAAGGCCGAGCACGCCGACCTGATGCCCGCTTTTCCTATCCAGGTGGTCATGGATGAGCGCGTCGGAGTGATCGGCGCGGCGGCTTTGGCGGCACAGTCGGTCGGCCTTTGATCAGCGTCAAATCACCCCATCGGCGCGGAGTTATTCTGGTCGCATAAGCAAAAGAACATTGATTCCTTGACCAGGAGGTGTTCCATGCCCAATGCACCAGCAGCAATTCTTACGCGCAAATCCAGCCGCGTTTCGTCTGCGGCCGAAGTGCGCAATTCGAAGGCCGGCCGGGGTGGCTCGGGCCCGGCCGTCGAGTTGCCTCCGCTTGCTCCCGGGGAACGCCAGAAGTACATCGCCGAAGCGGCCTATTTTCGGTCGATAGAAAGGGGCTTCAGCGGCGATGGCGCTTTGGCCGATTGGCTGGCAGCCGAAGCGGAAATCGAAGCGCGCTACCCCGTTTGAGCCGGTGCGAGGCGCAGGATGAGCCCAGCCAAGGGCGGCAGGGCGAGACTCAGCGTGGCCGGAAATTCTCCCCTGGCCTCGGCGCTTGCGATCGCCTGCCCGCCGTTGCCCAGGCCGCTACCGCCGTAGATTGCCGCGTCGGTGTTCAGAATCTCGCGGTACACGCCGGCGTTTGGTACGCCGAGTTCGTATTGATGCCGCGGCACGGGCGTGAAGTTGAGAATCACCAGGAAGTCGCTTCCATCGCTCGCGCGCCTCAAGTAGCTGATGATCGATTGCTCGGCATCGTGGCAGTCGGACCATTGAAACCCGGCAGGGGAGAAATCGAGCTCATGCAGTTCCGGCGCATCACGGTAAAGGTGGAAGAGGTCGCGCGCAAGCCGCCATGTCCCCTGGTGCCCGCCTTCCGAGGCCCTATCCCAGGCGAGTTGGGTTTGTTCGGCCCATTCGCGCGGCTGGCCGAACTCGCCTCCCATGAACAGGAGTTTTTTGCCCGGCCAAGTCATCTGGTAGCACAACAAGAGCCGCAGTTGGGCAAAACGGCGCCACTGGTCTCCCGGCATTTTCGCCAGCAGCGAGCCCTTGCCATGAACCACCTCGTCGTGCGACAGGGGCAGAAGGAAGTTCTCGCTGTAGGCGTAGATCTGTCCGAAGGTCAGCCGATCATGATGGAATCGGCGATGGATCGGGTCCAGGCGCAAGTAGGCAAGTGTGTCGTTCATCCAGCCCATGTTCCACTTCATCGAAAACCCGAGCCCGCCCAGATGCGCCGGGCGCGACACCATGGGCCAGGCGGTGGATTCTTCGGCGATGGTCAAAACACCCGAAAATTGGCTATGGACCAACCCATTGAGCTCGCGCAGAAAATCGATCGCCTCGAGGTTCTCGCGCCCGCCGTAGCGATTGGGCAGCCACTCTCCGGGCCGGCGCGAGTAATCGAGGTAAAGCATGGATGCGACGGCATCCACCCGCAAGCCGTCGAAGTGAAACTCGGCCAGCCAGAAATGGGCGCTGGAGAGCAGAAAGCTCTGAACTTCCTTGCGCCCGTAATTGAAGACATGCGTACCCCAATCCGGATGCCGCTTGAGCAACGGATCTTCATGTTCGTAGAGCGAGGTGCCGTCGAAGTGGGCCAAGGCGAACTCGTCATCGGGGAAGTGTCCCGGAGTCCAGTCGAGAATCACGCCCAGACCCGCTTGATGGCAGGCATCGACCAAGGCGCGCAGGTCGTCGGGTTCTCCGAACCGGGCCGTGGGCGCGAAATAGCCGGTCGTCTGGTAACCCCAGGATTCATCGAGCGGGTGCTCGCAAAGGGGCAGCAATTCGAGGTGGGTGCAGCCCAGGTCTTTCACATAAGGAATGAGCGCGGCGGCAATCTGCCGGTAGCCCAAGAAGCTGCCGTCGGCCGCTCGCCGCCAGGAGCCCAAATGCACCTCGTAGGCCGAAATGGGAGCCCGGGTCCAGTCTTGCTCCTGGCGCTTGGCCACCCATTCCCGGTCTCCCCAAGGGTAGCTGTCCGGCCCTACGACGCGCGCTGCCGTGGCGGGGCGCAGTTCGAAGGCGCGACCATAGGGGTCGGTCTTGACCCGGATGTTGCCGTCACGTCCACGCAGTTCGAACTTGTACAGCGCGCCGGGGAGCACTTCGGGCAGAAACAGCTCCCAGACTCCGCTGCTCCCCAGGCTGGCCATAGGATGGCAGCGACCGTCCCAGGAATTGAATTCGCCGATGACCGAAACCCGTTCGGCATTGGGCGCCCAAATGCGGAAAACGATGCCGTTCACCCCCAGGCGGGTTTGCGCAAGCGCTCCCAGAAATCGATAAGACTGGGTGTTCCGCCCTTCGTTGAACAGGTGCAGCGCCAGCGCCGGAGGGGTTGGCGGAAAGGCATAAGGATCGAAACGAATTTCACCATCGACCAGCAGTCGCCAAGGCCTTTCCGGCGGGAGCTTACCTTGCCATTGAAAGACCCCGGCCGGGTGGATCCGGCTCAAGCGTGCCGCTTGATCTGCCCCCAGCAGAGCGACTTCCCGAGCTTGTGGGAGCCAGACGTCGAGCCGCCAGCCGCTCTCATCGCCGATCGGCCCCAAGCAGGCGAAAGGGTCATACTCCCGCCCTTCGCACAGACGAATCCAGGAGCGGGGGCTTGCCGCGGCGGCGATTTCGGCGTTCACTTGCACGGTCAGCGCCCAACGCGCGGACGCGCTTGCGGGCTTTGGTGTCGTTCAGTCGCTTGATCGAGAGGTCTGGTCATGGAATCCACCGAAGAAACACTGAGTCACGTTTTTGCCAGCACTCGCTCCAACTGGGGTTCGCGCTTCATCAGTCAGATCACCCGCGAGAGCATTGCGCTGGTGCTGGCCGGCGGTCGCGGCAGCCGCCTGGGGCATCTTACCAACTGGCGGGCCAAACCGGCGGTGCCGTTCGCCGGCAAGTTTCGCATCATCGATTTTACCCTTTCCAATTGCGTCAACTCGGGCATACGGCGCATCGGTGTAGCGACGCAATACAAGGCGCAAAGCCTCATTCATCACCTCCAGCGCGGCTGGAGTTTTCTCGACGGCCGGCTGGGCGAATTCCTTGACCTGCTGCCCGCGCAGCAGCAGTTGGGTGAGGCCTGGTACTCGGGAACGGCCAACGCGGTGTTCCAAAATCTCGATGTCTTGCGGCGCAACCATCCCCAATACGTGATCATCCTCTCGGGCGACCACATCTACAAGATGGACTACGGCCAGATCCTGGCCTATCACGTGGAAAAAGAAGCGGACATGACCGTGGCCTGCATCGAGGTGCCGCTCGAGGAGGCGAGGAGCTTCGGCATCATGAGCGTGGATGAGGCGCACCGCGTGATACGCTTCAACGAGAAGCCCGAACAGCCCGAGCCGGTGCCGGGATGTCCGGATCGCGCCTTGGCCAGCATGGGCGTGTACGTATTCAATGCCCGCTTTCTGTACGAGCAGGTCGTGCGTGACAGCGACGATCCGCAGTCATCGCATGACTTCGGCAAAGATATCATTCCCCATGTCGTGCCGCGCTACCGCGTCGTGGCGCACGATTTTGCCCAAAGCTGCGTCGGGGCGATCGACGGCAAGCCCTACTGGCGCGACGTGGGCACGGTAGACGCCTTTTATGAAGCCAATATGGATGTCACCCAAGTGACGCCCGAGCTCAACTTGTACGACGAAACCTGGCCAATTTGGACCTATCAAGAGCAGTTGCCGCCGGCGAAGTTTGTCTTCGATGACGAGGACCGCCGCGGCATGGCAATCGATTCCATCGTTTCCGGGGGATGCATCGTCAGCGGTGCATCGGTGCGGCGGTCCCTGCTGTCTTCAGCCGTGCGGATCGATCATCATAGCGTGATCGAAGATTCGGTCATACTGCCCAAGGTGCAAATCGGCAAGCGCGTTACGCTCAAGCGAGTGGTGGTGGACAAGCGCTGCCGCATCCCCGACGGCTTGCAAGCCGGCCTGGACCCGGCACAAGACAAGCGACGCTTCTATGTTTCTGAAAAAGGCATCACTTTGATCACACCGGAAATGCTCGGCCAGCAAGTGCACCGCGTGCGCTGAAAGATGCCATGAACTCGCCTCGCGTCGAAGTCGTCTTTCTTTGGCACATGCACCAGCCCGATTACCGCGATCAGGCAAGCGGCGAATATCGCAAGCCTTGGGTCTACTTGCATGCGCTCAAGGACTACGCCGATATGGCGGCGCATCTGGAACGGCATCCGGGCATCAAGGCGGTGGTGAACTTCGTACCCGTCCTGCTCGACCAGATCGAGGACTATGCCGCCCAGTTCGAACGCGGCGAATTCCGCGATCCGCTGCTGAGGCTCCTGGCGCGCGAATCCTTGGACGATCTCGACGAGGTGGCGCGTTTGTGGCTGGTGCGAACTTGTTTTCCCGAAAACCACCGCCGCATGGTCGCGCCCTTTCCGCGTTTCGAGAGGCTGCATACGCTGTGTCAAAGCGCACTGGCCCAGGGGGATCACGGGTTGCGCTACCTCTCCGGGAGCTTCTTCGCCGACCTCGTCACCTGGTACCACCTTGTTTGGACCGGCGAGACTGAAAGGCGTAAGCAAGTGCTGTTGGCCGAGTTGATGAGCCGGGGAGAGAACTTCAGCCTGGCCGATCGACGCGCCTTGCTCGATCTCATGGCGCGCACCCTTAAGGACCTGCTGCCGAGGTACGCGGCATTGGCCCAAAGAGGCCAAATCGAACTGTCCACCACGCCGGTGACGCACCCCCTGGCACCTTTGTTGATCGATCTTGGCAGCGCCCGCGAGGCGCTGCCCGAGGTTGCGCTGCCGAGGGCGCCGATCTATCCGGGTGGTGCGCAGCGCATGGAAACCCAGCTAAATGAAGCGCGCGCCCGGCATCGTCTGGCGTTCGGGGAGGCGCCGCAGGGGCTGTGGCCGGCCGAGGGAGCGGTCTCCGAGGCTTTCTTGCGGTTGATCGGCAACGCGGGCCTGGCCTGGACCGCGAGCAGCGAGACGGTATTGGCGCAGAGCCTGCGTCGCCTGGGAGAGGGGATGCCGGCGCGCGGTCAGTACCTCTTTCGGCCCTGGAGCTTGGCGTCGGCCCCCGCGCTTGCGGTGTTCTTTCGTGACGAGCGCATGTCGGACCTCATCGGCTTCGAATACTCCCGCTGGCACGGGCGAGACGCCGCAGCTCACTTCGTCGACGGCTTGCGGCGCGTCGCGGCCGAGGCCCCAGAAGGGGAAACGCCGCTGGTGACGGTGGCGCTCGATGGTGAAAACGCATGGGAGCACTATCCCTACAATGCCTATTACTTTTTTGATGACCTCTACGGCCTTCTGGAGGCTACGCCCGAGATTGCGACGACCACCTTCTCCCAGTGGCTTGCAGGGAAGGGGCATACCACGCGCACCTTGCCGGGATTGGTGGCCGGAAGCTGGGTGTACGGCAGCTTCAGCACTTGGATCGGAGATGCGGCCAAAAATCGCGCCTGGGATCTCCTGTGCGAGGCCAAACAAGCCTTTGATCTCGTGATGGCCAGCGACCGGCTGGATACCGCCACCCGCGGCCGCGCCGCTGCGCAGTTGGCGGTGTGCGAAGGATCCGACTGGTTCTGGTGGTTTGGCGATTACAATCCCCGCGAGGTCGTATCGAACTTCGATTCGCTATATCGCGGCAATCTGGGAGAACTCTATCGTCTGCTGCGGTTGCCGGTACCCGAGGGATTAAACACCCCGATTGCGCTCGGCGGCGGCAACCCGGAGAGCGGCGGAACGATGCGTCGCGCGAGTTGATCGAGAAGAGGAGAACTTGTGATCGCTCCGGTTTCCCTGCTCTTCGGCGTGCATGCCCACCAGCCGGTGGGTAATTTCGAGAAGGTGATCGAGGATGCCCATGTGCGCTGCTACCGGCCCTTCCTGGAAATTCTCCACGCCTATCCGCAGTTTCGATTTGCCGCGCACTTTTCCGGCTGGCTGCTCACTCGCCTGTTCGAAAAATTTCCGCTGGACCTGGCGCGCCTCCAGGAAATGGTGGGCCGAGGCCAGGTGGAACTCGTGGGAGGCGGCGATTGCGAGCCGGTGCTGGCGGCAATTCCCAGTCGCGACCGCATCGGGCAGATCCGCGCCCTCAATGCCCGCTTGGTGCGGCACTTCGGCGTCGCCGCCAGCGGCGCCTGGCTGACCGAAAGGGTATACATTCCCACTGTGGTGCCCGCCCTGGCCGATTGCGGCCTGCAGTACATCACCGTGGATGACTATCACTTCCTTTCCGTGGGCAAGAGCGAGGCTGAACTCGACGGCTACTACACCACCGAAGAAGATGACCGGCGCATCGATCTGTTTCCGATCTCGGAAGCGCTGCGTTACCGGCTTCCGTTTTCTCCCGCCTCCGAGGCTGTGCGCTACCTCGAAGATTTGGCGCGAGAGGGCCGGAGCGCGGCGATCTATTTCGACGATATCGAAAAGTTCGGCATCTGGCCCGAAACCTATGATTGGGTGTACGGCAAAGAGTGGTTGAAGTCCTTCATCGAAGGCGTGCTGGCCTCGCCCTTGATTCGCACGGAAACCTATCGGGATTACCATGCCCGTTGCCGCACCCGGGGCATCATTTACCTGCCGACCACCTCGTACATCGAAATGAACGAATGGACCCTGCCGCCCAAGGCGGCGGCGGTGTACGACGAGCTGGTGGCGCGCGAAAAAAAGGCCGGCACTTACGCCCGCAGCAAAGCCTTCGTGCGCGGCGGCATCTGGAAGAACTTCTTCATGCGGTATCCGGAAGCGAACTGGATGCACAAGCGCATGTTGGGGCTGTCGCAGCGCCTGGCCGAAATTTCCGTTGAGCCGCCGGCGGGCCTGGTGGACAAGCTCTATCGCGCCCAAGCCAACGACGCATACTGGCACGGGCTCTTCGGCGGCCTCTATTTGCCGCACTTGCGGCGAGTCGTCTGGCGGAATCTGATCGAACTGGAAACTGCGCTCGAAGCCCTTGCGCCGCGTGGGGAGAGGCCGGTGGCGGACCTCGACGGTGACGGCATAGACGAGTGCATACTGGCAGATTCGGCCCTGCTGGCGGTGGTCAAACTCGACCCGCAAGGCGCGCTCTGCGAACTCGACGGCCGAGCCCTGGCGCAGAATTTTGGCGATTCGCTCACTCAAGGCGAAGAACATTATTACCACAAGCTCGATGCGGCCTCGTCCAAGAATCGGCCCAACGGAGGCATCGCCTCCGCCCATGACCGCGTTTCCTTCCGGAACGAGGTGACGCGGGCCGATATTCGGCCGGATGCGCGCCCCCGACGCATCTTTCTCGATGCGTGGATCTGCCCCGACGGAGAGGCGCATTGGCCCGAATATGCGTCGGCATCCTGCAATATCCTGGCGCGCGAGCTGCAGTTGGCAGCGCGGGTGGCGAGCGGCGAAGTGGCGAAGTCCTTTCGCCTGGCGGGCGGCGTCTTTTACGCGACGTGGCATCTGCGAGGGCTCGGAGGCGGTGTGTTTCAAACCGAACTCAATTTGGCGCTGCCCAGCTGCGACGGCTACTCCGGGCGCTACATCTTGGAGAACGGGGACATTCCTTGCGGCTTCGGCCAGGAGCTGGATCTTGACACGGCGCGCGTGCTGAGCCTCGATGACCGGGAGATGCGAGGCCGCATCGAACTGACCTTTACTCCGGCCTGCGTGCGCGGCAGGCCGCATTACACGGTGTCGCAGTCCGAAGCCGGATTCGAAAAAGTCATGCAAGCCGCTTGCCTGAGGCTTGCCTGGCCCGTGACGGCGGCGGATTTTTCGATCGAAGTAAGCCTGCGCGTCTTTGCCGACGAGGCCGGCGATTCTGTTCGAGGAGACCGAACATGACCGATATTGCTGCGCTTTTGGGCGCCGAAGCCGAAGCGCTTCTGAACCACCGGTGTTTAACCATCGCCGGCGAGCGTCTACATCTCCCGGGTCCAGATTTCATCGATCGCGTGGTCAGCGCATCGGATCGCAAGCCGCCGGTACTGAAGAGCCTCGCCGCGCTCTTCTCCCACGGCCGCCTCGCGGGCACCGGATATGTCTCGATCTTGCCGGTCGACCAAGGCATCGAGCACTCAGCGGGAGCGTCTTTTGCGCCCAATCCCGATTACTTCGACCCGGCCAAGATCGTCGAACTGGCCATTGCAGGCGGCTGTAACGCGGTGGCCAGCACCCTGGGGGTCTTGGGCGCCGTGGCGAGGCGCTACGCCCACCGCATTCCCTTCATCCTGAAAATCAACCACAACGAGTTCCTGTCCTACCCCAACACCTACGACCAATCGCTCTTCGCCAGCGTGGAGCAAGGTTTCGAACTGGGCGCCACCGCGGTCGGCGCGACGGTCTATTTCGGTTCCCCGGAATCGCGGCGCCAGATCTGGGAAGTGTCGCAAGCGTTTGCCCGGGCGCATGAACTGGGCATGGCCACCATCCTGTGGTGTTATCTGCGCAACAGCGCTTTTAAGCACGAGGGCGTCGATTACCATGTTGCCGCCGACCTCACCAACCAAGCCAACCACTTGGGCGTGACCATAGAGGCCGACATCATCAAGCAGAAGATGGCCGAGAACAACGGCGGCTTCAACGCGCTGAAGTTCTCCAAGACCCATGCCAAGGTCTACGACGAACTCAGCAGCGCCCATCCGATCGACCTGTGCCGCTACCAGGTGGCGGGGTGCTTTATGGGCCGGGCCGGGCTGATCAATTCCGGCGGCGAGTCCAAAGGGTCGGGCGACTTGGCCGCGGCGGTGCGCACCGCCGTGATCAACAAGCGAGCCGGCGGCATGGGCCTCATTTCGGGGCGCAAGGCATTTCAAAAACCCCCGGCCGAAGGGGTGGCCCTGCTCAATGCCATTCAAGACGTGTATCTTAGCGGGGACGTCACCATCGCTTGAGACCTATCATGCCCGGTACCGCATTCCAGCTCGAAGTATTGCCGCATCTCCCGGCCAAGCTCGCAAGGCTGGAGGAGTTGGCCAACAACTTGTGGTACAGCTGGGATCGGCCTACGCGCACCTTGTTCGCGCGCCTGCATCCCAGCCTCTGGAATGCGGTGGGCCACAGCCCCAAAGCCTTTCTGAAAAGGGTCGATCAGCAGAAACTCGATGCTGCCGCCGAAGATCCGGTTTTTCTGGGCAACTATGCCCGGGTGCTTTCCGCTTACGACACGTATCACAACGAATCCGGTCGAACCAACGGCGCGCAGCATCTTGCCGGCGACGACCTCATCGCCTATTTCTGCTTCGAGTTCGGGTTTCATGAAAGCTTGCCGATCTACTCCGGCGGCTTGGGGATCTTGGCGGGCGATCATTGCAAGGCCGCTTCCGACATGCGCTTGCCCTTCGTGGCGGTGGGCCTGCTCTATCGCCAAGGGTATTTTCTCCAGACCGTAGACAACGACGGCAATCAACACGCGATCTATCGCGATGCCGATTTTGACGATCTGCCCATTCTTCCGGTCGTGAAACCCGATGGCGGCGAACTTCGCGTTTCGGTCGATCTGCTGGATCGCTCCGTTGCGGTGCGGGTATGGCGGGCGCGGGTGGGGCATGTCTCGCTTTTCCTGCTCGACACGGATCTAGAAGAGAACACGCTGCATGATCGCGACATCGCCCACCGGCTTTACGGGGGTGATCGCCGCACCCGCATCGAGCAAGAGATCGTGCTTGCGGTGGGCGGGGTGAGGGCGCTGGCGGCGATGGCCGTCAAACCCACGGTATGGCACATCAACGAGGGGCATGCCGCTTTCCTCATACTCGAGCGCATGCGCGAGCTCAATGCCGAGGCGCTCGATTTTCCCAGTGCGCTCGAAGCCGTAGCCGCCAATACCGTGTTTACCACGCATACGGCGGTGCCGGCGGGACACGACCACTTCAGCGAAGAGATGATGCGGCAGTATTTCGAGCCGCGCTGCAGCGAGCTCGGGATCGCCGTCGATCAACTGCTTAACCTCGGACGCAGCAGCGACAGCTCCGAATTCAACATGACCGCGCTGGCGGTGCGCGGCTCGCGGTTTCACAACGGCGTTTCGCGCATCCACGGCGGCGTTTCGGCGAGGATCTTGTCCAGCCTTTGGCCGCAAATCGAAAGCGAAGACAATCCCATCACCTATGTGACCAACGGGGTGCATGTCCCGACTTTTCTGTCGAACGAGTGGAACGAACTTTTCGACCGCTTTCTCGGGCCGGGGTGGAGTCAACGGATCACCGACCCGAGTTGCTGGCAGGGAATCTACGGGATACCCGATCATCAGTTCTGGAGCGTTCATCAGTCGCTCAAGGCCCAGATGCTGCACCTCGTGCGGCACCGCATCGCCGAGCAGCACGCGCGCAACCATGGTTCGGAGGCGCACCTCGATCGCCTGTTGAAGCTCGCCAATCCCGACAACCCCAACGTGCTCACGATCGGTTTTGCCCGCCGCTTCGCGACTTACAAGCGCGCCGCTTTGCTCTTCGAGGACTTGACTTGGCTGAAGCAGATCCTGGGCGATGAGAAACATCCCGTGCTCTTGCTTTTTGCCGGCAAAGCCCATCCGGCGGATCAGCCCGGGCAGGCCTTGGTTCGCCGCATTGCCGAAGTGGCGCGTATGCCCGAATTCGAAGGGCGCATGCTGCTGGTAGAAGGCTACGACCTGCGCTTTGCGCGCCGCCTGGTGTCGGGCGTCGATGTTTGGCTCAATAACCCGGAATATCCGCTCGAAGCTTGCGGCACTTCCGGCATGAAAGCGGCCATGAACGGCGTGATCAACCTCTCGGTGCTTGACGGGTGGTGGGGCGAGGGCTTCGACGGCAGGAACGGCTGGGCGATCAAACCGGCTTCCGATACGCTGGACAGCGCCCGGCGCAACAAGGAAGAGGCGCGCACGCTCTACGAAATCCTGCAAGACCGTGTATTGCCTGTTTATTACGATTGGGGCGCCATGGGTTATTCCCCCGGCTGGGTAAACATGGCCAAACACTCCATCGCTTCATTGCTGCCGCGCTTTAATTCTTCGCGCATGCTGGCCGATTACGTCAACCGCTTTTACCATCCGGCAGCCAAGCAATGGCACAGTTATAGCAACGGCGCTTTTGCCGGCGCGCGAGACCTCGCCGGCTGGAAGGCGCGCGTGCGGCATGCCTGGCCCGGTGTCGCTTTGCGGCGCGTGGACGATTCGCCCAAGCGCATCGGCTACGGCGACACGCTGCGCTTTGCCGTGGCCGTCAAACTGAATGGTCTCGACGCCAGCGATCTTGCGGTGGAACTCCTGCTCGGCCGGCCGGCGGCGGATGGTCGCCCAAAAAAAGCGGGCGCACACCGCTTTCTTTACCAGCACCCGCTCGATACCGGCGAGGCTTTGTACTTTCTCGATTTCCAACCCGACTATTGCGGCAAAATCGAGTACCGCATACGCATCTATCCGCACCACCATCTGCTCACCCATCCTTTTGAGCTGGGCATGATGATATGGCTGTGAGGCGCGCGCCAAGCGCGCCTTGGGGGCAAGCATGAATTTGCGCGTGCTCTTTGCCACTCCGGAAATGGCGCCCTGGGTCAAGAGCGGCGGGCTGGGTGATGTCAGCCAGGCCCTGCCGGCGGCGCTGGCTCGAACCGGCGCCCAGGTGCGTGTGCTCCTGCCCTATTATCCCGCCCTGCGGGCAGCCTTTCCCAAGGCTCCTTTGCTCGGCGAGCTGCCAACTTTTGGCGGGGCTTTCACCCAGGCGCAGCTGCGCGAAGCATTCGGCGAGGGCGGGTTGCCCTTGTATTTACTCGATTGCCCGCCCTATTTCGATCGGGGCGGAAGCGCCTATCAAGATGCCGACGGCCGAGATTTTGGCGACAACGCGCTGCGCTTCGGTTTGCTCTCGCGCGTGGCGGCGCTGCTGGCGAGTGCCACGAGCCCCTTGTCTTGGAAGCCCACGGTATTGCACGCCAACGATTGGCCGTTGGGTCTGGCGCCGGCCTACGCGCATTACTTGGGAGGCGGTTCGGCGGGCACGGTGATGGCGGTACACAATCTGGCCTTTCAAGGGAACTTCTCCCTCGACCAAACGGACGCCCTCGGCTTGCCCAGCGAAGCGCGAGGCGCCGACGGCGTCGAGTTTCACGGCCAGCTCTCCTTTCTCAAAGCGGGTTTGCAGTTTGCGCGGCGCGTCGTCACGGTCAGCCCGCGCTACGCGCAAGAGGTGCTGCACGAAGAATTCGGCTATGGCCTGGCCGGTTTGCTTCGCTGGAGAGCCGCTGATCTCACCGGCATTCTCAATGGCATCGACACGAGCTTGTGGAACCCGGCAAGGGATCCTTTGATTCCCGCCGCCTACGATTTGGATCACCTCGAAGGAAAACCGGCCAACACCCGCAGCCTGCGCGCGAGGCTGGGCCTCGCGCCAAGGCCAGAGGTGCCGCTCCTGGGCATGGTGGGGCGCCTCACCGAGCAGAAGGGCGCCGACCTCGTGGGCGAAATTGCCGCTGAGCTGCTGCAGCTGCCCGCACAAATCGTGGTTCTGGGGCGAGGAGAGAAGTGGCTGGAAGCCGGATGGCGCGAGCTTGCTGCGCGCTACCCGGGGGAAATCGCCGCCGAGACGAGTTTCGACGAAGGGCTGGCACATCATATCGAAGCCGGGGCGGATATTTTCCTCATGCCTTCGCGTTTCGAACCCTGCGGCTTGAACCAGATGTACAGCATGCGCTACGGTACGCCGCCGGTGGTGCGCGCGGTAGGGGGGCTGGCCGACACGGTGGTCGATTGCACTGACTCCAGCTTGGCGGACGGCAGTGCCACCGGCTTCACTTTTCTCGATGTTCACTCCGCAGCGCTTTTGCATGCCGTGCAGCGGGCGGTATCGACCTGGCAAAATCGATCGACCTGGCAGCGCTTGATGCGAAACGGCATGCGCCGCGATTTTTCCTGGGAACCGGTAGCCCTGCGGTATCTCGATTTGTACCGCGCCGCGACGGTTTGAGCGCTGGCGTCAATCGCGCCGCGGCAAACGCCGCGTCTCGCCGATGGCAAGCACGAAGAAATCATCCCTTGCGATCCCGCGAGCGGCTCGCGCCCGGTCCAAGGCTTGCGGAGCTTCGTCCAACGCCTCGTCGGTGAGGTTGAAGGTGCCCCAATGTATGCCCATGGATCGTTTGGCAGCCAGGTCGAGATGAATCTGCACCGCTTCTTCGGGATTGACGTGTTGCTCGCGCATGAACCAACGCGGTTCATAGGCACCGATGGGAAGGAGGGCGAGATCGAATCCGCCGCGAGTCTGGCGGGGCGCGAAGCGACCTTGGATTTCGGCGAAATCGGGCGAATACCCGGTATCGCCCGAATAGAACAAATGAAAGTCCGGTGCGAACACGGCAAACCCGCCCCAAAGCGTTGCCAGACGGTCGGTGAGTCCCCGGCCGGACCAATGCTGAGCGGGCGTGAGTACGATCTCCACTTCGCCGCGAGCGCCCGGCAGGCGATGCGCGTCCCACCAATCGAGTTCGATCACCCGAGTAATGCCGACCTCCGCAAGCCAGCGCTGAATTCCCAGCGGTACCACAAAAAGCGGCGGACCGCCGGTTTGGCCTTGGAGGGCAAGTACGCTGGCCTGATCGAGATGATCATAGTGATTGTGCGATATCAGCACCAGATCGATGCGCGGCAATTGCGTCAGGGCGATACCCGGAGCCTGCGCGCGCCGCGGGCCATAAAAACGCAAAGGCGAAGCACGCTCGGAAAACACCGGATCGACCAGAATGTTGAGGCCCGAAAACTGCGCCAGCGCGGTGGCGTGCCCGATCCATGTGATCGTCGGAACCATCTTTTCCCCGGCGCGGGCATTCTCGGTAAGAAAGGCGAGATCGGGTTCGCGAACGGGGGTTGGTGTTTGCGGCAGCGGCGGCAATCCTGCCCGGGCCGATTCTAGTTTCCATTGCCAGAGCGCCCACAGGCCTTTCACTGCGGTGTCGGTATGGGGATTGCGAAATCCCGTCGGCGTGTGATGCGTCTTATTGCGATCAAAAAACGGATTGGTCGTGGCGCAGGCGGCAAGCAGTAGAAGACTCGAAGCGCAAGCGACCAGGACGCGGCAGCCCGAAATTTTGGCTAGATCAGCCATGGCGATGGTGAGCGAGCTGCGGAGACTGCAGGGTAGGCGCGCGGGCCGACGCTCCGGTCCAGCGCAGACGGATCGGTATCGTTGCCCAAGATTCCTCGCCCCCGCGCACCCCGATAGGAGTTTCGGCCACTTGCACCACCGGATGCTGATTTGGGCGATCCGTGTCGGGGTGCAGAGCTTTTGGCGAGCGCCAAAATGCTCCCGGCGCTCAGCCCGCCTGCCATAAGTCCGCGACGGTTTGCCTTGCTACCGCCAGCAGCACCCGCCGCCGATACTTCACGCCGGTCAGGGTGGTCTTGAGCACGTTCGAAGTTTTGCGCACCCACTGGGCGAGCGTTTCGGCCGCAGCTTCGTTCCATTGCCCTCCCACCAAACTCTCCGTGGGAATCAAAAGCGGGGCGGAGTTGGAGCCGGTGATCGCCACCCGGAGGCCGGCGATCCGCTCGCCCTCGCGGCGCAAAGCGACGGCGACGCCGGCCAGGGGAAAGTCGATGGCATCGCGGATCCGCACCTTGGCATAAGCCGCCCTCCAGCCTTGGACCGGGGGAATTTCCACGGCGGCAAGCAACTCGCCGGGATGGAGCGTGAGGTGGTCAGAACCGACCTCTCGGAACAACGCTGCCATCGGCACCGAGCGTTTCCCCGAAGGGCCGACGATTTCGGCGCGGGCGTCGAGCACCATCAGCACCGGGGCGATGTCGCCGTGATAAGTGGCGTAACAGCGGTCGCTTTTGGGTACGACATGACACTTCTCGCCTTGGTACTTGAGGCAAAAGCCGTTGCTGGCGCGCCACCACTGGCTTTGGTTATAGAAGGTGCAGCGGGTGTCCTGGCACAGGTTGCCGCCCAAGGTTGCAGCGGCGCGGTGCGTCGGGCCTGCCACGGCCTGCGCTGCCTGGGCCAGGGCCGGCCAGGTCTTGAGGACGAGATCGCTTTCGGCGATTGCCTCCAGCGTGACGCCGGCGCCGATGCGCAGGCCGCCATCGGGCAAGGGAGCGAACTCTTTGAGGCCGTTGATGCCGGTCAAATCGACCAAAGCGCTGGGCTCCCCCAGACCGCGGCGAAGGTTGGGCAAGAGATCGGTGCCGGCCCCCAGGGCGACAGCGCCCTCGGCGGCGAGCGCGCTCACCGCTTCGGCGATGCTGGCGGGCCGCAGCGTGCGGAAATCAGGCAGGAGGTTCATGCGGCTTCTTCCTTGGCGTCCAGGAGTTCGGTGATGGTTTCGGGGCTCA
>CAZFEK010000046.1:0-33554 GCA_964517465.1 uncultured Alcaligenaceae bacterium
TGCTCAGCCGCATAGTGATTCGTGGGGAAACGTCAGCTCCCGACCCCGTTTTCCGACCCCGTTTTCCCCGACCCCGTTTTCCCCGACCCCGTTTTCCCGTTTTCCGGTCTCCTTGCGTCGATATGTCACTTCGAGCGGAGGGGAAAGCGCTCGGGATGCTTGATGATGTCTACCGTCAGATCGACATCGATTTCAGGCCAGTAGAGATGGCGATTTGCCGACTCCTGCAAGCTGAGAATCGCTCTAAGCGGCTGTTCTTTGAACCACGGAAACTCATCGTAGGACATGAACAGCTCCTCACCTTGCACAAGAATCCAAACGCCGTTGCTGGAGACGTGAGTTACTTCAGCTGCCGAAGTGTCGTTTCCATGCGCTAATGAATTCATCTTTGTGTGCCTCGATAACCGTCTGAATCTCTCGAAGTTGCAGTTCGCTCAAGCGATAGCAATTGGCCAAGCCTATCTGGGGCTCCAGCCAATACTTGGCCTCACCCGATTCACACATGACATGAACGTGAATTCTAGGCTCCTCCCTTGAGAAAAAGAAGAATCTGTATCCTCTTTCACGATAAATCGTGGGGCTCATACTCGCTCTCACACAGCTCACAACGACCGCGCTTGCGCCATGCGCTGCCCGGGCCGTTGTGCCAACAGGCTAACCGACCAATCGAACCGTGCTCGGTGATGTCGGCCCGAATGCCGCCGAACTTCTTTCCAGCATCATGCCCCATTTGGCATCGAGGCTCAAGCCGCAAGGTAACAACCGCAACGTAGCACCCACCGCTTTCTATCGATCCTAGCCTTCTGAGCTTTCCCGCCTCCAAAGCATCGCCTATTCGCAACTACCTTCCAGAAACCCGGCTTTGCAGCGCGCCAGAAAGTGCATGCCGCCGGCCTCCAGACAACCGCTTCCGTTTCCCTCCCCTAATCGCCTATACTTCCCCATCCCCGCAATTTCCCATGCTCAAACTCCGCCACCCCCGCGCCCTGATCTTTGGCCTGCTGCTGCTTCTGGCGCAGGCTATGGCGGCGGCGCACGCCATTGGGCACGGCGTGGGTGTGGACCAGGGCGACCCGGCCACACCGGCCTGCGAATGGTGCGCGGCGTTTGGGCAACTGGGCGCGGCTTTGCCCGGTGCCGCGACACCCGAGGCAAGCCTCAGCACGCCGCTCTATTGCGGTGTGTATGTCGCGAGCTGCTTTGTTCCGCCTTTGCGCCTGGCCTTTCAGGCGCAGGCTCCGCCGCTTTTTTCCTGATCGTTCGTGATTGCTTGCGCAAGGCTCCGTTGGGAGCGCTTGCGCTCAACTTCAATTTCGTTTCGGGAAGACAGCATGATTTCATCGCCTCGTTTCAACGCGCTTGCCTTGGGCTTAGCCGCCGCGCTCGTTCACACCCCTGCCCTCGCCAACCGCGATATCGAACAACTCCGCGCTGAATTCGAGCACAAGCTCAAGGCGCTGCAAGACACTTACGAAGCCCGCCTCAAGGAACTGGAGGCACGCCTCGCCTCCCGGCCCGAGCCAAGCCCGCCCGGCTCTGCGCCGGTGGCTGCGGCAAAGCCCGCCGCCAGCGGCTTCAATCCGGAGGTCTCATTGGTGCTGCAGGGCGCTTTCGTGAGTCAAAAAGACCTTGCCGAGCGCCAGCTCTCAGGCTTTGCCGAAGCCGGGCACGACCACGGGGGCGAGCGCGGCTTCCGGCTGGATCACACCGAGTTGGTGATGTCCGCCAACATCGACCCCTATTTCCGGGGCCACACCAATTTCGCGGTGGCGGACGGCGAGATCGAGGTCGAGGAAGCCTGGGTGCAGACGCTGGGCCTGGGCCAAGGCCTGAGCGTGAGGGCTGGGCGCTTTCTATCCGGGCTGGGTTACGTCAACGAGCAGCATCCCCACGCTTGGGATTTCGCCGATCAAAACCTGATGTACCGCGCCTTGTTCGGCGAGCATCTGACGCAAGACGGCGTGCAATTGAAGTGGCTGGCGCCCACCACCACCTTTTTGGAGTTCGGTCTGGAAGCGGCGCGCGGGCAGTTCTTTCCCGGCTCGGAGGCCGGCGGCAACCGCCGCGGCGCGGGGGCGCTGGCGGCCTTCGCCAAAATTGGGGGCGACGTCGGTCACTCGCATAGTTGGCGCGCCGGTATCAACTTTCTATTTGCCAGACCCAAGCTGCGCGAGGCGCATTTCGAGGACGTGAACGACGTCGAGGCCGAGACGCTTTTCAGCGGCAACTCGAAAACCTGGATCGCCGATTTCGTCTGGAAATGGGCGCCCGAAGGCAACGCCCGCGAGCGACATTTCAAGTTGCAGGCCGAGGTGTTCCGCCGCCGTGAATCCGGCGAGTTCTTTTGCGCCGACAACAGCGCCGAAGGCGGCGCCTGCCTAGGCCTTACCGCGCCTTACCGCAGCGCGCAATCGGGCGGGTATGTGCAGGGCGTGTGGCAGTTTCTGCCCGCCTGGCGCGTGGGTTACCGCTATGACCGGCTCGATCCGGGCAGCGTCGATTTCGGCGAAAACCCGCTCGCCAGCGGCAGCCACAAACCGGTCAAACACAGCATCATGTTCGACTACTCGCCCAGCGAATTCTCGCGCTGGCGGCTGCAAATGGCGCGCGACCAAGCCATGGCCGGCGTTACCGACCGCCAGGTGACGCTACAGTACATTCACAGCCTGGGTGCGCATGGCGCCCACAAGTTCTGAGCGAGGCCGCGATGATTCGTTTACTCAAGTTGCTACTTCTGTTGACGACGGCGCTGGCGGGCAGCGCCAACGCCGCGCTGGAAGTGCTGGCCTGCGAACCCGAATGGGCGGCACTCACCCAGGAACTGGCGGGCCATCGCGCCGAGGTGTATTCGGCCACCACGGCGCGCCAAGACCCGCATCGCATCGAAGCGCGACCGGCGCTCATCGCGCGGGCGCGGCGCGCGGCGCTGCTGGTGTGCACCGGCGCCGAACTCGAAGCGGGCTGGCTGCCGCTTTTGCAGCGCGAATCGGGCAATACCGCCATCCAAGCGGGCCGCCCGGGATACTTCGAAGCGGCGAGCCAGGTCGAGTTGATCGAAAAGCCGATAAGCGTAGACCGCGCGCAAGGTGATGTG
Source organism: uncultured Alcaligenaceae bacterium (assembly GCA_964517465.1). Classification (GTDB taxonomy): domain Bacteria; phylum Pseudomonadota; class Gammaproteobacteria; order Burkholderiales; family Casimicrobiaceae; genus JACPUX01. The sequence continues at coordinate 3,095 of CAZFEK010000046.1, forward strand.
CATGCCGCGGGCAACCCGCACTTTCATCTCGATCCGCGACGGCTTGCCGCCGTGGCCAAGGCGCTGAGCCAGCGCCTCACCCAGCTCGACCCCGCGGGCGCTGAGGAGTACGCAAGGCGCGAGCGTGAGTTCGGCGCCCGGCTTGCCGCCGCGATCAGCCGCTGGGAGAAGGAAGCGGCCAAACTGCGCGGGCGCAAAGTGCTCGCGCATCACCGCAATTTGTCTTACCTCGCCCACTGGCTGGGGCTGGTCATCGTGGCCGAACTCGAACCCAAGCCGGGCATCGAGCCCTCGGCCACGCACCTGGCGACGGTGCTGGAAAAAGCGCGCGGCGAGGGCGCGCGGGCGGTGCTGCGGGCGGCTTACGAAGCGCCGCGCGCCTCGAACTGGATCAGCGAGCGGGCGGGCATCAAAGCGCTCGAGTTGCCTTACACCGTGGGCGGTTCGGCGCGGGCGACCGATCTTTTCGGCTTGTTCGAGGACACGCTGGCGCGTTTGCACGAGGCCTTGCCGTGACCACGCGTCGAGTGCAGGTCCCGTCGTTCACGACGGCCTCGGCAAGATTTGGCCTGAGCGGAGAGCCCTCAGGCGCCGCTCTCAGTCGTGGCGAGGAAGCCTCGTGCTTCAGGCCGGGGCAACGCCAGCGCCGCAACGCGAGGTCCAGGGATGAAAACGAACAGGGAGCGACGAGGCTTGGCGCAGGCTCGCCGTGTTCGCGTCGCTGGCTGCACCGCGCCGGAGCGCACCCGGCATGAACCTCGACGCCTTGCAAGTCTCCATTCTGCTGCCGGCCTTTGCCGCCGGCCTCCTGGTGCTCGCCACCCATGTGCCCCTGGGCGCCGAAGTTTTGCAGCGCGGGATCATTTTCCTCGACTTGGCCATCGCCCAAATCGCCGGCCTGGGCGTGATCCTGGCGCATGCCGCCGGAGTGGAAAGCGCCTGGGGGGTGCAGGCCGCGGCGGTGGGCGCGGCCCTCCTGGGCGCGGCTTTTCTGCGTTGGCGCGAAGCGCGCGAGCCGCGCGTGCAAGAGGCGGTGATCGGCGTGGCTTTCGTTGCCGCGGCCTCGCTGGCGATCATACTGCTTGCCAAAGACACGCAAAGCGGCGAGCACCTCAAGGACTTGCTGGTCGGGCAAATTCTCTGGACCACTTGGCCGAGCCTCCTGCCCCTGGCGCTGGTCACCGCCGGCGTGCTCGCCGTGTGGCTTGCCCTGCGGCATCACGCCTCGTCGCTGGTCTTCTATCTGCTTTTTGCCATCGCCGTGACCGCGGCGGTGCAAGTGGTGGGCGTGTACCTTGTTTTTGCCAGCCTCATCGTGCCGGCGCTGACGATGCGCGGACGTTTGGCCAGCGCCCTTGCCCTCGGCGCCGCCGGCTACGGCCTGGGCCTGCTGGGCTCGGCGCTTCTCGATCTGCCTGCCGGAGCGGCAGTGGTGCTGGCGCTTTGCGGACTGGCGCTCATCCCCTGGAGGAAATCAGGGATGTAACACCACCACCTCCGGCGCCAGGCAAACCTGATCGTTGCAGGCTTGGACCTGCAACTCCAGCGGCAGGTGCGCGTTGGGTGGCGCTTGCACCTCGCCGCGCAGCGTCACCTTGCCGGAATAGAGCGACAGGGTTTCATCGCCCAGGCGCTGGTCTTCGCCTTTGGGGTAAGTCATTGCCAGCCGCCCGCTGACTTCCTGGCGCAAGCTCAGGCGGGTGGGGCGCAAATATTTTTGATAGGGCTCGCCGCTGTTGATGTGCCATCCGGGCGCGATGCGCAGCTCGAGTTCGAGAGTGCTGCCGCGGTCATCGCGCCGTGGCCGCAAGACCGCCTGTATCTGCCCATCGGCGAGATAGGCGACGCGATCGGGAAGGCGCTCCTGGCCTTGGGTCAAATGTCCCAGCAAGGCGGCGTGACGCTGCGGGGACTGGACAGCCAGGCCTTCCAGCGCTGGGCGCGAACTTTGCCAAAGCGCTCGCAGGCGCGGCACGCGGCCGCTGGCGACCCAGCGCTGGGCGCCTTGTGCCCAAACCGCGGCCGCGGAGGGTTCGCCGCGATCGACCGCGGCGGCGCGCAAGGCCTCGATCAAGACGCGCGGTTTGGGCCACCGGCTCGCCCAGGCTTCGGCCTCTTCCATCCAAAAGGGCGCACCATCGGCTTCATAGAGCCTTGCCAGCGCCAGCAACACATAGGCGTGATCTTCGGCGCCGGCGCGGCCACGCGCTTCCCCTTGCAGGCTGTAGCGCGCCAGTTCGCCGCCGGGTCGATTGACTTGCAGCAGACGCTTCATGCCCTGCGCCGCCCAGTCTTGCCACTCGGGCACGCCGAGCAGCGGCGCGGCCTGTGCCGCGGCCGCAAAAAACGCCGCATTCCAGGCGGTGATCACTTTGCGGTCGAGCGCCGGGACGGTTTTTTGCTCACGTTTTTCGATCAACTCTTGCCGCAAGCGCGTTCGCGTGGCCGGGTCCGTTGGCAACAAAGGGAGCGCGCCGTCGCGCCTTATGGTCTGCCAGGCCAACGACGCTTCGTTAGCCGAAGCCTGCGTTAGCGCGGCACGCTCCTCGCGCGCGTAGAGGTAATAGGCGCCTTCATCACCGTCCCGGCTCGCATCTTGCCCCGCGGCAAGCAGTCCTTCGGGCAGGGTCCAGGAATCGCGGACCCGTGCCAACAGCGCCAGTGCCGCATCACGGTAGGCCGCTTCGCCGCTGATGGTCCAGGCTTCGGCGAGGAGCGGCAACAGCAGCGCTTGATCGATGAGTCGTTTCTCGAAATGGGGTCGATTCCAATCGCGGCTCACCGAATAACGGAAGAAACCTCCAGATACCCAGTCGTGGGTGGCGCTGCCAAGCAGCGTCTGCAAAGGCGACAAGTAGCGGCGCAAATCTTCGGCGTCGCCGCCGGCGCGCCAAGCCGCAAGCTGCTGCTGCAAGAAATGCGCAAAAAAGAACCGGGGTTCGCCGCCGAAACCGGGGTGTTGCGGATCAAAACTCGCTTGCCGATGCTCGCGCAACTCGCGCCTTGCAGAGCCGAGATCGACGGTCGCCGCTCGCGGTGCGCGACTCACGCGTTGCTCCACCGCACGGGCGCGGGCGCGCAAGGCGGCCGGATTTTCGTCCCAGGCGCGGGCGTAACGACTGAGGAGTTCGGCCAACGCGTCGCGCTCGAGGTAACTGAGCGCAGTGATCACCTGACCCTCGGGAGTGAGCAAATAATTCGCGGGCCACCCCGGCGAAGCGGTCAGAAGTTCCAGCCGCTCCAAATAGTAGGCATCGAGTTCCGGGCGCTCTTCACGATCGACTTTGATGCTCACGTAGTGGCGATTGAGCAAGCGGGCGATGCCCGGATCATCGAAAGATTCGCGCGCCATCACCTGGCACCAGTGGCACGTGGCGTAGCCTATGGACAGGAAGATCGGCCTTGCGGTTTGTTTTGCTTGCGCCCGTGCCGTCTCCGACCAGCTTTGCCAGTTCACCGGCTGATGCGCGTGCTGCAAAAGATAAGGCGAACTTTCGTGGATCAGGGCGTTGACATACTCTGGGCTGCCGTCGGGTAGGCGATGCCGGCTGTGGATTTCGTAGCTTCCCGCCTTGGTTTGCGCGGCTTGCCAAAGCGCCGGGCCCGCTGCCGATGCGCCGCCGCTGCCCGCTTCGACTTCGGCAACGAGGCCGAAGAGGAAACTTCCCGCGAGCAGCGCGACGACCGATAGAGCCATCAGTCTTTGCCGGTGAGGACGCGTAATGTTCCGCTGGCTTGTTCGATGAGGTAGCGGCGATCGGCAGCGAGCGCGTCGAATTCGGAGTTGCTGCCATCGGGCCAGGTCACCCGAAGTTTGAAGCCGGTGGCGGCACCCAGGCCAAAATGTTGCTCTTTGGGCAGGCTGGATAAATAGCTTCCGGTGCTGCGCACTTCACGCCATTGCGGGTGGCTCTGACCGCTAAACACGAACAATTTGGCCCCGAGCGCATCGCGGCTGACGCCGCGCCGCGGGTCGCCCACCAGCCGGACCTTGGCCCAATGATTGCCGTTGCCGGCATGGCGGTTCTTGAGGATGACGGCCGGTTCGTTGAAGCCGTTGAGCACCAGATCGAGGGCACCGTCGCCATCGAGGTCGGCGGTGGCGGCGCTGCGCGAGTTGCCGTGCAGATCCGCGCCCGAGCCGGACACCAGATGGAGCATGCCCTCGGCATTGGCAAACAAGACGTTGGTTTCGGCGTTTTCGGTGGGAAACTCCACTTTCCGGGGCTGGCCGTCGGGGTCGGTGTAATAGGGGTTGTCCTTGCTGTACATGTTGTAGGCGTTGGTGCCGTTGACCACATAGAGGTCGTCGTCGCCGTCGTTGTCCATGTCGAAGAACTCGGCGTTCCAGGACCAGCCGGTGGCGGCATAACCTCGCCCCACCCGGTCGCTGTGTTCATATTGCGGCAAACCGCCGGACGATCGTTTGGAGAGGAAGAGGTCGTTGGCCTCGACCACGCGCATGCGGGCCATTTTGTCGGGGTTAAATTTCATCGGCGTGTCTTCGCCGGGCAGCACGTATTTTTCGTCCTTGTTCATGAGCACGATGTTGGAAATGTACACGTCCGGCAGTTCGTCACCGTTGAGGTCCGCCAGGCCGATGCCCATGGTGTAAGAGGGCTTGTCGGTACCGAGCTGCGCCGCGACGTCGGCGAAGCGTCCGTTGCCCAGATTGCGCCAATATTTGTTGACGCCGAAGTCGTTGCCGGCGATCACGTCGGGCCAACCGTCGCCATCGAAGTCAGTATGGGTGACGGCCTGCGACCAGCCGCGATTGTCGATGCCCGCGCTTTGCGTGACCTCCGCGAAACGTAAAGCCCCCAGGTTGCGGAACAGGCGATCGTTGCTCGCGTTGTTGTTGCGCCGCGCCAGCGTGGGAAAGACGCCCAACACATAGTTGCCGAAATAGCCGATGTAGATGTCGGGCCGGCCGTCGCGATCGTAATCGAGCACCGTCGCCGGGCCGCCGACCTCGCCTTCGCCTCCCAGCCCGGCGGTTTCGGTGACATCGACGAAACGACCATCGCCGCGGTTGTGGTAGAGGCGGTGTGCATCATTGGCGTAGGTGATGAGCAGGTCTTGCCAGCCGTCGTTGTCGAAATCGGCAAAAACCGCCTGACGCGGTTCGCCCGGGGTGCCGTCGGGGCGGGTCCAGGCAATGCCGGCCCGCTCGGTGACATCCAGGAAGCTCCCGTCGCCACGGTTGCGATAAAGCCGGTTGCCGGCGCCGCCGAGAAACAAGAGATCGACGTGACCGTCATTGTCGAAGTCTTCCGCGGCCACTCCCGAACCCTGAAAAGCCGGTGGAATGGTCAAGCTGCCGGGTTTGCCCTCGGCTTTGCCGATATAGCTGCGAATCAGGCGCGCAAGCCAGCTCGACATGCGGTGGGTGTATTGCACGCCGCTGGCTTGCGTGACATCGGCGAACTGCGCTCCGCTGGCGGCCGGGCCGGCGGCCGAGACGATGGCCGAGGTTTGCGCTTGGGTCGGTTGCACGCGCGCATGTGCGTCGTTTTTGGCCTGTATGGCTTTCATCGCCGCGCCGAGATACTTCGGGTGCAGGGTTTCGAGGCCCGCATCTTTGGACAGGCGGCCGGTTTCACGCAGCAAGAGCACGCCGAACTGGGCGATGATTTCGGTCAGCAGCTCCGCCGCGTAGGGATCGGGCTCCAGTTTGCCGCGCCATTTCGGATCTTCGATGACATATTGCAAATAGCGCCAATGCAGGCCGCCGTCGCGAAAGGCGTCCATGTCGTAGGCCTCGATTTCGACGCGTTCGGCTTTGGACAGCAGGGGGAAAAAAATGGCGTCTTCGTATTCGTTGAGGCGGTAAGGGACGAACTTCTGCGAGAAATGTTCCACGTCGGCGGCCCGAATCAAGGGCTCTTTTCTGCGCCAGGCCTGGTCTTCCGCGCCCTTGAGCAAGTCCTGCGAAAAGCTCACCATGGCCTCGGTAAAAACGCCGCGAAATTCCGCCGCGAGGGCGGGATCTTTCGGCCAGCGATGGCGCGCAAAGTACACTTGCAGATTGCGCAGGAAAACCGGCATGCTGATTTGATTGTATTGCTCGAAGGAACTGATCTTCTGGCGTATGACATCCTTCAGCAGGCGGTAATCGGTGCGTCCGCTCGCCGGTTTGGCCGCCGCCCGCTTGGCCATGGGCGAGGGTGGGAGAAAGCGCGCCCACTGCGCTTCGAGGGGTTCCTTGGCGATTTCGTAGCGCGACAATTCCCGGGCACGGCGATCGACGCGCTGCAAAACCGCCAGCGTCATCAAGTCCAGCGCCTCCTTGAGGGCGCCGACCGCGGCCTCATCGAGGGGAAGCAGGCGCGCCCGCAGGGCGAGGATCTGTTCTTGCTCCACGGCCAGAATGGCGCGTAAGCCATAGGCCACGGTGGCGTATTGGCGCTTGTCGGTTTTGGTGATGAGCACGGTTTCGGGGCCGATGCGCACCCGCCAATCGCCATTGGGCAATTGCTCGTAATCGAAGACCTCCCGCCGCGCCGCCGCCACGCCTTCGGCATCGATTCGTTTGGCCTGGGCCTTTTTTGCGCGCGCTGAGGCGCTGGCCCACAGCCGCGCGGCGAGTTCCTTTTGCAAATCGTTTTTGGCGAGCCTCGCCTCGGTGGTGAGGGGCGTGCCGTAAATCAAGTCTTCGAGCCGAGACGCGGTGGCGTGGCATTTGGGGTCGCGTTCGCCTTCGAGTTGCCGGATCTGTTCGATCACCACCGGCAAGGAATCAGCGGCGACGGTCGCGCCGCTCGACAAACCGGACAGGCAGATGGATGCAAGGAGCGCGGATCGGAAAAGCCGACGGTGGACATTCATGAGTCTTTCCTTCGCCGTATCGGATGTTGGACCGGCGTGTCAGGCGCACCGCCGTGGCTGAATAGGATAGCACTCTCAGTCCCATGGCGAGGGTGAAAGCCCAGCGCTGGAACGAGGGCAATCCGGTATACTGGGCCGCGTCTTGGGGAACATCGTCGCCATGGGGGAAAACAAGGGGATGGTCGATCCGTCGGTGCCCGCCGGGGGTGAGGAACTCGCCAGGCTGCGCGAAGCGCTGCAACGTGCCCAGCAGGAGCGGCAGCGCGCCGAAGATGCCCTGGCGCGGAGCGCGGCCTACAACCGGCGCATTTATCAGGATTCGCCCATCGCCCTGGTGGTGATCGACCCCGCCGTCGGCATCGTGGACTGCAATCTCGCGGCGCTCAAACTCTACGGCTTCACCTCCCGCGAGCAGATCCTGGGCCGCAGTCCCTACGAGTTTTCCGCCGAGCGGCAGTACGACGGCTCGGAAAGCCTAGACGCCGGAAACGAAATCAACCGCCACATCGTCGAGCACGGCATCGCCAACTTCCTGTGGCGGGCGCGGCGTGCCAATGGCGAAGTCTTCGATGCCGAAGTTCACCTCATGGCCTTCGACTGCGGCGGGCGGATCATGCTGCGCTTCACCCTGGAGGACGTGACCGAAAAGCGCCGCGCCGGTGAGGAGATCGAACGCCAGCGCATGGAGATCGTCAAGCTGCTGGCCGAGCAACAAGTGGTCTTCGAGAACGCGCCTTACGCCATGTGTTACACGGGGGATGGCGTCATTCTGCGACCTAACCGCCGCTTCTGCGAGGTGCTGGGTGTCGAGCGCGAGGTGATCGTCGGGCAGCGCGTGTCTTCGGTGCTGTTTGCCGATGCCGGCAGTTACGCGAGCTTTGCCGAGATTGCGATGCCGGTGCTGGCGGCGGGGAAGGTCGTTCGGGTCGAGCGGCAGTTCGTGCGCGGTGACGGCACGCCCTTCACGGCGATGGTGTATGGGCAGGCCATCCGCATACCGGGCTACGTGACCGCGGCGGTCTGGGCTTATGAAGACATCACCGAACAGCGCCGCCTGGAGCGCGAGCGCGAAGCCAACGAAGACCGCCTGCGCCGCATCCTCGAAAACAGCCCGGTGGGCGTGATCATCGGCAACGAAGAAGGACGCGTGGTCTTCGCCAACCGGCGCCACGCCGAGATGCTCGGGCTGGCCCCCGAGGAGATGGGCGACTACCGCGCCACCCGCTCCTGGCGCAAGCTCGCCGACCGCGAAGCGTTCCTCGCGCGGCTCAAGCGCGATGGCAGCGTCTTCGACTACCAGGCCGAGTTCCTTCGCCGCGACGGCACGCCGCTGACCGTGCTGCTGTCTTCCGTGGTGCTCGATTTCGCCGACGGTCGTTTTCACGTCTCCTGGCTGCACGACATCACCGAGCGCCAACTGGCCGAGCAGAAACTCGCGCGCAGCGAAGAGCGCTTGAATCTCGCGCTGGAAGGCACCCGCATCGGCCTCTACGATTGGCAGCTCGAAGCCGGCGGTGTCATCCAGCGTTCGACCATCAATACTCTCTGGGCGCAAATGCTGGGCTATACCAAACCGGAACTGGTGGCTCGTTACCCGACCTACATGCAATGTTGGGACGAGCTGGTGCACCCCGACGATGCGGCGGCGGTGCGCAGCCTGAGACTGGCCTTCCTGGCCGGGCAAGAAAACGCCTTCCGCGCCGAATATCGCTTGCGCGGCGCTTCCGGACAATGGCATTGGATCCTCGACATCGGTTATGCCGCCGAGCGGGATGCGCAGGGCTGGGCGCGGCGGGTGGTGGGCATCCATCAGGACGTCACCGAAGCCAAACTCGCCGAAGTGGCGCTGAAGGAGAGCGAGGCCTACAACAAGATGCTCTTTCAGGAGTCTTCGCGGCCGATCGTCATCCTCGACCCCAAAGCAGGCTTCGTCGACTGCAACCCGGCCGCGGTGCGCATGTATGGCGTGGGCTCGCGCGCCGAGCTGCTGGGCAAAGACCCGCTCGATTTTTCGCCGCCGCAACAGTACGACGGCAGCTCCAGTGCCGAAGCGGCGAGAGCCCTCCTGGAGCGCTTGAGCGAGCAGCGGCTGGCCCGTTTCGAATGGCGCTTCGAAAAACCCGGCGGCGAACTTTGGGATGCCGAGGTACACATCATCGCTTTCGACTACCGCGGCCAGATACTCTACCAGTTCACTCTGGACGACATCACCGAAAAGCGCCGCACCCGCCTTGCGGTCGAATTACAACAACAGGAGCTCGCGCGCCTTCTGGCCGAGCAGCGCATGATTTTCGAGAACGCGCCCAACGGCATCATCTACACCGCCGACGGCATCATTCAGCGCGTGAACCGCCGGATCGGCGAATACCTCGGGGCGGAACCCGAGGAGCTGATCGGGCAAACCGGTGCCGTCATCCAGCACTCGGCGGAGCGTTATGCGGAGTTCGGCGCTTTGGTCAGCCCGGTGCTGCGTTCGGGGCGCGATGTGAACATGGAGTGGACCTTCGCGCGCCGCGACGGCGGCGACCTCGTGGCCCAAGTTTCGGCGCGCGGCATCCCCATGCCCGATCAGAAGTGGGTGACGATCTGGGTGCTCGAAAACATCGCCGAACGCAAAGCGGCCGAGGCCGCGATGGCCGAGGCTAAACGCGCGGCGGAAGAGGCGGCCAAGGCCAAAAGCGACTTCCTGGCCAACATGAGCCACGAAATTCGCACGCCGATGAACGCCATCATCGGCATGTCGCAGTTGGCGCTCAATACCGGGCTCGACCCGCAACAGAAAAACTACGTCGAAAAGGTGCATCGCTCGGCGGTGAACCTTCTGGGCATCATCAACGACATTCTCGATTTCTCCAAAGCCGAAGCCGGAAAGATGACGCTGGAGCGCGCTCGCTTTCGGCTGGACGAGGTGCTCGACCAGCTCGCCAGCCTCATCGGCATCAAAACCGAGGACAAGGGCCTAGAGCTGCTGTTCCACTTGGGTCCGGAAATTCCGCCGGCCTTGATCGGCGATTCCTTGCGCCTCGGACAAGTGCTGCTCAATCTCGCCAACAACGCGGTGAAGTTCACTGAGCGCGGCGAGGTGGTGGTGGGCATCGAAAGAGAAGCGTCCAGCGAACAAGGTGTGGATTTGCACTTCTGGGTGCGCGATTCGGGCATAGGCATGACACCCGAGCAATGCGAACGCCTCTTTCAGCCCTTTAGCCAGGCCGACAGTTCGACCACGCGCAAATATGGCGGCACCGGGCTGGGCTTGGCGATCTGCAAAGCGCTGGTGGAATTGATGGAAGGGCGCATTTGGGTGGAAAGCGAGCCCGGGCGCGGGTCGACCTTTCACTTCACCGCCCGCTTCGGCCTGCCGCAAGAAATTGGTCTGCCCTGGCGCGCGCTGCGCGAAGCCTGGGCCGGGATGCGGGTGCTGGTGGTGGACGACCACGACACCGCGCGCGAAATCACCGCCGACATCGCCACCCGCCTGGGCCTGGAAGTGGCCACCGCCGCCGATGGACGCGCCGCGCTCGACGCCATTCTGGAAGCCGAGGTGCGCGGCAAACCCTATCACTTGCTCTTGATCGACTGGAAGATGCCGGTCATGGATGGTTTGGAAACCTTGCGCCAGCTTGCCACGCAGCATCTTTTGCAGATACCCGCGGCGATCATGGTCACCGCCTACGGGCGCGAAGAAGCGCTGGGCGAGGCGCAGAAAAAGGGAGTGGCGCTGGAATGCGTGCTCACCAAACCGGTCCTGCCCGAGCAGTTGATCGAAGCCATCAACCACGCGGCGGGTAAACGCGCCACGGTGGAGCGGCGGGCCGGCGCCGACGCCGGCGAGCGCCAGCGGCTGGCCGCGCGCCTCGCCGGCGGGCGGGTGCTCCTGGTGGAGGACAATGAAATTAACCAAGAGTTGGCAGTCGAGTGGCTGCGGCATGCCGGCATCGAAGCTGCGGTCGCCAACAACGGCCGCGAAGCGCTCGAACTTCTGCGCGGCGATGCGCGCTTCGATGCCGTGCTCATGGACTGCCAAATGCCGGTGATGGACGGGTATGAAGCCACGCAGCGAATTCGCAGCGAACTGGGACTCGAGAAGCTTCCCGTCATCGCCATGACCGCCAACGCCATGACTGGGGACCGCGAACGCGCGCTCGCCGCAGGCATGAACGACTACCTCGCCAAACCGGTCGATGTCGATCAGCTCTTTCGCATGCTGGCCAGTTGGATTCAGGCTCGCGGCGGCCAGCACCAGGGCACTTTGCCGCCGGCACCGCGCAGCGACGCCCCGCCCTTGCCGCCGCTTGCCGGCATCGATGTCGCCGCGGGGCTCGCCGCGACGATGGACAATGCCGCGCTCTATCGCTCTTTGCTGCAGCGTTTCGCGCGGGGGCAGGCGCAGTTCGCCGCGGCGTATCGCCTGGCCTGCGCCAATCAGGATCTCGAATCGGCGGAGCGCCTGGCGCACACGCTCAAAGGATCGGCGGCCACGATCGGTGCCAAGAGCATCGCCATTGCGGCCGGTGAACTTGAGCGGGTTACCCGCGCGCGCAGCGATTCGGCCACGCTCGCCGCGAAATTGCAAAACCTGCAAAGCGAGCTTCTGCCCGTGATCGACGGCCTTGCCGTGCTGCAGACAACGGCCGGCGAGGCACCCGCGGCGGCCGCCCCCGAGGCAGACGCCGCTCATTTGGCCGAGCTTCGTATTCGGCTGGAGAACATGCTGCGCGATGGCGACGCGGCGGCCACCGAGGTTTTGGCGCGCGAGGGGGCGGTGCTCGCGGCTTTGGCGCCGGACCGTTACCGGGAGCTCGCGGCCGCCGTCGATGCGTTCGACTTTGAGCTAGCGCTCGATCTCCTGCGCGAGCTACCGAGGGCGGAGGCGCCATCGCCGCCTTAGCGCCTGGCTTGGTCGCGCCGCCCTGGCTCTTGATCGTCAACCCCCGCGCCGGCAAAGGCGCGGCGATGCGGCAGCACGAGCGCCTGGCGGATTTGTTCAAGGCGCGGGGGCTCGCTTTCGACCTGGTGGTGAGCGAAAGCGCCGGCGACCCGGTGCGCCTGGCGCAGCGCGGCTTGCGCGACGGTTATCGCAAGCTTGCCGCGGTCGGGGGCGACGGCACGCTGCATCAAATCGTCAACGGCATTTTTTCAACTCCGGAAGTGGATGCCAGAGAAATCACCCTGGGTCTCATTCCGGTAGGCACCGGCAACGATTGGGCGCGCGATGCGGGCATTCCCGCGCATTGGGATCGCGCCGTCGAATTGCTCGCGCGGGAGCGCACCATTTTGCAAGACGTGGGCCAGATCGAAGGCCCCGGCGTCGCCGGCGAAGCCTTGCCGCCGGGCCAGGCCTGGTTCATCAATGTGGCGGGCGTGGGCTTCGATGCCTTCGTGGTGCAGTCGCTGCACCACAAGCGCAGCAGCCGCCTGATCTACCTCTGGGGTGCGATCAGCAATCTGGCGCGCTTCGCGCCGGTGCCCTTGGCGCTGACTATCGACGGAGCAGCGCAAGACCAAGCGCCAAACTTCGCCGTGTTCATCGCCCTGCGCCGCTACTGCGGTCAAGGCATGCAAGTCGCGCCCGGCGCCGCGGCCGATGACGGTCTCTTCGAAGTGATCCGGATTCCCGATTTCACGCGCCTCGAAGTGCTCTGGAATTTGCGCCGCTTGTACGATGGCAGCATCCTCGAACACCCCGGAGTGCGCCACGCGCGTGCCCGCGAAGTGCGCATCACCGCGCCCCCCGACACACCCGCCGAAGCCGACGGAGAACTCATCGGTGCCGCGGCGGGGGCGGGGCTAAGCTTTCGCGTGTTGCCCCGGGCGCTGCGGGTAGTGGTGCCTTAAACCCAGAAACCTCGGTTGACCGCGCAACGATTCGCTACCAGTCAGGCTAGGCCAAGCCAGCGGGTGAGTCTGGGTCATCACCTCAAGGATGACCGCGCTGCACACGCGCGGTCGCCTTTGGCCGGGGCACCCGGCGAAGCGCCCGAGCCAAGGCAACGGCCCAGCGGGGCACTTCGCGGGGCGCGGGCATCCGCTGGTTTCTTCTGCCCCGCTATGGCTTTGCCGCCTACTTGCCCTATGTGAGCGGCAAGGCCGCCGGCCGATCTTAGGGTTCCTCGGCCCCGCCGTTGACCCGGTCCGGCGCTGCCTAACCCAAGCTCAAGACTGCCGCACCACCACGCGATTGCGCCCCTCGGCCTTGGCCTGATAGAGCGCCGCGTCGGCCAGGGCCACCAGGGTTTGCGGCGGCTCCTCGGGGTCGGGGATCATGGCGGCAACGCCGATGCTGACGGTGACTTTGTCGTGCGTGGCCGAGCGGGCATGTTCCATTTCCAGGGCGAGCACGCGGCTGAGCATTTCGTCGGCGAGGTGCGAGGCGCCGATCGCATCGGTGCCGGGCAGCACGCAGGCGAATTCTTCGCCGCCGCAGCGGGCGATCAGATCGGGGGTGCGGCTGACACTCTGTGCCAGTGCTTGGGCGACGGCGACGAGGCAGGTGTCGCCCCTGGGGTGGCCGTAGAGGTCGTTGTAGGCTTTGAAGTGGTCGATGTCGATGGCGATCAGCGCGATCGGCGTTTGGTCGCGCGCCGCCCGGCGCCATTCGAGTTCGAGGTATTCGTCATAGCGCCGGCGATTGCTGATGCCGGTCAAGTGGTCGACGGTGGTGAGGCGTTCCAAAAGATCGCGGCTGCGTTTCAGCTCGAGATGGTTGCGCACCCGCGCCTGCACGATCGACGGACGTATCGGTTTGACGATGTAGTCGATGGCGCCCAGGGCCAGGCCCTTGGCTTCGTCTTGTTCCTCGTCGCGGGCGGAGACGAAGAGCACGGGGATGCTGCGGGTGCGGGGGTCGCTTTTGAGGCGGCAGCAGACTTCGTAGCCGTCCATGCCCGGCATCATCACGTCGAGCAAGATCAAGTCGGGTTGTTCGCCGCCGGCAGCCAGAGCGAGCGCGCGTTCGCCGCTGGTGGCCACTTTCACGCGATAGTGGTCTTTGAGCACGGCGTTGAGCACTTGCAGGTTTTCGGGTGCGTCGTCCACCACCAAGATGGTGGCTTGGGGGTACATCGAATCGGCCTCCTGGGGCGGGCCTGCGTTTAACTTGCGCGGCAAGACCCTGAGTGGCAAGAGGATACCTCAAATGCCCCGGGCTTGGGCATTTTCAGGCTGGCGGCATTCGCATAGAATGTGTGTCACGCGGAGCCGGGTAGAGCTGGGAAACTTTGGCGCTTGAGCACGGTCTCCTGGGTTTCGCTTTCCCCCGATAGACACCTTCGCAGCCCGGCCACAAGCGGGGTCTGCGGCCACAGGCACTGCCTGACAACATCAAGACCAGAGGAGCCTCCCCCATGCATGCTCGCCCCTTGGGCCCCTTTTTGCCCGCCCTGTTGATTGCCCTGGTGCTGACTGCCTGCAGCGAAGCGCCCAAAGAAGGCAAGCCGGCAAGCGGCACCGCAGCCGCGGCTCCAGCGCCGAAGGCCGCCCAGACTGCGCCTCCAGCCAAGCTTCTGCTGGCTCCCGAAGACTTGCGCCAAGTGAGCGCCAGCGCGGTGGCCAGCGGCCCGGTGATCACCGGTTCCGTGCAACCCGAGCGCCGGGCCGACTTGCGCGCCGAAGTTTCAGCGGTGGTGACCCAGGTGCACAAGGAAAACGGCGAGCCGGTGCATCGCGGTGATCTGTTGCTCCGGCTCGACGACACCGCCATCCGCGACAGCCTCGCCTCGGCCGAGGAGGCCTTGCGCGCCTCGACCCAGGCTTTCGAGCAAACCGAGCGCCAGTTGCAGCGGCAAAAGGCGCTGCAAGCCCAGGGCATGACCTCGATGTCGGCCTTGGAAGACGTCGAAGTGCGCCGCAACAACGCCCAGAGCGACTTGGTTGCGGCACGCGCCCGCGTGGCCTCGGCGCGGCAACAGTTGAGCCGCACCGAAGTGCGCGCGCCTTTCGATGGCGTGGTGAGCGATCGCAAGGCTTCGGTGGGCGACACCGCGGCAGTCGGCAAGGAACTGGTCAAGGTCATCGATCCGCGCAGCATGCGCTTCGAGGGGCTGGTGTCGGCTGACCGCATGCATGAGTTGAAGATCGGGCAAGACGTGAGCTTTCGCGTGAACGGGTATCCCAACGTGGAGTTCAGCGGGAAGGTGAAACGCATCGACGCCTCCGCCAATGCCACCACGCGCCAGGTGGAAGTGCTGGTGTCCATCAACCAGGGCGAAAGCTTGCGCGTGGCCGGGTTGTATGCCGAAGGTCGCATCATAACCGGCCGGCAGCAAACCCTCATGGTGCCCGAGGCTGCGGTGGTGCGCGCCGGGGAGGCCACCCATGTCTGGCTGGTGAAGGAGGACAAGCTCGTCAAGACTCCCGTGGCGCTGGGTTCGCGCGACCCGCGCAGCGGCACCTTCCCGGTGAAGACGGGGCTCGCCGAAGGCGACCGAATTCTGCGCAGCCCGGGCAGCCAGCTCGTCGACGGGCAAGCGGTGGAGTTTGGCGCACCCAAGCCGGCCGTCCAGAGCGAAGCCAAGGCGGCAGGAGGGAAGTAGCCATGTTCCTTTCCGAATTCAGCATCAAGCGGCCGATTGCCGCGCTGGTGGTCATCATCGGCTTGATGGCGTTGGGTTTGCTGGCGCTCAACAAGCTCAAGGTCAACCAGATTCCGGACGTCGAACAGCCGGTGCTGGTGGTCAATATCAGCTACCCCGGCGCTTCGCCCGACAGCGTGGAACGAGAGGTCATCAACCGCGTGGAAAAAGCCTTGCAGGGCATCGCCGGGGTGTACCAGACGCGCTCCTCGTCCACCGAAGGATTGGCGAGCGTGGTGATGATCTTCAACTTCGGCAAGAATATGGTCGAAGCTGCCGACGAAGTGCGTAACGCCATCGCTTCGGTGCGGCACAAGTTGCCGGTGGAGATTCGCGAGCCGGTGCTTTTTCGGGTCGACCCGGCGGCGCAGCCGATCATGCAACTGGCGCTTTCTTCCACCCGGCAAAGCCATGCCGAGATTTCGCGCTTGGCGGAAGACCAGCTCGCCGATCGTTTCCGCGGCATCAACGGGGTGGCTACGGTCAACGTCAACGGTGCCTTGCGGCGCGAACTGTCGGTGCTGCTGCATGCCGCCAAGCTCAGGGAATACAATGTCTCGGTCACCGAGGTGGTGGCCGCCTTGCGCGCGCAAAACGCCACCGCCCCGGTGGGCATGGTGCGCGGGACGCTCGAAAACCAGAGCATACGCTTGATCGGCCGCATCGAGTCGCCCGCCGAATTCGAACAGATCGTCGTGCGCCGCCGCGGTAACGAAGTGGTGCGCTTGGGACAGTTGGCTTCGGTGCAAGACGGTTTTGCCGAGCTCAACAGCGTTTCGGTCAGAAGCGGTCATCCCAACGTGGGCATGTCCATCACCCGCACCCGCGAAGCCAGCACGGTGTCGGTGGCCGACGAAATCCGCAAGCAAGTGGCGGAAATCAACAAGACTCTGCCCGCCGGAAGCAAGCTCGAAGTCACCCAGGATGGAGGCCGCGCCGCCAAGGACAGCCTCGACAACGTCATACACGCGCTGATCTTCGGCGCCGGGCTGACCGTGGCGGTGGTCTACATCTTCCTCAATTCGTGGCGCTCGACGCTGATTACCGCCCTCAGTCTGCCGACTTCGGTGATCGCCGCCTTCATCGCCGTGTGGCTGTGCGGTTTCACGCTCAATTTCATGAGCCTTTTGGGTTTGTCGCTGGCCATCGGTGTCTTGATCGATGATGCCATCGTGGTGCGCGAAAACATCGTTCGGCACATGGAGCGAGGCGTCGAGCGAAGGCGGGCGGCGCTCGACGGAACCGCCGAGATCGGCCTGGCGGTGACCGCGACCACCTTCTCCATCGTCGCGGTATTCGTGCCCGTGGCCTTCATGCCCGGGGTGTCGGGCGAATGGTTCCGGCCTTTCGGCCTCACCGTCGTGGCCTCGGTGCTGGTGAGCCTTTTGATCTCCTTCACCCTCGATCCCATGCTCTCGGCCTATTGGGGCGATCCGCCCGGCTACCAGCATGCGCCGCGCCGGGGGCTATCGCGCTGGCTCGCGAAGTTCAATGTCTGGTTCGACCATCAGGCCGACCGCTACGGCCGGGTGATCGCCTGGGCGCTGCATCACCGGCGCTGGATGTTCTTTTTCACCGTCGCCAGTCTGGTGGCGGCGCTGGCCTTGCAGGCCAAGTTCGGAGGAACGAGTTTCCTGCCCACCTCCGACCAGGACACCGTGGCCATCGAAGTGCGCACGCCGTCTTCCAGCAGCCTCGAATATGCCCGTCTGAAAATGGAAGCGGGTGCCGCCCTCGCGCGCACCCTGCCGGAAGTGAAAGCCACCAACACCTACGTCAACGCCAGCGGCGGGCGCATTTACGTCGACATCGGCAAGGGCAAAGAACGCAAGCGCAGCTCGCAGGAGATTGCCAAAGAGCTGCGCAGTCTGGTTGCCCGATTGGTGGGCGCCGAGTATGTCGTGCTCGACGATCTGTCCGGGGGGGCGCAAAAACCGGTGCAAATTCGCTTCTCCGGCCCGGATATCCGGCGTTTGCAGGAGCTCACCGGCGAATTCATGGAAAAGATGAAATCGGTGAAAGGGGCGGTGGATATCGGCCTTTCGGAGCAAGATCCGCAAGACGAACTCAAGATCGAGCTCGATCGAGGGCTTGCCAACGCGCTCGGGATTTCCGCCGCCGACGCCGCGCAGGCGCTGCGCGTGGCCTTCGCCGGCGTGGAAGTAGGCGACTGGGTCGATCCCGCGGGCGAAACCCGCGATGTTTCGGTGCGCCTGCATCCATCCGACCGGGTCGACGCCAGCAACATCGAGCGCCTGCCCATCGCGGTTTCGGGCAGCAACCAGATCGTGCCCCTGGAGCAGATCGCCACCGTCAGCATGGGCAAAGGGCCGGCGAAGATTCAGCACGTCGATGGCAAGCGCATGATCACCGTTTCGGCCAATGCTCAGGGGCGCTCCTCGGGCGAGGTTACCGCCGATGCCATGAAACTGGCCCGCGCCATGAACTTCCCGCCGGGGTTTGGTCTGGAATTGGCCGGCGCCTCGCGCGACCAGCAGGAAGTCTTCCGGGAAATGGCCATTGCCTTGGTGATGGGCATTGCGCTGATGTATCTCATCCTGGTGATGCAGTTCGGTTCTTTCACCGCCCCCGCGCCGGTGATGCTATCGCTCCTGTTCACGCCGATCGGCGTGGTACTGGCGTTGCTCATCACCCGCGGCACGCTCAACCTGATGAGCTTCATCGGCGTCATCATGCTCATGGGCCTGGTGGCCAAGAACGCCATTCTTCTCCTCGATGCCGCGCGCACGCGCGAGCGTGCCGGCATGGATCGCGAAGAAGCGCTGATGGAGGCCGGTCGCCGCCGCCTGCGGCCGATTCTGATGACCACTTTCGCGCTCATCGCCGGCATGTTGCCGGTGGCCGTCGGCGTGGGCGACAGCGCCGAGTTTTATCGCCCCATGGCGGTGGCGATCATCGGCGGCACCATCACCTCGACTTTCCTCACCTTGCTGGTGGTGCCCAGTTTCTATGACTCCATCGAAATCGCCCGGGACCGCGCCATCGCCAAGTTCCACCGACGCAGTGAGCGCTGGCATGCAGTACTCGCCTTCGTGCTGACCCTGCTCGAAGCCTTCCTCACCTTGCTGCTGCTGCGCTGGGTTTGGCGTCGCCTCTTGTGGCTGGGCCGGCGCCTGACCGGGCGGCCGGTGCCGGCCTGAACGGTGCGTGACGTGAGCGCACCCGCCGGGCCGCCCCAAGGGTGCGCAAGCCACTCGCCGGAGCGGGCACCGCCCGCGAACCGCATTCACCCCCTTCCCCGGGAAGGGGGACGGGGGGAAGGTTCCATCCAACCCGCCGGGCCGCCCCAAGGGTGCGCAAGCCACTCGCCGGAGCGGGCACCGCGCGCGAACCGCATTCACCCCCTTCCCCGGGAAGGGGGCGGGGGGAAGGTACACCAGTGAGCGCGCCCATCGAGAACGACCTCGCCGGCTGGCAGCGTGCGGCGCGGCCCTATGCGCTGGTGTTCTTTCTGGCCACAGTGGCTTTCGTGGCGGGGAAAATTTTCGCGCCTGATTTTGGCGCGAGTTTTCTCATCAAGGTCATTCCGGCCTTGAGCCTCGCGCTGGCGGTGGCCCGCTGGCCGGGTCTTGCCGGGCGCGCGCGCATGACACTGCTCGCCGCGGCGCTGTTGTGCGGCGCGGGCGATGTGATTCTCGACCTCGATCGCGGGCGCTATTTCGTTCCCGGCCTGGTGGCTTTTCTACTGGCGCATTTGAGTTTCATCGCCCACTTCTGGCCGCGGCGGCTTTTCGCCAGCCCGCGGCGCTGGGGCGTGTTGGCGGTGCTGATCTTCTGCGTGGGCATGACGGTGCTGCTGTGGCCTCACCTGGGCGGCTTGCGCGGGCCGGTGCTGGCCTACATCGCGGTCATCACCGTGATGGTTTCGGCGGTGCTGCTGTCGGACGCTCACCCGATCGCGGTCGCCGGCGCGCTGGCCTTCATGCTGTCGGATGCCTTGCTCGCCTGGGCCAAGTTTGTTTCCCCAGGGTGGCCGCCGCAAGCTTTTAATGTCTCGGTGTATTTTTTGGGGCTGGGGATGCTGGGTTTCGGGGCTTTGATCCCGGCGGCACCGCGAACCCAACATTGAGCGAGGATCGAGCCCGATGCTGAGTTGGGAATTGCTGGGCCTCGGGCTGCTGTTTGGCCTGGGGTGGCTGTGGATGGACAGCCTCAAGGCGCGCGAAATCGGCATCGCCGCCGCGCGGGCCGCATGCCAGGCCGAGGGTTGGCAACTGCTGGACGAAACGGTGTCGATCGCCAAACTGAACCTGGCGCGTAATGACGATGGGCGCATACAACTGCGTCGTGCCTACGATTTCGAATACAGCGACACCGGCGACAATCGCGTCAAAGGCGGCGTGGTGATGCTGGGGCATCGGGTGTTGGTGCTCAACGTGGGCTTCCCCAAGCGGCCGCCGCTTACTTTGGTGCACTGAGGCTAGAAACCTTTCATTCGAGCAACTCGGTGTCCTCGTGTGCATAGGCCGGGCTGCAGCAGCAGAGTACGACCAGGGCACTTTCGCCGAGCGCTTCGATTTTGTGCGCGGTGCCGGGGGAGATGAGTACGGTGTCTCCGGGCTCTACTACGAAATTCGTCTCGCCCAAAACCATGCGGCCGCGCCCTGCGGTGACGTGGTAGAGCTCCTCGCTCGCGAGGTGGCGATGCAAACGCGTGCAGCAACCGGCGGGCACCGTGGCCTCGGCGAGGCTTTGGCGCTGGTTGCCGTGGGCTGCGGGGTGCATCAGTTCGCGGATTTCCGATCCGTCTTTGGTGAGGTAGGGCGGTGTGTCCTTGCGGCTGGTCTTGGTCATGGCTTGGCCTCAGGTCTTGCCTCGGCGTTTCGGAGGATGGTCGCGAACCACCGCCAGGCGGCGTCGGCCGGGCTTTTCGGCGGCTCGCAGGGCTTCCGCCTGAGCGTCGAAGGCGATCACGCGATCCCGCCCGCCCGTCTTGGCGGCATAAAGGGCACGGTCGGCGCGTTCGAAGAAGTGCTCCAGACGATCCTCGGGAAGAAAAGCGGTGACGCCGAAACTGGCCGTGAAAGTGGGGACACCGGGAGCGCGAAACTCGCGAAACAGGCAGCGGAGCTTTTCGGCGAGCTGAACGGCTTCTTCTTCAGAGGTTTCGGGGGCCAGGACGATGAATTCTTCGCCGCCCCAGCGCGCAAAAACGTCGGCGAGGCGCAGGTGCTCATGCACCAGCCCCGCCATGGCCTGGAGCACGGCATCCCCCGAGGTGTGACCGAACTGGTCATTGATGACTTTGAAGTGATCGAGATCGAACATGATCATCGCCAGGCGACGCCGATAGCGCCGGGCTCTTTCCAATTCTCCCTCGGCGATTTCGCTGAAGCCCTGGCGGTTGAGCGCGCCGGTCAGATGGTCGGTCGATGCCTGGCGGGTGAGCCGATCAACGAGGCTAAGGAGGTCTCCGACGCCGCTCGAGATTTCGCGAGCTTCGTCGCTTGTGTTGGTGGCCGGTTGGGAAAACGAGGCGGGGTCGAATCGCGCTCGACGCGCCGCACGCAGCGAAGCTTCCAGCGCATTGAGCAGCAGGCGCATCGAACTGAAGGCAAGGAAAAAAAGCAGCGCGATCACTGCCAGCAATCCGGCGCGCTCGATACCGACTTTGAAGCGCATGTCCGCCATGTGGGCGCTCGCCTGGCCGGCCAGCGCGGCGAGTGAGTTGCGTTCAAGCACATGCAGATGATCGATCGCGGCGGTCAAGATGCGGTACCACTCAAGTCGTTGCGCCACGGTGGGCACGGCAAATTCGCCTTTCATCGCGGCGGCCAGAATGCGGCGCGCGTCAATCAATTCTGGCACATCGCCCGGAGGTGCGCTGCTGAATTGGCGAAAGCGGCGGTAATGCCATTCGAACAGTCCCGAGCGTTCGCCCAGATTCGCCAGCCAGCCCGGTTCCGCGGGACCGTTCGGGTTTGCCGCCATCAGGGTGGCACGGGTCTGGCCGAGGAATTCCGTCGCTTGAAGAAGGTCCACCTGGGCGGCCAGTTCCTGCCCGAAGTGCGGGACGGCGAGGGTGACCGAAAAATGTTCACTCACATCGAGCAGCGCCCCGATCCTTTCGGTGTAATAGCCAAAGGACTCCGCGGAACTGACGCCAAGCGCCGCCACTTTGCGTCGATAGGCTTCATGCGCCGCGATGGGTATCGCGCGTGCCGGCAGGGCGGCGCCAAGTTCCTCCAAGCGTTGGTCGGTCAAAGCGTACTGGTCCTGCAAACCTTCGAGAAAGCGAAGGTCGCGGCTGGCCAAATAGCTGCTGGTGAGGCCGCGCTCGCGCTGTAGTTCATGCACCGTGCGCGCAATCAGGTCGGTTTGGGCGAGCAGATCAATCAGGGCTTGATGCGCCCGCAGGTTCTGCTCCGAAGTTCGGTAATGGAAAAAGGATAGCGAAAGCAAACCCGCCAGCACCACCAGGGCCAGAAGGAACACCCGCGATTTGATCGTGAGGCGCAAAGGATTGAGAAAAGCACTGAACCGTTTCCACGTTGAATAACGTCCAATCCGGCCGGGCGCTTGAGCGCCGGCGAAGGGATCAAGTCGGGCGAGCCGTCCGGTACATTTCCAGCGCTTTTTGCCGCTGCGTGGCGTGATCGACGACGGGCGCCGGGTAGTCTCTGCCCAAGCGAAAGCTGCAGGCCCTTTGATCGGCCGGCGAGAGCGCCCAAGGTTCGTGAATGGCGGGCGCTGGCACCTGGGAGAGCTCGGGCACCCAGCGACGGATGTAGTCGCCTTGCGGGTCGAATTTCCGCGACTGCGCCACCGGGTTGAAGATGCGAAACCAGGGCTGAGCGTCGCATCCCGTCGAGGCGGCCCATTGCCAGTTGCCACAGTTCGCGGCGAGGTCGAAGTCGTTGAGTTCTTGAGCGAAATACCGCTCTCCCCAGCGCCAATCGACAAGCAGGTCTTTGCATAGAAACGAAGCCACCACCATGCGCAGCCGGTTGTGCATGTTGCCGGTGGCGGCGAGCTGACGCATTGCGGCATCGACGAGCGGATATCCGGTGCACCCGGAGCGCCAGGCTTGGAAATGTTTTTCTTGGTTTTGCCAGGCCAGCCCGGCAAATTGCGGTCGGAAGGCACTCTGTGCGCTGTGCGGGAAGTGATACAGGATTTGGAAAAAGAAATCTCGCCAGATCAACTCGCTTGCCCAGGCTTTGGCACCCTCGCTTTTTGCTTCATGCGCCAGCCTAACCAGCTCGCGAATTGAAATCGTGCCAAAGCGGTTATGTGCGGAAAGCGCCGAGGTCGCATCCAAGGCCGGGAAATCACGCTCCCGGTGATAACCAATCAACCGAGGCAAGAAGCGCTGCAGCGTTTTTTGCGCGCCCTCCTCGCCCGGCAACAGGCCGGCTGCTGCCAAATCGGCCGGTGCAAAGCCCATCCCTTCGATCGACGGCGTCGACAGCTCGAAGTCGGGGCGCGCGAGGCGGGGCAGATGGGAGGCATCTAAGCGAGGTGCCAGTTCTGCCGCGCTCAGGAGCTTGAGCCAGGCATTTTTGTAGGGCGTAAAAACCGCGAATGGCCGGTTCGCCTGCGTGAGCAATTCATTCTTGGCGAAGATCGCGATGTCTTTCACCCGTTCGAACCTGCAACCGCTGCGCTCCAGCTCGCGGGCGACGCGCTGGTCGCGGGCGCGGGCGTCGGGTTCGTAGTCCTCGCCGGCATAAACGGCGCCCACCTCAAGCCGGGCGGCGAGCCTTGGCAGTTCCTGCTCCGCCTGGCCATGGAGCACGATTAGTTCGCCGCCCGCGTGCTGGAACCGCTGGCGCAGCGCAAGGAGCGAGTGCCAGATGAAACTCACGTGCCGGTCCTGCCGCGCCGCGAGCGCGTTCAGGATGGCGGTATCAAAAACAAAGCAACAAAAGACTTGGCGGGCTTCTCGTAATGCCGCGCCCAGTGCCGCATTGTCGTCAAGCCGCAAATCGCGGCGCAGCCAAACCAGTGCGCGCAAGGTTCAGGGCTGGCGCGACACGGCAACTTCGCGCTGCGCCGCCCCTTCCTGCAAGGCTTGCTCCACCCGGGATTTTGCCCGGTCCGCGGTGGCTTGGGCGTCTTTGGTTTCGATCGCTTTCACTGCGCCCGCCGTGGCGGCGGCGGTAGTGGCTTCGGGCATGCCGCAGGCGGCCAGGGCGCAGGCGGCGATAAGGGAGGCAGCGAGGCGAGGTAACAAGGGGACTCCTTGCCTCGGTCCAAGGCCGAGGCGGTCGAATTCGGGCATTCTACGCGCCGCCGCCAGGAGGCGGAACCGTGCCGCGTTGCCGGCGCAGCGCCAGCGCGCTCCCGGCCGCTGTCGGGGGTGTCGCTCCCGGCGCCGGATTACCCGTCTGTCAGTCAGGGTCTTGCCGCCCTGGGAAAACAGGCGTCTAATTCGCCAATTCACCGCCGCGGATGCCGGCACCCCGCCCGCTTCCCGGTTTCAGCCGGCACGACAGGCCGCTGCCAGGAGAGGCAGCCTGGGCAAGCGGCCCAGCTGGTCTTGGCGCCGCTCGCCGGGCGCGAAAGACGGTTTTGCGCAGAATCTTGGCAACACCACCAGAGGAGGAGGACCCATGATAACTGGCAAGGAAGTGGTATTCGTGAGTGGCGTCGCGCTGGGGGCGGTTATCGAAGGAGCGCTTCCAAGCGAATGGCCAATCTGGCAGGAAGTCGCCATGGTTGCGCTGGCTTGTGCCATTCTTTACGTCATCGCCAAAGTAGCCTTCCGCTCGCAAGGAAACGGCGCCACGACGGATTGACCACGGGTTGAGCACAAGCCCTGCCTCTTGCGGCGGGGCGAGCCAGTCGAAGCCTACACCAGGGCCGGCGGGCGCGGCTCTAACTTGTGGCTGGGAAGCCCTACCCGCACCGGGCAGAGTGACTCGAGCTTGCCTGCGGCGCCGGCGAGGCGAGGGGCACTCGCGTGGTACCGGGCGGTTGTTTTCGTGGCTATTTCACGCCGGCTTCGGCGCCGTGCTTGGCCTTGATGGCGGCGACGCGCGCGGCATTCGCCTGGAGCCAGGTGTCGAAGCGCTTGATGATTTCCGGATGTTTCGCGGTCGACAAGAAATAGTCGCTGCGGGTGTGGGGCAAGGCGGGATCAAAGACCAGCGCACCCGGCTGCTTGAGCTCCTTGTCCAGGATATGGTTTGCTACCGCCACGCTGGCGTAAGCACCGTCGATGCGCCCCGTCAGAACCTGCCGCTGCAGGGCGCGCATTTGCGGGTTTTCCACCAGCCGGATGCGGCCTTCTTTCAGAATGGCGAGCCAAGCAAAAGGCGTAAAGCCGCTTACCGTGCCGAGCGTGGCAAATTGCGCGATCGGCCGCCCTTTTTTCTCCGGCAGCACCATCACGCCGTCGATATAGGCAATCACCGGCTGGCTGTAGGAAACGTTTTTTCCCTTGCGTAGCTCGGCATTCCAATAGCCGTTGTCGGGAAACTTGAAATCCACCGCGCCGCTGAGCATGTCGGTGGTCAGCCGCATCACCGGCAGCGGTTGGTAGCTGAAATCGAGTCCCGCATCCTTGGCAAAGGCATCGAGAATTTCGCGTGCCGCGCCTGCGTATTGCCCTTCGCGCACGCCGTAAACCGGGTAATAGTCGAGATCTTCGACGCCGACCAGATAGGTTTTGGTCAACGCCTCGGAGGGCAGCGCCATCATGCTGGCCAGCAGGGCGCAAATACTCAGGAAGCGCATGACCTTTCCTTTTGTTTGAGCACGATCAGGGTGAGGTCATCATAAATGGTCTGCGTGCCGATGTGGCGCATCACGTCCTCCACCACCGCGCGTTTGATGTCTTCGGTGCTCTCGGCGCGATGCGCCAGAATCACTTGGCATAGCCGCTCCAGGCCATAAAGCTGGTGCCGGGTGTTGGCCGCTTCGGTGATGCCGTCGGTGTAGAGCGCCACCACGTCCTGCGGCGCCAACTGAATCTCGACTTCTCCCAGGAATTCGTCGACCCGATCGAGCAGTCCCAGCGGCATGCCGAGCAAGGTGGTGTCGATCAGCTCCAGGCGTCCATCGGCGCGCGCTACGATGACCGATTCATGCTGGCCGCTGACGCGCAAGGTGCCGCCGTGGGCATGGTTCTGGTAGTCGAGCAGCGCAAGGGTGAGGTTCTTGTCACTGCCCATGCGTTGCACGTTGTCGTAAATGGTGCGGTTGAGCGCTTGCAGGGTGCGGGAAAGATCGCCTTCGGCATGGGTGGTGAGGGTGCGCACCGCGCTTTGGGTCATGAGCATGACAACCCCGCTTTCCAAGCCGTGACCGGTGACGTCGCCGATACTGATGCGCAAGCGGTCGCGGTCGCGCAGGATGTCGTAATAATCACCGCCCACCTCTTTGGCCGACTCCATATAGGTTGCCACATCCAGGCCAGCGATGCCTTCGAGTTCGTCGGGCGTGGGCAGAGTCATGCGCTGAATTTTGCGGCTGACGTCGAGCTCTGCGCCCATGCGCAGGTTTTCTGCCGCGAGCCGGCGGTTGAGCGCTTCGATTTCGGTCTTGGCTAAAGCCAGCGCCTCGGTGCGCTGCTGGACGCGGGCCTCGAGTTCGCGGGTGAGCGCGGTGAGTTCTCTCTGGGCTTGGTCGCGCTGGGCGAGGCCGTGCTGGAACGCGCCGAGCAGGCGATTCAGGGCGCCGATGAGCGCGCCGATTTCGTCCTTGGCGTGCCCGGGGGCGGGCGGAATCGGCGTGGCTCCGGGCTGTGCCGGATTGACCGCGCCCACTTGCCGCGACAGACGCAAGAGCGGCCGTATGATCATGCCGTAGAAGAAGAACACCAATACCGCTGAAATGGCCAGGGCGCGCAGGATGCCGACTGCGGCCAGACGCGCGATACGATCGAAAAAATCCTGCGCCAATGCTTCGGCTGAGAGATAGGTCTCGAGTTTGCCGATTTTGGTGCCATTGCGTACCAGTTCGAGCTGGTAGTGGGTGATGTCGCCAAAGAGCTTCTGCGCGAAGGCGCTTTCTTCCCCCAACCCGAAGCGCTCCTGACCCGCCAGCACAGCGCCCGATTCGTCGCGCAGGGTGACTTCACGCACTGCGGTGTAACGCGTGAGCCCGGCGGCGACGCGCATGGCGAGCTGTTCGTTGAGCAGGTAGGCCGCTTCGGCCGCGGCCGGCTGGAGCATGTCCAGCACTTGCGCCATGTTTTGCTGAATTTCGGCGCGCTTGGCGCGCCAATCGAGGTAAAGCTCGGTGGCGCTTCCGATCAGGCCGAAGGCCAGCGCAATCAAAAGAGTGATCGCCGCCTGCTTGGCGCTGAGTCCCGAAAACCAGCGCGAGGGGGCGGTTTCGGCGCCCACGACCGCCTTTGCTTCGCCCGGCGCGCCCGCTTCGCTTTGGCTAGCGCTCGAATTCATGTCACTGGATATCCATCGCCAGCGTCGGCATCAAACGCTGCAGATTGGCGAGCGACTTGCTTTGCCAGGCCACTTTTTTCGTGCCGAGGATGGTGAGGGTGATGGTCTTGCGGTTGCGGGCGTCGATCACAAATCGTGAAAGGGTGGCGATGCCGGAACTGTTGAGGAATTCAAGTTCCCGCAGATCCAACTTCACATGGCGGTGCTCGTCCAGGGCTCGTCCCAGCAAAGCGACAATGGGCGCATACTCCTCGGCGCCATTGAGGCGCAGAGTGCCTTTGAGATAGACGGTGCCACTCGCGGACTGATAGGCGACGGAATACAGTTCGTCTTGCAAAATGGTTTCCATGGTTCGGGGCTAGATCGCGAGATAGACGTGAGTGGTTACGGTGACGGCGCCCGTGCTGGCGCAATCGAAGCGCCAGGCGAGTTGGGCGCCGTAATCGTTGATCATGGTGAGAAAGCCCAGCCCCGAGCCATTGCCTTCGGCGCTGCGTTCCAGTTGCTCGAGGTAGAACGCATCCGCATCGGACGCGAGCAATTGTTCGATGAAGGCGCGGAATCGCCGGCACTGGCTCTCGACCACGGTGTTGGTTTCCCAGAAAGCGATCTTTTCGTGATCGAGCTGGAGCATGATGGAAATGGGCGGCGCGGCGGCTTCGACGCTGTATTTCATCGCGTTTTCCAGCAGTTCGTTGGCGATGTACTTGACTGCTCCGCTGACCTCGATGCGCCTTTGGTCGGAGGCCGGGTCGCCTTCCACCCGCGGGAAAAAAGTCGAGACATAGTCGGCCAGAAAATCCGCCGACAGGCCATTGTTGCGCCAGCGCTGCTTGATCGGAATGGAGATTGGCGAGAAGCGCAGGGTCAGGCTTTCCACTTCCGCCTCGTCGCGCGGCGCATGGAACTGTCCGATGATTTCGCTCATTGTCCAGCCTCCTCAAGCATTGCGCCAGGTGTTGCGCCCATCGCGCTTTGCCGCATACAAGCGCCGGTCAGCCTCGGCCAACAAGTCGGCGACATCGCCGCTGGCGCCCGCGCGTTCGCCGACGATACCGCTGGAAAGCGTGACTACCCCAAATTCCGAACCCGGGTGGGCCAAAGCCCGGCGGCGCAGCTCGTCGTGGATGCGCTCTGCTACGCGGGTGGCGCCCTCGAGGTCGGTATCGGGCAGGATGAGCAGGAATTCTTCGCCGCCATAACGTGCCGCGACGTCGTCCGGCCGGGCGCAGGCGCGCTTGAGTATCTTGCCCAAAAGCGCCAAACATTGGTCGCCGGCCGGGTGCCCGTGGATGTCGTTGTAGCTCTTGAAGAAATCGATGTCTAGCATCACCAGCGCCAGCGGTTTGTCGCCGCGCAAGCAGCGCCTCCAGGCTTTGTCCAGCGCGGCATTGAGGCCGCGGCGATTGGCCAGCCCGGTGAGCTCGTCGGTCAGCGCCGTGGTTTCGGCTTCGGCATAGCGCCGCAGCCAATCGGCGTCGATGCCGTCGGAATGTTCGCTGACCGTCGCGACCAGAATCTCGAGATCCGCTTTTTGTTGCCGAAGCGCATCGAGGAGGCGCTCCAGCCGCGCTTCGGCGCGAACGCGCTCGGAGATTTCCGCCACCAAACGCCGGTTGGTGGTGGAGATTTCATGATCGATGGCGTCGCCATGCTGGATGGCAGTCTCCAGGGCGATCTCGAGGTCGCTGTTCTGCTGTTCGAGATCTCGGATGCGCTGGTGCAGATCCGCCAGTCGGCGCTGGCTTTCGCTTTCTGCTTCACCGCTATGGCGACTGGGCATGCTCACCCCCGCGAGGACGGTTACACCGGGCATAGGCGCAAATTCCTGGTTGCATTCGTTGTTCGACCAAAGGCCGCGGTTCGCGGCGTCCAGCACCGATAGGCAACCGATCTAGGGGCGAACTCAACCCCCGGGACGGGCAACCTCCCCAGGTTTTCGGCAGGAAACGGTAAAACTTGAGTGGTTTGGACGTGTGACGCCGAGGCGATCAGTGCGCAGCGGGGGCGGCTTCGGCAACCCGATTGCGCCCCGCATTCTTGGCTGAATAGAGGGCTTCGTCGGCCCGCTGCAGCAGATCGAGCGCGGATTCGCCCCGCTGTGGAGTAGCGGCGGCCACGCCCGCGCTAATGGTGACGATGCCCGCCGGACCTGCCCCTTCGTTGGGCAAGGCCAAAGCGGCGATGCTGGCGACAAGACTGGCGCCGACCTGGCGAGCGCCGGCCAAGTCGGTGTCCGGCAGGATACAGACAAATTCTTCGCCTCCA
Organism: uncultured Alcaligenaceae bacterium; assembly: GCA_964517465.1. GTDB lineage: Bacteria > Pseudomonadota > Gammaproteobacteria > Burkholderiales > Casimicrobiaceae > JACPUX01. The sequence goes on from CAZFEK010000046.1 coordinate 32,133, forward strand.
TAGCGCACCACCATGTCGCCAGCGCGCTTGAGCCCGGCGCTGAGTGCGCTGGCCACCTGGCGCAGGCACTGGTCGCCGCGATCGTGGCCGTACCGATCGTTGAAGGCCTTGAAGTGGTCGATGTCGACGAACAGAAACGCGAAAGGCTGCTGGCTGCGGGCCGCGCGGCGCCATTCGGCCTCGACCAGCTGGTCGAAATAACGCCGGTTGGGCAGGGCGGTGAGCGGGTCGTGCAGCGAGACGTGCGACACCGCCAGAAGGTGACGCAGTTGCCGCAAGCCGAAATAACAAAAGGCGAGCACCGCGAGATAGGCCAGCAGTCCCAGCAGGGCGTAGATGAGCGAATTTTCGCGCCACTGGCTAAGCACCGAAGATTCGTGGGCGGAGACCACGGCAAAAAACGGAAACTCGCCGCCGCGGGTGTAGCCGATGATGCGCAGCTTCCCATCGAAGGGGCTGAGACTGGTGAAAGTGCCATTGCCGGATTCGCGAACGCGCCGGAAGTCCGGTTCCTGCGCAAGATCGATGTTGGTGTAGCGCGCATCGAAGGGGTGACGGTAAAGCAGCTTGCCATCCTCGCGCACCAGGGCGATGGTGTTCTCTTTGCCCAGATTGAGGGCGCGGTAGAAGCGCTCGAAGTAGTCGGCGCGGATGGAAATGCCCAGGACGCCCGCGAATGCACCTTGAGGGTCATTCAAGCGCAGCGTGAGCAGATTGACCCACTGCCCGGAGATGCGCGACTGCAGCAGCGGACTGAGCCAGACCGCGCTGCTAGCGGTATCGCGGTGATGCTGAAAATACTCCCGGTCCGCGACCTGGATGGACGCGCCCGGGTAGGTTTCACTGCTGCCGAGCATCTTGCCTTGGGCGTCGGCCACCCACATGCTGTGAAGCGCCGGGCCGTTGGCCTGCTCCTGCAGCAGGGCGAGCTGCCCCTGCAGGAGCTCGTGCAAAGCGCGTTCATCGAAACGCGCAAGACCACCCTGGCGCCCGATATCGCGCTGTATTCGGCGCAGCAGACCCGCCGCGCCACGGAACAAGACCTCGCTATTGCCACTCAGCGCCAGAGAAAGCGATTGCAAGCGCTCGCCTTCGGCTTCGAGGGTGCGCTGCCGGTCGGCGTAAACCTGCCAGCCGTAGGAGGCGGCGAGCAGCAAACCGATCAAGGCCGCGAGTCCGAGCAGCATGTTGCGCAGGCGCAGGAGGTCTTGTTCGTTGGGTAGTGGGAGGGGATGTTTCACACGAGCCAGGTTTAGAGGTGTTTGCGCGTCAGGCTGCGCGACCCGAGTGATCCGCAAATCGCCATGCTGCGCAGCCCCCATTCTATTCTGCAGGAAAGGCGAAGAGCTGAAAAGAGACTGAGACTAAGAACCTATCCATAAATAATATTGACAGCCAATGGAACCTTTCGAAAGGCGATTA
>CAZFEK010000047.1:0-33469 GCA_964517465.1 uncultured Alcaligenaceae bacterium
AAAATCATGGCGCCAAGAAATCGCTCTCAGCGCTTAAGGTAGTGCCATGGGGGTCTGCCCCCCGACGCGAGTTTCCCCCATTTCGTTCAACTCATACTCCTCCGATGCCTTCGAGATGATTTCATCGATAAAGGGCTTCTTTCCAAGGGCGTACTTCTCTCGATCATCTCCGTGTTTTGTTGCGAGTATTTTCTTCAGTTCCCCGTAGGCAGCGACCACATCGGGATGCGACCGGAGATAGTCTCTGAACAAGATATGGTTGCGCCAAAGGAGTCCGTTGACCGCCTCCACGTGAATGTAGTGTGTTCGATTGTCCGGCGTCCCCTTGGCAAAGAAATACCTGCCCGGAATACCTGCATCTCCTTTGAATTCATAACCGCCACCGGTGAGAAGGTCGACACATCCTCGCCCGGTTTCCAAGTCTTTGACGCCGACGGCGATGTCTACGACGGGCTTTGCACACAGCCCAGGCACTGCGGTGCTTCCCACATGCTGGATGGAGATGACGATGTTCCCGACGAGCTCGAGTATTCGAACGCGTTCCTCCTCGAACAGCCGAGGCCATTCGTCGTTGTAATCCTCAACCCACACCAAGCCCCTAGGTAAGCCCATTACTGATTCGGCCTAACGACATGGTTTGAAGTGAGGTGGCCCGCCTTCTGGAGTATCGTGGATTGCGCGGAGCGGTTCCGCGCCGGGCCACAAGGTTGGCACGAGGGCACAACACACGGATTCAGGAGGCAGGCCATGACAAAGTCTAGCGCGATTTTCGTCGGAATGGATGTACACAAGGATCCGATTGACATCGCCCTGACGCAGGCCGATTCGCGCGGGGAGGTGCGCCACTACGGCACGATCGGCGGCGGGCTGGCTGAGGTGGATCGGGCGCTGCGCAGAATCGTGTCCGGCGGGCATACCCTGCATGTCGCGTATGAAGCCGGCCCCTGCGACTACGCCCTGTATCGCCATCTGGTGGCGCGCGACATCGACTGCACGGTGGTAGCCCCCTCGCGCATCAAAGGGTGCGGAAAATTCGATTACCACAACTGGGGATTATTGGATAACCACTGACAGTCATGGCGCTTGCGATTGGACGGATAGCCAAATTAGCGACGCGGCGCCAATTACTGCGGCGACGCTTGCCCATCCGAAGAAGCGATTCTCGCGCGGTGTGATAACCCCGGGCAAGGTGTCCCCGTCCTCGGCCAAGTCGTCTGGCGCACAGGCGATGGCGCCGGAAAAAAGAGAGGCGAGTGTCAGAAGCGCCGCAGCGCCCCATAACTTTGAGTGCAGGAACGCAAGTACGATGCCACCGGCCGAAAAGACTGTGAAGGCGATCGCTGCCCACCGACGCATATTCATGACAGCTAACGACTGAAAGGGGCTTGCCCGTGCCGAGGCTGCGGCGGAAGCCGCGAACGGCAATGAGTGCCATGATGGGATTTCGAGATCACATCAAAACCACGAAAGGGGAAGTCCATGAGCATTATCACAGTTGGAATCGATCTGGCCAAGAACGTCTTTGCCGTGCATGGCGTTGATCATAACGGCAAGGCGGCGCTTGTCTCGGCCAGCGCCTGCAACTTGAGTACCGTGCCCCAATTGCGGGTTGTGACTGCATAACCAACCCTCCCAAGGAGTGCCGCGCCCGCTTTTGACTCAAGCAGCCCGGTCGTGCACAGCAGATACGCCGCGGCACCACCAATCGCCCAGCGCTCCGTATCGGAGACCAGCGCCCCGATAGGGCGGAGTTGGCCAAGCGTAGCGGGGTCTTGGGTGAAGGCGACGAGCAGGCGCGAGGCATCCTGCGCCTGGTGCGCGAAGGGGCACTCTGCGAGGATTTTGTTGAATTCGTCTGCGGATACAACGACGACGGGTACCGAGAAGCCAAACCGAGCGGCAAGCGCGGCCGATATCTTTGTTGCCAAAGCGGCAGGGGACTGGCGAACGGCTCGAACCACGGCGTTGCCGCTGTTGAGAAGGGTTGCGGCAGAAGTGCAGCCCACGTCGAGAAGGAGCGCTTTGAAGTCACCCATGGGCACGCGCTTTGCCTTGCCGACGTTGACCCCTCGCAGCAGAACCAGGAATGTAGGCATCGTGCCGCCCAAAGGATAGCGTTTGTCCGCTGACGCAGCGAAGCAAAGTCGAAGAGCGGCTGCATCATGGCAGACCAACCGCGTTAAACCAAACTGCCGCACTGGAGAGCGCCAGGGGGATTGTAAGCTTGGGCGCCGGAGACGCAAGTCCCTGAAGACCGCGCAAGCGGCCTTGGGCGTGTTGCGCAAGCTTCGGCGGCGGCAAACCGGCAGGATGGCGCAGCTTGCGATGGAGCCGACTGCCATGGGGGCTGGGCTACATTGGCGGCGTCACTGCGGCTCGCCAGTGCAAAGCCCCTGTCATATAATGGGCGCGGTTGCCGGGGAGGTCGCCAATAGCCAAGCATCAGCGGGCATTCGAAGAACTGCGCGGCGTGGGTCATACGCCGATCAGTATCGGTTTTGGGGGCACAAATCAAACGGGTTCTGGTAGTTCATTATTCTCAGACGGGCCAGCTCACGAACATCGTACAGGCCATGGTGGCGCCCTTGCGCGGCAAACCCGAGGTGGAAGTCTGTGAAGAGGTGCTTTGGCCGGTGCCCCCCTATCCCTATCCCTGGTCTTTTTTCGCTTTCCTCGACGTGTTTCCCGAGTCGGTTCGCCTCGACCCGCCGCCGCTCGAACCGATCCAGGTGCAGGCCGGCGAACACTTCGATCTCATCATTCTTGCCTATCAGGTTTGGTATCTGTCACCCTCGCCGCCGATCACCGCGTTTCTGACCAGCGCCCAGGGGCGGCGGCTTCTGGCGGGCCGCCCGGTGGTCACCGTGGTCGCTTGTCGCAATATGTGGCTGATGGCGCAGGAGACGGTCAAGCGGCTGCTGGCCGAGGCGGGTGCGGTGCACACCGATCATGTGGCTTTCGTTGACCGCGCCCACGTCTTGGCCACGCTGATCACCACACCGCGCTGGCTCTTGACCGGACGGCGCGAAGCTTTCTGGGGCTTGCCTCGGGCCGGCGTGCGCGATGAAGATATCGCGGGTGCGGCGCGCTTCGGCAAGGCGCTGGCCGAGGCGCTTCTGGAGGACCGTGAAAAAAGCGGTCAAGCCATGCTCTCCGGCCTGCGCGCGGCTCTGGTCGATCCGGCCCTGCTGATGAGCGAGCGCGCCGGACATCGCGCCTTTCGCGCGTGGGCGGGCCTGCTGCGGGCCTGCGGCAAGCCCGGGCAGTGGCGCCGGCGGCCGGTGCTGCTTTTGTTCGTCGCTTATCTCATGCTCATGATTCTCACCGTGGTCCCGCTCTCCCTTTTCTTGCGCACGCTCTTGTCGCCTCTCCTGCAGACGCGGATGCGGGCGGCAAAGGCCGCGCACGAACTGCCCTCGGGCTCGGGTGATGAGCGCTTGGCGCAATATCCTTGAGATGGCCCCCATGCCCCAGGCTTACATAACCCGCAGCGCGAGCTTTCTGCCCGGACAGCCGATCGACAACGAGCGCATAGAAGCGGTGCTGGGCTGCGTCGGCGGCAAGCCCTCGCGGGCGCGGCGCATCGTCTTGCGCAGCAATGGCATACGCCAGCGCCATTACGCGCTGGACCCGGCCACCGGCGAGGCGACGCACAGCAATGCCCAGATGACCGCGCAAGCGGTGCGCGGACTCGCCGGTGAGGGTTTCGCGCTCGATCAAATCGAATGCCTGGTGGCGGGCACTTCGCTGCCCGATCAATTGATGCCCAACCATGGCGTGATGGTGCATGGCGAACTGGGCATACCGAGCTGCGAAGTGGTTGCCACCGCGGGCATTTGCCTGGCGGGCATGACGGCGCTGAAATACGCCTATCTTTCGGTGCTCTCGGGCACCACTGCCAACGCCGTGGCGACCGCTTCCGAAGTGGCTTCTGCGGTGCTGCATGCCGGCAATTTTTTGGCGGAAAGCGAAGCGCGGCTCGCGGAACTGCAAGCGCATCCGGCGATCGCCTTCGAAAAAGATTTTTTGCGCTGGATGCTCTCCGATGGGGCGGGCAGTCTGCTGATCGAAGCGGCGCCGCGGGCGGGTTCGATCGCTTTGCGCATCGACTGGATCGATGTGTTTTCGCAAGCGCACGAACTGCCCGCCTGCATGTATGCCGGCGCCGAAAAAGACGACGATGGCAGCCTGCGCGGCTGGACGCGCTACGGCGCCGATCAGTGGGCATCGCGCTCGGTGTTCGCGGTCAAGCAAGACGTGCGCTTGCTCAATGAATACGTGGTGCAGCACACCTTGGGCAAACCCTTGGCGAGCCTCATCGCCAAGCGCGGCCTGCGCGCGGAAGCGATCGACTGGTTTTTGCCGCATATGTCTTCGGAGTATTTTCGCGCGCCGATTGCCGCTTGCCTCGATGCGCAACATTTCGCCATTGCGCCCGAGCGCTGGTTCACCAATTTGAGCACCAAAGGCAACACCGGCTCGGCGTCGATTTTTATCATGCTCGACGAACTTTTCAACAGCGGGCGACTCGCTTCCGGGCAGCGCCTCTTGTGCTTCGTTCCCGAGAGCGGGCGCTTCTCCAGCGCCTTCATGCACCTCACGGTGGAGTAGCCATGCGCGAAGAGGAAGTTCCTCAGGAGGGAAATGCCACCCTCGCCGGGCACCGCAAAGCGGTTTACGCCAGCGGCAGCGACGGGCGCGTGCGCTTGGTTGCATCGGCCGGCTGGGAAGTCGAGGAAATCGTCACCCGGCTGGCGGTCGATCAATTCGACGCCCTGACCCGCGAAGCGCAGACCCAGGCCATCGCCGGTGCGGCCTCACCGCTTGCTTTTCACATGTATCGCCGGCGCATGGATGAAGCCTTGCTCTCGCAGGCCACCGGAATTTGGGTGTGGCGCATACGCCGGCACTTCCGCCCGGAGATTTTCGCCCAACTCTCGCCCCGCATCTTGGGCCGCTACGCCGCGGCTTTGGGCATAGGCGTCGACGAGCTGCGGCGCGTCGATGCCCTCGCGAGTCAAGAAGGCGGGCAGAGGGCAGAGTCGTGATCAAACCATTCGAGCATCGGCACGCCTCGCATTGCGAAAGCGGGGTCATGGCTGCGCTCACCTCCCATTATGGCCTGCCGCTTTCCGAACCGCTCGCTTTTGGCCTTGCCTCGGCTTTGTCCTTTGCCTATCTGCCCTTCATCAAACTCTCGGGCCTGCCGCTGGTGGCCTACCGCATGCCGCCCAAGTTCATCATCAAAGGTTTGTCCAAACCCTTGGGGCTCGCCATGCGGTTCGAAACCTTTCGCGATCCGGCGCAAGGAATGGCTCGGCTCGATGCCCTGCTCGATCAAGGCCAGGTGCTGGGCATGCAAACTTCCGTGTACTGGCTGCCTTATTTTCCCGAAGACCTGCGCTTTCACTTCAACGCGCACAATCTCATCGTTTACGGGCGCGAAGGGGATGAATATCTGATCTCCGATCCGGTGTTCGAGGCCCCCGTGCGCTGCGCCCGTGCCGACTTGCAGCGAGCGCGCTTTGCCCAAGGCGTGCTGGCCCCCAAGGGTTTGCTCTACTACCCCGCGCGCACGCCGCAGGCGCCGGACTGGGAAAAGGCGGTCGCGGCCGCGATCAAGCGCACTACCCGCATCATGCTTTGGACGCCGCTGCCGCTCATCGGCACGCGCGGCATACGCCGGCTGGCGAAGGCCATCGACCGCCTTCCCGCAGCAGGCGATCCGGCGCGCAGCAAGCAATACATCGGACATGTGGTGCGCATGCAAGAAGAAATCGGCACCGGCGGCGCCGGCTTTCGCTTCCTTTACGCCTCCTTTCTGCAGGAAGCGCAGGCGCTCACCAGCCGCGCCAGCTATGGCGATTTGGCCGCGCGCCTGGTGGAGATCGGCGACCAGTGGCGGGCCTTCGCCTTGGCTGCGGCGCGTATGGTGCGCGGGCGCGATGCCTTGGCGCCGCGCGAACTGGGCGACACCTTGCGCCAGCTCGCGGACCATGAACAGCGCTTCTTCGCCGACCTCGCCCGCGCCCATGGCTGAAGCCCAAGCGGCCGGCATGCTTGGCATACGCGGGCTGAGTTTCCGGTATCCCAAGGGTGCGGCGCCGGTTCTGCAGGACATCGATCTTACGCTGCCGCGCGGGCGCATACTCGGTTTGCTGGGCCCCAACGGGGCGGGCAAGACGACGCTGATTTCCATTCTGTCGGGCTTGTTGCCGCCGGGCACGGGGCAGCTCGAAGTCGGCGGCACGGCTCTGGCCGCTCTGCGGCGGGAACGGCCTGCGCTTTTGGCCGCGGTGCCGCAGGACTACGCCTTTTATCCCATGCTCACCGTGGCCGAAAACCTCAGCTTTTTCGGCGGCGTCCAGGGTTTGCGCGGCGAAGCTTTGCGCGAGCGCGTCGCTTACTGCACCCGCTTCGGCCAACTGCAGGGTTTTCTGCATCAGCGCGCCGCAGTGTTGTCCGGCGGATTGCGGCGGCGCCTCAATCTGGCCATCGGGCTCTTGGCCGAGCCCGAGGTGCTACTGCTGGACGAACCGACCGTCGGCGTCGATCCGCAAGCGCGCCACTTTTTGCTCGATGCCATCCGCAGCCTGCGCGACGCGGGCAAGACCATTCTGTACACCAGCCACTACATGGATGAGGTGGAGGCGATTTGCGACTTCGTCGCCATCATCGACCACGGGCGCATCCTCCTTTCCGGCAGCTTGAGCGATGTGCTGGCCCACGGCGGCGGGCAAACCCGCTTGCGTTTTGCCCAAGCGCTCGACCCGCAGCTTCTGGCGCGCTGGCAAACGCAATACGGAATGACCATCGAAGCTGCCGCCGCAGGCGCGGTTTACGTCTTGCCCCAAGCCGGATTCGAGATGCTGCCCAAGCTCCTGGAAGAAGTGGCGGCTGCGCGCTGCGCGTTGCTGGGGCTGTCTTGCGGCGCGCAGAATTTGGAACAAGTCTTCATGCGCCTCACCAAGCGCTCTTTGCGAGATTGAGCATGACTGGGCTACTCGCTTTGTGGCGCAAAGAATTCATCGCGCTCACCCGCGACCGCCACGGCTTGCTTGCGCTGTTTCTGATGCCGGCGATTTTTGTGCTGGTGATGTCCCTCGCCCTGCGCGACGGCTTCACTCCCCAAACTGGCAAGGCGCTCCACTACGCGCTGCTCGATGAAGACGGCAGTGCCCAAGCGAAGAAACTGGGTGTGCTCGTCGCCGCAGGCGGCGCACTGCAGCCGCGCGCCGATTTGCCCGCAGAGCGCGCGGCATTGCGCGCCGCGGTGCGCGAGGGGCGACTCGCCTTCGTGCTTCACGTGCCGGCGGGGTTTGGCAAGAATCTGCTGGCCGCAGCACCCGCCGAAGGACCGGCGCGGCTCGTCATCTGGGCCGATCCGGCGCTGTCGCCGCCGCTGCACGCCGCTTTTCGCCAGCAAGTCTTTGGCGCCCTGGGGCGCTTGCAGGCGCAAACGCTGGTGACTCAGCTCACCGGCATGGACGGCGAGTCAGCCGTGGGCAGCGCCGGCAACGAGGTGGCCGTCGAAACCGTGCAAGCCGGCGACCGGGCGGTGCTGCCCTCGGCGGTGCAGCAGAGCGTTCCGGCTTGGCTGATTTTCGCCATGTTTTTTGTGGTCATCCCGATGTCGGCCTTGTTCATCACCGAAAGGCAAGAGGGCACGCTGCAACGCTTGAAGACGCAGGGCGTGCCCTTTCCCGCGATGCTCGTCGGCAAGCTGCTGCCCTTCTTCGTCGTCAACCAAGTTCAGGCGGTATTGATGGTGGCCGTGGGGCGCTACCTCGTGCCGCTTTTGGGCGGCGAGGCGCTGGAGTTGCCCGCCGGCCTTTTCGCGCTGTGGCTGGTGTGCGCCGCGGTCAGCCTGGCCGCGGTGTGCTGGGCCTTGCTGATCGCCAGCATCGCGCGCACCGCGGAACAGGCCACCATCGTCGGCGGCGTGGGGAACATTTTGATGGGCGCCATCGGCGGCGTGATGGTGCCCAAGTTCATCATGCCGGAATTCATGCAGGCTTTGACTGTGGCTTCCCCCATGGCCTGGGGGCTCGATGCTTTTCACGAAGTGATGCTGCGCGGCGGCGGCCTCGGCGCAATCCTGCCCTATGTCGCGGCGCTGCTTGCCATGGCGGGGGGCGCCCTGGTGCTGGCCATCCTCGCCCATGGGCGCGAGCGCGGGAGGACGGCTTGAAAGCGCTCGACCGCGATCTTTTGAACCAACTGAAGCGCTTGGTGGTGGAAAGTTGCGAGCAGGATTTTGCGGCCGAAGAACTCGCCGACGACGAGCCGCTGTTCGGCCCGCAAGCGCGTTTGCATCTGGACTCGCTCGACGCGCTCCAGCTTTCGATGGCCTTGCAAAAAGCTTATGGCGTGCGCCTCACCGACAGCAAAGAAACCCGGCGCATTCTCACCAGTATCGACAGCTTGGCGCGCTACCTCATGGAGCGGGGCGGCGGAAACGTCCATCGCGGCCAAGGCCGCTCCTACAAGACGTGATGCATCGGCGGGTAGGAGCGGGCTTGCCCGCGACCATCGGTTCGGGGCGGCGGAAACGTCCATCGCGGCCAAGGCCGCTCCTACAAAAGCCGCGGACGGGCGGGGGTGGGGGAACGGACGCGGTGAGGTTGATGCTCCGCAGTGACCATCACCATGCCCCTTAACGCCAAACCCAGCGCCGTTTACCTTTGCGCTGCGGCCCAGGTTTCGGCGGCCGGGCTGACGCTCTGCGCTGCGGCCGATACCATTTTGCAGGCCAAAAGCGCCTGCGCTCGGCGCTCGGTGGCGGGCGACGACTGGCCCTATTTTGCGATGGCCTGGCCGGAGCGCGATCCGGCCCGACGCGGCGAACAAATCCTGCGCCATGTGGCGGCCGAATTGCGAGCAAGCTTGCCCTATCCCGCCTGCGCCGGGAATGAAGCGGGCTTGTTCATCGGCTCTTCGTCGTTTCAGGCGGGCGCACTCGAGCCTCAATGGCGAGCCGGGCGCCAAACGCGCCCGCCGGTGAGCGACTTCGCTTGGACCATTGCGCAGTGCTTCGGCGTCGAATCGGTACCCTGGTGTTTTTCTTCCGCCTGCACTTCCAGCCTTGCTGCACTTGCCGCGGCGACAACGCTGATCGAAGCCGGTCAACTTCGGCACGCCTTGGTCTTGGGCGTGGAGCTGGCCAACGATACCTCGCTGGCCGGTTTTGCCGCCCTCGAGCTTTTGTCCGCCACGAGCTGCCGCCCGCTCGACGCGCAGCGCAGCGGCATGGTGCTGGGCGAAGGTGTGGGCGCTTTGTGCCTGAGCCGAGAACCGCCGCGAACGGAAGGTCCGGTTTGGCGCGTGGCAGGGTGGGACATCGCGGTGGACGGACACTCGCCGACCGGACCCCGACGCGACGGCCTTGCCCTGGCCGCGGTAATGGAGCGGGCCTTGACTCGCGCCGGCCGCGCCGCGCAAGAGATCGAAATCGTGAAGCTGCATGCTGCGGGAAGTCGCGACGCCGATGCCGCCGAGGCCGCGGCCTTGCGCCGCGTCTTCAACGGTGCGCCGCCGGCCTTGGTGTCGCTCAAGTCTTATCTCGGCCATACACTGGGCGCAAGTGCCGCGCTGGAAACGGCGGTGCTGCTCGCTTGCTTGGCGCGGAATAGGGTCCCGGCCACGGCAGGGTTTCAAAGTCCCGACCCGGAACTCGAACTCCGCCCGACAGTGGCGGCAACGCCCTGCGCCGCGCGCCGCCTGCTCTTGGATTTCATCGGCTTCGGCGGCAGCTTGGGCGCTTTGGTGCTGGAGCGCGAACGATGATCCTAGAAACCTCAGTTGACCGCTTATCGCTTCGCGCCATGCACCCGGCCAAACGCGCCAGCGGGAGTGCCCAACTGAGGTTTCTAGGATGATTTGTCTCGCCGCGCAGCATTCGCTGCGGATTGCTCCTGCGGAATTGGATGCGACGCTGCGCGCGCGCCTGGGACAGCCGCTCAGGCGCGAAGGCGTTTTTGCTCGACTCAGCCTAGCCGGCATCGCCGCTTGTTTGGGCGAGCCGGGCGTGCCGTGGCAGGGCAAACGCAATGGCCTGATCTACGGCTCGCGCCGCGGCGCCGCGGCGGAAACGGAGCGCGTGCTGGCCGAAGTGGCCGGCCAAGGAAGCCTGCCCATGCCTTTCGATTTCATCGCCAGCCAAGCGGGTGTCGCCGCCGCGCAGGCGGCGAGGATTTTCGGCGATGTCGATGGCGCGATGTACTTGCCCTCTACCGGAGCACTTTGGGAACAGATCTTGAATCTCGCGCTGCTATGGCTCGAATCCGGCCGATATGAGCAAGTGCTCTGCGGCTGGGTCGAACCTGCTTGGCCTGCGCAGGACAACGCGCCGGGAGTGCATTGCAGCGACTGGTTGCTGCTGGCGCCAAAGGCCTCCTTCGACACCGGCTGGGCAAGACTTGAACGCGTTGCTTCAGCATCGCCCCTTGCCCAGGGGGCGAGCGAAGCGGACTTCGTGCCGGCGCTCGTCAGCTGGATGCGCGGCCCGGTAGAGCCCGCCATCGCACCGCCCGCCTGCGGCGCGCTGCGCTGGGTGCGTTAGCTCGATTTTGAAGGACGACTGCGGTCGAACCTCTGCCGCGTTGTGTGGTGCGCGCTCCCTTGCGCGTCTCCTTGATCGGTCTCGCTCACTGCGCTTTAGGTGCCTTGCATCCAGCCATGCGCGCGACGTTTAACCTAGAAACCTCAGTTGGGCACGCCCGATGGTGCGTTTGGCCGGGTGCCCGGCCAGGTGCGCCAGCGGGTGTGCAGCGTGGTCACCCTTGAGGTGATGATCCAGACTCACCCGCTGACTTGGCCCAGCCTGACTGGTAGCGAATCGACGAGCGGTCAACTGAGGTTTCTCGGTTCGAGGTTCTGCCTGCGAGATGGGGCAGGATGCGCCATTCGATTGCTCGGCTTGCGGCAAACTGAACCTGAGCTCTTCCCATTTCCTGAGAAGAATGGGGTCGAAGAGATGAATTTGGGGGATCTACGAGGGGGCTCGCCCCCTTGTTCCTGGCGGGGGATATACCAGGGGTTTCTCCCCTTGCTGGTAGAAGGGTTGGTTTGCCGGTTGCCGCCAATGGAAGATCCTCTTTGGTTCCGGCTAGTCCAGCTTAGGTTCAATAAACCGAACGCACCCAGTGCTGGCTAGATTTTTTGGGTCGCTTGTAGCCGGTGTCCGGCTGGCGCGGCGGCAGTTCCATTTCGATGGGGCTCAAATCTTTGTAGGGAACTTGGCTCAGCAGATGAGCAATGCAGTTGAGCCGCGCCTTCTTTTTGTTGTCGGCGTTGACGATATGCCAGGGCGTGCCATTCTGATCGGTGTGTTTGAGCATGACATCCTTGGCCATGGAAAACTCCACCCAGTGCTTGCGCGCCTCCAAGTCCATGGGGCTGAGCTTCCAGCGCTTGATCGGGTTGTGCATGCGCTCGACGAAGCGTTTTTCCTGTTCTTCGTCGCTGACCGAAAACCAGTACTTGACCAGATAGATGCCCGAGCGCACCAACATCTCCTCGAACAAAGGGCAGGCGCGCAAAAACTCGCGGTATTCGTCTTCGCTGCAGAAGCCCATGACTTTCTCCACTCCGGCGCGGTTATACCAGCTGCGGTCGAAGAGCACGATCTCGCCAGCCGAGGGCAAATGCTGCACGTAGCGCTGGAAATACCACTGCGTCTTCTCCCTCTCGGTCGGAGTGCCGAGCGCCACGATGCGGCAAACGCGCGGATTGAGGCTTTCGGTGATGCGCTTGATCACTCCGCCCTTGCCCGCGGCGTCGCGCCCCTCAAAGAGCACGCACACCTTGAGCCCCTGCACTCGCACCCACTCCTGCATCTTGAGCAGCTCGAACTGCAAGCGCGCCATTTCGTCGATGTATTTGTATTGCTTGCGCGGGCGGGTCGGCGGCCGGCTGTCGCCGATGACTTGCCAGCGTTCCTCGATCGTGGCGACCTCCTTGGTATCGCGCAGAATCTCGCCCCCTTTGGGAGGAGGGAGCTTGCTCTTGCTCGCTGTGCGTTTCATGGTCATCGCTCCTTGTTGCTCGATGTTTCCCGATCGCGGGCCGCAGACGGCTTTTTATCAAGCGCGCGAAAGTTTCGCCCGGAAACCCGCCCTACGCGGTTGCTTCCGGCGGAGTTGCTCCGCGGCGGCTGCGCTCGTCATGGACGCGCACCGAAGCCACCACCAACTGGTGCACCTCGTCCGGATCCAGGTCGGGATAGACTTCGCGCAGCGTCCGGTAAGCCAGGTGCTGTAGCGATACCCCGCCCCAGGTGTTGGCCGTATCCAAAAAAGGCGCGAGGCGCGCATACGCCTCCTCGAAGAGGGCACGCAGCTTGAGGTTACGGCGCCGTTCGGGCGAAGGCGTGAGATCCGGCATGGTGATTCCCTTGCGCGCACCACGCGCTTGAGTGCTCTACGGCCTTAGCCGGTGAAACTGAAGGGGCAAGACAATGCGCCGCTCAGCGGGCCTGAGCGTGCAAAACCACCGCTATCCGGTCGAAAACCGCCTGGCGGGGCAAGGCCTTGGCGACGGAGCCGTCGCAACCGGCGGCCCGCACACGGGGCGGCGCCCCCAGGCTCAGGGCTTGCCCCCGCGCTTTGCCAGCGCCCGCCGCACTTCGGCCAAGAACACCTCCGGCGCAAAACCGCTTTTCTGCAGCACCGCCTGGACCTGGCCGTTGAGCGCGGCGATTTCGCCCTGGTCCAGGGTTTTGGCGGTGACGATGACGATGGGAACGCCGAGTGTGCGCGCGTCGGCGCGCAGCGCGGTCACCACTTCGAAACCCGAGAGCTGGGGCATCATCAAGTCGAGCAGAATGAGGTCGGGCGGATGGGCGAAAGCTTTGCTCAAGCCCTCGCGGCCGTCGGGCGCCTCGTCCACGGTGTGGCCCTCGGCGGCGAGCAGGGTGTCGAGGTGCCGGCGCACCGCGGCGTCGTCGTCGATCACCAGCACGCGGGCGGGGGTATCCTGGCTCGGGCCGAAACCGAGATCCTCGAGCACCCGCAACAGTTGTTCGCGCGTCACCGGTTTCTGAAGCACGGCGGAGGCGCCCAGGGCGATGCCTTTTTTTTCATCGGCGACGATGGAGACGACGACCACGGGGATGTGGGAAAGACGGGTGGTCTTCTTCAGCCAGTCGAGGAGTAACCAGCCGTCTTCACCGGGCAGCAGAATGTCCAGCGTGACGAGATCGAAGACCTCCGTCTCGAGCCGCCGGCGCGCTTCGCTGGCATTGGCCGCGCGCACCGCGGCAAAACCCTCCTTCTCCAGCGGCAGGCGCAGCAATTCGAAGGCCGGCGCTTCGTCTTCCACCACCAGCACCCGGCGCCCGCTGGCTTGCGCCGGCTTCGCGGTGGCGCGTGGCGCCGATGCGAGACCATTGGCGGCGGGACGGTAGGGCAGCCAGACGCGGAAAGTCGTGCCTTGTCCCGGCGCGCTTTCCAGGCCGACCGCGCCGCCGTGCAGCTCGACCAGGCGCTTCACCAGCGCCAGGCCCAGTCCGCTGCCCGGGTATTGGCGCGCCAGCGACGAGTCGATCTGCACGAAAGCCGCAAACAGCCGCTTCTGGTTCTCCGCGGAAATGCCGATGCCGGTGTCGCTGACGGTGATCTCGAGAAATTCCTGAGTGCCTGGCGGCGGCGACGCTTCGGGCGCCTCCCGCACCGGGCGGCGGCATGCGGCCAGGGTGATGCGGCCGCCATCGGGAGTGAACTTCACGGCGTTGGAGAGCAGGTTGTAGACGATCTGCTTCACTTTGCGCCCGTCGGCGCAGATTTCGCCGCAGTCGGCCGCGACCCGCAAATCCAACGTCAGCCGGTGCGCGGTCGCCTTCTCGCGCACGATCGAGAGTGCCGTTTTCAGAAGCGACTCCACGGTCAGGTTTTCCGGCTCCAGCGTCATCTTGCCGGCTTCGACCTTGGACAAATCGAGAATGTCGTTGATCAGCGCGAGCAGATGGGTGCCGCTGGTGAGCACATCATTCAGGTACTCGCGCTGCTGGGCCGTGACGTCGCCGACGAGGCCATCGCGCAGTATTTCCGAAAACCCGATGATGGCATTCAGAGGTGTTCTCAACTCGTGCGACATCGAGGCGAGGAAGTCGCTTTTCATGCGGCTGGCGCGGTCGAGCGCGTCATTCAGCTCTCGTAAGCGCGCGGCGCGCAGGGCCAGCTCGCGCCGGGCGGCCTCGTTGGCGCGCAACTGGCGACGGATCACGAAATAGGTTCCGGCGAGCAGGCCGAAAAGCGCCCATGCGGCAAGCACCGCGCTCGCCAAGGCAACGCTGCGCGCCCGCGTGTGTTCGCGGCTGCGTTTTTCCAGCAGGCGAATTTCTTCCTCGCGCACTTCGTCGCGCAAGGCCAAGAGGCGCGCCAGCGATTCGCGCAAGCCCGCCGAGGCGGCAAACGCCGCGGCCGCCTCGGCGCCCACTTCCTTGCGCAATTGCTCGACGCGGCGCGCCACCCCCAGGCGTTGCGCGACGATTTCGCGCATCTGGGCGAGGCGTGCCTGCTGCGCCGGGTTGTCTTCGGTCAACATGCCCAGCCGCTTGAGCGAAGTTTCGCGCGCGGCGATCGCCTGGTCGCGCTCGGCCAGCCGTGCCGTGTCGCCCGTCAGGCGGAAGTACTGGGAGGACAACTCGATTTGCAGCGTGTCGGCGCGCAGGCGCGACGTTTCCACCAGCACTTCGTAGGTGTGGGCGATCGCCAGCGCGGCTTTTTCCGAATCCTCCGCCTGCCTCCAGGCGCCCGCCGCGAGCAGGCCGGCGATCAGCCAGGCGGCGGCGAAGGCGGCGAGCACTTGCACCTGGAAGCGGCGCGGCGCGGGGGGCACGGCCTCGGTGTCGGGAAGACTGCCTGTTTCCCTTGTCATGGCGCAAACATTCGCCTGATGAACCAAGCGACGGAGCGGCTCCCGCCCGAGCATTGAGGTGCGCTCGCGCACATACAAACGGGTTGGAGAAAACGCGCCCGGCAAGTCGTCCCGCAATACTCCATGGCGGTCGCATCACCATCGAGCCCGAAACCGGCCAAGGCAATCCGACCAGGCGCGATTTCCTCAGCGCCGGAGTAGCCACGGAGGAAATCCTCCGGCCAGTTCCGAGTCTTCAGCCCGACGAAATCCGGGCTTGGCCCCTGGCGGCCGAATCCTTTGCGGCCCGGAAGCGGGGCATCGTCGCCCAAAACCCTAAAGCGTGCGTAGCCGGCGTTGGACAAACCCGCGGTTCGCTTTGGCGTCATCGATCCGGCGCTAGCGATTGCGGGGATGGAGCGCGATTTCGGTGCACCTCACCCCTTAGCCTTCGCTTTGCACTTGGCCTTTGCGGGAGGCGCGCGTTGGGGCAGCCGTCATCGACGATTTGGTTGATGACGCTCGGCTTATCCATGGGCTCGTCCTCCATGTGTCAGCAGGTTTCTGCCAAGGCAGGTCCCAAAAGGGGGGGCTTTGCCCGGCGCTGGCTTGGTTTTCAACAGTATATCCCGATCATGAACCGCAGCAAGGCTCAGCGGCAGCGGCCCGCTGGCGCAGGAAGGCCCGCACTAGTCGCCGCGCAACACCCCTGTCGGCAGCTAATCCGATGGCCGCATCACCATCGACCCGGCCATGGGCAATGGCAGGCCAACCATCCGCGGCTAACCAATTGCCGCTCAGGCCATGCTTGAATTCCTTGGCGTCGGGGAAACGCCCGAGGAAATCCTGAGGCCGTATCCGAGCATCGAGGCCAAAGACGGTCGCGCTTGCCTGCGCTTTGCTGCGCTGCTGATGGACAAACGGTACGAACTGGCGAGGGTCGCCCAAAACACGGGTGCTTTGCTGGCGTCTAACCCCAGCGCACCACCGTCGCGCCCCACACATAACCGATGCCGGCGGCGATGATCACCATCACCTGGCCCTCGCGCAGACGCCCGCTTTCGAGGCCGAGATGCATGGAGAGCATGGCGTCGACCTGGCCGAGGTGTCCGTAGTCGGCGAGGTAGAACGACTGGTCCTCGCGCAAGCCCAACTCGGCCAACATTTGTTGATGCCCCGAAGGTTTGAAATGCAGGGCGTTCAAGTAGCCGATGTCCTTGCGGGTGTAGCCGCTTTTCTCGAGGGCGCGGTCGATGCAGTTGTACCAGTTGCTCATCGAAACTTCGTTGAGCCGCGCTTTCATGTGCGGCGCGTCGAACACTCTGAGGCTCCTGTTGCCGCGCTGGCGCAGGGTTTGGAGTTCGGCTTCGGGCAGAGCCTCGATCGGGTGTTCGGTGCCGCCATACCACACCCCGCAATCCCGCGCGAGGCTGCCGTCGGTGATGATGTGGGTGCCCAGCACTTCGTTTTTCGCCAAGCCGCGCCTGAGCACGAAAGCTCCGGCGCCGGCCGCGAGATTGAACATGAAGGAGACGTCCGAATCGGCATAATCGATGAGGTCGCCGTTGCGATAACCGCCCACGATCAGCGCGGTGCGGATTTCCGGATCGGCGCGCATCATGTCTTTGGCGATCTTCAAGGCCGCTACCGTGGTGTTGCAGCGCTGCTGCACGTCGATGCCCCAGGCGTGCCTGGCGCCGATGCGCTCTTGAATGTAGATCGCCGAGGTGGTGAGCGGATATTCCTTCCACTCTTCCCCGACACACAAAATGAGGTCGATCTCCAATGCATCGACGCCGGTGCGCCGCAGGGCGTCGAAAGCGGCGCGGGCGCCCATTTCCTGGGTGCCGTCTTGCGGGCCGGGAAGGGTTTTGCGATGCAGACCCAGTTTCTCCCGCACCGCGGCGGCGGACCAGCGGCCGGCGGTCGCCGCGGCGATGTCTTCGGCGCTGACCGTGGCAGTGGGCAGGTAGAGGCCATAGCCGGCGATGCCGACCGGGGTTTCGAGCGACATGATCAGCGAGGCAGTTTGTTTTCGAGGTTGCGCACCAGCACCAGGGCTTCGCCGTCCACCACCAGGCCGCCATCGGGCATGACGATGCGCGTGGCGAGGTTGACGAGCTCTTTGGCGGCGCGCAGGCGGGTGATTTCCACGCTGGCGGTCAGGGCGACGCCGGGCGGCGCGGGGCGCAAGAATTGCAGGCGTTGTTTCATCCAGCCGGTGCCCCGACCAGGCAGCCGCGTCCCCAGGAGGTCGGAGAACATGCCGGCCAGGAGCGGGCCGGGCACTTCGGCGCCAGCACCGCGAAAAATCGGATTGCGGTCCCCCAGCAGGTCGCCGTATTCCGCGAGATCGCCGGCGGTGAAGCTGCGTGTGGCCTGGGCGTGTTGCCCGAGGCGCAAGCCGTAGAGGGTTTCGTCACCATCGCTTGGGTCGCTTTGCTGGTGCTCGATGCCGGGCGCCGCGTGGAGGCCTTGCGGCAGGACCCGCGTGTGCCCCTCGGCGGCAATCACCCCGTTTGCTTTGCTGACGCGAGTGAGAATATCCAGCGTGCCATTGGGCGCGCGGTCCTGGCACGCCAACTCGATGCAAATTTCTTCGCCGGTGTAAGTGGGGTTCGGAAACATCAGCTCTTGGCTGAGCTGACGCACGCCCGGGCCGGGCAGCAGTTCGCTCAAACCTTTCGCGATCAGGCCATAGAGCAGCATGCCGTGCGACACCGTGGCGCCGAAGTGGGTGTGGCGCGCGTATTCGGGGTCGCAGTGGATGGGGTTGTCGTCGCCGCTCAGTTGGGCGTAGCGATCGAAATCTTCTTGCAACAGCACGCGGCTGAAGCTTGCGCGCGCACCGGCTTCAGGCTTCATTGCGCCTGACCGTAAAGCGCCCGCAAGCGCGGCTTTTCCACCTTGCCCGCGGCATTGCGCGGCAAGGCTTCGACGAACAACACATGGCGTGGCACTTTGTAGCCGGCCAGATGCTCGCGGCACCAATTCACCACCGCGGCTTCATCGAGCGCGCTCCCGGGTTTCAGGGCGATGATGGCCTTGCCCACTTCACCCCAGCGCTCGTCGGGGTAGCCGATCACCGCGGCTTCGGCGACCTGCGGCATCTGGAAAAGCACGTTTTCCACTTCCGCGGGATAGACGTTTTCGCCGCCGGAGATGTACATATCCTTGGCGCGATCGACCACGTAGTAGTCGCCGTCTTCATCGAAGAAGGCGATGTCGCCCGAACACAGCCAGCCGTCTTCAAAAGCTCTGGCGGTGGCCTCGGCGTTGTTCCAATAGCCGGGCGTCACCCCAGGGCCTTTGATGAGCAGCTCGCCGCGTTCGTTGGGGCCCAAGGTCCTGCGCGTGGCCACATCCACCACCTTGGTGAGCATGTAGGTCACCGGGCGGCCGACAGTGCCGATTTTGTCGCGCGCCGTGGCCTCGTCGGTGAGGAACACCGTGGGGCCGGTTTCGGTCATGCCGAAGCCAAAGCAGATGGTGACGCCTTTGGCGAGGTATTGCTCGAGCAGGCTCTTGGGTATGGGCGCACCGCCGCAGGCCCAGCTCCGGACGCGGGACAAATCGGCCGTGGCGAAACCCGGCTGCTGCGCGATGAAGAGGTAAATCGCCGGCACGCCGAACATCACCGTGATGTCCTGCTGCAAGAGTTCGATGGTGCGCTGCGGGTCGAATTGCTTCATCACCACCACCGTGCCGCCGCATTGCAAAAGCGGGTTGGCGTAGAGATTCAAGCCGCCGGTGTGAAAGAAGGGCAGCACCGACAAGAGCACGTCGTCGCGCGAAAGCTTGGCCGCGTGCATGGCGTTGACGCCATTAAAATGCGCCATGCCGTAGGTCTGCAAGACACCCTTGGGTTTACCCGTGGTGCCCGAGGTGTAAAGCAGGTACCAGACTTCGTCGAGACCGCGGCAGGGCATGTCCAGGGTATTCCCGGAAGCGGCCGCCAGCGCGGCTTCGTATTCGGGCAGACCTTCGATGCTGCCGGCGAGACTCATCGTTCTTTCGATGCAGCGATGCGTCCGCAGCTCCTCGGCGGCGGCGGCAAACTCGGCGCTGAACACCAGCGCGCGCGGGCTGGCATCGTCGAGCACGGCGAGGTTCTCGCGCGCGGAGAGGCGCCAATTGAGGCAGACCATCACGGCGCCGAGCTTGGCGCAGCCGTAGAGCATTTCGAAATAGTCCGAGCTGTTGCTCGCCAGCACCGCCACGCGGTCGCCTGGGCGCAGGCCCCAGGTGTCGCGCAGATAAAGCGCGAAGCGGCTGGCCCGGGCATTGAACTGCCGGTAGCTCACGCGTCGGCCGGTGGCCAGATCGACCAGCGCGGTTTTGTCGGGATAATTGGCGGCACCTTTGGCCGCCCAGTCGATGACGTACATGGCTTACTCCCCGTCCGGATAGGTCGCGAAGTTCTTGAGGAATTGCTCGACCCCGGCGCGCGCCGCGGTCACTTGCGCAACGAAGGCGCTGCGCTCGGCTTCGAGCGCCGCGGCGATGACGGGGCGGTCGGCCGCCAGCAGACGCTTGGCGCTCGCGAGGGTGCCTGCGGGCGCCGTGGCAATACGCCCGGCGAGGGCTTGCGCCCCGGCGCGCACCGCAAGGCCGGGCCGTACTTCGTTGACCAAGCCGAGGGCGAGCGCTTCCTCGGCGCGTATGGCTCGGTTGGCATAGAGGCAGGCGGCCACCCGAGGTGCACCGATGCGTTTGGGCAGGATGGCCGTCCAGCCCCCATCGGGGGCGAATCCGGCGCTGACGTAGTGCGCCTTGAACACCGCCGCTTCGGCCATCACCACCAAGTCGCTGGCGAGCACCAGACCCAGCGATCCGCCGGTCACATGTCCGTGCACCGCGGCGACCACGACCTGCGGCAAATCGATGAGGGCGAGGATGGTTTCGTTCAAGAGCCCAACCAGGCGTGCGCTGTAAGCCTCGATGTCATGGGCGTATTCGCGCTGAAAGCGGCGCATGTCGCCGCCCAGAGAAAAAACTTCGCCTTCGGCGGCGAGCACCAGAACGCGCAAGGCGCGATCGGCGGCCACTTCACGCAAGCGCGCGAGCAGCGCTTCCAGAAATTCCGGCACCAGGGCATTGCCCATTTGCGGGCGGGCGAGCACCAGGGCGGCGACTGCCCCGGTCCGTTCCAGGCGGATCATTTCTTCAAGGCGCGCAGTTTGCCGACGATGCCGGTGGGAAAGAAATACACCGAGAGCACGAAGAACACGCCCAGCCACAAAAGCCAGCGGTCGGGGTGCAGCAGATTGGCCAGCACCGGCACGGCGACCAGGCTGTCGCTGGCCTGCTTCATCAGCGCCTGGAGGTAGTTCTGCGCCAGGATAAAGAGCGCCGAACCGATCATCGCGCCGTAGAGCGTGCCCATGCCGCCAATCACCACGATGAGCAGTATGTCCATCATGATGGTGAAGGAAAGCGTGGTCTGCGGGCCGGCATAACGCAGCCACAAGGCCATGAGCGCGCCCGCCAGGGTGGCGGTGGCGGCGGCCAGGCAATTGGCCAGGGTGCGGTAGACCACGGTGCGATAGCCCAGCGCCTCGGCGCGAAAATCGTTTTCGCGTATGGCTTGCAGCACCCGGCCGAAAGGTGAATTCACCACACGAAGCAGGAACAAAAAAACCGCCAGCGCGCCGAAGAACAACAGGTAATAGGTGATGAGCTTGCCGTTGATGGCGGTGCCGAAGATGTCCGCCTCGACCAGCCGGAAGCCCGGTCGCAGCATCTCCGGCACGCTGAAGGTGCGCCCGTCTTCTCCGCCGGTGAAGTCCGAGAGCTGCGAGGCGAGGATGGCGAAGGCCGAAGCCACCGCCAGGGTGATCATGGCGTAGAAAATCGCTTTCACGCGCAGCGAAAACAGGCCGATCACCAAGGCGAGCGCCAGTGAGAGCGCGAGCGCGATCCCCAGGCCCAGCGCCATGGCGCCCCAGGTCGGCCCGATGCCGTAAAGCGCCAGGCCCACGCCATAAGCCCCGATGCCATAAAACATGGTGTGCGCGAACGACACGATGCCGGTGTAGCCCAGCAAGAGGTCGTAGGAAGCCACCAGCACGATGAAGACACAAATCGTCGCCGCCACGTTCATGGCGCGGGCACCGGTGAAAAGAAAAGGCGCCAGCGCAAGCACGAGGACAAGTAGCGCCAGCGCCCCCGAGAGCCAGAGGCTCCGCGGAAAGTCGCCAGAAAGTAGTCGATGCAACATGTGCGAACCCTAACGCTTGGCCACGGGGTAGAGGCCCTGCGGCCGCCACAACAAAACGGCGACCATGAGCAGGATGTTCGAGGCCAGCGCGATCTTGGGCACCAGAAAGCCGGCGTAATTGGCCACCAGAGCCACCAGCAGCGCACCGATGAAACACCCGCCCACCGAACCCAGCCCGCCGATGATGATGACGATGAACACCAGGACCATGATTTCCGAACCCATGGCGGCGGTGAGCATCTCCTTGTACAAGCCCCAGAGCACGCCGCCCAGGCCCGCCAGGGCGGAACCGGCGACGAACACGCCCACGAACAAGCGCCTGATGCGGTAACCCAGGGCTTCCACCATTTCACCGTTTTCCACGCCGGCGCGAATCAAGAGGCCCACCTTGGTGCGATTCAGCACCAGGAACATCACCGCGAAGACCATCAAGCCCACGACCACGGCGATGAGGCGGTATCTCTCGATGGCCGCGTCGCCGATCAGAATGGCCCCGCGAAACGAGGCGGGCAGGGGCAGCGGGATCTGGTCCGGACCCCAGATGACGTGAATCATCTGCTCGGCGACGATCATGCCGCCCATGGTGATCAGAATCTGTTTCAAATGCTGCCCATACACCGGCATGATGATGACGCGCTCGAAGGCCCAGCCCAAGAGGCCGGTGACCACCATCGCCAGGAGCACGGCCAGCGTCAGCGCGGTGAGGTTCATCAGCACCGAGTCGGCGGCCATCCAGCCTTGCATGGGCAGGAGCACCAGAGTCGCGGTGAAAGCGCCCACGGTGACGAAAGCGCCATGCCCGAAATTGAGCACGTCCATGAGGCCGAAGACCAGGGTCAGTCCCGAGGCCATGATGAAGATCATCATGCCCATGGCGAGCCCCGCGATGGTGAGCGTCACCCAGGTGGGAAAACTTCCCACCAGCGGCAAGGCGGCCAGGGCCAGAAGGGGCAGCACCAGCAAGGGCGCCCGGTCGAGCTTGAGCTTTGGCAGTTCGCCGTCGGCGGCGGGTGCGGCAAGCGGGGTCATTGATGCGCGTCCAGGGAAAGCCCCAGCAGGGACTGTTGCAAATCGCGGTCGGCGGCAAGTTCCGCCATGCGGCCGCTGTGTACGATGCGGCCATCGTCCATCACCGCCACCGAATCGCCCAGGGTACGGACGAAGTTGAAGTTCTGCTCCACCAGCAGGATGCTCGTTTCCATCGCCTTCAACTCGCGAAAAGCCGTGATCAGACTTTGGATGATCGCCGGTGCCAAGCCCTTGGTGGGTTCGTCGACCAGCAAAAGTTTGCGAGGCTCGACGATGGCGCGGGCGATGGCGAGCATTTGTTTCTGTCCGCCGGAGAGCGTGCCCGCGGGCTGGTTCCAGAACTTCCTGAGTGCCGGGAAAAAACCGAAAATCCATTCCAGGCGTTGGGCGTCGGGCTCGCCCGCGCGTGCCGCCAGAACGAGATTCTCGCGCACCGTGAGGTCGGAGAAGATGCCCATGTTCTCGGGCACGTAGGCAATGCCCGCGGTGGCGATGTCGGGCGTGCGGCTTTTGGTGATGTCCTGGCCGTCGAACACCAGACCCCCGCGCGAGGCCGGCCACAGGCCCATGATGGTGCGCAGCGTGGTGGTCTTGCCCGCGCCGTTGCGCCCCAGCAGCACGGTGAGTTCGCCACGCGGCACCTTGAGCTCCACACCCTGGAGGATGTGATATTGCCCGATGTGCGTGTGCACCCCGGTGAGGGTGAGAATGACATCAGACATTCTCCGCCACCCCCATGCCCAAATACGCTTCCTGCACGATGGGCGAAGCCATCACTTCCGCCGGATCGCCGTCGGCCACCAAAAAGCCGTTGTGCAAAACGATGATGCGATCGGCGAGCGAACGCACTACGTCCATCTTGTGTTCCACCAGCAGCACGGTCTTGTCGCCTTGCGCCTTGATGTGGTGTATGAGCTCCAGCACCACCGGCACTTCGTCGACGCTCATGCCCGCGGTGGGTTCGTCGAACATGAAAATGTCGGGCTCCAGCGCCAGGAGGATGGCCACTTCGAGCTTGCGTTTGTCGCCGTGCGACAGCGCCGAGGCGGTTTCATGGCGCCGCTCGGCAAGGGTGACGCGATGCAGGAAATGTTCGGCTTTTTCGGTGACTTCGCCGTGGTCCGACCACAACGAGAAGAGATTGAGCCCCAAGCCGGCGCGGCTTTGCACCGCCAGACGCACGTTTTCCAGCACGCTGAGATTGGGGAACAGATTGGTGAGCTGAAAGGCGCGGCCCACGCCCCGCCGCGCGCGCTGCGCGGCGGTAAGCGTGGTGACGTCTTCGCCATAGAGCTTGACCGTGCCTGCACTGGCCGGAAGCTGGCCGGAGATCAGGTTGAAGTAAGTGGTCTTGCCCGCGCCGTTGGGGCCCACGATGGCGGTGAGCGTGCCGGGGCGGAATTCCGCCGAGACATTGTTCACCGCCACGTGACCGCCGAAGCGGATGGTGAGCCCCTGGGTGGCGAGGACGGGTGCTTCGCTCATGGTCTAGCGGCTTTCATGGGGCGGGGTGGGGCAAGAGGAGGGTTGGGCGTTTTGCCCCCACCCTGTCCCTCCCCCGCTGGCGCGGGAGGGTAAAACGGGGTCGGGAGTCGATCTTGGCGCGCCCCCGGGGGCACGCCCCCTCCCCCCTCGCGGGGGAGGGTTGGGGTGGGGGGGCAAACCCCCGCGAACGCACACAACGTGTTCCCCCGCCTGTGCCTAGCACCACGAACACCATCCCCTCAGCGCTTGTTGCGCACCGGAATGGGCAGTTCGGCGGCGGGGATTTCGCGCACCAGTTCCAGAAGATCCCATTCACCGGACTGCGTCTTCTTGATGCGGAAGTGATACATATCCTGCATGGCCTGATGATCGTCCTTGCGGAAGGTCATCTTGCCTTTGGGCGTGTCGAAAGCAAGCCCTTCCATGGCGGCGATGAGCTTCTCGCTGTCGCCGCTTTTGGCGGTTTTCAGCGCATTGAAGGCGGCGCTGGCAGCGGCGAAGCCTCCGGCGGTGAAGAAGTCGGGCGGCGAGTTGTGGCGCTTCTGGTGTTCGGCGACCAGCCACTCGTTCATCTTGTTCTTGGGGAAGGCATAGTAGTAGTAGATGCTGCCTTCGACGCCGCCGAATTGTTTCCAGCCTTTCATGGCCGGCAGGATGTTACCGCCGGGCGCCAGTTCGATGCCGAAGCGCTCGGGTTTCAGGTCGGCGATTTTGGTCATGGGATGAGCGCCGGCCCAGATCATGACGATCACTTTGCGGCCGGGCTTGTCCTTGAGCGCGTCGAAGAGGCGCTGCGCCGGCGCGGTGAAGTCGGTGGTGGCCTGAGGCGCGTATTCCTCGTGAATGATCTTGGCCTTGGGGTTGATCTTAGCCAAGGCGTCTTTGTAGGCCTTGATGCCGTCGCGGCCGAAAGCATAGTCCTGAGCCAGGGTGGCGATGTTCACGTCACCGGGATAGGTGGCGGCGGCGGCAACGGCGTCTTGCGTTGAACTGCGGCCGGTGCGGAAGATGTAGCGATTCCACTTTTCGCCGGTGATGGCATCGGCCACCGCGGGTTCGACGATCAGCACTTTCTTGTATTCCTCGGCCACCGGCAGCATCGCCAGGGCGACGCCGGAGTTGGTGGTGCCCACCGCCAAATCGACTTTTTCGTCGCCGAAGGCTTCGGCCAGAGCGGCTTTGCCGATATCGGGCTTGCTTTGGTCATCCTTGACGATGACTTTGATCTTGCGGCCGTCGAGGGTCATGGTGCCGCCGGTGAGGTACTCCAGGCCCATCATGAAACCGACTTCGGTTTGTTTGGCATAGGCTTCGAGCGGGCCGGTTTTGCCGGCGATGAGGGCGATTTTCCAGTCCTGCGCGGCGGCGCTGCCGCCGAAGGCCAGGGCCAGGGCGGCGAGGCCCGCGCCGAGGGTGCGATGCAACATGGTCGAGATCCTCCGTGTAAGGTCGCGGCCAAGGCGGAAGACCCTGGCCAACCGCTTGAGGGATTGCAGCTTGCGTGCCAGGCCGTGCAAACGCTTGATTTTGCGAAGATCGACGGCGGAAGCGGGTGTGAGCGCTTAGAGCGAGGACGTGGCGCCGCGTCCGGTGATCCGGACAGTGGGCGCCAGAACACCTTCTAAGCCTTTGATGTTTTTAGCCTTGCCCACCTGTCCGGGGAATCAGACAGCTTGTCTCTTGTCCGCGGCATCGGACAGCAGGCCGTGGGTGGCGAGTTTTTCATAAAGCTGCGCCCGGCTGATGTGCAGGAGTTTGGCGGCGTTCAACTTCACCCCTTGGGCCACGGCGAGCGCCCGCAGGATTTCGGCCTTTTCGGCGGCCGCCAGCACCTCCCGCAAAGGGCGCACTTCGGGCTCCGTGGCGAGGGGCGCTTCGGAGGCCGGCGCGGTTTGGGGCAAATCGGCGAAATGTTCCGGCCCGAACACCCGGGCATCGAAACGCGCCGCGGCCAGTTGCAAGGCATTGGAGAGTTCACGCACGTTGCCGGGCCAGTGGTAGACCATGAGCCGCGTGAGGCCCGCGGCCGATACCGAACGCAAGGGCTCGTTGCCGCGCGCGGCGAGCTGCTCCAACAAGGCTTCGCATAGCGCGGGCAAATCTTCCGCGCGCTCGCGCAGCGGCGGCAGGCGAATGGGCAGCACGTTCAGCCGATAGTAAAGGTCGGCGCGAAAGCCGCCGGAAGCGACCATGCCCTTCAAGTCGCGGCTGGTGGCGGCGATGACGCGCACGTCGATGCTTTTGAGCCGATTGGAACCCACCGGCTCCACCTCGCCTTCCTGCAAGACG
The DNA here is from genome assembly GCA_964517465.1 of uncultured Alcaligenaceae bacterium. Classification (GTDB taxonomy): domain Bacteria; phylum Pseudomonadota; class Gammaproteobacteria; order Burkholderiales; family Casimicrobiaceae; genus JACPUX01. The sequence goes on from CAZFEK010000047.1 coordinate 25,880, forward strand.
CGCAAGAGCTTGGCTTGCAGGGTGAGCGGCATGTCGCCTACTTCATCGAGAAACAGTGTGCCGCCATCGGCCAACTGGAATTTGCCGGGCCGGGGTTTGCTGCCCGCGCCGGTGTAGGCGCCAGGCTCGACACCGAAAAGTTCGGCCTCCAGCAGGTTTTCGGGAATGGCGGCGGCGTTGAGGCTCACCAAGGGTTTGCCGGCGCGGCGGCTGGCGGCGTGGATGGCATGCGCCATCAACTCCTTGCCGGTGCCGGTTTCGCCCAGCAAAAGCACCGCGGCATCGCGCTCCGCGGCGCGGCGCCCATGTTCCTTGACTTCGCGCATGGCCGCCGAATGGCCCACGATCTGGCTGAAGCGGTACTTCGCCTGCCGGGTTTCCGCGAGCTCCTTGCGCGCGTGGGCCAGCTCGGTCTGCAAATGCTGCACCTTGGAGATGATGGGCTTCAAGGCCTGCACCCGGTCGTAGAGAATCACCCCCAGCGCGCCGATGATCTCGCCGGCATCGTTGGCCAGCGGAATGCGCGACACCACCACCTGGCGCGCGCCCAAGCCCAACACGTCGATCAGTTCGGCGCGCCCGGTCTCCATGACTTCGCGCAGCCGGCTATTGGGGATGACTTCTTCCACCAGACGCCCTTCGATTGCATCGCTGCCATTCCAGCCCAGGAGCGCCTTGTATTTGTCATTGATCCAACTGATGCGCCCGGCGCGGTCGATCACCAGCGCGCCCTCGTACAAACTGTCGAAAAGCCGCAGCAGCGTATTCGCCGCGAGGCTTTTGGCATCGGCATCGCTGGTGAGGCCGGGAAGGGTGGGGGCTTTCATGGCGAAAGGGGGGTGGCTGGACGACATGATAAGGGCAGGGGGCGGGAATGGCCATGGGGTCGACGCGGCACGCACTCGACGCCCGCCCCCAGCCGCGCTAGCATTCGCCAATGCCCAAGCCCACGCTCACCGACAAGCTCGTCGTCGCCATTTCTTCGCGGGCGCTTTTTGATCTCGACGAAAGCCATCGCGTGTTCATGGCCGAGGGGGTGGAGGCCTATCACCGCTACCAGCTCGAACACGAAAACGAAATCCTGGCGCCGGGGGTCGCTTTCAATCTGGTGAAGAAGCTCCTGGCGCTCAATGAAGGCGGGCGGCCTTACGTCGAGATCATTCTGCTGTCCCGCAACAGCGCCGATACCGGTTTGCGCGTCTTCAACGCCATCACCCATTACGAACTCGACATCACCCGCGCGGCCTTCACCAAAGGAGAGCCCACTTCGCGTTATGTGCCGGCCTTCGGCGCGCATCTGTTTTTGTCTGCCGATACCGAAGACGTCAAACGGGCGCTCGCCGATGGTTATGCCGCGGCAACCATTTTGCCGTCAAACGTGGGCAACAACTCCGGGCGCGAATTGCGCATTGCCTTCGACGGCGACGCCGTGCTTTTCTCCGACGAATCCGAACGCGTGTACCAAACCCAGGGCTTGGCCGCGTTCGCCGAACACGAATCCTCGGCGGCCCACGAGCCGCTCTCCGGCGGACCGTTCAAGAATTTCCTCGCCGCCTTGCACCGCATCCAGAGCGACTACCGCAACGGCGACTCCCCCATCCGCACCGCCCTGGTCACGGCGCGGGGGGCCCCGGCGCATGAGCGCGTCATCCGCACCTTGCGCGCCTGGAACATCCGCATCGACGAAGCGCTGTTCCTGGGCGGCCTCGACAAAGGCGAATTCCTGCGCGCCTTCGGCGCCGACATCTTTTTCGACGACCAGAAAGGCCACGCCGAATCCGCCGCGCGGCACGTGCCTTCCGGACATGTGCCGCATGGGGTGAGTAACGAGTGAGGCGCGCAGCCGGAGGCGGGCCTGGGGAATCCGCCACGCCACCGGCCGGAATGGAGTGCGCCGTGGCGATTGAGCGCAAGGCCATCCGCGCCGCGTGCGCGGCGTTTGCCTTCGCGCTGTGCTGGTCGGTCGCGAGCTTCGCGCAGGGCGGAGTCGTCAACGACCGGGCGCGGGAAATCTTCGCCCGCATCGACGCGCTCGATGTCGAACACCGCTGGCCCGCCGGCCTGCACGTCGATTGGCAGAGTGGTTTGCCCGACGGCAAGCCCGTTACCGTCACCGCGCGGCGCAAGCACACCCATTGCAGCGCCTTCGTCGCGAGTGCGGCCAAAGAACTGGGCATTTACCTGCTGCGCCCGCCCGAACACAAGGCCGCCCTGCTCGCCAATGCGCAGTTCGCCTGGCTCGCAAGCACCGACGGGGCCGCCGCGGGTTGGCGGCTGCTGGATGGCGCCGAAGAGGCGCAGCGCAGCGCCAACGCCGGCGAATTTGTCGTCGCCGTATATCGCAATCACAAGCCGGATCGACCGGGACACATCGCCATCGTGCGGCCGAGCGAAAAGCCGCAATCCGAAATCGCCGTCGATGGCCCGCAAATCACCCAGGCCGGCGGGCACAACCATCGCGAAACCACGCTGCGCGAAGGCTTTGCCGGCCATCCCAGCGCATGGGGAAAGAAGGAAGTGCGCTTTTATGCGCATGCGGTGGAACCGGCCCTTGCCCGGCGCGAGGGGCAGACGCCCGTGGCAAGCCCGGCCAAAAAGTGATTCCCGGCGCGGGCGGCTTGCTTATGCTTGCGTTTGCGCCGCCGATCGCGAGGTTTTCTTGAACACCAAATCCCAAACCCCGTGCCCCAGCGCCAGGCCGCGCTTTTCAAACTTGGTCAAAGGGCGATACTCGGGTCGCGGCGCATAGTCCGGCGCGGTGTTGGTCAGCAGCGGTTCGGCCTGTAGGGTGGCGAGGATTTCGCGAGCGTAGTCCTGCCAATCGGTGGCGACGTGCAAGTAACCTTCAGGCGCCAGGCGCTGGGCCAGCAGATGCACGAATCCGGCCTGCAGCAGGCGCCGTTTGTGATGACGTTTCTTGGGCCAGGGGTCGGGGAAGAAGACATGCACGCCGGCAAGCGTATCCGGCGCGATCATGTGCCGCAGCACCTCCACGGCATCGTGCTGCACCACGCGCAGGTTTTGCAGGTTCAGCTCCGCGGCCCGCTTCAAAAGCGCGCCAACCCCCGGCGTATGCACCTCGATGCCGAGGAAGTTCGTTTCAGGCCGCTGGGCGGCAATGGATGCCGTGGTTTCACCCATGCCGAAACCAATTTCGAGAATGGTGGGCGCCGAGCGGCCGAAAGCGGCGGCAAAGTCTAGCGGCAGGGGCGCATAGGGCAGGCCCAGACGCGGCAGCCACTGTTCCAGGGCGCGGGCCTGCGCGGGCGACAGGCGCCCCTGGCGCAAGACGAAGCTGCGCACCGGGCGATGCCGGCTCAGCTCGGGCGTTGCGGCGGCCTCAGTCATCGAACTTCCAGCGGCTATCGCCCAAATCGATTTCGAAATAATTCAGGGTGGGGCCTGCAGGGCCGGTGCGTTTGGCTTCGATCGCCAGGGTGTGGCGGTCTTTCCATCGCACCTCGGCGTCGATCCAGGGCGGCGTGGGGGCCAAAGTGCGCGCACGGCGCAGGCGATGGATTTGCACTTCCCAGAGGCTTAGTTCGTTGCGGCAGCCCTCGGCGCAAAAATCCGCCACCGCAAACCGTAGATGATCGGGCGAACCGATGGGTTCGGCCGGCATTTCCACGGTGAGCCCGGTTTCCCGGTTCATGGTCAGATAGTTGCTGCGCTCGCCTTCCTGCACCCAGAGGATGAGAAAATCGTTGCGCGGGTCATAGGCCCAAATCGACACCGCGCGATCGGGCAGCTTGCCATCGGCGCTGCCCTCGCGATCGACGAACTCACGCAGGGCGCCGCCATTGAGCTTGACCGCCAGCCGCCGATCCTGGCGCTGGGCGAGGCCGGGGTGGCGCTTGAGGATCTCGGCTTCCACCAAGCGCCCGCAGTGTTCGCGATGCTCGGCGCCGCGACAAAGCGCGACGAACTCCGCATCGGATAACGCGCCGGGTGAGGCGGCCGCGTGCGCGGCGGTGCTGGTCAGCGCCAAGGCCAGCAGGGCCAGAAGCAACGGCCTCATTGCCTGAAACCCGTTCGTCAGGAAATGAGTCCGCCGGTGGGCGAACTGGGCGCACCCTGGTAGAGCTTACGGGGCATGCGGCCGGCAAGATACGCTTCGCGCCCTGCCTCCACCGCCTTCCTCATCGCTGTCGCCATGAGCACCGGGTCTTGTGCGGCGGCGATGGCGGTGTTCATGAGCACGCCGGCGCAGCCCAACTCCATGGCGATGGCGGCGTCCGAGGCGGTGCCCACGCCGGCATCCACCAATACCGGCACCTTGGCTTCTTGGATGATGAGCTTGAGGTTCCAAGGGTTGAGTATGCCCATACCCGAACCGATGAGCGAGGCGAGCGGCATGATGGCCACACAGCCTATGCTCTCCAGAGTGCGGGCGACGATGGGGTCGTCGGAGGTGTAGACCATCACCTCGAAACCTTCTTTGACGAGCGTTTCGGCGGCTTTGATGGTTTCGGTGACGTTGGGGAACAGCGTCTGCGGGTCGCCCAGCACTTCGAGCTTCACCAGGCGATGGTCGTCCAGCAGTTCCCGCGCCAGGCGCAAGGTACGGATGGCGTCTTCCGCGGTGTAGCAACCGGCGGTATTGGGCAGCAGGGTAAAACGCCGCGGCGAGATGTATTCCAGGAGGCTGGGCGCGTTCTTGTCTTGGCCGATGTTGGTGCGGCGTATGGCCACGGTGACGATTTGCGCGCCGCTCGCTTCGATGGCCTCGCGCGTCTGCTGAAAATCGCGGTACTTGCCCGTGCCCACCAGCAGGCGGGAGCTAAACTCGCGTTGCGCAATGCGCAGGATATCGGAGGACATGGTTGAGCCTGTCAAAAAAGAAATCAGCCGCCACCCACCGCAACCACGATTTCAAGCCGGTCCTCGGCTTGCAGTTGCGTCTGGGCATAAGCGCCGCGCGGCACGATCTGGCCATTGCGCTCAACGGCGATGCGCTTGCCGATGAGATCGAGCTCGGCGACCAGGTCGGCCACTGTGGCGGTTTTGGGCGCGACTTCACGCGGCTGACCGTTGACGAAGATGGAAAGCGCCATGGCGGGGAGCGAGGTGCAGGGCAAAATTGGCTTGGAAACAGCGACTCGGCAACGGCAAGAAAACACCGCGCCGGCAGAGGCCGATTTTAGCACGCGGGCAGCGCGGGCTTCTCTATGGTGGCCTTTTCGGCGGCAAGGCGCTGCGCCAAGCACTGCGGGCAAAGGCAAGCTTCGCCCGGGCGCAGCGATTGCAGCGGCGGCACTGACGCACACCAACACGGCTCGCCGCCCGTTTTGTCGGCCATGCCACAGGAAAACTCGCGCCCGCAGGCGGCGCAAACACTCATTCGCGGTAGCGGCGCATGCAATGCTGCAAAAACTGCAGCTGCCGCGAAAAGCGCGAGCAGGCGCCGCACATCGCCAAATGCAGCTTGAGGCGGAGCTTTTCCGTCCAGGAGAGCTTGCGCTCCTGCGCCTGGGACATCAAAACGCTCGCTTCTTTGCAGCTCAGCATCGCCATCGCCACTCTCAAACCGCTGCGCGCGGCCCGCCAAACCAATTTTGCTCCAGGCACTGGCGCAGCAAAAGCCGGGCGCGATGCAGGAGAACCCAAAGGTTGGTCGAGCTGATGGCCACGGTCTTACAAATTTCTTCGGTGTCCATCTCGAACACCTCGCGCAGCATGAACACGCGCCCTTGTTTGGCCGGGAGCTTTTCGAGGCAGAAGTCCATGATGTCGAAAAATTGTTTTTGCGCCAGAGCCGCCTCTCCATTGCCCCATTCCTGGGGCGGCGTCGTCCAGTGCCCCGAGGCGTTGAAAAAGGCATCGATCACCTCATCGTCCGCCTGGTCAGGCAAAACTTCGGAAATCGGCAGCTCGCGCATGCGGCCGCGCAGAATGTCGATGATCTTGTGCTTGAGTATCCCGGTGAGCCAGGTCTTCACGCTGGATTTCCCGGCAAACTGGGCCCAGCCCTCCAGGGCGGCCAGCAGGGTTTCTTGCACCACGTCTTCGGCCGCGCCTTCGTCGCGCAGTTGCAGCTTGGCCACCCGCAGCAAATAACTGCGATGAACCTGCAATTCGGTGTGCAGCTTGTCGTTGGGCATGCGGCGCATGATAGCCAAAAAAGCGTCCGCCGGCGACCGCTAGCCGCCTTGCCGCGACAGTGAGGCGAGGCACCAAAGACAAGGCCGCGCTTTTGGCGCGGCCTTGCAAGGTGTGTTCTGGTGGCGAATCAGGGACTCGAACCCCGGACCTGCGGATTATGATTCCGTCGCTCTAACCGACTGAGCTAATTCGCCATGGGGAGGCGAATTATCCCCGGATTGGCGGGGGCTGTCAAAAAAGCGGCGGCGCCGGGGCGGGAATGCTTGGACCTCCACGGCGAAGGCCCCAGCCGCCAAGCAAATCCCCCGGTCGCTGGTAGAATCGGTCCCACCATGGTTGCCCTGATCCTGATTCTCGGTTTGACGGTCGAATTGTCGCTCTATGCCTGGGCGGGCAGCGCCCTTGCGGCCAAACACGCGTGGGCCGGCTGGCTGCTCTTGCCCTGGGTGCTTGCCTGTTTTTTCGGTCTGCGGCTTTTTTTTGCCACGCTCACCCGGCTCGTGGGCCGGCGCTACCGCGACCGCGCGAGGCAGGCCCCCCCCATCGGCATGCCGGCCTACCTTGCCGCCGTGCTTTGGGACATGTGGTGTTACGTGCTGGTGTTCGCCCTGGCGCAGCCCCTGGAGGCGCTGTTGCGCCGCCGTCGCTTTGCGCGCGGCGAACAGACCCCGGTGCTTCTGGTGCACGGCCTGTGGTGCAACGGCGGCATGTGGTGGAGCATGCAAAGACGGCTGGAAGCCGCCGGTTTGACTTGTGCAACCATGAACTACGCGCCGCCCCTGGCTTCCATTGATGGTTTCGTGCCGCAGTTGGCCCAAGCCATCGATGACTTGCTGGCTGAGACCGGCGCTAGGCAAGTGCGCCTCGTTTGTCACAGCATGGGGGGATTGGTGACGCGCGCCTATTTGAAAGCGCAAGGGGCCGGAAAAGTGGCCAGCGTCATCACCCTCGGCACGCCGCATCATGGCAGCGGCCTGGCCGGCTGGACCGCCGGGCAATGTGTGGCGCAAATGCGCTTGGGCAGCGAGTGGCTGGCAGCGCTCAACCGTGATGAAGGCCAGGCGTTTGAACGGCCTTTCGTGTCGGTCTTCAGTTGGCAGGACAATCTGGTCGCACCGGTCACCAGCTCGGTGTTGAGGGGTGCGCGCAACCTCGCCATTTCCGGCGTGGGGCATGTCTCCCAGCCCTGGACGCCGAAAGTGCAGAATCTCGTACTCGCCTTGCTCGACGATCCGCAAGCCGCGATTCCCGGCGCCGAAGAGGTCGCAACCGACACCATCGCGCCTGCCGGCGCTCCTACCTCAACCGCGAAAGCCGGCGATTTATCCCACCACCTCTCGAGCGAGCGGCGCTGATTCACCCCCTGACCGCTTGAGCGAGGGGTAGGAGCGGCGGAAGCCGCGAGGGTTTGGCGATTGCAGCATCGCGACGATACGACGAAAAAGCTCGCGCCTGCCGGCGCTCCTACCTCAACCGCGAAAGCCGGCG
>CAZFEK010000048.1:0-33084 GCA_964517465.1 uncultured Alcaligenaceae bacterium
CGGCGCGGGTGTCGTTGGCGCGCACGATGGCGCCGAGGCCGGCGGCGGTGCCGATGGCGGCGAGTCCCGCCACGCCGGCGCCGGCGATGAAGACCTTGGCCGGCGGCACCTTGCCGGCGGCCGTGATCTGGCCGTTGAAGAAGCGGCCGAAGGTGTTGGCGGCCTCGATCACGGCGCGGTAGCCGGCGACGCCGGCTTGGGAGGTCAGGGCGTCCATCTTCTGCGCGCGCGAGAGGGTGCGCGGCAGCGAGTCGATGGCCAACACGGTCACTTTCTTGGCGGCGAGCTGCTGCATCAGCTCCGGGTTCTGCGCCGGCCAAATGAAGGAAATGAGGATTTGCCCTTCGCGCATCTGGGCCACCTCCTGAGGCAGCGGGGGACGCACCTTGAAAACGAGCTCACCCTCAGCCCACACCCCGGCTGCGTCGGCAGCGACTTGGGCACCGGCGGCGCGAAACGCATCATCGGAAAAATTTGCGGCATCCCCGGCGGTGCTTTCCACCGTCACGGAGAACCCGAGCTTAATCAGCTTTTCGATCACTTCGGGGGCCGTGGCGACCCGCTTTTCCCCCGGAAAAACCTCCTTCGGTACGCCTATTCTCATGACGTTTTGCTCCCCTGCAAATTGAAAATGCGATCCCGCCGCATTCTGCCACAAGCAGGGAGGTATTGGCATTAGCTTGGCGCAGGCAATGCGCGCAGCAGGGAGTCGCCGGGCGACGGCGGCGGAGGCCGATCGCTTGACTTGGCGGCCCCGACGATCGCATCCCTCGCATCCCCCGGGGGGCCGCTAAGCCTATCAATCCTTGGGACCGCCCGCAACGTCCGTTTTGGTGCTTTGCAAGCCCGCCCCGTTCCAGTACGATCTAGGTCAATTTCACGCAAAAAAACCACGCCAGGGATGACCCCGCATGTCTGATCGCAGCAAGCCCGCAAACCGCAAGACGCCCAGCGGCACCAAACTCTTCGTGCTGGACACCAACGTCCTGATGCACGATCCCACCAGCCTCTTTCGCTTCGAGGAGCATGACCTCTATTTGCCCATGCTGACCTTGGAAGAATTGGACAATCACAAGCGAGGCATGACCGAGGTTTCGCGCAATGCCCGTCAGGCAAGCCGATTTCTCGATGAACTGGTCACCGCCGTTGAAGACGGCATCGCCGGAGGCGTGCCTTTGTCCGGGCATAGCGGCGGAGCCGCGACCGGGCGACTCTTCCTGCAAACCGAGGCGGTGCCCAATTTGCTCCCCGAGGGGCTGGCGGGCGGCAAGGCCGACAATCAGATCGTCGGGGTGGTCATGCACTTGCGCAAGACCCATCCCAAAAGGCAGGTCATTTTGGTGTCGAAAGACATCAATATGCGCATCAAGGCTCGTGCCCTTGGAATCGCCGCAGAAGACTATTTCAACGACAAGGTTCTCGAAGACACCGAGCTGCTCTACACCGGCCTGCGGGAGTTGCCGCGCGATTTTTGGGAAACTCATGGCAGAGGCATGGAGTCCTGGCAGCAAGGCGGCTTCAACTATTACCGTGTAACCGGTCCCTTGGTCCCGCAGCTCCTAATCAACGAGTTTTTGTACCAGGAGGGCGACAAGCCGCTGTATGCCTTGGTCAAGGAAATCCAGGGCAAGACCGCGGTAATGCAAACCCTGCGGGATTACAGCCATCAGAAGAATAGCGTCTGGGGCATCACCGCCCGCAACCGCGAGCAGAACTTTGCGCTGAATCTTTTGATGAACCCGGAGGTGGACTTCGTCACCCTGCTGGGCCAGGCCGGCACCGGCAAAACCCTGCTCACCTTGGCTTCTGGCTTGGCGCTCACTCTGGAGAGCAAGCTCTATAGCGAGATCATCATGACCCGGGTCACCGTGCCCGTCGGTGAGGACATCGGTTTCCTGCCCGGCACCGAAGAGGAAAAAATGAACCCCTGGATGGGCGCTTTGGAGGACAATCTCGATGTGCTCAACAAGACCGATGACGAAGCCGGCGACTGGGGCCGGGCCGCCACGAGGGATTTGATCCGGTCGCGGATCAAGGTGAAAAGCCTCAACTTCATGCGCGGCAGGACGTTTATCAACAAGTATTTGATCATCGACGAGGCCCAGAACCTCACGCCCAAGCAGATGAAGACGCTGATCACTCGCGCTGGCCCAGGCACCAAAGTGGTATGTCTGGGGAACATCGCACAAATCGATACCCCCTATTTAACCGAAGGCAGCTCTGGACTGACCTATGTGGTCGACCGTTTCAAGGGCTGGGCCCATAGCGGCCACGTTACCCTGCAGCGCGGCGAACGCTCACGCCTCGCGGATCACGCCGCCGAAGTCCTATAAGAAACGATTCAGGGAGAACCATTCATGCGCCCCGCCATCCAGATCCGACAGGCCCGCGAGCGGCTTCGCCTCGCTACCGATGACGCGATGCGGCTGTCCTCACTGCTCGAACTTTGTACTCTCGAAATGCGCTCGGGCAACACCGCCGAGGCCTTACCCCACGCACAACAGGCGCGCGACTTGGCGGTTCGCATGGGCGACCGCAATGCGCACGCCAGCGCCATGCTCTGCGTGGCCGATTGCCAGATCGAGCGCGGCGACCTGCTGGGCGCCTTGGACGCTGCGCTCAACGCCCTGCCCATTTATCAGGACCGGGGAGACTCGACCGGCACGGGAGCTTGTCTCTTGCTCGCCGGCACCTGCCTCGAACGACTCAAGGCCAATGAAGAAGCCCTGCAAGCGCTCTTTCGAAGCCTGGCCTTTTGCAGCCAAGCGGGCGAACACGAAATGGAAGTGCGCGCCCGGGTGCTGATCGGCATGCTGCTGGCAGAGTTCGGAAGTTATCCCGAAGGCACTGAACACTTCCGCGCCGCCCGGCTGCTGGCCGAACAATCCGGCCTGAAAGCGCGCACCATGCAAGCCATGCTCGCCTTGGCCGACATGCACCGCCACCGCGGCGAGCGAGCGATGAAAGACGAGCCGGAATCCGCCCGCATGGCTTTCCTGATCGCGGCCTCCCTGGTGCGAGAAGTAAAAGAGATGCCGGAAATCGAAGAGCATCCGCGCGAGGCGGCGCATGGCCATGCCACGCTCGGTCAGCTCCACCTGCTGCTCCAGGAACCGGCCCGCGCCATGATGCAGTTTCGCGACCTTTTGCGCCTGGCGCAAAGCATCGACGACACTGCCATGCAGGCATCGGCCCTGCACGATTTGGCGCGCTCGGCCATCGCCCTGGACCGGCTGTCCGAAGCCGAGTCCTGGCTGGCCCACGCCCTTGAATTGGCGCAAAAAGCCGGCTTGAACGAGTTGGTGGCAGAAATCACCGAAACCGCCGCGACGCTCAAGTCGCGGGATGGAGACGATCGCGCGGCGCTCAAGTTATACCGGGAGTTCCACCAACTGTGGAAGAAGCAGTCGGAAGATGCGCAACGCTTGACGGCCCGCGCGCAGAAGATGTGGACTGCGCTGCCCGGACAGCGGGACACCGCCGCCTCGGCCATAACCCGCAGCATCAGCGGTCCGGAAATGCCCAGCGGCGCAGAATACGAAGACGGCCTCACCGGCCTGCAGAATCGCCGCTTCTTGGAGCTGCGCCTGCAGCAAATGATCGAACAATGCCGCCGCGACGATATACCGCTGCATTTGGCGCTGATCGACATCGAGCGCTTCGACGAAATCACTCGCGGCATGCCCGATGTGCTTGGCGACGCCATTTTGCGAGGCGTGGCCTGGATTATGCGCGATGCTTTCCGCGCCAACGATCTGGTGGCTCGTTACGACCACGCGCGTTTTGCCATTGCTCTTGCGGGCGCGGCCTCGAGCGAGGCCTCCCGCGTCTTGGCGCGGCTCGCGAAGCTCATCTCCGGGCACGATTGGTCGGAAATGCGCGATGACGTGCAGATCCGAGTGGTTTGCGGATCCGTCGAAGTCGGCAACGAAGACGATTACCGCAGCGCCCTGGAGCGCGCCGAAGCCGCGTTCAGCAAGACCCGGGGCGCGGCGGGAGCGGGAGCGGCATGAGGCGCCCGATGCGATGGGCGCTCCCGGCGATCCTCGCTTGTTTGGCTTCTGGCGCTTTGGCCTCGGGCGATCCCTCGCGCTCGGTGATCTTTCAGACGGCGCCGATCGAAACGCTGGACGCCCTCGTGGTCGAGGATCAGCGAGAGTCCATGGACCGAAAAAAACGCGCCAAGCCGCCGTCGCAGCGTTTTCGCGAATCGCTGGCACAAACTGCCGCGCCCGCCGGAGTGGAGAAACGTCCCGACGGCAGCGAATGTTTGCGCTCGAACGAAGGGGCGCGCCCCTATTGCCTGCCGCCGGCGGCGCGTTTGGCGCCAGAGTTCTCGCGCTTCGCGCCCTATGGCGCGATGACCGCTTTTCGCAGCGGGGCTGCGGGATTTGGGCAGTAGTGCGCGGCGAACTCCCGGCGCTCCAGCGAATCTCGGATCCTCCCCAGAACCCACTCGCGATCGGTATCCTCAAGCTGCGAAAATGGTTGAGCCCGTTCCTCTCGCCCTCGCCTATCGCCTGCTCAACCATGGACCGGTCACCTTGGTCACCAGCGCGCACGGCGGACGGCGCAACCTAATGGCCGTCGCCTGGGCCATGCCGCTCGACTTTTCACCGCCCAAGGTGGCGGTAGTGATCGACAAGTCCACCTTCTCCCGCGGACTCATTGCCGCTTCCGGAGAATTCGCGCTCAACCTGCCCACGGCGGCGCTGGCGCGCGAAACGCATGCCGCGGGTTCCCTGAGCGGACGCGAGGGCGACAAGTTCGAGCGGATCGGCCTGGCGACCTTCCCGGCGACATCGGTCGGCGCGCCGCTCATTGCCGAGTGCGTCGCGTGGCTCGAATGCCGAGTCATTCCCGAAGCGCACATCCAGGAAAACTATGATCTTTTCATCGCCGAGGTCATCGCCGCAAGCGCCGACCGGCGAGTGTTTCATGATGGGAGATGGTATTTCGACGATGATTCCACGCGCACGCTGCATCATGTCGCCGGCGGGCACTTCCTGGCCACCGGGCGGTCCATCGACGCATGAGGAATCGCGAAAGGCCGGCAAGTGCCAAAGGCAAAGTTTCGGTTCTACGCCGAACTCAATGAGTTCCTTCCGCAGGCGCGCAGGCAGAGGGACTTCACCAGTTCGATCGCACCGGATGCAAGCGTCAAGCACGCGATAGAAGCGCTTGGGGTGCCGCATACCGAGGTGGAACTGATTCTGGTCGACGGTGAGCCGGTGGACTTTTCCCATCGCCTGGCCGATGGTGAGCGGGTTGCGGTTTATCCTGTCTTCGAGGCGCTCGATCTCACCCCGCTGCTGCTCTTGCGCGACGAACCGCTGCGTAACACATCCTTCATCGCCGACGCGCACTTGGGAGGCTTGGCGCGCCTGCTGCGCATGGCAGGTTTCGATACCCTTTATCGCAACGACTTCTCCGATCCGGAGATCCTTCGCATCGCTTTGGCGGAACATCGCATCGTGCTCACCCGAGACCGCGAGCTCCTCAAACGCCGCGATCTCACCCATGGCTGCTATGTCCACGCGTTGAAGCCGGTGGCGCAACTGGCCGAAATCGTTGCGCGGCTCGATTTGGCGCGCAGCTTTCGCCCTTTGAGCCGCTGCCTCGCCTGCAATGAAGTGTTGACGCCGATCGAGAAGAAAGCCGTCGCGCATCGCCTGCCCCCGAACGTGCGCGAACGGCTGGAGCGCTTCAGCACCTGCGCTCACTGCGGCAGCGTGCTATGGGAGGGCTCGCATCACCGGCGCATGCGGGTGTTGATGGACGCCGTGATGCACCAGGCGCCGTCGGCCGAGCAAAGGTAAAATACCGGCATTGCCCACCCCACCCTGCTCATGCTTTCCGCTTCCGCTGCAAAACCCGCCCGTACACCCCAAGAGGAAAAAGGCGCCTTCGAGGCCAACAAGCTCGCCAAGCGCGTGCGAAGGCTGACTGCCAAAGCGCTCGCCGATTACGACATGATCGGTCCCGGCGACAAGATCATGGTCTGCCTGTCTGGCGGCAAGGACAGCCATGCTTTGCTGGACGTGCTGCTGTTCCTGCAGCGCCGGGCGCCTTTTCACTTCGAGCTGATTGCCGTCAACCTCGATCAAAAGCAGCCCGGTTTCCCCTCCGAAGTGCTGCCCGAATACCTCGCCTCGCGCGGCGTGCCTTTCCGCATCGTCGAGCAAGACACCTACAGCGTCGTAAAACGGGTGGTTCCGGAAGGAAAGACCTATTGTTCGCTTTGCTCTCGACTGCGGCGCGGCGTGCTCTATCGCGTGGCAAAAGAAATGGGAGCCACGCGTATCGCCCTCGGGCACCATCGCGACGATATTCTCGCCACTTTTTTTCTCAACCTTTTTTTCGGCGGCAAGCTCAAGACCATGCCGCCCAAGCTTGTCTCCGACGATGGCCAGAACGTGGTCATCCGTCCGCTGGCTTACCTCCCGGAAAAAGATCTCGCCCGCTACGCCGAAGACCGCGCCTTTCCCATTATTCCCTGCAACCTTTGCGGCTCTCAGGAGAACCTGCAACGAAAACAGGTAGGCGCTATGCTGCGCGAATGGGAGAAGAAATATCCGGGGCGCGTCGAAACCATTTTTAACTCGCTGCAACACGTCGTTCCGACCCATCTGCTCGATAGCGCCCTGCATGACTTCCGCGCCGTTCGGCCCAGTGGTCGGCCCGAATCCATGGGAGACAGAGCCTTCGATCCCGAGGATTTTCCTGCTATTTTGCCGCCCCAGCGCTGAACCCGCGCGTCTGCGCAGCCGCATTCGAAGGCCTCGGCGATGCCAGCCCGCGCGGCCAAAGCGGGGGCGAGCAACTCAGCCGCCAAAACGCGAGGCGACAATTGCTTTGCCCTTGCCGGGTCGCCGAGGCTTTTTCGGACGAACTGCCTGCGAACCGAATCGCGTCGTTGGTGTCACTCACGTCGCAGGGTACGGGTCTGGCTCGGGAGGTGTGCCGCCTGGAAGATGCTCGGCCAAATAAACATCGAGGAAATGCGCCATGGATGAGTTCATTCGCAAGACCGACGCTGACTGGCAAGCGCAGCTCAGCCCCGAGGAATACTCCGTAACCCGGCGCAAAGCGACGGAAAGACCCTTCACTGGACGCTACTGGGATCATTGGCAGCCGGGCATTTATCGTTGTCTCTGCTGCGGTGCGGAACTCTTCGATTCCGCGACCAAATTCGACGCCGGCTGCGGCTGGCCAAGCTTCTGGGCGGCCGCCAAACCCGGCGCGATCCGCTCCGAAACCGATCACTCGCATTTCATGGTCCGCACCGAGATCCTTTGCGCCCGGTGCGATGCGCATCTGGGCCACGTTTTCGACGACGGCCCGCAGCCGTCGGGTCTTCGCTATTGCGTCAACTCTGCGTCCCTTGATTTCGCCGATCGAAGCGCGACCAACCATCCCATCGGAGACCAGCGATGACACCCAGCGAAACGGGCGCGTCCCCGCGCTGGCGAGTCCGCTCTGCGCGCGGCCAAGGCCTTGGAGCTCAGACCATTGCCGAAGGTCGGCCCGTCCATCAGGATGACGACCCTTGGCTCCTTGCTTGGTTGCCGCTCATTGCGCAGCACGCCAGCGGCACTTGCGTCTTGGAGCTTGGCTGCGGCGATGGCCGGGACACGGAAGCGCTTGTGTCTGCCGGCCAGGCTGTCATCGCAATCGATCGGGACGCCGAGGCACTCGCCCGGGCAAAGCGCAGGGCGCCCCAAGCCTTGTATTTGCAGCGGGATTTGCGAGCGCCGCTGCCGCTGGCTCCGCGCAGCGTCGGCGTTGTGCTCGCGAGTCTCTGTCTGCACTATTTCCCTTGGCCCGAAACCCGGGATCTGATACGCCGGTTTGCCCAAGTCTTGCGACCCGGCGGCCTGCTGATCGGGCGGGCGAACTCGATCAATGATCACAATCATGGCGCCAGCGGCCACCCCCAGATCGCGGAAAACTTCTATTGCGTCGGTGGTCGCACCAAGCGGTTTTTTGACCGTGAATCGATCGAGACTCTCCTCCGGGACGATTGGCAGACGCTCACCTTGAACGAGCAAGTGATCTACCGGTACGAGAAGCCCAAAGCGGTCTGGGAGTTTGTCGCGACATCGACCGGTGGAAGCAGCTAGCCCCCCGTCCGCAGCGGCGCAAAGCTTCTCCGATGCTCCGGACAGGGCCCCAGCTCGCGCAGGGCAAGCAAATGAGCTGCGGTGCCGTAACCCTTGTGCCGCGCAAACCCATAACCGGGATAATGCGCTTCCAGCGCCAGCATAGCGCCATCGCGTGCGGTTTTGGCCAGAATCGAAGCGGCTGAAATGGCGGGCACTTGGCGGTCGCCCCCGACCACGGCGCGCACCGGCAGATTGACCGAGGGGCAGTGCAAACCGTCGATCCACGCTTCCAGCGGAACCACCGGCAGCGATTCAAGCGCTCGCCTCATGGCCAGCAAGGTGGCTTGCAGAATGTTGAGCGCATCGATTTCGGCCGCGCTGGCTTCGGCAATGGACCAGGCCGCGGCGCGATGACGTATTTCAGCGGCGAGCACTTCACGCTGCCGCGGGCTCAAGCGCTTGGAATCATCCAAGCCAAGGATGGGATAGGCGGGATCCAGAATGACCGCCGCGGCAAAAACCGGCCCGGCCAGCGGCCCGCGCCCCGCTTCGTCCACGCCGGCGAGCGTCTCCGGCAGCGGTTCGGACCCTGGAAGCGCCAGCGCCAGTTGGCCGGCCGCGCGAGTCCGCCTCATCGCGGCAAGAGCTCCAGCACCGCACTCGCGGCGCGTCCAGCGTTGCCTTGGCGAAGCTGCTGATGCAGGCTCAAGCAGTGATACTCGATGCGCTCGCGCACCACTTTGTCCGCAAGCAGGTTCAGAACCGCCTGGGCCAGGTTCTCCGTGCTTGCGGCTTGCTGCATGATTTCGGGCACCACGAAGCGGCCGGCCAGAACGTTGGGCAAAGCCACGTAAGGCAAGCGAAGCTTCCTTTTCACCAGACGGTAGGTGGCCGGGTTCAGGCGATAGGTGACTACCTGCGGGCAGCGATAAAGGGCTGCTTCCAGGGTTGCCGTGCCCGAGGCGACGAGCGCCACGTCGGCTGCAGCCAGTGCTTGCCCGGCATGGCCATAAAGAAGCGTGATGGGCGGCGTGGCATGGCCCGCCCGAAAAACCGCCTCTTCGAACTGGGCGCGCGTCTGCCGCGTGGCCAAAGGAACGATGAACTGCACGCTCGGTTCCACCACCGCAACCGCTGAGGCCACGGCAATGAATAAATCGGAGTGAAGATCGAGTTCACTCTGGCGGCTGCCGGGCAAAAGGGCTATTACCGGCCGATCGCGATCGAGTTTGAGCCTCGTCTTGGCCGCCGCCCGATCGGGTTTCAAAGGCGCGATATCCGCCAGCGGGTGACCCACGAAGGTGGCGGGGATCCCGGCCTCCTCATAAAGCGCGGTTTCAAAGGGGAAGAGCACCAAGACATGGTCGGCAGCCTGGTGTATGGCGCGGATGCGTTCGCCTCGCCATGCCCAAAGCGAGGGGCTGACGTAATGCAAAGTTCGAACGCCTTTTCCCTTGAGGGCCTTTTCGACACCGAGGTTGAAATCCGGCGCATCGATGCCGATGAAAAGCGCCGGTTTCGCTTGGGCCATGCGCGTGATCAGCCGGCGGCGCAAGCGCAGGAGCCGCGGCAGATGTCGCAGAACCTCGGCATAGCCGCGCACGGCCAATTCCTCCGAATCGTGCCACAGCGCACAGCCGGCATTAGCCATCTGCGGGCCGCCGATTCCGGCAAACTGGAGATCGGCACGGCGAGCGCTTAACTCGCGTATCAGTTGCGCCCCGAGCAAGTCTCCCGAGGTTTCGCCGGCGACCAATCCAATCAACACCGCTGCATCCTCAAGAAACGAGGCAGACCGCCCCAGCTGGGCGGCTTAGGTGGAACGCGGCCGGGCAACGCCCCGCCCCGGCACACGCAGGAATTCGACCAAAACAGCAAGCACCGGATCGTTAGCGGCAGCCGCGGCGATTTCTTCGCACGCCTCGCTGAAACTGAGGCCGCTGCGATACAAGGTTTTGTAGGCGCGCTTGATCGCGGACAGTTCTTCGGCCGAAAACCCGCGGCGCTTGAGGCCTTCGTTGTTGACCCCGACCGGCCGCGCGCTGTTGCCCGAAGCGGTAAAAAAAGGCGGAATGTCCTGCACCACGACGCTGGCAATAGACGTAATCGCATGCGCTCCGATGCGGCAAAACTGGTGCACTCCGGTGAAGCCCCCCAGGACGGCGAAATCTCCGACGCAAACATGACCGGCAAGCTGGGTGTTGTTGGCGAAAATGGCATCGTTGCCGACCACGCAGTCGTGCGCGACATGCACATAGGCCATGATCCAGTTGCGATGCCCGATGCGCGTCACGCCCTGATCCTGGACCGTGCCGAGATTCAGCGTGCAGTACTCGCGGATCGTGTTGTCGTCGCCGATTTCCAACCGCGTCGGTTCGCCCCGGTATTTCTTGTCCTGAGGTTCTTCGCCGAGCGACGCAAATTGAAAAATCCGGTTGCGTTCGCCGATTTGCGTTTGCCCGGTGATCACCACCTGCGGCCCGATGCGCGTGCCCGCACCAATGCAAACCTTCGGCCCCACCAAGCTATAGGCGCCCACTTCGACGTCTGCCGCCAGCTCCGCCTGCGGATCGATCAGCGCCGTGGGGTGAATACGCGCCACGACGCCTACACCTCGCGCAGCGCGGCCATGATCTCGGCCTCGGCAACCAGCGTTTCGCCGACCAAGGCGCGGCCCGCAAACTTCGCCACCCCCCTCACCAGGCGGTGCAGATCCACCTCCAGGCGCAATTGATCGCCGGGCACCACGGGTTTCTTGAAACGCGCGCCGTCTATGCCGGCAAAGTACACCACCGAATTTCCGTCCGGTCGCCGTCCCATGGTCTTGAACGACAAGATGCCGGCCGCCTGGGCCAAGGCCTCGATGACCATGACCCCCGGCATGACCGGATTGCCGGGAAAGTGGCCCATGAAATAGGGCTCGTTCATGGTTACGTTCTTGATCGCCACGATGCGCTTGCCCACCTCCATTTCCAGTACCCGGTCGACCAACAGAAACGGGTAGCGGTGAGGCAAGTGCTGCAGGATATCTCGGATTTCCATGCCGTCCATCGGCTAGTTCCCTTCTTTGGGCTTCAGTCGCTTTTCCAGTTCGCGCACGCGTTCGGCAAGTTCATCGAGTTGCCGGATATAGGGCGCGGAACGCAGCCATTTGTCGTGCGGCGCAAGGGGATAAACCCCGGTGTACACGCCCGGTTTGGTGATCGATTTGGAGACGAACGACCCGGCCGAGATGACCACCTCGTCGGCAATGGCCAGATGGCCGATGATCATCGCCGCGCCGCCGATTTTGCAATGTTTGCCGATCCGGGTGCTGCCGGCAATGCCGACACACCCGGCAATGGCGGTGTGCGCGCCGATACGGCAGTTGTGCGCAATTTGGATTTGATTGTCGAGTTTGACGCCATCTTCGATCACGGTGTCGTCGAGCGCGCCGCGGTCGACGGTGGTATTCGCCCCGACTTCGACATCGGCACCCACCACCACTCGCCCAATCTGGGGAATCTTGATCCATGCGCCCTGATCCTCGGCCATGCCGAAGCCGTCGGCTCCGATCACCGCCCCGGCGTGGATGATACAGCGTGGCCCGACCAAACAGTCGGAGTAGATCACGGCGTTGGCATAGACTCGCGTGTCGCTGCCGATCTGGGCGCGGTCCCCGAGCACCGCGCCGCTCAACAGCACGGCCTTTTCGCCGACCACGGCTCCCGCGCCGACATGGACACCGGCGGCCACATGGGCGCTGGGATGGATCTGCGCGCCGGGCCCCACGGTCGCTTGCGGTGAAATCCCCGGCGCCTGGTCCGGAAGGGGATAGAGCATGGCGGCGACCCGAGCATAACAGGCGTAGGGCTGAGGCGTGACCAGGCGTGGCAAGCTGGTGTGGCCGGCGTCCTCCGGCGCCACGATCACCGCGCTGGCGCGCGTGCTGGCGAGCAGATGGCGATATTTGGGGTTGGCGAGGAAACTGATCGCACCCTCGCCCGCGGCGTGCAGGGTGCCGATCTGCGCGATGCGCGTTTCCCCCCGTCCTTCGACGCGCGCGCCGCAGGCCGCGCCCAGTTCGCTCAGGGTGTAGGTCTTGGTTTGCATGGCCGGGGCCGGTCTGCGCGATCCGGCCGCTTATTTGTCGGCGAGCGCCCTCAACACCTTGTCGGTGATATCGACGCGCTGGCTCACCCAGACCGCCTCTTGCAGGATGAGGTCCAGCTTTTCGGTTTCGGCGATCTGTTGAATCACGCGCTGAGCCCGCTCCTGCACGCTGGCGGTCTCCTCGTTGCGCCGAATATTGAGATCTTCTCGAAACTGCCGGTCGGCGCGCTGGAACTCCCGGCTGAGATTGGCAAGTTCGCGCTCTTTGGTCTTGCGGTCCGATTCCGGCAGCGCCAAGCCCTCTTTTTCGAGGTGGGCTTGAAGGTCTCTGACTTGCTTGGACATGCGCTGCAACTCGGCGTCCCGCGTGGAGAACTCCTTCTCCAGCTTGGCCGCAGCACGCTTGGCCGGCGCCGCTTCGCGCAGAATCCGCTCGGTGTTGACGAAACCGATCTTGTATTCGGCCGCCAGCGCGCCGAAACTCGCCGCCATGGCAACTACCGCTGCCCCAAACACACGCACAACAGTCTTGCGCCAATTCACTTTGCTTCTCCTCACGCCAAGCAAGGTCTCAAAAGACGTTGCCAAACTGGAATTGGAATCGTTGCAGCCGATCGCCGTCTTTCGCGTTCAGCGGCAGCGCATAGCTGAATTTTAGCAGGCCCATGGGTGACTGCCACGTTACCGCGGCGCCAGTGGAGTAGCGGAAGGTCTCGAAATCCCCTTGCGCCCCGTCGCCACGAACTCGGCCGGCATCGACGAAGAAACTGCCCCGAACCGATTTGTCCTGCTTCATTCCGGGGAAAGGAAACAGCAACTCGGCATTGGCCACGATGCGCTGTTTGCCGCCCAACACCTCGTCGTTGGTGTCTCGCGGGCCCAGGGAAGCGGTGTCGTAGCCCCGTACCGAACCGACCCCACCGGCGAAGTAATTCTTGAAGAAAGGCAAGGGTTTGCCCTTCAGGCCATCGCCTATGCCCAGTTCCCCATTCAACATCAGGGTGAACGGCCGGAAGATCGGGTAAAAGGCTTGGTGCTGGTAATTGAGCTTGTAATAGGCCAAGCTCGACACCGGGAAGCCGATTTCTCCGAAGACGCGCTGGTATTGTCCGCGCGTCGGATAGAGGATGCTGTCGCGAGTATCACGCGCCCAGCCTACCGTACCGATGATGCTGTTGGTCATCAATCCGAAGGTGTTGGCGAAATCGACGTAGCGCTGCGGGCTGTCAATAAAAAGCGTGAGCTCGGTTTGCTCCGCCGCCAGGCCAAAATTCACCGTGTCGGTTTCGGTGATCGGCACGCCGTAACGCAACCCGGCACCGATGGTCGAGGACTTGTAGGTGCCGACGCCAAGGGAGGTCGGGTCCACATTACGCTGGTAGATGTCGAAGCCGCGCGCCACGCCGTCAGGCGTGTAATAGGGGTTGGTATAAGAAATCGAGAACACGCGGTTGATCTTGGAGCTGTTGACCTGTGCCGCCAGCGCGTTGCCGCTTCCGAAAACGTTGTTCTGCGAAATCGAACCGGACAGCACCAAGCCGTCGCCGCTCGAGTAGCCGATGCCGAAAAGGATGTTGCCGGTGGGCTTTTCGGTTACCGTGACGTCGACATCGACTTGATCGGGCGCACCGGGGACGGATGGCGTTTCGATGTTGATTTCGGAGAAATGGCCCAGCCGGTCGATACGCTCCTTGGAGCGGGCGATCTTGGCGGCGTCGTACCAGGCGCTCTCCAACTGCCGCATTTCCCGCCGCACCACTACGTCGCGGGTGCGCGCATTGCCCAGGACATTGATCCGGCGAACGTAGATGCGGCGGCCCGGGTCGATCAGGAAGGTGAACCCGACCTCCCGCTTTTCTTTGTTCACCTCGGGAACCGCGTTGACGTTGGCAAACGCATAGCCGTCATTGCCGAGGCGATCGGCAATTGCCTTGTTCGACTCGGTCAGCTTGGCGCGCGAAAATACCTCGCCCGGCTTGAGCTGAATGAGTTTGCGCAGCTCCTCGTCGGGAACCAGCATCTCCCCCGCCAGACGCACCTCGGACACCAGGTATTTCTCTCCCTCGGTTACGTTGATCGTGATGTAGATGTCCTTCTTTTCGGGCGTGATCTGCACCTGGGTGGACTCGATGTTGAAATCGAGGTAACCGCGATTGGTGTAGAAGCTGCGCAAGGATTCCAGATCCGCCGCGAGCTTTTGCTTGGAATACTGGTCGTTCTTGGTGTACCAGGTCATCCAGCCCGGCGTGGTGAGCTGCATTTCGTCGAACAGGTCTTTTTCCCGGTACACCTTCGCGCCGACGATGTTGATTTGCGCAATCCGCGCCACTTCGCCTTCGCTGATCGCAAAATTCACCGCGACGCGATTGCGCTCGAGCGGGGTCACCGTCGTGGTGACCTCGGCTGCGTATCGCCCCCGGCTGATGTATTGCCGGCGCAATTCCTGGTCGGCCTTGTCGAGCAGCGAGCGGTCGAAAATCCGGGACTCAGCCAGCCCGATGTCCTTCAGGGCCTTCTTCAGCGTGTCTTTGTCGAACTCCTTGGCGCCGTTGATTTCGATCTGGCTGATCGTCGGCCGTTCCAGCACGGCCACGATGAGCACGCCTTCTGCGCCTTCGATGCGCACGTCGCGGAAAAAGCCCGTGGCGTAGAGCGCTTTGATGGCTTCGGCCGCCTTGGCGTCATCGACCTTGTCGCCCACCTTGATCGGCAGGTAATTGAATACCGTGCCGGCATCGGTGCGCTGAATGCCCTCGACCCGAATGTCTTTGACCGTGAAGGGATCAATCGCCATTGCGGCGCTCGAAAACAGCGTCAACAGCAGGGCAGCAAGCGGTTTGCGTCGCATCATCGCGGCTCGTCGGGATTCAAAGTTTGGAGAGGAGGTGATTCAGATCGTTGTATAGCGCGAGACCCATCAGCAAGACCAATACGGCTACGCCTATACGCTGTCCGATATCAGCTACCCGGTCGCTCACGGGGCGGCCAGTGATGAGCTCGGCCGTATAATACATCAAATGCCCGCCATCCAGCAGCGGTACGGGCAGCAGGTTGATCACTCCCAAGCTGACGCTGATCAGGGCCAGGTAACCCAAGAAGACGATCCAACCCGCGGCGACCGATTGCCCAGCGTAATCCGCCATGGTCAGCGGCCCGCTGATGTTCTTCAGCGAGGCGTCGCCGAATACGATGCGCTTCAACATCTTTAAGGTGAAGATCGAAAGATCCCAGGTCTTGACCGTCGCCTGTGCCATCGCTTCGGGCAGGCTGTAATGCACTGTTACGCGAAGATGAGCCACCGCCTCGGGATCGAGCTTGGGGCTGATCCCAACCAGGCCGATTTGCCGATCCCCCTTGGTCACCGCTTCGGTGCGCACTGTGCGCTCCTGGCTCACACCGGCGCGCTCGATCTTGAGAACGAGGTCCTGACCTGGGCGAGAATAAATTCGCTTGGCGAGATCTTCCCAGTCCCGAACGACCTCACCGTCGACGGCCTGCACCCGGTCACCCGGCAAGAGACCCGCCCGCGCGGCGGGTTTCCCATCCTGGAGTTTGCCGATCACCGGATCGAGTTTGGGGCGAAAAGACGCCAAACCCAACGCGCCGAGAAAGTCTCCCTCCCAGTCTTCGCGCCGCAATTCGCGCAGATTCAGCACCCGCTCCAGCGGCTCCCCGCCGCGATCGACAGCCAGCACCACTTCTTCCTTGCCGGATGCTTGCAAGAGGCGCCAGCGAACATCTTGCCAGGTTTGAATCTTGGCGCCAGCGATGGCCTTGATCTCATCGCCCCGAAGTAGGCCAGCCTGCGCAGCGGTGGTTCGCTCCGCGGGTTGGTCGACGATCGGGCGCATGCCTTCCACGCCCCCGGCGAAAATCACCGTATAAAGCGCCACGGCCAGGAGCAAATTGGCCACCGGCCCGGCCAGCACGATGGCAAATCGTTTGCCCAGCGACTGCCGATTGAAAGCGCGATGCGCCTCGAGAGGGGCTACCTCGCCTTCGCGCTCGTCCAACATCTTGACGTAGCCGCCCAGGGGAATTGCGGATAGCACCCATTCGGTTTGATCCTTGCCCCAACGCCGCGCCGCGAGCACACGCCCGAACCCCACGGAAAAGCGCAGAACTTTTACGCCAGCAAGCCGGGCGACCCAGTAATGGCCCAGTTCGTGGAAAAGCACCAAGAGGCCCACAGCAACCAAGAAACCGAAAACGCTTTGCGCCAAACCAGCCATCACGCGGCCTCGATTCTCAAGTAGCGGCGAGCCGCCTTCCGGGCTTCAGCATCCGCGGCCAAGGCAGCGTCCAAACTGTCGACGGGGCATACCGGCAAGGCATCCAACACTGCCTGGCAGCAGGCCGCAATGTCGAGGTAGCTTGCACGCCCTTCAAGAAAAGCAGCCACTGCCACTTCATTGGCCGCATTGAGCATGGCCGCAGCCGACCCGCCGGCACGCAAGGCCTCATACGCCAGCTTGAGGCAGGGAAAACGCGCCAGATCCGGTTCCGAAAAACTCAAGGCGCCCACTCGGGTGAGGTCGAGCGGCTCCACTCCGGCGTCTACGCGCTCAGGGTAGGCAAGCGCATACGCGATCGGAGTGCGCATGTCCGGGTTTCCCAACTGCGCCAAAACCGATCCGTCGCGAAACTCGACCAAGGAATGAATGACACTTTGCGGGTGGATCAGCACATCGATGCCTTCGGGCGGGAGATCGAACAGCCAATGAGCCTCGATCACTTCCAGGCCTTTGTTCATCATGGTCGCGGAATCGACCGAAATCTTCCTCCCCATGACCCAGTTCGGGTGTGCGCAGGCTTCATCGGGTGTCACCGAGGCAAGCTCCGACAGCGGCCGATCGCGAAAAGGCCCGCCCGAAGCGGTCAGCAAAACACGGCGCAATCCGCAATCGCCTTGGCTGCGATACGCCGGCGGGAGACATTGAAAGATGGCGTTATGTTCGCTGTCCACGGGCAGCACGATCGCGCCGCTCGCCGCCGCCGCTTGCATGAACAGACCACCCGCCAAGACCAAGGTTTCCTTGTTGGCCAAGAGCACTCGCTTGCCCGCTCGCGCCGCGGCCAGCGTAGGCATCAACCCGGCCGCGCCGACGATCGCCGCCAGTACCGTGTCGGCCTCCGGGGCCTGCGACACCGCGACGAGACCCTCCTCCCCGGCGAGCACCTGGCAATCCAAACCCTCTTCGCGCACCGCGGCAGCAAGGTTGGCCGCAGCGACCTGATCAAGCAAGACCGCGAAATGCGGCCGAAAGGCGCGGCATTGTTCCAACATCAGCGCCCACTGGCGCTGCGCCGTCAGCGCGTAGACTTGGTAGCGCTCGGGATGCCGGGCGATCACGTCCAAGGCGCTCCGACCGATAGAGCCGGTGGAACCAAGTAGGGTGATCGCGCGCTTTCCGGTGCTCACGATTCGCCTCAGGCAAGGGCGTACAACACGAACAGCGCGGCCGCCGGCATCGTGGGCAGAAGCGCGTCGATGCGGTCAAGCACCCCGCCGTGTCCCGGCAAAATCGTGCCGCTGTCCTTGACGCCACGCACCCGCTTGAGCCAGGACTCGAACAGATCTCCGGTGATGGAGAGCACTGTGAGCAGCACGGCGAACATCAACCAGAAAACGATTCCCGCCCCGGTAAGCGCTTTGCCAGGCCGCAGGTCGGGAGCGTAGGTGAGCAAAGCGAGCGCATAGACCAGCACCCCAAGCAAGGCGCCGGCCACTCCTTCCCAGGTCTTCCCGGGACTAATACTCGGCGCGAGCTTGCGTCTGCCCAGGGCACGCCCCGTGAAATAAGCCGAGATATCCGCAGCGGCGACCAAGGCAATGGCGGCAACCACCAGCCAAGGCGAGCGCATTTGCAGCACCACGAGAGAACACCAGGTCGACAGCAGCAGTACCGCGCCCAGCACGAAAAAGCGCATCGACCCGGGCGTCGGCCAGCCCTGTTTGAGCCAGAGGGGTGCAACGAACACCCAGAATAGGGTAGCCGGCAAAGCAAGCCCGCGCGCAATTTCCGTGAAACCGGCGCTACCCGGTGGGTAATTCCCAAAGAGAAGCAAGCAGCCAGCAGCGCCCAGTAGCCCCAGAAAAAACACCTCCAGGCGCACCGACCAAGCCCCAAGACCGGCCCATTCGTGGCCGGCAACCAGAAGCACCACCAGCGCAAACAGACCCCACCCCCAGACAGGCAGGAGAAACAACGCGCCGAAGACGAAAGCCGCGAGGATCAGCGCGGTGATCACCCGCTGTTTAAGCATCCGCGCTAACCTGCTCGCTGGTGCGCCCGAAGCGCCGCTCGCGCCCCTGATAGGAAGCAATTGCCGAGGCCAGCGCGGCGCGGTCGAAATCAGGCCAGAGGGTATCGGTGAAGAAGAGCTCGGTGTACGCCAACTGCCAAAGCAGGAAGTTGCTGATTCGTTGCTCGCCGCCGGTGCGGATGAACAAATCCGGCTCCGGCGCATAAGCCATGGAGAGGTAAGGCGCCAGATCGTCGGGCTCGAATCCCTGGGCCTTTTCGGGCGCAGCCTTGAGCAGATGTGCCACGCCTTGCGCAATGTCCCAGCGGCCGCCGTAATTGGCCGCGATGGTCAGCGTCAGCTTGGTGTTTCCGGCAGTCAAGGCCATGCCGCGTTGAATCAAGTTCACGATTTGCGGCTCGAAGCGAGTCAAATCGCCGATCACTTTGAAGCAGATGCCGTTTTCATGTAGCTTGTCCACTTCCTGCTCCAGCGCCCGAATGAAAAGCTGCATCAGCAGTGAGACTTCTTCGGCCGGGCGGCGCCAGTTTTCGCTTGAGAAGGCGAACAGCGTGAGGTATTGAACCCCATGCTCGATGCAGCCGCGAATCACCTCGCGCACCGCCTCCACCCCTTTGCGGTGACCCGCTACGCGCGGCAACAGACGCTTCTTGGCCCAGCGGCCGTTGCCATCCATGATGATGGCGATATGCTGCGGCACTGTGCCGACTCGGGGCACCTCGCGGGTGGAACTGGAGAACACCGGCAGCCGCACGCTCGGGGGACGACGAGACCGACGGTCTCAGATCACCATCAGGTCCGCTTCTTTCGCGGCGAGAATCTTGTCGATCTCGGCGATATTGCGGTCGGTGAGTTTCTGAATCTCGTCTTGCGCGCGGCGCTCATCATCTTCGGAGCACTCTTTCTTCTTGAGCGCTTCTTTCAGATGGGTGTTGGCATCGCGCCGAATGTTGCGGACTGCGACGCGGGCGTTTTCCGCTTCATGGCGCACCACCTTGATGAGATCTTTGCGCCGTTCTTCGGTCAAGGCGGGCATGGGCACGCGAATGAGATCCCCCTGAGCCGCCGGATTGAGGCCCAGATCGCTGTCCCGAATCGCTTTTTCGACCGCCTGCACCAGCTTCTTTTCCCAAGGCTGGACGCCGATGGTTCGCGAATCGATCAGCGTGACATTGGCCACTTGGGGAATCGGCATCATGGTGCCGTAATAATCGACCTGAACGTGATCGAGTATGCCGGTATGCGCCCGGCCCGTCCGCACCTTGCCCAGGTCGGCCTTCAGGGTGTCGATCGACTTGTGCATCTTCTGTTCGGCGGATTTCTTGATGTCGGCAATCATGGCGGCTCCTCGCTCGTTCCAGAGAGTTTCTTGGGTTCAGCAGTGGACCAGGGTGCCTTCGTCCTCGCCCAGCACCACCCGACGCAAAGCGCCCGCCTTGAAGATGCTGAACACCTTGACCAGCATGTTCTGGTCCCGGCAAAGCGCCAGGGCGGTGGCGTCCATCACCTTGAGATTCTTGACGATGGCTTCGTCGAAGGTGAGCTGGGTATAGCGCTCGGCGCTGGGGTGGAGCTTGGGATCGGCGGTGTAGACACCATCGACCTTGGTGGCTTTCAAGACGATGTCCACGCCCATTTCCCGTCCACGCAAAGCCGCGGCGGTATCGGTGGTAAAAAACGGGTTGCCGGTGCCGGCGGCAAAAATCACCACCTTGCCCTCTTCGAGATACCGCAGCGCCTTACCCCGGATGTAGGGCTCGGCCACTTGCTCGATGGTGAGCGCCGATTGCACGCGACTCTGGATATTGGCCCGGCGCATGGCATCTTGAAGCGCCAAAGCGTTCATCAAGGTGGCCAGCATGCCCATGTAATCGGCGGTGGCACGGTCCATCCCGGCAGCACCCGGCGCCACGCCGCGGAAGATGTTCCCGCCGCCGATGACCACCCCCACTTGCACGCCCATGGCCACCACGTCGCCCACCTCCGCGGTGATGCGATCAATGACCTCGCGATTGATGCCGTAGGGATCGTCGCCCATCAGCGCCTCCCCCGACAGCTTCAGGAGGATGCGCTTATAGGCGGGCCGCGGGTGATTGCTCATGCTGGTTTCCGGTTCAACCTTTGGACATGGCCGCAACTTCGGCGGCGAAGTCAGACGCTTTTTTTTCGATGCCCTCACCGACCACGTAGAGCGCAAAGCTCTGCACCGCGGCGCCATTGGCCTTGAGGTATTTCTCGACCGTTTCGTCCGGATTCTTGACGAAAGGCTGGCCCAGCAGCGTGACCTCGGCCAGGTATTTTTGAATGCGGCCCTCGACCATCTTTTTGGCGATGTCTTCGGGTTTGCCCGATTCCTTGGCTTGCGCGAGGTAAATCTGCCGCTCGCGTTCCACCAGTTCGGCCGGCACTTGCTCGCGCGAAACACAAACCGGGCGAATGGCCGCAACGCTGGCCGCAACGTGCATCGCGACATCCTTGCCCACCGCCTCGCTGCCGCCGGAGTATTCGACGGTTACGCCGATGCGGCCGCCGCCGTGCAGGTATTGCATCAAGCGGTTGCCCGATTCAAAACGCTGGAAGCGGCGAACGCTGATGTTCTCACCGATCTTCTGCACCAGCGCCTGGCGCTTGGCCTCCACCGTCGCGCCATCGATGGCGAGATTCGCGATGGCGGCCACATCGGATGGGTTCTGCCGGGCGACGAATTCGGCGATCGCGGCGGCAAAGGCCCGGAAATCGTCGTTCTTGGCGACGAAGTCAGTTTCGCAGTTCACTTCTACCATGGCCGCGAGCTTGCCGTCGGCAGCCAGAAAGGCGCCCACGATGCCTTCCGCGGTGACGCGGCTCGAGGCCTTGGAAGCCTTGGCGCCGCTCTTCACCCGCAGGAGATCTTCCGCGGCCTTCATGTCGCCGTTGGTCTCGGCGAGTGCCTTCTTGCACTCCATCATGCCCAGGCCCGTGAGCTCGCGCAGCTCTTTCACCATGCTTGCGGTAATTTCCGCCATTGCTGTTCCTTGCTAAGTACGTAGATTTCGATCTGGCGGGCGGGCGAAGCGCCCGCGCTCCAGTTCACACCTTGCCGATCAAGCCGCGGGAGCGTCGGCGTCTGCCTCGACTTCGACAAACTCCCCTGCCTGGACGATTTCCTGCACCACCTGCGAGCGACCTTCGAGAATCGCGTCGGCCACGCCGCGAGCGTAAAGGCGAATGGCGCGGCTGGAATCGTCGTTGCCGGGAATTACGTAGGCGATGCCGTCCGGAGAGTGATTGGTGTCAACCACACCCACTACCGGAATGCCCAGCTTGGCCGCTTCGGTGATGGCGATGTTCTGATAGCCGACGTCGACCACGAAAAGCGCATCGGGCAAGGCCGCCATGTCCTTGATGCCGCCAAGGCTCGCGAGCAATTTGTCAAGTTCGCGCTGATGATGCAGCGCCTCGCGCTTGGACATTTTGTCGAAAGTGCCGTCGGTCTTCATGGTCTCGAGGTCTTTCAGGCGCTTGATCGACTGCTTGACGGTCTTGAAGTTGGTCAGCATGCCGCCCAGCCAGCGCTGGTCCACATAAGGCATGCCGCAACGGGCCGCCTCTTCGGCGATGATATCGCGCGCCTGGCGCTTGGTGCCGACGTACAAAATGGTGCCCCGATTCGACGCCAACTTGCGCACGAACTTCATCGCCTCGAGATACATCTCGAGCGTCTTTTCCAAGTTGATGATGTGAATCTTGTTGCGGTGGCCGAAGATGAAAGGCGCCATCTTCGGATTCCAATAGCGGGTCTGGTGCCCAAAATGGACGCCAGCTTCAAGCATTTGACGCATGGTAGCGGACATGATTTACTCCAGTCAGGGTTTGGCCTCCATCCGCCACCAACGCCCGCAAAGCGGACACCCTGGCTATCGGCGGATGTGTGAGATGTTTCGCTTGCCCCCGTTGCAGATCGAGGAGAACCTTTTCGCGGCGATCGGAAATTCTCCCATCACCCCGATTGAGCTTCCCTGCGGAAGCGAGCTAACTTTGAATTATATCAGCTTTTCCCCAAACTGAGCCAGATTTGCAGGTTTTCTCCGCGATGACGCAATGGTCAGAAACCCTCTCCGCGCCCGACCTTGGGCAGGGTGCAAGCGAACCCTCCCAAATCGCGACCCGGCTCGTACCGCTCGCCGACTGGGCCATCTGGCGCGTCGCCGGCCCCGAAGCGCAATCCTTCCTGCAAGGCCAAACCACCAATGACATCGGCGCGCTTTCGCCCGGCGCCTGGCAGCTTTCCGGCTACTGCACGCCCAAGGGGCGGCTGCTGGCGACCTTCACGCTCTGGCGCAGCGAAGCCGAAACGTTTTATCTGCTGCTGCCACTAAGCCTCGCCGAAGCGGTGATGACTCGCCTCAAGCGCTACGTGTTGCGCGCTAAACTCAAGATCACTCCGAGCCCGCTGCTGGCTCTTGGAATACTCGGATCCGGGGCGCAGGACTTTTTGACCGGGGCGGGCCTCACCGCGCCTGAACCGCGCGCCTGTGCTTTCGACAACGGTTTTACCGTCTTGGGTGTCGCCCCTGACCGGTTTCTCCTTCTTGCGCAGAGCGAGACCTTCAAGGCGCACTGGCCGGAATGGGAGCAGCACGCGTCCCGTGCCGATGCAACGGCCTGGGAGGCGGCCAACGTCGCCGCCGGCATCGCGACCGTGCTGCCGGCCACACAGGAGCTATTCATTCCCCAAATGCTCAATTTCGACTTGGTGGGCGGGCTTTCCTACACCAAGGGCTGTTATCCGGGCCAAGAAATCGTCGCCCGCATGCACTACTTGGGCCGACTCAAAGAACGGCTTTGCTGCGCCACGGTTCCAGGCAAAGCGCAGCCTGGCGACAAACTCTACAGCCCCGTCTTCGGTGAGCAAAGCTGCGGCACCGTGGCAAATGCGGTATCCGGCGACCATGGCCAGACGACCTTGTTGGCCGTGTTGCAAACCGCCGCCGCCAAGAACGAGGTGCATCTCGGAGCGCCTGGCGGATCGACGCTCAAGTTCCTTCCCCTGCCCTACCCGGTGCCGGAATTGAAGCAATAGCCCCTCGCATCGCATGTCCTGGAGGGACGGCAATCCGCGCCGCGAGCCGATTCGGGACGCCGGCGAAGGCGGTCTTATGAGTCCCCCGGGGCGCTTTCGCCCAGCCGGGCTATTTCTCTTCGACGATGATGCCGTCATGGATACGCAAAGTTCGATCCATGCGCGCGGCGAGCGCCGGATCGTGGGTGACGATCACCAACGCCGTGCCATAGCTGGCATTGAGCTCGAGCATGCGATCGAATACTTTGTCGGCGGTGGCGCGATCGAGGTTGCCAGTCGGCTCGTCGGCAAGCACCGCGGCCGGCCGAGTCACTAGGGCCCTGGCCAGCGCCACGCGCTGGCGCTCGCCGCCGGAAAGCTCCCCCGGCAAATGACGAAGGCGCTCACCCAAACCCACTTCGGAAAGCATCGCCGCTGCCGTTTCGCGGGCGGCTTTCGGCGCCTCGCGCCGAATGAGCAGCGGCATGGCGACATTCTCCAGGGCGCTAAACTCGGGCAGCAAGTGGTGGAACTGGTAAATGAAACCCAGTGCCCGATTGCGCAAGGCGCCGCGCTCGGCGTCGGACATCGCGGAAAGCACTTTGCCCTGCACTCGGACTTCGCCCGAAGTGGGTACGTCCAAGCCGCCGAGCAAATGCAAGAGCGTGCTTTTTCCTGCCCCGGATGCGCCCACCACCGCCACCCTTTCGCCCGCCAGAACTTCCATGTCCAGGCCGTTGAGCACCGCCACTTCCAGAGGGCCGGACACATAGGTCTTGTGCAAACCCCGGCAGGCCAGCACGGCAGCGCCCTCATTCATAACGCAGCGCCTCCACCGGGTTGACGCGCGAGGCACGCCAGCTCGGGTATAAGGTCGAAACGAACGACAAGGCCAGCGATACCAGGGCAATGGAGGTCACGTCGCTTCTTTGCAGGTCCGAAGGCAAGGTGCTCAGCATATAGACCGACTTGTCGAGAAACTGCACCCCAAGCACGCTTTCCAAGGCCGGCACGACCGTGTCGAGATTGGTCGCCAGCGCCACGCCACCGCTGACGCCGATGATGGTTCCGATCACCCCGATCAGAGCCCCCTGGACCATAAATATGGCCATGATGCTTCCCGGTCGCGCCCCCAGCGTTCGCAAAATGGCGATGTCGGGCTGTTTGTCGGTGACCACCATCACCAAGGTCGATACGATGTTAAAAGCCGCCACGGCAACGATCAGGGTCAGGATGAGAAACATCATGCGCTTCTCGATTTGCACCGCTCGGAAAAAATTGGCGTGGCTGCGGGTCCAATCGCGCACATCGATCGACATCGGCAGGCTGCCCGCCAGCTCGCGCGCCACCCGCGGGGCAAGAAAAAGATCGTCGAGTTTGAGGCGCACGCCGCTGACTGCATCGTTCATTCGGTAGAGCTTTTGCGCGTCGACCAGATGCACCAGGGCAAGACCGTTGTCGTATTCGAACATCCCGATCTCGAACACCCCGGCGACGCGAAACTGTTTCACCCGCGGCAATACGCCGGCGGGCGTCATCTGCCCTTGGGGCACGTAAACCACCACCGCGTCGCCCACGCCCACGCCCAGCGCGCGCGCCATCTCCGCGCCCAGCACGACCTTAAATTCGCCTTCGCGCAGGGCTTCGAGGCTGCCGGATTTCAGGTGTTCGGCAAAATCGGCCACTTTGATCTCGCGCGCCGGATCGATGCCGCGCAACATGCCGCCGCGGGTTGCATTTCCTGCCACTACCATGGCCTGCCCGGCCACGTAGGGCGCACTCGCCTTGACATGCCCGTTGGCGCTGGCGATTCCCGCCACCGCCTGCCAATTGCTGAGGCCCGGGTCGTAGCCGCGGATTTCCACATGCGAAACCACGGCGAGAATACGGTTGCGCACTTCTTCCTGAAAACCGTTCATCACCGAAAGCACCACGATCAAAGCCGCCACGCCCAGGGCCATGCCACCCATCGAGATGACGGAAATGAAGGAGATGAAATGATTGCGCCGCTTCGCCCGCGTGTAGCGCAAACCGACCAGAATTTCGTATGCTGACATGCCGGAACGCTCAGTCAGCGCGCTGAAAATCGATCGCCTGGCGATCGGTGCAGACCGCGGCCACGGTATCTTTGCAGGCTTGATGCAAAGGATGAGCCTGATAGTTCGCCAGCGCCGCCGCATCGGCGAAATCAGCATCCAGCACGATGTCGCAGGGACGCGCATCGAGACCCAGGTCGCGCGCGACATCCAGGCGCAACAGCCCGGGAATGCGGCCCGCCAGGGCTTCGAGTTCGCGTTTCACCGAGGCAAATGCGGCGTCTCGGTCCACCCCGGGTTTGAAGCGCCACATCACGATATGTCGCAGCATCATCTGCTTCCGCTGAAAAGCCGCGAGTGTGCCACAAGGCGATGCATCCAGCTATCGCAGCGCGCCTGCGTTCGAAGTTGGAACCGCGCAACTGCTAGACTACCGCGGTATGAATCTCACCCTCGCCGTTCCCTCCTTACTCTGGCCTGCCGCCCTGGTCGAGCATGAAACGCGGCTCGACGCGCCGGCGCTCGCCCGCCTTTTGCGCGGCCAAATCATCGGCAGCCCGCTGGCATTGGGACCGGAAGCCTGGCTTGCGGAGCGCTGCGGCCTGGGCACACGGCCGGACCCGGCACTTGCCCCCGCGCTCGCCATGGCCGAGGGTTTGCCTGCGGACGGCGGATACTGGCTCCTGGCCGAACCCGTGCATCTCCAATTGAGTCACGATGACGTGAGCCTGGCGCTGAGCCTCAACCCCATACCCGCCACCGACAGCGAAGCGCTCCTGGAAACGCTCAACGCCCATTTTGCCAGCGAAGCCTGGACTTTTTTCTCCGGCCCCAGCGGACGCTGGTATCTGCGCAGCGCCATCGCTCCGGCGCTGCGAACGGTTCCGCCCCGGCTCGCCTGGCGGCGCCCGGTGCGTCACTTCCTGCCTTCGGGCGAAAACAGCAGGAGTTGGCATCGTGCCATCACCGAGCTTCAGATGCTGTTGTACGAACACGCCGTCAACCGGCACCGCGAAGCGCGCGGTGAACTTTCGGTCAATAGCCTCTGGTTCTGGGGCGGAGGCCAATACGCGCAAGCTCAGCCCCAGACCCAAGGCACACTGATCGCCGGTCCCGGCCTGGCGGCGGACCTCTTCCGCGCCTGCGGCCTCAGTCCGGAGCCACGCCCCTGCGACGCGAGTGCCTGGAAACCGAAGGAGACCGAAACGCTGATCTGGCTGGATTCGCTCGACCTCGCGATGGCAAGCGGCGACCATGCCGAATGGACCCAGAAATTGGTCGAACTCGAAACCGAATGGTTCGCCCCGCTGGTGCAGCAAGTGCATCAGGGGAAAATCGAAAGACTGCGCCTGCTCGCTTTTGGGCGGGAACAAATGCAACTCACGGAATATCAAAAACCCTCGCTTTGGCAGCGTTTCAGCGAACGCAAAGCGCCGCCGCTTTCCGCCCTGCTGCGGCAGGCGGAAGCCGAAGACTCCATTGCGAACTCCGATTCGCCGCAATCCCGTGACTGATACCCAAATCCTCGCCCGAGCGGCGCCCAGGGCCTCGGCACAAACGCTGGCTGAGGCCGGCGTGCATCCGGTGCTGGCGCGGGTATTCGCCGCCCGCGGCATCACCGAGCCCCGAGAACTCGACCTGGCTCTGGGCGAACTCCCGAGCTGGAAGTCCATGAAAGGAATCGATGCCGCCGCGGCGCGCTTGGCCCAGGCATTGGCACGAAACGAGCGCCTTCTGGTGGTAGCCGATTACGACGCCGATGGCGCAACCGCCTGCGCCTTGGCGGTTTTGACGTTGCGCCGCCTTGGCGGGGACATCGATTTCTTGGTGCCCAATCGCTTCGAGTTCGGCTATGGTCTTACGCCGGAAATCGTCGCCCTGGCGGCGGATCGCAAGCCGCAGCTCATCGTCACAGTAGACAATGGCATTGCCAGTGTCGACGGCGTAGCCGCCGCAGAAGCACGCGGCATCGAGGTGCTGATCACCGACCATCATCTGCCAGGTGAGCGCTTGCCTGAGCCCGCGCTGATCGTCAATCCCAATCAGGCGGGCTGTGATTTTCCGAGCAAGAATCTCGCCGGTGTGGGGGTGATGTTCTATGTCCTGCTCGCGCTCAGGGCGCATTTGCGCGCCAGCGGCTGGTTCGACACCCGGCCGCAACCGAAGCTGGCAGACTACCTCGACCTCGTGGCGCTAGGCACGGTGGCCGATGTGGTGAAGCTCGATCACCTCAACCGGATTCTCGTGCAACAGGGTTTGAACCGTATGCGCGCGGGCCGCGCGCGTCCGGGACTGCGTATGCTGTTGGCGGCAGCGGGCCGCGACCCGGGCCGGCTTTCCGGCTTCGATCTGGGCTTCGTTCTGGGGCCGCGCCTCAATGCCGCCGGACGCCTCGCCGATATGTCCCTGGGCATACGGTGCTTGCTGGCGGAAGATGAGGAGACAGCCCTGCCCTTGGCGATGGAGCTCGACCGCCTGAACCGCGAACGAAAAAACCTCGAAGCGGACATGCATGAGGCGGCCCTCGCCGAACTCGAACTTTCGCCCCCCGCGGACAGCTACACGCTGGTGCTGCATCGTCAAGAATGGCACCAGGGGGTGGTGGGCATACTCGCCTCGCGGCTCAAAGAGCGTTACCACAGGCCAACCATCGTGTTTGCCCAAAGCGCGCCGGGCGAACTGAAAGGCTCGGGGCGATCGATCCGCGCTCTGCACCTGCGCGACGCGCTGGACCGGGTGAGCAAACGCGCGCCGAATCTCATCACCCGCTTCGGCGGACACGCCGCAGCAGCGGGCTTGAGTCTTGCCGCGAGCGCCTTGCCCCAATTCACCACCCTGTTCGAGCAAGCGGCGCGCGAATGCTTGCGCCCCGCCGACCTCGCCCGAGTGATCGAGACCGATGGTTCACTCAGTGCCACCGAAGTCACCCTTGAACTGGCTGACCTGCTCGCCCAGCCGCTTTGGGGCCAGGCATTCCCAGCGCCGAGTTTTGCCGATGAGTTTCGAGTCCTGCGCCAGCAGGTGGTGGGCGAGAGGCACCTGCGTCTCGGTTTGGCGCGGGGCGACCGCGTCTTCGAGGCCATGCTCTTCCGGCATGCAGAACCCTTACCCGAGCGTATTACCGCGGTATACCGGCCAGAGCGCAACGAATACCAGGGACAGGCCCGCTTGCAGCTGGTGCTCGAGCATTGGCAGCCCCGCTGACCTCGAAGCGGCGGTGGGCCCGCCGCAAAGCGCCCGGCGGGTGGATGGAGGCGAGGCGCATACCGGTGGGTGGTTCTTTCATGTCGCGAGGATTTGCAGCGCCTCATCACCAAGGCCGGGGCGCGTTTTGCGCGGCGCGCCGGCCCTCCCTCGGGGTGGCGCGACCCTCGCGCGGAGATATCGCAAACCACCCCGATGACGGGCGCATAGACGCTGCATGAAGACGCCATTGCGCAGCGCAGCGCAAACGGACGAAGACTGTCCTAAATC
This sequence comes from uncultured Alcaligenaceae bacterium, assembly GCA_964517465.1. Taxonomy (GTDB): domain Bacteria; phylum Pseudomonadota; class Gammaproteobacteria; order Burkholderiales; family Casimicrobiaceae; genus JACPUX01. The sequence goes on from CAZFEK010000048.1 coordinate 29,016, forward strand.
AAGCATCACCCGGCTACCCGGCGCGGCAGCCGATCATTAAGGATCCATAGCGTTCCATTGGCTGGATTTCAAGCTCGGCGGCGTATGCGGGAATTGGGCCAGTTTTCCAATTAAGCTTGCGGTTAACACCTATTGTGCGACGCAAAAAAATGGTTTAGAGTGCGCCGCATTGCAGCATTTTGAGCAATCCATGAGGCGCTGCGGAACCCTGGGGGGATTTATGGCAATTCATTTCGGGAGGTCTCGATGAGACTGGCTGGAAAAGTATCCATCATTACGGGCGCCGGCCAAGGCATCGGTCAGGCAACAGCGCTGAAGTTCGCCCGCGAGGGTGCAAAGGTCGCAGTATGCGACGTCAATGAAGAGTCGGTTTGCGACACCGTTCGCCTGGTCAGGGAAGCGGGTGGAGATGCCTTGGGCTTTCGAGTCGACGTCACCGACAAGGAAAGCATCCAGACGATGGTTGCCGGCGTGGTCGAAGCCTGGGGACGCATCGATACGCTCGTCAACAACGCCGGCATCGTTGCCGACGCGCAATTGAAGAAAATGACCGAAGACCAGTTCGACCGGGTCATCGAGATCAATCTGAAAGGCGTGTACAACTGTACCCGCGCCGTAGTGGACATCATGCTCGAGCAGGAATCGGGTTGTATCCTCAACGCCTCTTCCGTGGTCGGCATCTACGGCAACTTCGGCCAGACCAACTACGCCGCCACCAAGTTCGGCGTCATCGGCATGGTCAAGACCTGGGCCCGCGAATTGGGCCGCAAGGGCATACGCGCCAACGCGGTGTGTCCCGGCTTCATCCAGACCCCCATCCTGAAGACCATGCCCGACAAGGTCATCAAGATGATGGAAGACAAAGTACCCATGGGCCGCCTGGGCCAGCCCGAAGAAATCGCCAACACCTATGCCTGGCTCGCTTCGGACGAAGCGAGCTACATCAATGGCGCGGTGATCGAGGTCTCGGGCGGGGTGACGGTTTAGTCGCCCCGCACCCTCCATTCCCAGCAGCGTGCCGAGGTCAGAACGGCCGGGTGATGAACCCGGCCGTTTTCATTTGCGCCAGAAAGCGGGCGTCAGCACTACGAGCAAGGTGAAAATCTCCAGTCGCCCCAATAACATGGCAAAGCTGCACAAACCGAGCTGCAGCGCGTCGAAGCCGCCGTAATTGCCGGCTGGTCCGACCTGTCCCAGTCCCGGGCCGGTGTTGTTGAAACAGGCGATCGCGGCTGAGAAGGCGGTCACGATGTCGAGTCCGCTTGCCGCCAGCGCCAGGGTGAAAAAGATCGTGCTGGTCATGTACAGAAAAGCAAAACCCAGCACCGCCAGGATGATGTGATTCGAAACGATGGCGCGCCCGAGTTTGATGAAGGTGGTGGCATGCGGGTGGATCGCGTGAACCACCTCGCGAAACACCTGCTTATAAAGAATGATGGCGCGCATCATCTTGAGCCCGCCACCGGTGGAGCCCGAGCAGGTAAAAAAACTGCACAGAAAGAGCATCCACAGTGGCGCGAAGAATGGCCAGAGCGCGTAATCGGTGCTGGCATACCCCAGGGTCGTGGCCACCGAAACGGTATTGAAGGCGGCGAAGCGCAAGGCGGTGGAGAAGTCGACGTAAACACCGTGAAACCAGAGGTAACTGGCGATGAGCAGCACGCTGGCCAGGATCACTCCCAGGTAATAGGGCAGTTCGCCGTCCTTCCAATAGGGCCGGAAACTCTTGCGGGTCAGGGCCGCGAGGTGGGTGACGTAACTCATCCCCGAGAGCAAGGCGAAAACGATGGTCACCGCCTCGATCGCCGCCGAATCGAAGTAGCCCAAGCTCGCGTCGTGGCTGGAAAAGCCGCCCAAGGCCACGGTGCTGAATGCGTGCATCATGGCATCGAGCCAGCCCATGCCCAAGAGGTGGTAGGCGAGCAGACACAGCAGCGTCAGCGCGAGATAAATCATCCAGAAGCCGCGTGCCGCCTCATGCACCCGGGGCGCGAGTCCGGTGTCTTTGATTGGGCCGGGTGTCTCCGCCTTGAGGAGCTGCCGTCCGCCCACCCCCAAGAGGGGTAGCACGGCAACGGCCAGCACGATCACGCCCAAGCCGCCGATCCAGTGCAACTCGGTGCGCCAGAGGTTGAGCGAAACCGGCAGTCGATCCAACCCGGCCAACGCCGTTGCACCGGTGGCGGTGAGCCCCGAAACCGCCTCGAAGTAAGCGGCCGCCAAGGGCAAGCCGGGAATGGCCAAAATCAATGGCACGGCGGCGATAACCGGCAGCAGCACCCAGCAGAGCACCACCAGCAGAATGCCGTCCTGGGCGCGCAATTCGCGTTTGAAACGCCGAGTGACGACAAAAAGCGCGCCCGCGCTGAGCAATGTGCCAAAGAAGGCCTCGTCGAAGCTGGTCAGCGCGCCATCCGCTTGCCACCAGGCCACGCCTATAGGCAAAAGCATCGTGGCGGCGAAAATCAGCGCGATCGCTGCGAAGACGTGGAGCACTGAGGCGAGGCGCTCCATTCACTTTCTCCAGAAGGTGGGCGAAAACACCACCAGCAAAGTAAAGATCTCCAGCCTCCCGAGCAACATGGCAACGGTGCAGACCCAGGTCTGGAAATCACCGAGCGACTTGAAGGTGGTGGCCGGCCCGACTTGCCCCAGCCCAGGGCCGGTGTTGTTGAAGCTTGCCACCACGGCCGAGAATCCGGTGACGATGTCCAGCCCGGAAAAGACCATCAGCAAGGTGAGACTTACGATGATCGCCATGTACACGAAGCAAAAAGCCAACACGGCAAAGATAATTTTGTTGGGCAAGGGTGCGCCGCCCAGTTTGACCGTGCGCACCGCCTTGGGATGCACGGTGCGGATGACCTCGCGCTTGATCTGGCGAAATACGATGAGGGCCCGCATCATCTTGATGCCGCCGCCGGTAGAACCCGCGCAGGTCACGAAGCTGCATAGAAAAAGCAACCACAGTGGCGCGAAGAACGGCCACAGAGCGTAATCAGTGTTGGCGTAGCCGGTGGTGGTGGCGATCGAGACCACATTAAAAGCCGCGAAACGCAGCGCCGTGGCGAACTCGGGATAGGTGCCGCGCCACCACAAAAAAAACGCGACGGCGAAAACGCTGCCCCACATCACCAGGAGGTACCAGCGGATTTCCGGATCGGTCCAATAACAGCGCGGCGAACGCTGCGCAAGGGCTAGGAAATGGGTGGCGAAGTTCATGCCGCAGAGGGTCATGAAAAGAAGCGCCACTCCTTCGACCGCGGGGGAGTCGAAGAAGCCGAAAGACGCATCGTGGCTGGAGAAGCCGCCCAAGCCCAGGGTGGTGAACATGTGAATCACCGCATCGCCCCAGTCCATACCGGCGTAGCGGTAGGCCAGCACGCAGGTGCTGGCCAAAATGAGGTAGACGCCCCAGAGTCCGCGCGCGGCATGGGTGATGCGCGGAGTCAGCGCGGTCTCCTTGATCGGCCCGGGAGACTCGGCGGCGAAAAGCTGCCGGCCGCCCACACCCAGTAGCGGCAGTATGGCAACCGCCAGCACGATCAAGCCCATACCGCCGACGAACACCAGCAAGGCCCGCCAGAGGTTGATCGAATAAGGAAGCTGATCGAGCCCTTCAATCACCGTGGCACCCGTGGTGGTAAGCCCGGAGACCGCCTCGAAGTAGGCATCGGTGAAGCTCATCTGCGGAAACTGGAACAAGAAGGGCAGCGCCGCGAACACCGGCACCACGACCCAAACCAGCGACACCAGCAGGAAGCCGTCGCGGGCACGCAACTCGCGGCGGTGTCGACGGGTGAGCCCCCACAGCACAAAGGCAGCAGCCAAGGTGATCAGAATGGCGCCATCGTAGGCCGATTGCGCACCATCACCCAACAGGTTGGACACCACCACCGGCACCAGCAGGGTTGCCGAAAAAACCATCAGGAGCAGCGCAAAAACCCGCAGAACGGGGAGGTGGGCGGTCATGGTGGCGCTGGCCCCGTCCTCCCTCGGGGGCGGGGGGTATGGCGGTTCGCGGGCTTCGCCCGCTCCGGTGTTTGGCTTGCGCGCCCTTGGGGCGGCC
>CAZFEK010000049.1:0-5944 GCA_964517465.1 uncultured Alcaligenaceae bacterium
AAAATCATGGCGCCAAGAAATCGCTCTCAGCGCTTAAGGTAGTGCCATGGGGGTCGAGTGCCATGGGGGTCGAGTGCCATGGGGGTCGAGTGCCATGGGGGTCGGGAGTCATATCTGTATTTTCCGCGTCACCGCCGTCCCTCACGGCATCCTTCTTTGGGCAAACTCAGCGCCGTTCTTTTCTATACAGCGCCCCTCTCCTCGTGTGACCTCGGGCGGCTAGGTGGCATGGCATCGTTGCGGTCGTCCGTGCCAATGAAAATCGCGCTACACTTGACCCCGGTCGGCCTGCGCAACCTATCGATCGTGCGCTAACATCAAAATGGTGACCCCGTGAATGCCGCTTGCGGGCAAGCTGATCCAGGAGGGCGGTTGCCCCTTATCAATTTTTGATGCCCAGCAGGGCTCTTGAGGGAAATGCTCGCTGCCATGCGTCACGCGATCGTCAATCGAGCCGGAGTGGTGGTCGAGTCAATCGGCCTTTTGGTTTCGCTATCCGGTGCTTTGCTAGCGGTCGCATTTGGCCGTGCCCTGCTGGCGCTGGCGCTCGGCGCCGTGGTACTTGGCTTTTTCTTTCGTCTCACCGGTCGACGCAGGGCACGCATCAGCAAAACCCCTGCCCCGCCCGCCTGGCCCTATGCCGCCAGCGCGTTTTTGTCGGTCGTGGAGGTGGGTGTCTTGGTGGAGGCGACCAATTTGCCGGTTCGCTTCTACCAAGAGGGGTTCGCGCTCTTTCACTGGGCACTCGTGCTCATCGCCCTGCTGGCCGCCTTCTGGCTCCAGCTCGCCTTTTTCCGGGTGTTGACCGCAAGACGCGAGGCGAGTCGCTGACATTGGGGGCGCTGCGCGCCTCGATCGCTAGGCGGCGGAATAGGAATACCGGCCCGCCGATGAACGCTCGACGATGCCTTGCCCTCTGGGTGGAGCTTCCCCCCAACATCGCCTGCCGCAGAAACGCCTTGCAAGAAGGCTTGGCGCGCATGTTGGAGGAGGCCATGAACCGTGTCTACCGCGCCTTGAACCGAGTGTGAGGGCGATTTTGCATTCCCCGTCGCGCCGAATGCCAGGGCCTGATGCAGTGCATGGTGGCTCGGGCAGGCTAGGCCAAGATGCGCTGAACACGTCCTAGGTGATCGGATCTTTCGTTCTTTTCCACACCCGGCGCCTGGCTATGTCGCTTCTCCTTCAATAGAATGGCTGTGCCGCGTCACCGCGATGGACCAAGCACCCCGCCCACCACGCCATCGGGCGCACGCAAAGGAGTTTCCGGAATCATGCATCGCCATTTCTTTGCCTTGCTTCTGTTCTTCGCCGCCGACGCGGCACTGGCCATCCAGGACTGCGAACTCAATGGCCAGTCGGTAAACCCCGCCAACGGTTTCACGACCCAGGGCAAAACCGGCCTCATGCGCTGCCGCGATCGCGACAGCGGCCAGTTGATGCGCGAAGAAGAATTGAAAGACGGCAAGTTCGTCGGCTTGGTGCGTCACTTTGAAAACGGCAAAGCCGTTCGCGAGCGCAGCGTCAACGCCAAGGGCAACAGCGATGGCCGCGCCCGGCGTTTCTTTCCGGATGGGCGGGTGGCGGCTGAAGAGAACTACGCCAACGGCACGCTCATCGGTCTCGGGCGCGAGTGGCACGCCAATGGCAGCCTGAAGCGCATCGCCTGGCACGACCAGGGGCGTGCTCTGGCAATGGTCGCCTTCAACGATCGCGGCCAATTGCGCGAACTGCGCTGCGCCGAGCAAGCCCTCCTCGGCGACGAAGTGAACGAGGCACAACTGTGCGGCCACGGCGCGCGCACCGCGGTGATGCAAGCGCTGTTTGACGCCCAAGGCCGGCCGCGCGGCCGCATCGGCTACCTGAACGGGCGTCGCGTGGCCGAAGAAACGTTTTGGGAAGACGGCAAGCTCCGTGGGCAGACCGCCGAGGACGAATCCGGCGCGTGGATGGAACGCGACTTCACCCGCGACGGCGCCAAGCGCCGCGAAGTGCGCTGGATTGGCCGCGACCGCGAGCGCACCAAGGAGTACGAGCGCGAATACCACGACAGCGGCACCCTCACCCGCGAGCAACGCTGGGGGCCGGAGGGGCTGGCGAGCGACAAGACCTGGTACCTCAATGGACAGCCCCGAAAAGAGCATCGCTATGTCCGGCAAGCAGGCCGCGCGGTGTGCCTCATCACCGAATATCACGACAACGGCAAACCCAAGATCGAGGGCAGCTACGCCGTCGAACGCGGTGCGCTGACCCAGGCGCTGGGCCTTTGGCGCTACCGCGACAGCGAAGGGCGGCTCAGGAAGGAAACCGACTACGACACCAACGGACGCCCCCGACGCGAACGCGAGTTGGATGAAGAGGGCAAGGTCGTGCGCGATGACGCTTTGTTCGAGGATGGTTCGCGCAAGGCTTATGCGGCGCCGAGGTGAGGCTTGAAGTCAGGCCCGCAAGACACCGCTTGTTTGGCCCCGGGCAGCATGATCGGCAGCAGCGCGCGGAAAAAGTGGTGCTGCCCCGAGCGTCTGTCTCCGACGAATAGAGCGAGCCGGCGGCGCACGGCTGTGGTTCCAAATCCAGGATGCGTGCGTCGCGGCGAACCAAGAGGGGGCAACCTTTGCGTCTGCGCGCGCGTATCGGCCTTACCCTCAACCTTGCGGTACCATTGCGCCTTTGCCCACTGGTGCCTAGCCCGTCGTCATGCTCGTTGTTGCGCCGCTGTTTGACCTCCGGTATCACGCGCTGGCCCACCCGGCAGCGCTCACCGACTCATGAGTGAATCCACCGCGCCCGGCGGCGCCGTCACCCAGTGGTTGGCGGCCGCGCAGGACGGTGACGACGCCGCGGTCGGTCGGGTCTGCGAATTGCTCTATCGCGATTTGCATGGTCTCGCACGCGCCCGTTTGCGCGCGCAGCAAACGCTTACCCTGCTCGACACCACCGCGCTGGTGCATGAATCTTTCCTGCGGCTCTTGAAGGCCGGCGAGGTGGCCATTCCCGACCGCGGCCGTTTCATGGCTTACGCCGCCCGCGTCATGCACAGCGTGGTGGTTGATGTCGTGCGCGCCAAACACGCCGAGCGGCGCGGCGGCGATTTGGCCCGGGTGACGCTCGATACGCAACTGGCCGACAGCCTGACCGCCAGCGAAGAGGACGTGCTGCGTTTGTCCGAGGCCATCGAACATCTGCGCGCCGTCGATGCGCGCGCCATGCAAGTGGTGGAAATGCGCTATTTCGCCGGCATGGAAGAAACCGAAATCGCCGCGGCGCTGGGCCTCACGGAACGCACGGTCCGTCGCGATTGGCAAAAGGCCAAAATGCTCTTGCGTGCGGCGCTCGAATCATGACGACGACGGACTTGCAGCGCTTGTCGAAAGTTCTCGACGAGGCCCTGGCCCAGCCCGAAGAAACGCGCCTGGCTTGGCTCGGCCGGCGACAGGACATCGCCCCCGCACTGCGTGACGAAGCCGAGCGCCTGTTGCGCGAAGAGGCCGACTTCGAGCTGCCGACGCTGCCGCAATATGCCGACCCCACATCCGCCGCTGAAGACCTGCCGGGCGCCAGCATTGGGCCTTATCGCCTGGTGCGTGAGTTGGGCCACGGCGGCATGGGCGCGGTATGGCTCGCCGAGCGCGAAGACGGCGTGCTCAAACGACACGTGGCGCTCAAGCTGCCGCACGCGAGTTTGCCGCGGCGGCATCTGACCGAACGTTTCCATCGCGAACGCGACATTCTGGCGAGCCTGGAACACCCGCACATTGCCCGGCTCTACGACGCCGGCGTCACCGCCGATGGGCGGCCGTGGCTGGCCATGGAGTTCGTCGCCGGCCGCAACATCGTCGAACATTGCCGCCAGCAGAACCTCGATTTGCCGGCCCGCCTGCAACTTTTTCTGCAAGTGGCAGGCGCGCTGCAATTTGCGCACAGCCGCCTGGTCATTCACCGCGATCTCAAACCCAACAACATCCTGGTCACCGAGGGCGGCGAAGTTCGTTTGCTCGACTTCGGCATCGCCAAGTTGTTGCAGGACGAAAGTGATGCCAGCCACCGCACCGAGCTTACCCAGTTCGGCCAGCCGGCGCTCACGCCGCAATACGCGGCACCCGAGCAGATTCTCGGCAAACCCGTGGGTACGGGGGCGGATGTGTATGCGCTGGGGCTGGTGCTCTATGAACTGCTGACTGGCGCACTGCCTTACCGCGTGAAGCGCGACACGCGCGGCGCGCTGGAAGAGGCCATCCTCGAAGCCGAAGTCCAACCCGCCAGCCAATCGGCACAAGGCCATTTCCCGTGGGCGAAGCGCTTGCGCGGCGATTTGGACACCATGCTTGCCAAAGCGCTGAAGAAACAGGCGGACGAACGTTACGCCACGGTCGCCGCCTTCGCCGAAGATATCGAGCGCTATTTGCAAGGCGCGCCGGTACGGGCGAGGCCCGACAGCAGTTGGTATCGCCTGGGCAAATTCGTTCTTCGCCACCGCTGGGCTGCGGCTGCGGCCGGAGCCGTGGCGCTGGCGCTGGCCGCCGGTTTGGGTGTGGCGCTGTGGCAGGCCGAGGTGGCGCGCACCGAAGCGCGTACCGCCCGGGCGGTGCAGGATTTCGTGATCGGCATTTTCGTCGCCAACTCGGCGCAGCAGCCCGACCCGCTCAAAGCCCGCCAAACCACGGCGCGCGAGCTGCTCGACATCGCCGTGAGCAAACTCGATGGAGCGCTAGCCGATGCCCCTGAGGCGCAGAACCAGATGTTGTGGTTGCTGGCGGAACTGTATTCGCAACTGCTGCTGCCCGAGAAGGCGAAAGATCTCGCGCAAAGACGCCTCAACTTGATGCGCCAAATTCAAGGCCCCGACAGCAAGGAACTGGGTGAAGCCTTGGCGACCGCCTCGCTTACCTATCGCAGCGTCTGGATCGACGACCCGGCGCAGTGGCCGGTTCTGGAAGAGGCGCTGCGCATCTTCTCCCGCGGCAACACCCGCCATGGTTATTACCCCACCCTGCTGGGTTTCTCGGCGGCGTATTGGATGGACCGCGACTTTGCCCGCGCGCAGCGCGAAGCGCGCGAGGCGGTTCGTTTGAAAGACGCGAAGCTCGACGATTGGGACGCGACCGCGCTGGCTATCGCCGCGGTCGAGAAGGCCGCGGGCAACCACGCGGGGGCGCGTGCCGCGGCGCGCAGCGGCCTGGAAGCGCAGAAGAAGCTCCAAGCCCGTCAGGCCGAAGGCAAGGCCGCGCCGGGTGATGGCAGCTTCTTGCATCGGCCGGCACTTTTGGCGGCGCTGGCTGAGGCCGAGTGGCATCTGGGTGAGCGCGAAGCCGCCGAAGTCCACTGGCGCGAGGCGCTGGCCGCCGCGAAACAAACCTTCGGCGACCCGGACCCGGATACCGTGCGCGTGCAGGCGGGCTTCGCCTCGATGCTCGCCGCCGCCGGACGGACCGCTGAAGCCCTGCCGCTGCTTGACGCCGCCAGTGCCACCATGGCGGCGGGCCGATCGGATGACCGCACCCGGCTGCGTTATCTTGCCCTCATTGCCTTGGGCAAGGCGCAGGCCGATGTCGGCCGCAACGCCGACGCCGCCGCCACGCTGCAAACCGCGCTCGCCCTGCGCGACCCGGCGCTTCATGCCTCGCCCGCCATCGCCGCGGTCTGGCGCGATTTGGCGCGCGCGTTGCTGGGCCTGGGGCAGCGCGCCGAAAGCGAACCTTCCCTCGCCCGCGCCATCGCTCAACGTGAAAAAGCTGGTATCGCCCCGGCTGAAGTCTTACGCGAGGAAGCCGCCTTACGCGACGCGTTGCGGCGCTAGGAAAAAAACAGAACCGGCGCATGACGCGGTAACGCCACGGCGCCTTGATCGAGCGCTTCGGGCGGTGGTTGGGGCGAGGTGCGGACGGTGTTGCGGTAAGTACCCCTTTCCGCCAACTGAGACAACGAACTGTGCAAATAGCTCGCG
>CAZFEK010000049.1:6044-32504 GCA_964517465.1 uncultured Alcaligenaceae bacterium
CCTGCCGGCGCTCCTACAGGGGCGGCGCGAACGGAAACAGCGGCGGCGGTGCGGCGGCGGTTTTTGTAGGAGCGGCTGCGGTTTTTGTAGGAGCGGCAGCGGTTTTTGTAGGAGCGGCGGAAGCCGCGAGGGGTTGTGTTTCTGCGCACGGCGACGGCTCCACCAAAAGGCTCGCGCCTGCCGGCGCTCCTACAGGGGCGGCGCGAACGGAAACAGCGGCGGCGGTGCGGCTGCGGTTTTTGTAGGAGCGGCGGCGGTTTTTGTAGGAGCGGCGGAAGCCGCGATAGGGCGCCGGGATATGCCCCATTCGGTGTCGCACCCACGACCCAAAACCAAAATCTCGCGTCTTCTGGCGCTCAGAAAGAGGGAGGTATCCATTACATCTCTTACAAAAAACCCGGCACCGCCGCTGCCGCTTCCCCCGGCGCCGCCTCTGTAGGAGTGCCGGCAGGCGCGAGCCTATTGCTGCATCCACTGTATGGCCTCAAAAAGGCAAACCCTCGCGGCTTCCGCCGCTCCTACAGGATATCAGCGCTTCGATCTACCACCCTGCCCCAAGAGATCATCGCGCCCCCTGTTTCTTGCCTTTGGTCTCTTGCCTTTAGTCTCTAGTCTCTTGCCCCTAGCCGCCCCCCTTCGCCAAGAAAAATGTCCGGTTTGCGACCGGAATTGCGTTTTCCCCCAAGAGAGGCCCATTCCCGGGCGGCCAATCGTCTTGCCTGGGCTTAGGTGCCGCACCGCGACTCACTTTTCGGGAGAACCCGCACATGTTGCATGGAAGCTATTTCAAGGCCGCGCTGGCCATCGCCGCGCTGGCCGGCTCGATCAACGCCTACGCCGCTTGGGACGCCGCGCCCACTTTGCTCGATTCCAGCGCCAACGTGGCCGGGCCCGCGCAGGCGGGCATCGAACCCTTTGGCAATGCGGTCGCCGTCTGGACGCAGGGCACCGATGTTTTGTCCCGCAGCTGGAACGGCAGTGCCTGGACGGCGGAAACCATCGTCGACACCCTAGGCACGGTGCCCGAAGACGCGCGCATTTCAATCAACGCCAGCGGCGACGGCGTGGCGGTTTGGCGCCAGCCGGTGGCGGGCACTTTGCAAGTGTTCGCCGCGCGCTACACAGGCGGCACCGGCACCTGGAACGCGCCGGTGCAACTGAGTAGCCTCGCCAGCAACGCCTTGGACCCGCGCATCGCCTTGGGCAACAACACCGCGGGCGCGATGGCGGTCTGGCGCCAGAACAACGGCAGCGAAACCAATCTTTACGCCAGCCGCTGGAATGGCAGCAGTTGGAGCGCGCCGGTGGTGGTGGACAACTTGACCGGCAACACCAACGCCCCCAACGTGGCGGTGGACAACGTGGGCAACGCGGTGGCGCTATGGGAGCAGTTCGACGGCAGTGCCGACAGTGTGTTTGCGAGCGTCTGGAACGGCACCAACTGGAGCGTGCCGCAGCAGCTCGATGGCCTCAGCGGTTTCATCGACACGCCGCATTTGGCCATGACCGGCACCGGCCAGGCCATTGCCGTCTGGCAAGGATTCGGCGGCGGCGAATTCAACATTTACGCCAGCCGATTGCCCGCGCTGCTGGGCGCCTGGAGTGCGCCGGTGGTGCTGGATGCGCTCATCGGCAGCGCCTACGATCCGCGTGTCTCCATCAACTCCAGCGGCAACGCGGTGGTGGTATGGGAGCAGACCAATGGCGGCGTGCAAGACCTCTACGCCGCGCGCTGGAACGGCAGCGCCTGGAGCGCGCCAGCGGTGGTTCAGGCCGCGGCGGCGGGCGGTGTCGGCATCATCAAACCGCAGGTGGGTATCGATGGCAGCGGCAATGCCATCGTGGTCTATTCCGCCGGCGGCGAACTGATGGCGGCCCGCGGTACCAGCGGCGGCTGGGGGGTGCCGGTTGCGCTCGAAGCGTCTCCGGGCGCCGTCGGCAATCCGCAAATCGCGGTCAACAGCACGGGGCAGGCGGTGGCAGTCTGGCAGCAAAACCAAAACGTCTATGCCCAGCACTATGCGCTCGACCCGACCTTCAGCGTCACCGTCAACAGCAATCCCGCAGCGGGCGGCAGCGCCAGTTGCACACCCAGCAGCGGCATCGTCAGCGGCGGTTCGACGGTGTGCACCGCGACGGCCAATTCCGGTTATGTCTTCACCCAGTGGACCACGTCCTGGGGCTCCACCAGCGGCACTTGCAACACCGCCATTTGCACCATACCCAATATCACCGGAAACGCCACCATCACGGCGCATTTCACGGCCGCACCGGCACCGGTCAACGGCGTTTGCGGCAGCGCCCACGGGCTTGCCGTCAGCAGCGCGCCGACGGCGAACCTCTGCGCCGCCGGTACACCTTCGGCGGTGGCGGGCAGCGGGCCGTGGAACTGGTCCTGCGCCGGCAGCAACGGCGGCAGCACGGCCAGTTGCAGCGCTCCGGTGCTCGCCCCCACCACCTATCCCATCACCGTGATCGTCAATCCGCCCGTCGCCGGCACCGCAAGCTGCACGCCGAACCCGGTCACCAGCGGCGGCACGACGGTGTGCACCGCCACGCCCAACCCCGGTTACACCTGGAGCAATTTCGTCTACGGCCCCATGTCCTCGATTTGTGGTTCCAACCCTTGCACCATTCCCAACGTTCCCGGCGCCTTCACCATCACCGCCAACTTCGCCGCCGCCGCGGCACCCGGCGACCCACAACCGGTTCCGACGCTCTCGTCTTGGGGACTGATGCTGCTGTCGCTGCTGTGTGGGGCTGGCGCTTGGGTTGGACGGCGGCGCCGGTAGCAGTTGTTAGAGCCTGGTTAGCGGAAGCGCCGGGGATGGTCCAGCGCCCGGCAAGCGCTGGACCACTCACCCGGTCAGGCCAAAGCGCTGAACCAGTGCCCCAAGGGTGACATTCTCCAGAATTTCATCGTGTGGAATCAGCGCGTAAACCCAGGGCTTTCCGCCGCAGCTCGCCGCATGCGTTGAGGCATTCATGCACCACTTGATGGCGGATTCCTTCTTGGCCGCGACTATCGGGTCTTCAAGCTCGGCGCGGCGCTTCGGTTCCAGCATGTAGATCGCTGCAGCCGTTTCGGCAACGAAATCCGGCTGATACTCCAGGTGGTCTGCGCCGTTAGGGTAGTAAATCTGGAACTGGCCCTTGGCGGGCTTGAACCACTTGAGCGCTTCACGCTCCAGAATCACGGCCAGCTTGCGCTCCGAGTCGGAATCGAACTTCTGCACCGGATAAAGGCAGCGCTGGAAGCCGCCGAACAGGTACTTGGCCATGTTGCTTTTGTCCGCCGGCTCCACCCGGTAGTTGGCGGGCGGTTCCTGCGCCGAGTACGTATAGGCGCACTGCTTTAGTTCCGTGTACCCCTTGCTGATCTTCACCTCGTAGCCGGCCACGTCCTCCCAGTAGTGCTCCTGCATCTGCGCGTGGATGAAACGGGCGATGTCGCGCTGGTAGCAACGGAGCACCTTGCGCGTGTCTTCCTCGGAGAGGTAACCCTTGAAATGCTGGACGGTCTGGGCAGCCAGATCGTAGAGCAGGTCGGCATGGTCGTCGTAGGAAATGTCATCGAAGTCCACCAAACTGCTGACCACGTAGTCCTCCAGCCGGGCCTCCTCGATGCCGCCACGACCCAGCGAAACGATCTCCAACTGGTTCGTGCGCAGGTGCTGAATCCACAACTCGTCGGACACCGCTGGGTATTTCAATGACTCCAGCGTCAGCGCAAAGGGTTTGAAGCCCGATTTCACTTCGCCCTTGGGCACCACCAGGATGCGCGGAATGTCGATGGTCTGCTGCGTGACCAGCTCGACCGTTTTCGCCACCACCGCAGCAATATCCGGCTGCTCACTCAGGCCCTCCAGTTCCAACTGCGCCGGCCGGTGCTGTTCCTCGACCGCCTTGACGATGGCAGCCTGGATCTCCGGCTTCTTCAGGTATTCGATGGTCGGCAGGGTCTGCGGCTGGTTTTCCAGTTTGCGGATGACCTCGTAGGTAATCTGGGCGACTTTCTGCTCTTCCGGCTTGGTGAATACAGGCACCGTATCCCGCCCGGCCATCGTCGTGCTACTCGTGAGCTGAGCGGGCTTCAAACCCAGCTTGGTCGCCAACTGCGGCTGCGATACCACCGTGGCCGTCTTCTGCCCGAGGTCGTCCGCATTCAGCACCACTTCCTTCAGTTGGATGGCGGAATCCGGCCTGTTGGCCTCGGCGATGATTTCCTGGAACTTGTCGTGGGCGACGATGTTCAGCCGATCCACGGCGCTGACACCGGTGCGCCTCCCATACGGCAGCCGCAGGCCGCGCCCGATCGACTGCTCGATGAGGATGCGGGCGTTGGCCGCCCGCAGCGGCACGATGGTGTAGAGGTTGGTGACGTCCCAGCCTTCCTTGAGCATGTTGACGTGAATCACGATCTCGGTCGGCTCTTCCGTGTGTTCCACTTTGAGCAGGCGCTCGATCATCTCCTCCTCTTCCGCGCCGGTCCTGCTCGAATCGACCTGAATCACCTTGTCCTGGTAGCGCCCCTCGAAAAACCCTTCGGACTGGATCAGGGTAAGCAATTGCCCGGCATGAGTGGTATCGCGGGCAATCACCAGCAGGAAGGGCTTGACGATGGTCTGGGCGGCTTCCCGTGCATAGGTTTCCAGCTCCACCTTCACGCTTTCGTGCAGGCGCACCCCATCTTCCAGCTTGAGCCGCTCGATCTCCTCCGGCGACATGCCCGCCGGATTGAAGTTCTTGCGCGTCACCACCGCCGGCTCCTTGACGAAACCGTCGGCCATGGCACGGCCCAGCGGATAGTTGTAGATGACGTTTTTGAAGGCCATCGGGCCGCGCGCTGTCTCGACGAAGGGCGTCGCCGTCAGTTCCAGGCCGAGAATCGGCTTCAGTTCGTTGATCACGCGCACGCCGGCGCTGGCCCGGTAGCGGTGCGACTCGTCCATCAGCAGCACCAGGTCCGGCAACCCGGCCAGGTAATCGAAATAGCTCTCGCCCAGAATCTCGATCAGCCGCTTGGTGCGAGGGGCCTTGCCGCCGCGCACTTCGGCGTTGATCTTGGAAATGTTGAAGATGTTGATGCGCACGCTGTCGAACAGCACGCCGCTGGCCGGGTCGCGCTGGTCGTAGTTGTCGCCGGTGATGATGGCCGGCGCGTTGGTGGCGAAGGCGTCGATACCCTTGAAGACGTATTTCGGCGTATTCGGCGTGAAGTCCCCGATCAGCTTGTTGTAGATCGTCAGGTTCGGCGCCAGCACGAAGAAATTGTTGATGCCGTGCGCCTGGTGCAGATAGCTGACGAATGCGCCCATCAGCCGCGTCTTGCCCACGCCGGTGGCCAGCGCGAAGCACAGGGACGGAAACTCCCGCTCGAAATCCGTGACGGTCGGAAACTCGCTGCGGATGGCTTCCAGCGCGGCAGCCACGTCCGCGCCTTTCCCCGGCGGTGCGATCTCCGTGATGCGGTCGAGAATCTCCAGCGAACGGCGCTGGGGTGCCCGCAGCGACAGACGGCCGGCGATGGCGTTGACGTGTCGGTTCATGATTGGGTGTTTCCGGAATCGAGTTCATCCATCTCGCGTTTGATTTCGGCGCGCAATGCATCTTCACTGGGCAACTGGAACTGGTAGCGGCTGGCAAAGATCTGCTTTGCCTTGTCGTCCAGCACGTAACGCACCATCGCCTCGTTCTTGTCCGCGCAGAGAATCAATCCGATGGTCGGCTGGTCTTCCTTCCCGGCAATCTCGCGGTCATAGTAGTTCACGTACATCTGCATCTGCCCCAAGTCGGCGTGGGCCAGCTTCTCGACCTTGAGATCGATCACCACGTAGCACTTCAGTTTGACGTGATAGAAAACGAGGTCCGGATAGAAATGGTCGCCCTCCAGCGTCAGCCGCACCTGCCGGCCGATAAAGGCGAAGCCGCTGCCCAACTCCAGCAGGAAGTCCTGCAACCGTGAAATCAGCGCTTCCTCGACGCGAGATTCGACCAGGCGATGCGACTCGGGCAGATCGAGAAACTCCAGCACGTAAGGGTCCTTGATGGCATCCAGCGGGCGAGCCAGCACCAGCCCCTCGTTAGCCAGCGCCAGGACACCGGCCTTGTCGCGACTCTTGAGCAGGCGATCGAACAGGAAGGTGTTGATCTGCCGTTCCAGTTGTCGTGCCGACCAGCCGTTGCGGATAGCCTCGATTTCGTAGAAGTCGCGCCTTTCCCGGCGCTCCACCTTCAGCAGGGTCCGGTAATGGGTCCATGACAGCCCGGCATGCAGTCGGCCCGGCTGCCAGTCGGGCTCGGGCGCCGACGCGGAAAGGTCACGCGCTGCGTGAGTTTTCGCATCGGGGCTTCCCGGTGCCGATTCAACACGCACCGCGTGTTGTTTTTCCGATCTAACACCCGCTGCGTGTTGAATGTCCAGCAATGCCGGATAGCCGAGGTAGAAGGCCCGCATGTATTGCAAGGCGCTCACGGAAAAACCATTGCCATAGTCCTTCGCCAGGGATTCGGACAAGGTTTTCAGAAGCCGGCTGCTGTAGGCCGCGCGCGACTTCCCTTTCTGCTCGGCTTCGACGATCTGCCGACCGATAAGCCAGTTGGCCTGCACCAACGCCGAATTGACGGAGCGGGCTGCCTGCAGGCGGGCCGATTCCCATATGCGGCGGATGGCCGTAAGCAAGACCGCGTCGTCGTTGGCCGCAGCGACGGGCGGGCGCTTCGTTCGTTTACCGGCAACCATGCTCAAGCCTCCCCATCGAAAAGCCCCTGCTGGCCGGGCACCACTCTCCCCTCGCCCGCTTGCGAGAGAGGGGCCGGGGGAGAGGGTGGGGCTTCCGGCAGGTTCTCCACCCGCAAGCTGTAGTCGTCATGCCCCCACTCGCAACGCGACAGCACCTGCTTGGGAATCTTCTTCACGGTGAGATTCGGATACTCGCCCCGGCCGCGGAAGGCCGTGCACAGCACCAGCAGCGTGCGCTCCGGCCCTACCTCGTCGGAGAGCTGCTGAAGCTGCTCGTGCGTCAGATTCGCGGTGGTGACATAGATGAAATCCCGCTCGGTGGAATGGCCGTGCTGCCAATACACCGAATCCGAAGGCGCATAGGTGAAGCCCTCCAGCTTGGCGACCGCCTCGGCCAGCATGGCGGCGTTGTAGTCGGTGTTGATGACCCAGTTGCCCCACTTATCCTTTTCCAGCAATGAGGGCGCCAGCCGGTAATAGCGGAAGCCGCCGCCGCCTTTCCATCCGACCGCCTCGGTGATGCCGCCGGGGTCTTCGCCGTCGATGACCTTCCTCAGGCGCGGGATGATGTGCGTGTGGCAGTGCTCGCCCAGTTCCACCATGATCCAGCGCCGGCCCATCTTGTGGGCCACCGCGCCGGTGGTGCCGGAACCGGCGAAGGAGTCGAGGACGAGGTCGTTGGGGTTGGTGGCAATTTCGAGTATGCGCTGTATTAGTCGCTCGGGCTTGGGTGTATCAAACACGTCGCGTGCGCCATACAAGCCAATCATTTCCTTCTTCGCCTCGTCGGTGTGTCCAACCTCTTCGTGAGGCCACCAGTTGTGTGGTGTCATACCGTTCCGTACCTCGGAGAGAAACAGCTTTAGCGCTGGCACCGTATTGCGCCCATCGCGTCCCCACCAGATGCGGTTCTCTTCGACATGGCGACTATGCGTCCCTGGGTCGTACTTCCAAGCCTTCTTGGTGTTTCTTACGACATTACCCGTATTCGGATTGACGATGTCGTAGCAAAGATTTCGACGTTTGTCTGGCGTTGCTTGGTTCAAGTAATCAACAGCTTTCCATGGCCCACGCGGATCGTTGTCTGGATTGCTATACCGCGCCGCTGACTCTTCGCTTCGGGGAAGCAGGTTGTTTTGAAACTGCTCGCTCTTGGAATAGACGAGCACAAAATCGCAGATTGTTGCGATACCTTGGAAGTTGTTGCTGACGCTGTATTTGCGTTGCCACGTGACAGTCGCCTTGTAGTTCGCCCGCCCAAACACCTCATCGCACAACACCTTCAGGTAATGCGCCTCGTTGTCGTCGATGGTGATCCACAGCGAACCATCCTCGGAAAGCAACCGCCGGATGATCTCCAGCCGGTCGCGCATCAGCGATAACCAGATCGAATGCTCCACCCCGTCGTCGTAATGCGTGAAGGCGCTGCCTGTGTTGTAGGGCGGGTCGATGAACACACACTTCACCTTGCCGGAAAAATTCCCCTCCAGTGCCTTCAGCGCCAGCAAGTTGTCACCGAAGATCAGCTGGTTTTCGAAAAAGTCAGCCTCCGTGACACGGTGTTTCGCGTGATAACTCCGCGCCGGGTCTTCCAGCAAGATGCGCGGCTCCAGCTTCGGCCGGTTTTCCTTGCCGATCCAGGTGAGTTCGAGTTTTTGTTTCTTTGGGGATGTCATTGCATGCCAATGATTTTGCCGGTGTTTTTGCTGATTTCCGTTTTCGGCTGTGATACAGGGATCAGGCCCAATAGGGCAGGTACTCGGCGAACTTGTTTCCCGCCTCGGGGTCTTTGCGCTTGATACGTCCGCTCTCGACGGCATCGCCGATCAGGTTGGTGACAGCGTTGCGCTGCTTCTCGCTGAGTTTGAGTCGTTCGCGCAACGACGTATTTGTCAGCGTCCGACCTGACAGATAGCGCAATACGGCATGCTGATAGGCGGCCTCCGCTCGCTCGGCCTTGCCCATATCGGTAAACTTGCGCGGCGCGTACAGGGTCACGCGGAACGCTCCGTCCAGTAAGGCAAAGGCCACCGGCGGCAGACCGAACAGTTCAACGGCCGTCACGACTTTCTGAAAACCCGTGCCGCGCTCCTCGCAGATGCGGTAAAGCCGGAACGCCGAGGCCAATATCTCGTTGCGCGACTCTGGAGTTGTGCCGATCAGCCGATCCAGTCGCTTCGAAGGCAACAGGCCACCGGGGTTGGTGAACTCGATGCGATCATCGAAGATCTCGATCATTGGCCCCGCGCCGGTGACTCCGAAGTCCTGGTGTATCAGCGTATTGGCAATCAGTTCGCGCAGCGCGACTTCAGGATATACGTTGACTTCAGCGCGCAGTGCCTGCCGGATGACCTCGCTGTGCGGCAGACTGCGCTTGAGGTAAGCGATCAGGCCTTCGAAGCCAACGGCGTAGCCCTTCTGCCCGACCATTTCATCGATGGTGTCGACCTTGTTGGTCCCTCGATAGCGAATGACACGAATGCGCTTGCGCGCGAGAACATCGAAGTCCTCCAGCCGGCGCGCGGCCGCCAACGCGCCGAAGCGCGTGATGCCATAGCCGCCGCCCTCCAGGACAATCAGTTTCTCGTCGGCCAGCCAGCGCATCAGCGCCTCCTGGTCATCGGGGCGTGGCCGCTCGCGCAATTTGGCGATGGTCGCAAGATCGAGGGCGGCCAGCACGGCATTCGCATCCAGCATGGGGGTGGCCCGCTGCTCTTCCCAGCGCGGCGGCTGGCTGCCAAGCAGCAGACCGGCCAACTCCTGGCGCGAAATTTTGCGCGTCGTGCCGCCCGAACGCACCCAGCTCTCCTCGATCGACTTGCCGCGCCGATGCACGGGCCTGTTGGCATGTTCCGGTACCTGTATGCAAAGCAGCGGCACGCCTTCGAAGTCAACCACGGCGTGGTCGATTGCCAGGGCTGGCTCGACGGCATCACGTCCCAGATTGGCAAGCGTGTTGACGATGCCCTGTACTTGCTCCTGATCGACCCCGAGCGGCCTGGCGGTAGCGTTGTCGACGCCGAAGACAAGGTAACCGCCACCAGGATGGTTTGCGAACGCGACCAGGTGCTCGACCAACCGCTCCTTGTTCGACGACAACCCGCTCTTCCAGTCGAGTTCGTTCGGCTCCGTGGCGACAGGCGACAGGTTCTGCCGAAGAATGGCGACGGCGCGCGTGAGCCAGGGTTTGGCTGTGCTCATGTCGCAGCAACTCCTGCCTTCGACGCGACCAACTCGCCACCGAAGATCAGCCGGTTGTCGAAAGAGCCAGTCTCCGTGACACGGTGTTTCGCGTGATACGACTTCGCCGGACCTTCCAGCACGATGCGCGGCTCCAGCTTCGGCCGGTTCTCCTTCCCGATCCAAGTGAGTTCGATTTTTTGTTTTCTTGACACGTCAGCTTTGCGCGAGAGACTGCTTGCAAGCCGCCCATACATTCGGGTGGCGGGCATGCAGCGTGGAGAAAGGAGGTACATGGTGCCCCGTGCCATCGAAACACCATCCTAACAAACCGTGATCGTCCGCCTTAATCAGAGAGGCGACCAGCGTGCCGACATCCGGCGCCTCCTGATTCAGGGCAGCTTGCAGCGTCGCCGCAAGGCGACGCCAGGTTTTCAGGTAACCGTCGTTCATGGCCTCGCGGCGATCCAGTTGAAGAAGCTTTACCGTTTCGGCGCCCTTGATGCTCTCGGCACCAATCGCCAAGTCGTAGCGGGCGACGATGACGCCAGTTGCCGGGTCAAAGTCAAGGAACTGCCAGGGGTCTTCCGCCGTGGGGTCGACCAGCTTCGGCTCCCCATTTTCCGTGGGGAAGCGGTTTCCCTTGAAACGGCCGCACTCCGTGCAGCAGAGAAGAAAGTTCGGCCACTGAAACATCCTGTCGGGATGGTCGGCCTTGGGCCAGAAATGCTCTACGTCCGTGCCATGGGAGTCGCAGCAGTACATGCAGCGTTCCCGCCGGCCAGCCATGGTCCTGAGCATGCCGATGGCCGTCTTGAGCGGCTTGGTTTGCCGGCCCGACTTCCATTCCCGCTCGACATCGAGATTGCCGGCCGCCCGCTTGGCATCGGCGTCTTGCTGTCGTCTGCCCAGCGCCGCACTGGTTGCGGCTGGCAATGGCTTGCGCGAAATGCGGCGCATGCGGCTAGAGTTCGTCGCTGGTTGCGGCGAACAGGTGAAGTTGCTTTTGATTCTGCTCCTCCTCGCGGGTCAGTTTGGCGCCGGCCCGCTTTTTGGCTTCCAGCCTGGCAAGTTCGGCCCTGCCCTCGATCGCCCTTGGCGAGCGCGTGTTTTGCAGGCCAAATGCTTCGGTAAGCAGAATCGTGTCGGGTCTCGATGCAATCACCTTCTCGTATTCAGTCTTGGAAAGCGGTCTTGGTGTCCCATCGCTACCCGGCTCCGGCAGGACGAACAGACCGTTTGGGTCCGCCGCCTGGCAGATGATCGGACTATGGGTCGTCACCAGGAATTGAATATTCGGGAAGTGGCGCTTGAGCCAGAAGCCGATTTCCCTTTGCCACTCAGGATGCAGGTGGGCATCGATTTCGTCGATCAGCACTACTCCGCTACGCTTGACGAATATCCTTCCGTCGGCGCCTTTTTCCGTCAGGCCGGCGATGCCATAGGCGTTGATCAGGTGTCGGAGAATATCGGTCAGCAAGGCCAGGGCGGCGCGATAGCCGTCGCTCATCTCGCTCCAAGCCAGTTGTACGCCCTTGCGGTCGGCAAGCCAGAGACCATCGGAATCGACGCGATCCACGGTGATCTGGTTAGGCATCAGTTCGTCCTTGAGAATTTCGAGCAGCATGGCCAGTTGTTCCTGCTCGGCTTGCTTGTTCTCCAGCTTCTTGTAATTCAGGTCGCGCAGCCATCGGTCTGCTTCCGCCAGGGACGCCGCTTCCTGGAACATGGTGGCAAAACGCGCCGTTGAGGGGGAAACCATTTGCTGAACGGCATCGGGCGAAGCGCCGAATACGCGGCGAAATGGGCCATAGCCGCAGGAAAACCATCCACTCGCACTGCTGGCCCAAATGGTTCGGTCGGGTGTCTGGTATTTGGGTGGTTTGCCCGTCGGTACTGCGACCTGAAGAGTCGTTTCCCGGCCGCCGTTCGTCAGGACGATTCTTGCGGGAAACGCGGACGACGCGGGTGATCTGCCAGTTTCCGCAAGTTCGTCATCGCCCGTTGTGCGAACGACATCAAGCTGAATGCTGGCCTCCTTGGCGCCATTCCGTATCCATCGGTGGAAGCTGGGTTGCAGGGCACGGGCTGTATCTTTGCCTACGAGGCCGACAGCGATAGCTTTCAGCAGCGTGCTCTTGCCTGAGCCATTGTCGCCGGTAAATACAGTCCAGCCGGCATAGCCGCCATCAAGCCGTTTGAGGTCGAAATTCAGATCCTCGAACCCACGGATATTTTTCAGGATGACTTTGCCGATATACATGGGCAGATCCTCTATTCTGGAAACGTGAAGTTTACTCGACGGAGCGATTTTCCAGTACGGGCAATTCCAGCCCCTCAACCTCCTGCAACGACTTCCCCGCAATCCCCTGCAAGTCCCCATACATCCCCACCGTGGCACCCATCACGCGCTCGATCTGTTCTTCGCGCTTGGCCCACTGTTTCATGATCGCTTTTCTTTCCTTGTCGAGGTCTTCCTGCATGGTGGAAAACGCTTCGACGATGGCTTCCACGCGATGGCGGAAGCGCGGGCCGGTAAGGTACTGGTAGATCATTTCCGTTTTGGTTTGCTGGCCCTCGGTGGCCTGCCGCGCCAGGGCGATTTCCAGCAGGGTTTGGCGCAGGATGGCCGCCACCGGCAGCGCGGCGCGCGGGTGCGTGACCCAGATGCCTTCGACCATTTCGAAGGTTTCGACGCCTTTCGGCAACACCTGGCTCACGATGACGGCGATTTCGGCTTTCGCGGTGCGCTGGTCGTCCCGCAGCTTGGCTAGCCAGGCGTCGCTCCAGGCTTTGGTGCGCTTGGATTCCCACAGAATGGTGCCGCTGGGCTGGCCACCCGCGCCGGCTACGCGCTGGAGCACATCCCCGCCGTGTTCGCCCTTGGGGACGGGCTCGATAGCATCGAAGGGGAATTTCGCCCGCAGCAGGTTTTCGAGCTCCAGTTCCTGCACTTCGCCCTGCAATTGCTGCGAGCCCTGTTCGGCCCGGCGCTTGAGCTCCTCGATTTTCTGTTGCATCGAGGCGATGGTCAGATCCTTTTCCTTCACCTTGAGGTTCAGCTCGTCTTCCGCTTCCTTTTTGGCTTCTTGCCGGGTGGCGGCAAGGCCTTCCTGGATGCGCTTCTGAACAGTCAGTTCCAGTTCGCGTTTGGCGTCGTCCAGTTCGCGCTGCTTCTTGATGAGTTCGGCTTGTGATTTTTGCGCTTCGGCCAGCTTTTCATTGCGCTGATTCAGCACTTCCTGCAGATCGGCAAGTTCCCGCGCTTTCTGGTCCAGATCGGCCGAGGCCGCCTGCTTCGCCTTTCTCGCTTCCTCCGCCGAGATTCTGGCGCGATCCAGTTTCAGTTGTTCCGCTACCTGGTCGGCTATCTGCTCATCGAGCTTGTTCCTGGCTTCGGCCAGTTGCTTCTCCTTGTCGCGCGCGGCCTGTTCGCGCCTGGCGATCTCGCCGTCTTTCTGCGCCAGTTGCTGCTCGAACTGCTTGCGGGTGGACTCGATCAGCGGCGCAGCCAGCGACTCGGTGAGCTTGATCTCCGTCTTGCAGTTGGGGCAGGTGATGGTGGGTTCGGTCATGAGTCGATTGCCTTCGGTGTATTTTGTCCACCCAGCCGCTTGACTGCACCCATGCCGACCAAGGAGCGCATTTGCGTAATGGCGATGACGTTCAACTGCGCGAGGCGATCGGGCGCGGCCAGCCCTTGGTGGATAAGCACGGCGTTGATGCTTTCCAGATTCGACAGCACCACCAGTTGCTCCAGCGTGGCGGCATCGCGCATGTTGCCGGGCTGGTCCGGGTTGGCTTGCCGCCATTGGGCGACGGTGATGCCGAAGAGTGCGACATTGAGCAAATCTGCTTCGCTTGCGTACACCACGCTGGTCTGCGCTTTGGTCAGGCGCGGCGGGATCAGGCGTTCCTTGATCGCGTCGGTGTGGATCTTGTAGTTAACCTTGGCAAGAGTGCGCTGGAAGCTCCATTCCAGTGAAGTGGCGCGGGATTCCTCATCCTTGAGGCGCTGGAATTCCTTGATGAGGTAGAGCTTGAACTCGGGACTGAGCCATGAGCCGAACTCGAAGGCGATGTCGCGGTGGGCGTAGGTGCCGCCGTAACGTCCGGCCTTGGCGTGCAGGCCGATTGCGCCGGTGGCATCTATCCACTTCTTGGCTGACAGGAAGAAGCTGTTGCGCCCGGCTTCGTTTCTAATTCCCTCGAATTCGAGGGAATTAAAACCCGGGTTGTTGAGCTGCTCCCATACGCCCAGGAACAGTACCGTGTCCTTGTTTTTGAGCCATTGCTCGATCAGGGCGCTGGCGCCGTCGAAGTTCCTGACCATGTCGGTCAGGGAGATGTAATCCTGCTCATGGCGGGTAGCGATGGTGACCTCGGTTCCCTGCACGGAGATAACACGGCTTTTCATTCTTGCGGCTCCCCTCCGCACACTGCGGTGCGATTTCCATATGGCATCGCCAGTGTACTCGCGGCGAGGCTCACCTGGCGAGCCATCAGGAAAGAACCCAGCGCAGGATGAACAAGGGCTGCACGGTTGTGGTCTGGTTCAGCTTGCCTTCGATGACCGCGATCAACTCCTCGCGCTGCTTGTCCACCTGATCCTGGGCGTCGAACAGGGAACGTCGCTTCTGGTTGCGCTGCGCTTCGAGCGCCTTGATCTGCTTCTGCCCGGCCAGCTTGTCTTCCAGCGTCAGGGCGGTGGTTGCGTTGCGGCGGGCTTCCTTGATCTGGCGGTCGAGTTCCTTGATCTCGCGCTCCAGGCCAACTTTGAGGTCATCGGCCCAACCGTCGAGCTTGTCGGCTTCGGCCTCAAAGTAGCGGGCGTTGCGCTCGGAAATGGTGCGCTGGATGGCGGCCTGGCGACCATGCGTCAAGGTATCGAGTACGCCGGGTGCTGTGACCCCTGCCGTGTGAAGGCAAGGGTCAGATGCACAAGGAACGGTCATCAGCCGCTGGGCGACTTCCTCGTCCAACTCTTGGCCGTCGTCAGTGATGGCCGAGAAGATCAGATGGTCTTCGGCCTGGTCGAGGGATTCGACGCTGAAGAGCGAGAGGGTGAGCCAGCCGGACTTGCCGACGAGCGGCTCCAGCAGCGTGACCTTGCCGTCGTGCCGGCCGTAATCGAACTGAATTTCGGCGGCGGGCAGGTCGCGCGCTTTGGCCTGGGCCACCAAGGCTTCGGCAAGTGGATGGTTAAGGCGGTAGAGATGCGCTTCGCCGGAACGGCGTGGCAGTTCGTACAGGCCCAGCGGGATCGCCGGGGTCGGCTGGGCGAAGGGCAGTGCATTCAGTCGAAACGAGGCGTCGCCGAGAAACTCGGCCTGGCCGTTCAGTTCGTGCCGCGTGAGCTGCATGAGCAGGCGTTCGTAACGGTTGAGGTAGGCCTTGGAGGTTTCGTCGCGTACCTTGAGCTTTTCGCGCACTTCGTCGTCGAAGTGCTCCAGCAGTTGCTGGCGCGTGCGCGTCATGGATTCGTTGATCTCCAGGCTCAATTCGAGCTGAAGCTGGTCGAAGGCGGTCTGGATTTCGTCGAGCTTGCGGCAGCGCTGGTAGATGGCGGCGATGCGCTTTTCGAAGTCCACGCCGGACTCGATGGCGCCAAGCACTTCGTCGCTGGCGCCGAAGACGCCCTCGAAGAGATGGAATTTCTCGGACAGCAGTTTAAAAACGCGCTGGTCGGCAGCGTTCTTGCGGTTGAGGAAATTCACCACGACCACATCGTGCTTCTGGCCGTAGCGATGGCAACGGCCGATGCGCTGCTCGATGCGCTGCGGATTCCAGGGCAAGTCGTAATTCACCACCAGCGAGCAGAACTGCAGGTTGATGCCCTCGGCCCCGGCCTCGGTGGCGATCATGATGCGACCCTGCTCGCGGAAATAATCCACCAGCGCCGAGCGCATGTCGGCGCTGCGGGAGCCGGTTACATGGTCGGTGCCCTGGTGGCGTTCGAGCCACTGACTGTAGATCAGCCTGGAACGGTCGTCTGTATTGGAACCGTTGAAGAGCACGACGCCTTCGGCAAAAGGACTGTCCGCCAGCAGGCGAAGCAGGTAGCTCTGGGTGCGGCGCGATTCGGTGAAGATGATGGCCTTTTGCGCTGCGCCGATTTCCCTCGCCTTGCCAAAGGCGATACCCAACGCCTTGAGCAGGGCCTTGCCCTTGGCGTTGTGGTCGATGGAGGCGGCGAGCCGGGCAAAGCCATCGAGGTCGGCGATTTCCTGTTCGAGCGCCTTGCGATCCGCCTCCGTGAGCATTTCGGCCGGTTCGTCTTCCGTCCATTCCTCGGCGGTCTCGTCGAGGGCTTCATAGTCCCGGTCCAGTTCGTCTTCGAGCGTTTCGGCCGGCTCCTGCTTGCGGAGCTTGGCCTTGAGCCGGTTTGAAATGGAGGTCAGTGCGCCGGCGATGGCGAAGGTGCTCGATGCCAGCAGCTTGCGCAGCACCAGTGTCATGAGGGAACGCTGGCTGGCGGGAAGGGCTTGCAGGTTCTCCCGCTGCAGGTATTCGGAGACGAGGTGGTAGAGCCGGTCTTCGCTTTCTTCAGGCGTAAATTCCTCCACGAGCGGCAGGCGCTTGGTGTAGGGGATGTAGGCGGTTACCTGCCGGCGCAATGTGCGGTGGCAGACGGGCTTGAGCCGCGCCTTGAGCATCTCGAAAACCTGGTCCTGATTCAGGTTGGCAAACTGCTCGCGGAAACTTTTCAGATCGCCGAAGGTGTGCTCGTCGATGAAGCTCACCAGGCCGAACAGTTCCAGTAGCGAGTTTTGCAGCGGTGTTGCGGTGAGCAGCAGCTTGTCCTTGCCGGCCAATGCCAGCTTGAGCGTGTTGGCGACGACGTTCGCCGGTTTGTAGACATTGCGCAGCCGGTGCGCTTCGTCGATGACCACCAGGTCCCACGGCAGCGCGTGGACATCGCCCGCCTTGCTCTTGGCGAACTGGTAGGAGCAGATGACGATCTCGGACGCTTCAAAGGGGCGAAACTGGCCCTGCCTGATGGCGGCGTTGTAGGACTTGGATTCCAGCAGGCGGCAAGGCAGGAAGAACTTTTCGGTCAGTTCCTGATACCACTGCTTGCGCAGATTGGATGGCGTAATGACCAGAATGCGCCGCTTGCGTTCTGCCCACTTTTGCGAAAGCACCAGGCCGGCCTCGATGGTCTTGCCGAGGCCCACTTCGTCGGCCAGCAAGGCGCCTTTGGAGAGCGGCGACTTGAAGGCGAAAAGGGCCGCATCGACTTGATGAGGATTGAGGTCAACCTGGGCGCTGGCCACCGCGCCGGCAAGTTTTTCCGCGCTGTCCGGCGGGCAGCGGCGGGTCAGCTCGTGGGCGAAATATTTGGCGTGGTAGGCGGAAAGCACGGTTTCTGGTGACCTGTCTTTGCTTGTCATTGTGCGGCAAGGTAGCGGAAAATCCAAGGCTTGCCGGCTCGGCCGTTCCACTCACGCCCCATGACCGCCCCCCTGCGCGACCGCATCCTCGCCTTCCTTGCCGAACATCACGTGATGACCCTGGCCACGGTCGGCCCTGACGGCCCCTGGGCGGCGGCGGTGTTTTATGCGCCCGAGGATTGGTCGCTCCATTTCCTTTCCGCGCCCAGCACTCGGCATGCGCAGCATCTGGCTGCCGACCCGCGCGTGGCCGTCACCATTCAGCGCGATTACGACGATTGGCCCGGTATCCGGGGTCTGCAAATGGCGGGGGAGGCGCGCGAAGTGGCGGCTGCCGACCAGGCCCGCGTGCGATCGCTCTACCAGCAGCGCTTTCCCTTGATCGGCGGCGGAGCGGGTGTACCGCGCAAAATCCTCGAAGCACTGGACAAGATACGCTGGTACACCTTCGAACCTCGCGAGATTTTTCTCATCGACAACCGCTTGGGTTTCGGACATCGCGAACACTGGACCAGCGATAGGCCCGCCACCTAGCCGGGCGCGCGGGCGCTGCGCCACGCCCGCGAAACTTAGCCCGCGACGCAACCCGCCACCCGCGCCGCGAGCCAAACGCCGTCATCCAGCGGCAAGTCATGCCCGGCGGTGGGATGAAGTTCCAGTGGACATTGCCAAGCGCTCGCCAGCGCTTGTGAGCAGGCGACGTTGACGAGGCGATCCTCGCGCGATGCCACCACCAGAGTCGGCACCGGCGGTGCCGCGCGCGGCGCGCGAAAGCGGCTGGCGGCCAGGATTTGCGCCAGGGCGTTGCGCGGCGCCACCGGGTGGGCGCGATGCAGTTGCAGCCATTCTTCCAGAATTCCTGGATGCGCAGCGTTGCAGGTCAGTCGCAGCACCGCCGCTTCCCATTGTTCGGGTGTGCTGAGGGCCAACAATCCGCGTAGCAGCGGCGCATAGGCGGCGGGGCGCAAGCGGTGGTAGAAGGGAGAGAACGGCCGCATGCTGGTGTTGACGAGCACCATACGCGCCAATTCGCGGGGTGCTTGTTCGCTCCAGGCCACCGCGACCATGCCGCCCAGGGACAGCGCCAATAAGTTGTAGGGCGGCGCGATGTGCCTCGCCACGAGTTGTGCGCGGCAGTGCCGGGCCATCGCCGCCACGGTCCAGGGGCTCGCTTGGGTAAACAAAGCGCCATTGCCCGGCAGATCGATCGGAAGGATGCGCGCACCCGGCAAGGCGGCCGCCAGCTGTGGCAAGAAAGCACCCCAGTGACCGCTCTCCCGCGTCAGGCCGCGTAACAAAATCCAGGTGGTTTCGTCGCTCATACACGCTTGCCCGGATCAGTACCACTGCGCCAGAGCCGCGGCATGATGCGCTTGGCGCGCCGCGTCTTGCGGCAGCCAAAAGCGAAAGCCGCAGGCCGCACGCGCCAGAAAATCGAGCAGGGTTTGATGCCGCCGCAGCACTCTTTCGTGCCGGTGCTCCTTGATCGGATTGAATATGCCGTGGCGCGAGAAGAGCTGGCGCGGATTCTTTTTCACCCACAACCAGGAGCCCATCTCCAAGGTCAAGGGCAAAAACACGCCGCGCCCGTGCCGCGTGCTTTGTCGATACAAGTGATCCCACAAATCGCCATGCGCCAGATACTGCCGGCTCTGCGGCTCGAAAAGATAACGATGCTGGAGGTGCGCCTGATGAAAGATCTCTTTCAGGGCATGCACTTCGGCCAAATGAGCAATGGGCTGGCGGGTGTGAGCATAAGGAAACCAGATGCGATCATGGGCACCGAAGCCGGAGTGGCAGTCCAGCGCCAGGGCAAAGTCCCGCCCCAGCAGCTCTTCGGACACCACTTGGCACAAGGCCTGGGCTTCGATTTCCATGGGCGCCTCGGATCGACCCCGATACCAGGGCATGCCCGGGCTCAAGCGCTGCCCGCCGACCAGAAAGGGCGTTTTCTCCACCGCTTCGATCGGCGCGTTGCGCATTAGATCCACGCCCTGCGGATTGGCCCGCGTGCCCAACAGCATACCGCCAGGGTTGACGAAGGGCATGAATACCAGGCGTAGCTCGTCCAATTGCCGGCGCAGGCCGACATCCCAGGCCAAGCGAGCCACCAGACTCTGCAAGAAAGCGAGGACCACGCGCGAGCCGATGCGCTCCAAACCATGCACACCGCCGAAATAACCCACCGCCGGCATTTCCGGCGCGGGGTTGCCCAGCGTGATGACCGGCACGCCCTGGCGGCGGCCATCCGGAAGGGCCACTTCACAGACCTGGCGGCATTCGAGCCAAGGCGAGCCGGCGGCCAGAATCTCCGCCAGGCGCTCATCTTCGGGTAAGGTCGGGCCCGAGCGGACGCGCGCTTGGCCGGTTTCGATGGCGGGGGGCATGGTCGCCAAGCATAGCGGCCGCAGATGCGCCGAGGCAAGGCCAAGGCGCGGTGGGTGCAAGAGGGAACAAATCCGTCATCAAACTGCAAACCGCAAGCCTTAGGGTAGCGCTTTGTTCTGCCTTACCTGTCTCGCCATGCACTTCGCCCTGCACATGCGCGCCCTGGCCCTGCCCGCCGCCCTCGCCTGGGGGCTGATCGAATTCTTCGCGCTGCAAAGGGCACGCCGGCGCCACGCCCGCCATCGGGCTTAACGCCCAAGGGGCGACCCGGCAGGGGCGTCAAGCGCCCGATTTAGGGTAAGCTTCGCCCTGGCCCATCGCCGCGGCGCACTCCAAGAAACGGGTCGGGAGGCCTGGTTTCGGTTGACGCAATTCATCGCGTGGCTTGGCCGCGAATGGCCACTTGTGCCGCAAACCCCATGGATGATCGACATCTTTCGCCTCGCGCGCCACTGGCGAAGCTCAGCGCCCCGGAACCGACCGGTATCGTGGCGCGCGAGCGCTTGTTCCTTCAGCTCGACGCCGCTACGCGCGTGGCGTGGATCACCGCACCGGCCGGGTCCGGCAAAACCATGCTTGCGGCAAGCTGGCTCAGGGCGCGCGGGCTTCCCATGCTGTGGTATCGCGTCGACGAAGGCGATAGCGACCCGGCGTCATTTTTCGCCTACCTCGGTGAAGCCGCCGCAGCCCTGGCCCCGGACAAGGCGCGCGGCCTGCCGCTGCTGACGCCAGAAAACGCGCTCAACGCGAAGCTGTTCGCGCGCAAGTTCTTTCGACGTCTGTTCCAAGAGTTGCCCTCGAACGCCTGCCTCGCGCTCGACGACT
This sequence comes from uncultured Alcaligenaceae bacterium, assembly GCA_964517465.1. Lineage (GTDB taxonomy): Bacteria > Pseudomonadota > Gammaproteobacteria > Burkholderiales > Casimicrobiaceae > JACPUX01. The sequence continues at coordinate 26,574 of CAZFEK010000049.1, forward strand.
ATCACGAGTTGCCGCCCGAAGCGGCCCTGCATGAGATCTTGGGCGCCGCCCTCGAAGAGGTACCGCCCGGATGCCGGGTGCTGGCTACCAGCCGGGCGCAGCCCCCGGCCGCGCTGGCTCGGCTGCGCAGCCAAGGGCACCTGGCGGTGCTCGACTGGAACGCGCTGCGGCTCAACCCCGAGGAGACTTTGGCCATCGCGCAGGCGCGCCTGCCCAAGCCAGGTCTCGACCTGGCCGACGGCCGCGAACTGCATCAGCATTGCGACGGCTGGGTGACCGGGCTCATTCTTCTGCTGGAACGCAGTCTGCGGAAGAAGCTCGCCAGCGGCGACGAACCCGTGGCCTTCGCTTATTTCGCCAGCGAAATCCTGGCGCGCCTGCCCCCTTCCACACGCGCGTTTTTGCAGCGCGTCGCCTTGCTGCCGGTCATGCGGGCGCAAACCGCGGCGCAACTGGGCGAACGTGACGATGCCGCGCTAGTGTTGGCGGATCTGGCGCAACGCAACTTCTTCACTTTTCGCTACCACGACGAGGGCGCCGAGCGTTATCAGTTCCATCCTTTGTTCCGCCAGTTTTTGCTGGACCGCGGCCAGGCCGGCAATTCGCCCGATACCTGGCGCGCGGCGCAGTGCCACGCGGCGAGTATCCTCCTGGAAGAAGACGATTTACCCGCGGCGGTAGCGTTGCTCGCCGCCGCGAAAGACTGGAGCGCCATGGCCAACGCGGTCATCGCGAAAGCGCCGCAATTGCTGTTCCAGGGCCGCCTGGAAACGCTCAAACATTGCTTGGAAGTTTTTCCGGACAACGCTTACAACGATCATCCCTGGCTGCACCATTTCGCCGGCGAGTGTCATCTCCAGCTCGATCCCAGGCGCGCGCGACCGTGTTTCGAACGCGCTTATGCCGGCTTCAAGGATCGCGACAACGTGCGCGGTCTTTACCTGTCCTGGGCGGGCCTGACCTTCACCTATTTGCACCTCTTCGAGGGCTTTTCCGGCATGGCGCCTTGGCTTGAGGAGTTCGATGGACTTCGCGAACGCTATTCGGATTTTCCCGACAGTTTTACCGAACTGCGGGTGTGGGCGGCGGCGGTCGGCGTGTCCGACATGTGCCGGCCGCGCGACCCGCGCCTGCCGGAATGGACCCATCGCCTCGAAACGCTGGCCATGGCCTCGTCCGAACCTTATGCCCGAGTCATGGCGGCGATCCGGCTGCTCTTCCATTGCACCTGGTGGGACATCGACTTCACGCGCGCCACCCGGCTGCTTACCCTTTTCGCACCGAGCGCCGCGGCCTGCGAAGCCTTTCCGGTGGCACAGATGTTGTGGGAAATCGCGCGGGTGCATCACGATTGGATTACCGCCGACCCCACCGCTTATGGCGCCACCATGGCCCGCGCGAAGAAGGTGGAGAAACAAAGCGGCGTAGCCTTGCTCAGTTTCCAACTCGCGGTGCAAGCCGCTTGGGAGCCGGCCTTCGAACAGAATTGGGAGGAAGCCGCCAAACGTCTTGAATGGGCACGCACTGGCCTCACAACCACGCGCGCCACCGATGCCATGCAGTACCACTGGCTGAAACTGCTCCTCGCCAAAACTCGCGGCGATACTTACGAGGTGCAGGAACAAGGGCGGGCTTTGCATCGTTTGAGCTTTCGGGTCGAAGCGCCGGTCGCCACGGCGCTGGGCCTTTTGGGACGCATCAGCGAACGCCTGGCCAGCGGCGCCTCGGACGAGGTGCCCGAATTGCTGCATGAAGCCTTGGAGCAGGCGCGGGCGGCGGCTTCCGCCATCATTCTGTGGGACGCGCTGTTCGTGGCGGCCGAAATCGCCGCGGCCATGGAAAGCGAAGCCGCGCAACGCTCGCGCCTGCGCGAGTTGTTCGAGTTCGGGCGGACCCACGGTCTGGTGAGTTGCCAGGTGCTGGTGTGGCAGCCGACACTCGCCGCGGCGCTGTGCCAGCAAGCGATCGAGGCCGACATTCTGCCCGACTATGCGCGCTGGCTGGTCAAACGCCACCGGCTGTGCCCCCGCGTCGCACCCTACCATCTGGCGCAGTGGCCCTGGCCCCTGCGCGTGTTCACGCTGGGGCGCTTTGAAATTCACCGCGACGGGCAGCCGCTCGTTTTTCAGGCCAGTCGAGGTCCGACCAAACCCCTGGAGTTGCTCAAGGCACTGGTTGCCCTGGGCGGCGTGGAAGTCCCGCAGGAAAAAATTGCCGATCTGCTCTGGCCGGACGCCGAGGGAGACGCCGCCCGAAACGCCTTCTACACCAATCTCGATCGCCTGCGTGTGCTCATTGGGCGCGACACGCTGGTCTTGCGGGGCGGTCGTCTGAGCCTCGACACCCGGCGCGCCTGGACCGATTTGGCGGCATTGGACGCCATCGCCCTTCGTTGCCGGGCCGGCCAGGCCGATGTCCAAGAGATCGAGCTCGCTCTACACGCCTACCAAGGCACTTTTCTGCCCCATGACCACGCCTTGTCTTGGATTGCCGAGGCACGACGCCGCATCGGCCGGCAGCAAAGCGCGCATCTGGCGAACTTGGCCCAAGCCGCGGCACACGCGGCGTCCCCGAACCGTCGCGGCGATTGACCGAGCGGCCTGCCCATGCCCGCATCCCGCGCCTAGCGGGTCCGGCGTTGCCAGACGGCAGCCAGGGCCAAGAGTAGACCCAGCAGCAGCAGCCCCGGAAGGGAGAGCGCGGGCACCGCTTGCGCCGCCGCAGCGGCAGCGGCGCAGATGACAAAGAGGCTCGCCAGGGTTGTGGTCACAGTGGGCGCGGGAGTCGCCTCGCTCAAGGACGAGGGGCTGCTGGTGGCGGTGGTGCTGGCGCTGCTTCCGGTGGTCACCACCGTGGTGGCGTTCACGCTCCGCTGCAAACCGCAGCCGCCGAGATTGCCGGCACTGTCGCACTTGATCAGCCAAGCGTCCTCGAAGCCCGCGCCGTAGCCCGTGGTCGAGCCCGTGAGGGCATACCCGCCGTCGGCGGTAAGGATCGCCGCGAGCACCAGACCGGTGTTGGTTCCGCCCGCCCCATAGGCGCGCTGCCAGGTAATCGCGCCACCCGCATCGAGTCGCAGGAGCCAAGCGTCATAGCCGGGGGCATTCAAGCCGGTATAACCGCCCAGCAAGTAACCTCCGTCGGGCGTTTGCTGCACACTGAAGAAAGCGTCAGCGGATACTGGTGCGGCGTCACCATAGGCACGTTGCCAATTGAGATTGCCGGCACCGTCGAGCTTGAGCAACCAGCCGTCGACGGCCACGTAGCCGAACGAGTCCGTCATCCCAGCCACGATGTAGCCGCCGTCGGTGGTCTGGCGCAAATCCATACCCATTTCATCGCCACTCCCGCCAAATCGCTGCTGCCAGGTAATGGCACCCGCACCGTCGGTTTTGACCACCCAAACGTCGTAGCTCGAACCCACCACTTGGGTGCTTCCGGTCATCGCGTAGCCGCCATCGGCGGTGGGGGTGACGGCGTAGAAAGAGTCGTTGCCGCTCGTGGCGTAACGACGCTGCCAGCTCACCGTGCCGGCGGCCGAGAGCTTCACCAACAGACCGTCCCACACGCCCCCAGTCTGCGCACTGCCGCAGGCAATCACGCCGCCGTCGACGGTCGCGGCCAGACCCTGGAGCTCTTCGGTGGTGGCCTCACCGAGCGTGCGGTTCCAAAGCAGTGTGCCGCCGGCATCGAGTTTCACGATCCAGGCGTCGCGCCCGCCCGCCCCGAAGCTCTCGGTCGATCCGGCAAAAACGAAACCGCCGTCGGTGGTCTGCACCACTTTGTAGGCGATGTCCTCGCCGGCCCCGCCCAAAACGCGCTGCCAAACGATACTTCCGGTCGCGTCGAGGCGAATGACGAGCACGTCGCGGCTGCCCGCCCCGAAGGATTCGGTTTCGCCCGCGATGACATAACCGCCATCAGCGGTTTGCAGCAAGGCGCGGGCCATCTCGTCCCCCGCCCCGCCATAAGTGCGGGCGAACTGCTGCGCCCCGGCGCCGGCAGTCCAGAGCAAAAATAACAGAATCGCCAAAAGCGGACGGCCCATCGACTGCATCGGTTTCTCCTCGGTTTGGGTCGGCGGTACGCACCCTCAGCACAACCCTGGGGGCGGCAAACGCGACACGGCCAAGCGACGCGACGCCAGCCGGGTCGCCACATGAGAGGCAAAACTAGCATGGGCAGGTCCACAGATGGTCCACAGCCCGACCACGGCTGTGGACCATCTGTGGACTCGCTTCGGCTAGAGTCGCTCACGCTCATGGAGCAGCGGCAGGTTCCGCGGCAATCGTGCGCGGCGCGGTCGAATTCGCGGCAAAGGGCCAACCTCCTCAGTGGGCTCCGTCGGCCCCGGTTTCACCGCGCCGCGGCTCGGGCCTGGTACCGAGAAAGCCGCCAACCCGAACCATTTCGCGGCGGAGCGCTTAGGTTTGGGTAGGCGCGGCGCCGGGGGAAACGGTAGCGACGGTACCGAGCTTTTTGTAGGAGCGGCGGCAGCCGCGAGGGGTTGCCTCTTGTCGCACGGCGAGGGCTCGACGATTCCCGCACTGGACGACCAGCCCAACTAACAAGAAACGGACACAGAACAGATACTATTGCAGGCGTATAAGAACATCGAGGAATCGAGGAATCCATGTATCGCCTGGTGTTGATCTTCGCGGCGACACTGGCGGGTGTTTCGCTCGCCGCCCAAGGCCGCGAGCCGCTCCGCCCGCTGGCACACGGCATGCGGCTCAAACCCGAGGGTCGTGATGATGGCTTTCTTTATCTCTTTCACGAGCCCAGCGGCCTCTGGGTCGGCCGCGAATGTCAGGTGCGCGTGCCGCTCGCCCGCCCTCTGCCCGAGCCGCTGGCGCCTGAGCGGCAGAGCGAGCGTCTTGAGTTACGCCTGTTTGGCGCCAAGTCCGTGGGATCGCTCACCCCCTTGGGCGGCATTCGCAACGAACAACGCTTTGACACTTGGCGATGGTGGTGGATCAGCATGCCGGTGGGGGACATCGATCTGCCCGGCCCGCAACGTCTGGGCGTGCAATTGCTCTGGCCGCCCGAGGCCGACGCCCCCGCCGAAGCGGACACCCTGGAGATTTTTGACCTGCCGGCCATCGACGCCGCGCCGCCCGAGGTATGGAGCGAGTGGCGCGGCCCGGATCGCTGGCGAGCCGGCAAGTCGGCTTGGCGCGATGAGCTTCGCCGCACGCAAGGCGCCGACGCGGCAAAGAGCGCTAAGCCCTTCGAAATACGCTGTCGCGCCGGACTCTGGGAAGTGTATGCGCGGCGCAAGAAGTAAGCCCGGCGCCACAAGCGCGCGCTCCGCGTCTGTTTCTTCTCCCGCTCGGTGAAGGGCCACGGGCGCGGCGCTCATCTGGGCCGCTGTCCCTTGATTCAAGCTCGCCCTGCCGACAAATGCAGGGGGAGGTGACAGCGGAGGCGGCTTCTTTTGCCCAAATCGCCCCACGGGAGATGAGGTGCTTGCGGCGATGACGCTTCTGCGCCCAAACGACGAACGGACGTGGAAGGCGTGCCTATGCGAACTGAGATCGCCTTGGCGGGGACACACGCCCTCACACTCGGTGGCGTGGAATCTGAAAGCGACATGTTGCGCCGCCTGGCAGAGTTACAGACACGGGGGCGCGGCTTGGAGCACCAAAACAGCGACCTGGAGATTGCCCGGGAAAGGGCAATCACACGGCGATGCCATCGATCAAGAGATTTCAAGCACCAATCGCCGGTTGGCGGCTGAAATCACCGAAAGGGTCCGGGTCGAAGTCCGGCTGGAGCAGCTCTTGGATGCCTTGCGCAAACAAAAAGCTGATCCGGAAATCCTGGTCGCCACGCTCAGCGATCACTTCGATGGCATCGACGCCGATTAGCGGCAACGCTAAGAATATATCCGTAAATAGAGAATTCGGTTATGCTGCACATCCGAGCCGC
>CAZFEK010000050.1:0-32173 GCA_964517465.1 uncultured Alcaligenaceae bacterium
ATTTTCTTTTTCTTCAGGGGCGGTGCGGCTTTCGGCTTAAGGTAGTGCCATGGGGACCTGGACCTGTACGCTTTGTGGAAGGTCAACCCCAAGCTGCAATTGCGTTTGACGCTATCGAACGTGCTCAAGCCTTCGGAGATCGATCGCAGCGCATATTTCGACGCCCATGGCCGCACCCTGCGCACCGCCGACATGCCCTCGAAAATGTACCTGCGGGCAGGCCTGGAGTGGAAGTTCTGATCCTGCTGGCCGTTTTACACCGCCATCGCACAGCGTGACATTACGCCCTTGCTGGACCCGGTCGTGCTAAAAAATCGCCCGGTGGCGGGCGCTGCACAGGCTACGAATGGGCGGATTGATTTGGCCAGAACGTCGGGTCTACGTCCTAGAGGACGGTGCGCCATGGTTTGGCGCAGCAAACGCGCGCGGATTCGTTTTCGTGTTTCGCCCTTCGTCAGCAGAAGAAGGGTTTCGCATCAGGCGCGTGGTGGCGCTGGCGAAATCGGCAGCAGGCCAGCGATCCTCTCGCCAAGACGCTCCACTGAGCAACGGTTTCCCGTACCGCGCGATAATGGCGCGCATGAGCGCCCTTTCCAAAACCCCTAGCCTCGACGACCTGCGGCGTTACGCCGTCGCGCGCAGCTTGTTTGCGCCGCTCAGCCTGTCGGCGGCCCTGAACCGCCTGGGCTTCGTCCAGGCCGATCCGATCCGCGCGCCGGCCCGCGCGCAAGACTTGATTTTGCGTCATCGCGTCAAAGGCTATGCAGCGGGCGAGCTGGAACGCCGTTACCCCCGGCTGGCGGTCGAAGAAGATTTTTTTATCAACTATGGTTTCCTGCCGCGGGAGATCCAGGCGCTGATGCATCCGCGCGTGGCTCGCAATCCGTGGTCGCCGACGCAGTCGAAGCGCGCGCGCGAGGTGCTGGCTTTCGTGCGCGAACGCGGGCCCACGCATCCCCGCGAAGTGGATGCGCATTTCCGGCATGGCGAAGTGCGCAACTGGTTTGGAGGCAAGAGCAAGGCCAGCACCCTGCTGCTCGACGGCATGCACTACCGCGGCTTGCTGCGGGTAGCCCGGCGCGATGCCGGCACGCGTGTTTACGAAGCGGCGCCGCCTTGGCCGGAGGCCACCGACCCGGCCGGTCAACAAGCTCGTTTGGATCGCTTGGTGGATCTGGTCGTCGCCCAATACGCTCCCTTGCCCGCGGCGAGCCTCACGCAACTCGTCGGCCTGCTGCGGGGTGCGGCGCCACAGTGGGAAGCCGACCGACGTCGCGCGCTGAACTCCGCCAAGGAGCGCTTGGCGCAGGCTCGCATCGACGGCGTGGATTGGTTTTGGCCGGCCGCAGAACGACCGCAAGGCGCCGGCGAAGATCCGAACCGGCTGCGCCTTCTCGCCCCTTTCGACCCGGTGGTTTGGGATCGCCGGCGCTTCGAGCTGTTCTGGGGCTGGGCCTATCGTTTCGAAGCCTACACGCCGGCGGCAAAACGCCATTTGGGCTACTACGCGCTGCCGCTCTCGGTGGGCTCGCGCGTGCTGGGCTGGGCGACGCTGGCCCTCACCGAGCGGGAGCTTCGTTGCGAAGCCGGCCTGGTGGATGGCGCCCGCCCCAGCCGGTTTTTGCGCGATGCCTTGGCGGGCGAACTTGCTTCCGTGGCCGCTTTCCTGGGTGCACCGCAAAGTCTCTTGGTGCAAAGCTGGCGCAAGTAGCACCGATCGCCTGTTGGTTTCACCGCACTTGCTCAAACAACGAGCGGGGCTCGCCCAGCCGGGCACCACAGTAGCCATGCGCAGGCGGTGACATCAACTGCGATTGACCATGGTCAAAACGCTTCTCTCGCCTTGGGAGGAAGGTAGTTCCTTTTCATCGAGACCTTTGCCGTGGCCAAGAACGCGACGACGAACCCCAGTCCCGAGCCCGAGACCCAGCCACCGCTCGCCCGGCGTTCGCGTGCGCCCCGCCGAGTCGCCGCCGGCGACACGCCGGCGCGTTTGACCCCTGCGGCGCTGGAACGAGATCGCCTGGAACGCTCGGCACTGCGCACCACCACCCGCCAGGGCATGGCGATCGCCGACGCGGTGCAACAGGCTGCGGCCCCGTCGGCAACCCTGGAAGGTGTGCATGCCCTCCTCAGCGGCGCATCCGCTGACGAACTCCAGGCTCTGCGCCAGTGGCTGGCCGAAACCGAGCCCACGGGCACGGCTCGCATCGACCCCGACACCGAATTGAGCGTGGGATGGCGCGAGGGCAAATATCCTTACAAAAACCTGCTCTCGCGCAAGCGCTACGAAAAACACAAATACCGCCTGCAAGTCGAATTGCTCAAACTCCAAGCCTGGGTGAAGGAAACCGGCCAGCGGGTGATCATCCTTTTCGAGGGTCGGGACGCCGCGGGCAAGGGTGGCACGATCAAGCGCTTCATGGAACATCTCAACCCGCGAGGCGCTCGCGTGGTGGCTCTCGAGAAACCCAGCGAAGTGGAACGCGGCCAGTGGTATTTCCAGCGCTACATCCAACATCTGCCCACGCGGGGCGAAATCGTTCTCTTCGATCGGAGCTGGTATAACCGCGCCGGGGTGGAGCGGGTAATGGGTTTTTGTACCGATGCCGAATACGAGGAGTTCTTGCGCCAGGCTCCGGAATTCGAGCGCCAACTGGTGCGCTCGGGCGTGTTTCTGTTCAAGTTCTGGTTCAGCGTCAGTCGCGAAGAGCAGCGCCGCCGCTTCAAGGAGCGGCAAGTGCATCCCTTGAAGCAATGGAAGCTGAGCCCCATCGACATGGCGAGCCTCGACAAATGGGAGGCCTACACCCGTGCCAAAGAGGCGATGTTCGTTCACTGCGACACTTCAGACGCACCTTGGACGGTGATCAAAAGCGATTGCAAAAAGCGCGCGCGACTCAACGCCATGCGCTTCATCTTGCAGCGCCTGCCTTACAGCAAACGCCAGATCGAGGCCATCGGTCCGGTCGACCCGCTCATCGTCGGCCGTCCGGCGCTGGTCTCCGCGCCGGGCGAAGATCAGCTCGCCTCCGGCGGTGCGGGGTAAGGGAAAGACTCAGGGTGTCCAATCGTAGGCCAGCGCATTCCAGTCGAGCGCGGCAATCTGGCGCAGGGTTTCTTCGTCGGGATTGCCGAAGCCCTCCTGAAACCAGATCACCACCAGCGACGAGAAGCACTCCTGGGCATCGCGCGCGTTTTGACCGCTGTAGAGAAGCGCAATGCTCGCCACCCGGGGCAGGGTCACCGGCCGAAAATTCTGGGCATTGGGATCCTTACCCCAAGGCGTATGCAAGATGCTGTACTCCAGCAGCACAGGCTCCACGAGCACCGGTTCGCTTCCCACCCAGGAATACTGCTTCTTGGCGTTGGCGATGGCTTCATTGATTGCCAAAGCCGGAGGATGCACGAAGCCCAACAAATGTCCGCGATAGATATAGTACTGGTGCAAGGCTTCCAGAAAAACCTCGCGCCCGTCGGCACGTGGCAAACCCCACCGCGGATGGGTTTTGGGGTGCTGCGTCGCGGGCTCGATGGGGCGCCGCGGCAAATGGTCCCACTCAAATTCCATGAATTTCGGCATCGCGGGCCTCCACAAATGAATCGCCACGAGTAAATGATGCGCCTCGCCAGGCTCAGCCGGTGAGCCCGCCCATTTTCCAAGCCGCGGCGCCGGCGCGCTGCGGAGTCTGGGACTTGGTTGCCGCCCGCGCCCAGATGATGAACTTCGATCGCTTCGCGGTGAACTCGGCAGAGCAGCGCTGGTGAGGCCCGCCGGCTGCGCGCGCCTCACCAGCAAGAAGGGGGGCGCGGTTTGCGGCCCCTTGGCCTCTATTTTGGGCTTTTCGCTTTCGCAAAATCGCCCGCGACGGCGGAAAGGGTTTTGTTCCAGTCGAGGTGCTTGCGCAGCGCGGCATTCACCTGGGCAAGACTGAGCGCCTGGAGCTTGTCTTCGAACGCTTGCTCGAAAGCCATGCGCCGGCCAAGCTCTTCATTGGCGGCGAGCTTGCTCATGAGTGTAGCGTCTTGCGCACGCGCGAGTTTGCGCGCCTGGAGCACGCCGTTCTTGCCTTTGGCGACTTCTTCTTCAGTGAAGCCCTCGCGGCCGGCGCGCTCGAATTCTTCGCTGAAAGCCTTTTGCAGCCGCTCGCGATTCTCCGGGGCGAAAATGGCGTATTGCACCCACTGCGCGCTGGGTTCGAAGGGGCTGGCGTTCAGGCTGCTTCCCACGCCGTAGCTCAAGCCTTCTTTCTCGCGTATGCGCGCCCACAGCCGCGATGCCGGCCCGGTCCCAAGGATATAGTTGGCGAGGTAAAGTGCCGGGAAGTCGGCATCGGTGTCTTGCATGGGCAGGCGCAAAACGCCGTAATACATGGCGTTGGCCTTGTCCGGCGTTTCCAGCCGCTGCTGCTGCGGCACGACCGCGTAGGCCGGGCGCGGCAGACGCTGATAGGCGGCGCGACTAGTCCACTTGCCCAGCAGCTCTTCGAGCAACGGCTTGACAGCCGCGGCATCAAAATCGCCCACCAGCGACGCTTCGCCGAAGTTGGCGCCATAAAAACCGGCGTGAAAGGCTTTGATTTCATCGACGCGAAGCGCTTTCCAGTCGGCGATTTCTTCGTCGAAATCGCGCACGTAACGCGGGTCGCCCTTGGCGTAGGGGTTGCCGGTGCGGCGCACCCGATTCACCGCCAGATCCTGCGGTTCCTTGCGCTGACTCTCCGCGGCGGTGATTTGCTCTTGCTGCAATTGGGCAAACTCGTTTTCCGGAAAGGTGGGTTCGCGCAGCGTTTTGACCAGCAGGCGCAGCGCCGCCGCCAAGTTCTGGCGCGGTACCTCCAAGCTCGCAGTGACGCCCGCGGCGTCGCCGCTGTAACGCGGACGCGCCTTCAACTGGTCGAAAGTTTCGCTGATCTGGGCGCGGGTCATGCCGGGCACACCGCGGCGCAGAAGCTCCGCCGCGGCCGCGCCGGCGAGGTCGCGGCCCTGCAGGTTTTGTTCATTGCCAAAGTGCAGGCGCAACTGCAGATTGACGATTTCACCCCGAGTCTTTTTGGCAAGCAGCGCGAGTTTCATGCCGTTGGCGAGCTTCGTGTGCTCGGTACGCGCATCGATGTTGGCGGGCGAAGGATCGAAAGCCTCGCCTTGTGCCACTGGCGCGTCGCCTTTGTAATCGGCCACGAGGGGAGCGACATCGAGTTTCGCCGGAGCAGGCGCGCGCTTGGGCTTATCCGTGGGAATAAACAGCGCCACGGTGCGGTTGTCGGGCACGAGATAGCTGTCTCCGACGCGCTGCACGTCTTCTCGTTTCACGGCCCGAATTTGGTCCCGGCCGAGGAAAAGCAAGCGCCAGTCGCCGATGGCGATGGCGGTGGTCAGCGCCACGCCGACCTTTTCCGGATCGAGCAGGGTGAGTTCGATATCCTTGAGCATCTTCTGCTGCGCGCGCTTCACTTCGGCTTCGCTGATCGGCTCTTGCGCCAGGCCGTCGAGCACCTTGACCATGGCGGTGCGCGCCGCATCGAGCGACGCGCTGTTGGGAAGCTGGGCGGCGAAGGTGAGAATGCCCGGCTCTCGCGTCTGGAAGGGAAAGGCAAACACCGCGGCGGCGAGCTTGTTTTCCACCAGCGCCTTGTGCAGCCGGCCGCTGGGCGTATCGCCGAGTATCTGGGCAAGCACTTTGAGCGCCGCAAAGTCCGCTCCCGCCGCGGGCGGCGTATGGTACATGGCGAGCACGATTTGGGTGTCGCCCACGCGGCGCACGGTGACCGTGGTTTCTCCGTCCTGCGCGGCATCGAGCGTGTAATGAGTCTCCAGCTTGCGCTCGGGCCGCGCGAGGGCGCCAAAGGTCTCGCTGATGAGTTTGAGCGTCTTGGCTTCGTTGAACTTGCCGGTCACGACCAGCACGGCGTTGTCCGGCTGGTAATACTTGCGGTAGAAGGCTTGCAATCGTTCGATGGAAACGTTTTCCACGTCGGCGCGGGCACCTATGGTGTCCTTGCCATAGTTGTGCCAGCGATAGGCGGCGGCCAGCGCTTTGCCGTAGAGCGAACGGAAGGGGTCGTTCTCACCCATTTCCATTTCGTTTCTGACCACGGTCATTTCACTGTCGAGGTCCTTCTTGGCGATGAAGGAGTTGGTCATCGCATCGGCCGACCAACGCAAATACCAATCGAGATCGGCTTCGTTGGCGGCGAAGCTCGCGAAGTAGTTGGTGCGGTCCACCCAGGTGGTGCCGTTCATCCGCATGCCGCGCTTTTGCATTTCGGCGAAAGCCAGCGGGTAGGTCGGGGTGCCTTTGAAGATGAGATGCTCCAGCAAATGAGCCATGCCGGTTTCACCGTAGTTCTCGTGCCTGGAGCCGACGAGGTAGGTGGTGTTCACCGTTACGGTGGGCTTGGACTCATCCGGCGCGAGCAACACGCGCAGTCCGTTCTTGAGCTGGTATTCGGTAATGCCTTCGACGCTGGTGACAAGCGTTGCGCCCGCAGGCAATGCGTCGGGGCCGAGTTTGGCAAAGGCAGGCGCATGCAGAAGCAGCGCCAGCGACAACAGCACGAAGGATAGGCACTTCTTCATGACACTCCTCTGGTTTGTTGTGATGAAGCGGCGCGATGATACACCTTCCGGCGAGAAAAGCATGCAGAATATTCGACGCCTTTTGGCAGATACGCCCGAATTTCCGGGCATTCGCGGGGCTGTATCCATCGCCAAGCGTTTCGCCTATGCGCTGAACGGCTACTCACGTTGAACGATGGACTGGCGCATACAACATCCTGGCCTGGTGTACCGGCGCCCTGGCGGGTGCTGAGATCTCTGCTCTTGTTTCTTTGCGCAGTGGCTTTCTTGACCGCCCCCCACCAAGCACGTTCCTACAAAACCTTGCTTCACCTCGGTGGGGGCTGCCTTGACCGCGACAGGAGGCTGAATGCCAGCGCATGTGCGAGCCCAGGCTCCGCCTCTGCGGGCAGGCGCGCGCCAGCAGCGAGCACCGTGTGCGATTGGGTATTGCCGCGTTTGTCTGCGGTGGGTTGGCGGTGGTAAGCCTTGGTCCGCAGCCCTAGCCAGCGGGCACAGCCGGCCGCGGCAAGGTGATGCCCCTTCTTGCCGCACCTCCGGCGACCAGCCCGCGAATGAATTCGACGTTTTCATCGAGGCTATGCTGGATGTGCGCGATCTGCTCGGGCGAGAGGTGTTTGTATTTGCCTTGCGCCTTGAGGTACTCCGCCAGCGGCCGCGGGTGGTCGATGGGATGGCTCAGGTGCATGCCGGTTTCGGGCGTGTACTCCCAGAGCATGACGAAATTGGTTTCCACTGCTTTTCGCGCCACTTCGATATTCTGCGCCGAGGGGAAACGCCAGCCCGTGGTGCAGGGCGAGTAGAGATGCAGATAAGCGAAGCCACGCTCAGAGGCTTCCATCGCTTTTTCGAGCTTCTCGTAGAAGTCTTCCATGAAGGCGGTGGAAGAGGTCGCGACATAAGCGCAGTTGTGCATCATCATCAGGAGCGGCAGGTTCTTCGCGTCCTGCGTTTTGCCCTTGCCGTGCTCGCCTACGGGCGTAGTGGAAGTCCATGCGCCATAAGGCGTGCATGAGGAACGCTGCATGCCGGTGTTCATGTAGCCTTCGTTGTCAACCACGATGAACAGAATCTGTTCGCCGCGCTCGGCCGCTCCCGAGAGCGACTGGAAACCCACATCCGAGGCTCCGCCATCGCCCGCCAAAGCGAGCGCCGTCACCTTGCGACCCTGGCGTTTATAGAAGCGCTTCACGCCGGCCAGCATAGGCGCGGTGTTGGTCAGGAGGGGATGGAAGACCGGCACTTTGGTGCCCACCATGCCGTTGTAGCCGACCGAGCCCATGCCGGGAATGCATCCCGGAGGGGTCGCAAGCACAGTCTCGGGTCCGACGCGCCGCAGGGTGTGGCGCATGATGAGTTCGGTATTACATCCTTGACAGCCGGCCAAGCCCGGGACGAACAAGTCTTCCAAATCGCCCACGCGCTTGTAGAGCTGGGCCGTGGTGACGTATTTCAGCGCACCTTCTCCGCAGGCTTTTACGCAAGCCGGATCGCCGCCGCAACTGTCGCACTTCACCACGTGGCCCGCATTGGGTTCGTAGACGATGCCGCCATAGGCGCAGCCCACGGTACACAGCAGGCAGTTGACACACTTGTTGCCGTCCCAGCTGATGACACCCGTGCCTTCCTCTTTGGCCAGCGCCGCGGCGGGGCAGTTGGAGACACATTTCGGATCGGCGCACTGCCGGCACATCGCCAGCTCCCAACTGCCGCCCTCACCGGCCACGATTTGAATGCGCGAGCGCGTGATGTCCTGAGTTTGAGTTTTCACTTCGGCGCAGGCGACCATGCAGTCTTTGCAGCCGGTGCACAATTCGGGCTTGAAAGCGATGGTGTTGAAAGCTTGCATGTCTATCTCCAGGTCCGGGACATCAACACCCGGGCCGTTTCGCGGGGCTGCGCGAGGAACTGCGCTTTCATCGGCGCGAGGTCGATGCGGCGCTGGATGAGTTCCCACATCACGCCCGAATCGAACGGCGCATTGATCCCGAAAATGCCGATCAGCCGATTGTTCTGCAGCGCAATCTTGAGGTACTTGTGATTTGCCGCATCGACTCGTTTTTCGGTTTCAACATTCTCCATACCGCTGCCATCGACACCCACCGAAAGCGCCTGCTGACCGAAGAAAGTGTAGGTGTTGAGCGGAATCCCGCCGGGATAGGGCGTAAGACCCGCGTCTCCGGCCATTGCCAGACCGGCGATGCGGCCCTGTTCCACCGCGTCGGGCAGAATGCCGTTCAAGACTTTTTCGCCGGTGTAGAAGCTTTTGGCCTGCGCCACGTCGCCAGCGGCCCAAATGTTGTCCACACTGGTTTTCATGGTGTCATCCACCAGCACGCCACGGTCTATGGCCACCCCGCTGCCAGCCAAAAGATCGACGATGGGCGTGACTCCCACGCCCACCAGCAGCGCATCGGCATCGATCGCGCCGCCGCTTTGCAATTTCACTTTGCAGCCCGTTGCCGTCTTCTCCACACCGACCACTTTTTCTCCGGTGCGCAAACTCAGGCCCTTGGCTGCGAAGACGCGCTCGATGATGTCCGATGCTTCGGCATCGAAATAAGCCGCCAGCACATGGGACAACATTTCCACGATGGTGACTTGCGCGCCTGCTTTGGCGAGGTTTTCCGCTGCGTGCATGCCGATGAGGCCGGCACCCAGCACCACTGCGCTCTTGATGGTGGCGAGCTTGGCACGCAATTGCACGGCATCGTCCAGGGTGCGTAGCACATGGAAGGGCACTTCGGCCAAACCGGGAATCGGTGGCACGATCGGTCGGGCGCCGCTTGCCACCAGCAGTTTCCGATAAGCGATGCGTTCGCCATCGGCGAGCGTCGCCACTTGCGCCTTCGCGTCTACGCCCGTCACTGCGGTGCCCGAGCGATAGGCGACGTTCAGATTCTTGAAGTAGGCCTCGCCTTGCAGGGCGACATTCTCGGGCTTAGAGCGGCCGGAGACGACATAAGGCAGAACGGTGGGCGAATAGGGCAGCGAGGCATCGCGGTTGATGAGCATCACACTGCCTTCGCTGTCGGCCATGCGCAGCGTGTGCAGGGCGGAGAGCCCGGCGTGACTGGCGCCGACGATGAGGTATTGGGTCTCTTGCATATCAGTCGCTCTCGTTGAGCCACACGGTCTGGCCAGGGGTCTTGTCCTTGGCGAGTTGTCCTACCCGCGCAATCACGCGGGCGAAGTGATCGGTGGTGAGATCGGCGCCGGCCAAGCCCCCGACGAAACTCATGGCCGGCACGCTGGCCGCAGCGCGACCCAGCGCCGCGGTGACATCCTGAAACACCGGGCCACAATTCCAACCGAAGGACACCGAGCGATCGACCACACCGACCGCTTGCATAGGACCCAGCGCCTGCACCACCGCTTCGGCGGGGAAAGGCCGGTAGGTCTTGATCTTGACCAAACCCACCGGCAAGCCCTTGGCGCGGGCTTCGTCGATGGCGTCTTTGGCAGCACCCGTCATGGAGCCGATGGTCACCAGCGCGAATTGCGCGCCGTCCATGGCGTAGGGTTCGATCAGCGGCGCGAACTCGTGCCCGATGATGCGCTTCCAGTCGGCGTGCACTTCTTCGATCACGCGCAAGGCGTTCTGCATGCCGCGGCAATGGCTCTTGCGATATTTCACGAACATCTTGGGGCCGGGTCCGCCGGCGCCGCCGGTCAAGGGATCGACCCCCATGGGGCGGGAAGGGTCGAGCGCGGCATGCCAGTTGACGTCGCGCTCGCCGAGGAACACGTCGACATCGGCCTGCTCGGGCAGCTCCACACGCGCCGCGCCGTAGGAGAGGTAATTGCCGTCGTGGCAGACATTCACCGGCAGCATCACGTCGTGATGTTCGGCGACGCGATAGGCCATGATGATGGTGTCCAGAACTTCCTGCACGGTTTCGCAGTAGATCTGAATCCAGCCTACTTCGCGCACGCTCATCGCATCCTGGTGGCCACCCCAGACGCTTTGCGGCGTGAGCGTGTCGCGGGTGACGATGCTCATCACCATGGGCAGGCGCAAGCCCGGCTGACGCAAATAGGGCTCGAACATGAAAGCGAGACCCGGCCCGCAAGTGGCGGTGTAGGTGCGCGCGCCGGCCAACGCCCCGCCTTGCAGCACGGAGAGCACCGAATGTTCACCTTCGGCATCGACGATTTCGGCATCGAGCCGGCCATCGGCGACGAACTTGGCGAGATACTCCACCAGCGAGGATTGCGGCGTGATCGGGTAGACCGCCACCATGTCCACGTTGGCGAGCGACACACCCCAGGCGGCCGCCTCGTTGCCGTCGCAGACGATGACCTTGGGTTTCTTGGTGGCGACGAGAGTTTCAGCCATGGGTGCACCTCAAGACTGTTCAGGGATCATCTTGATCGCCCGCTGCGGGCACTCCTGCGCACATATGCCGCAGCCCTTGCAGGTGGCGAGATTAAAATCGAACCACGCCGGTTTTTCGACCACACACTGCACCGGGCAATAGAGCCAGCAGACCGCGCACTTGACGCACTTGGCGCGATCGACCACCGGCCGGAAGCTCCTCCAGTCGCCGGGCAACATCGGGTTGGGTTTGGTGGCGATGGGGCACAGATCGTCGGGAACCTTGCTCGCATCGAACAAGGGGTAAGCTTGTTGCTTCATGCCGCGGCACTCCGTTCGATGGTGAGCACTTTGGTTTCGCGATACCCCGCGTCGAGCGCTTCGAGGTTTTGGGTGAGGCCCGCGTCACGAAAGTCAGAGTCTTCAATCGCGGCACGCAGCGCCTCCAAACTCACCATGCCCGTGGTGCGGGCGAAAGCGCCCAGCATCAGGGTGTTGGTGATGGAGCGCTTGAAAATTTTTTGCGCCAGCGAGACCGCGTCGCACAGGCCCACGCTACCCACCGTCTGGGGAAGGGTGAGGGCGGAGAGCGGCTTGGCCGTGGCCTGTACCAGCACGCCCCCCGGTTTCAAGCCATCAAAAATGTTGACGCTGCGCGCCACCGTCGGGTCGATGCAAATGAGGCAATCGGGCCGGTAAATGTTGGTCATCTGGCGGATTTCCTTGTCGTCGAAGCGCAGGAAACTCGCCACCGGGGCGCCGCGGCGCTCGAAACCGAAAGAGGGCACGGCAACGACGTATTTGCCGTCCTGCACCACCGCGGCGGCGAGTATGCCGCCCATCATCACTGCGCCCTGGCCGCCTCGGCCGTGAATGCGAACTTCGTACACGAACTTCCTCCTTCCGCCGACCCGATGCGATACACAAAGGCCGGCCACAGTCGCCCAGTCAGTATCATCTTGCAGGCGCTTGCGGTCAAGCGATGAAGATGGTGAATCACCGTCGACCGTGAAGAGTCGAGCGTCGAGAGCAAAACCAGGGGGTAGGAGTGGTCGAGAGTGAAGAGTCGAGAGCAAAACCAAGTAGTAGGAGCGGCCTTGGCCGCGACCAAGCGTCTGCGAAACGGGAAAGGCCAATCGCGGGCAAGCCCGCTCCTACCCCCCTTTCGCCACTCTTCCCTGTCCGCTTATCCTCGACTCTCGACTCTCCATTCTCCACGCTCGACTCTCTACTCTCCAGTCCTCACTACCCCTCAATCATTCCACACTGGGGGATCCGGATCATGGGCCCAATTCGGATCGGGCTTGGGCGTGCGATCTAACCATGATTGGATCAGGGCCACATGCTCGGCCTCATCAGCTTCCATTTCCTTGATCGCATCGCGCAGCTCGGCAGGGGCGTTTTGCCCCAGCCGGCGGAAGAACTCGTAAGCCCGCTTTTCGTTATGCAGCGCAATTTGCAAGGCATGGTAAGGCTGCATGAGGTAATGCAGCTCTTCCGGGTCGCCCGATTCGGGCCCGGAAATGCGCTCCCAGCGATACCCGCCTTCAGGCGGGCTGGGCGGCGTTTTCCAGCCCATCTGTTCGAGTACCTGTTCGCTGTGCCGCCCTTCGATGCGCGCCAGCTTGCGAAAGAGCTCGGCTACTTCCCGGTTGTTGTGGGTTTCCATGATGTCGGCGAAATCGGCATAGCGCTCGGCTGCCTCCTGCTCCATGGCAAAGGCGTAGCGCATCAGGTCGTCGACGGTTTTGATTTCGGACGGAATGGCGCCCGTTTGGGTTTCGGCTCGCTTCATAACACGAACTCCTCTTCGATCTCGGCAACAGTACGCCGCGCTTGGCCGACCGGCGGCCGATAAGGCGGGCGCTCGCCCTGGTACAAAACGCCGATGTTGAAGCCATCATCGGTCATCAAACGCCGCGCCGCACGCGCGCCGTCGTTGGTTGGCGGCACGGGAGAGGGCCGAACCGCAGTTTTCCAATCGCGCTGTTCGGGACGGAAAGTAACGCAGGGGCTCAGGATTTCCACAAAGGAGAATCCCGGCGCCTGGATCGCCTGGGCGATGATTTCCGCGGTGCCGTTGGGATCTCCGGCAAAAGCCCGGGCGACGAAATTGGCGCCGGCCGCCAACGCGATCACCATGGGGTGAAAGGCTCTGAGGCCCGTCCCCGTGGGCGAAAGCTTAGATTTCCAGTCCGGTTCCGTGGTCGGCGAGGGCTGACCTTTGGTCATGCCATACACATGGTTGTCCATGACGATGTAGGTCATGTCAACATTGCGGCGGCAGGCATGCAAGAAGTGGTTGCCACCGATGGAGTAACCGTCGCCGTCACCGCCGGTGACCACCACGGTCATGTCGGGTCGCGCCACCTTGAGTCCGGTGGCCGCGGCCAGAGACCGTCCGTGCACTCCGTGAAAGCCGTAAGTCGAGGTGTAGGCCGGAATGCGCGAGGAACAGCCGATGCCGGAAACGACCGAGGTCTGTTCCGGCCGCAGCTGCAATTGCGCGAAGGCCTTGGTGAGCGCCAGCAGCACCGAATAGTCGCCGCAGCCTGGACACCAGATGGGTTTGTAATCGGACTTGTAATCGCCCGCGGTCAGCGGAACCGATTCGACATTGCTGGGGCAGGTGCTCATGCGCGGCTCCATTCGATGAGTTGGCGATAAACCTCGTCCGGGCGGATGGCCAGCGGACCCGGATGGGCGAAGCTCGATAGCGGCGCCGGGAAGTCGTATTCCGAGCGCAGATAGCGATAAAACTGGCGGCTGTGATTCTGTTCCACCACGAGAATGCGCTTGACCCCCGCGAGCGCGCTGGCAAAGTGTTCCGGCCGCGTCGGCGCGAGCAAGCGCACCGACAGGAGCCGGACTTTGACGCCTTCGGCGGCGGCTCGGCGAATGCCCTCGCGCACCGGTCCGGTGGCAGAGCCCAAGGTAATGACGGCAAGTTCACCTTCGCCTTCGAGGTCCGCCCAATAATCGCCGTAGTCATGAAGCGCCAGTTTGCGCTCGCGCTTGGCCAGCTGCACCCTATGGTCGGCTGCCTGGGAGGATGGCGTGCCTTTTTCGTTGTGCTCCAAACCATCGGCCGTGTAAGCAAGCCCCGGAGTTCCCGGGATGGCCATGGGTGAAACGCCGTTCTCGGTAATCTTGTAGCGGCGGTAATTCTCTGAACCTTCGGGAGCGATCAGGCGTTCGGCAGCATAAGGCGCATCCTCGGGCCGGTCGATCACGCCCAAGGTCTGGCCAAAGAACTGATCCGAAAGCACCAGCGCCGGACTTTGCAGCTTTTCGGCCAGATGCACGGCCCACTGCGTTGCCGTCAGGCAATCGGCGATCGAGTTCGGCACCACTACGATGCGCGGTGCGTCGCCGTGCAAACCGTTCACGGCGATGCTGATGTCGCTCTGTTCGCTTTTGGCGGGAATGCCGGTGGAGGGGCCGCCGCGCATGACGTCGATCACCACGATGGGCGTTTCCGACGCCACCGAAAGACCCAGCGCTTCGATCATGAGCGATAGCCCCGGCCCTGCCGTGGCGGTGAGCGAAGGGGTGCCGCCATAGGAGGCGCCGATGGCCATATTGATCGAAGCCAACTCGTCTTCGGCTTGCACCAGCACCCCGCCGACATCGGCAAGATGCGGCGCCAGCCACTCCAAAACTTCGGTAGCGGGAGTGATCGGGTAGGCCGCAACAAAGCGAACCCCGCCGCGTATGGCGCCGAAGCCCGCCGCCTCGTTGCCGGTGATCAACCAGCGCTTGCCCGCTGCCGAGGCCCCGCCCAGGTGGTGGGCCGGCATTTTACCGGCCGCCGCGTAACCCGCTTCCACCGCGGCAAGACTCGCGGGCAGGCGGTCGCTCGCCTTCTTGAGCGAGGTCTCCACTGCCGACTTGGCGCACTCCAAGGGCAAGCCGAGCAAACCAGCGCACAGTCCCAAGGCGATCATGTTGGGCCACGCGCCAGTGACCGCTTTGGCCATTTCTTTGAGATTGAGGTCGTGCTGCTTGGCGCCCGTTCGCGTGAAAGCTTCCGGCAAGGGGCCTTGCGACAGGTCGCCGATGATCAGGCTGTCCGCGTCGAGCGGGATTTCATCGGCAAAGCGGTGAATGTTCTGCCAGTCGATGGCGATCAGTGCATCGAAGCGATCATCCAAGTTTTGCACCGGCGTGCTGGAAATGCGCAGCAAGGCGGCCGCCTCGCCGCCGCGGATTTGTGGTCCGCTGGTGCGGACAAACAGCCCGTAAAGCCCAGCGCGCGCAGCCGCGGTCAAGAGCAGACTGCCGGTGGTCATCACCCCCGCGCCGCCGCTGCCCGCGATGGCGAGAGAAACGCTTCTCGGCGCCCCAGTAGGTTTTGCTATGGCCATAAAGCCTCCAAGTCGATCAAGCACAATGCGCGACAGCCACGCGCGCACCACCCGCGGTCAGCGGGGCGGGACTACTTGCCAAGCCCGTATCGGATAGTACCGGGCTTGGCGTTGACATCAAATTCGCATTCCGGTACCATAATACTAAATTAAAACCCGACAACCCGTCAAGATCGTTTGCTGATGCGGATTTCGGGTCTTTCGTCGAGGATGTTTTGGAGGCTTGAATGAGCTTGGCAGCACAGCGCTGGATGATGACCGCACCCAACACCCCGATGGTGCGGGAGGACTTTGTAGCCACTCCGGGCGCCGGAGAAGTCGTGGTCAAAATCGCCGGCTGCGGCGTTTGCCATACCGACCTCGGTTACTTCTATGACGGCGTGCGTACCAATCACGCCCTGCCCCTCGCCCTGGGGCACGAAATCAGCGGCCACGTTTCTCACACCGGCGCGGGGGCCGAAAGCTGGCTGGGCCAGGCGGTAATCGTGCCCGCGGTGATGCCTTGCGGTGAATGCGGCCCATGTAAACGCGGCAAACCGGCGATCTGCCGGGCCCAGAAGATGCCCGGCAACGACATTCAAGGCGGCTTTGCCAGCCACATCGTGGTGCCGGCCAAAGGTCTCTGCCCCGTGGATGAAGCGCGGCTGGCCAAAGCCGGCTTGCAATTGGCCGATGTTTCCGTGGTTGCCGATGCGGTCACCACACCTTATCAGGCGGTGATGCGCGCCGGCATCACGCCAGGCAGCCTCGCCGTGGTCATCGGCGTCGGGGGCGTGGGCGGTTATTGCGCCCAAATCGCCGCCGCCAAAGGCGCCAAGGTGGTGGCCATCGACGTCGACAACGAAAAACTCGCCGCCATGAAACCTTATGGCGTGGGCCTCACCCTCAATTCGCGCGAACTCGACGGCAAGGGCCTGAAGAGCGCGATCAGCGAATTCGCCAAAGCCAACGGCCTGCCCACCACCGAATGGAACATCTTCGAGTGTTCTGGCACCGCCCCGGGGCAGCTCACCGCCTACGGCCTGTTGGTGCATGGCGCGACGCTGTCAGTGGTGGGTTTCACCATGGACAAGGTGGAAGTGCGCCTGTCGAATCTCATGGCTTTTGACGCCAAAGCGATCGGCAATTGGGGCTGCCCGCCCGAGCTCTATCCCGCCACGCTGGAACTGGTGCTCGAAGGCAAGGTGCAGGTGAAGCCCTTCGTCGAACAGCATCCGCTCGATCAGATCAACGCCATTTTCGAGGACGTGCATCACCGCAAGATCAAAAAGCGCGTGGTGCTCACCCCCTCGGCCTGAAACCGCCCAACCCTGGAGAGACCCGC
Organism: uncultured Alcaligenaceae bacterium; assembly: GCA_964517465.1. GTDB lineage: Bacteria > Pseudomonadota > Gammaproteobacteria > Burkholderiales > Casimicrobiaceae > JACPUX01. Next base: position 16,589 of record CAZFEK010000050.1, read on the forward strand.
GCCATGCGCAAGTTCAACGATCACAATCTGGTGCCCGAGTTCAGCAGTCCGGGTGTGCGCTTTGAGAAGCGCCCGGCCAAGACACCCGACGGCAAAGTCGTCGACGGCCTCTACAACGCCTGGATCATTCTCGACAACCCCACGCAGTACAACTCCTACACCACCGACATGGTGAAGGGCGTGATCCTCGCTTTCCGCGCCGCCAGCAATGCGCGCGACGTCAATTGCGTGGTCTTCACCGGCGTGGGCGACAAAGCTTTCTGCACCGGCGGCAACACCAAGGAATACGCCGAATACTACGCCGGCCATCCGCAGGAATATCGCCAGTACATGCGGCTTTTCAACGACATGGTTTCGGCCATCCTGGCTTGCGACAAGCCGGTGATCTGCCGCGTCAACGGCATGCGCATCGGCGGCGGCCAGGAAATCGGCATGGCCTGCGACTTTTCTGTTTCCTCGGATCTGGCCCGCTACGGTCAGGCTGGCCCCAAGCATGGTTCCGCGCCGATCGGCGGCGCCACCGACTTCCTGCCGGTGATCGTCGGCGCCGAACGCGCCATGGCCGCTTGCGTACTTTGCGAGCCCTTCTCCGCGCACAAGGCCTACCAGATGGGCGTGATCAGCGACCTGGTGCCGGCCCTGAAAGTCGATGGCAAGTTCGTTGCCAACCCGCTGGTGGAAACCCAGCGTTTGGTCGATGAGTTCGGCCGCAACGTTTATGGCGAACCCAAGTCCGGCGACGCTCTGAAAGAAGGCAAAGCGGTGCTGGCCAAAGGTGTGGTGGACTTGGCTCTGCTCGACGCCAGGGTCGAGGAACTGTGCGCCAAGATGCTCCTGACCTTCCCCGACTGCACCACCAAGACCCTGGAAGAACTGAGGAAACCCAAGCTCGACGCCTGGAACCGCAACAAGGAAAACTCGCGCGCCTGGCTCGCCCTCAACATGATGACCGAAGCGCGTTCGGGTTTCACCGCCTTCAACGAAGGCCCCAAGGACGACCGCGAAGTCGACTTCGTGCTCTTGCGCCAGAAACTCGCCGCCGGCCAGAGCTGGGTGGGGAGCCTGCACGACGAAATCCAGCCCAAGGCCAAGAAGCATGGCTGACGCGGCTTCTCCCCTCAAGGTCTGGCTGGAAGAGGACGGGGCGCTCCTGCGCCTGCGTCTGGCCCGGCCCAAGGCCAATATCGTCGATGCGCAGATGATTGCCGCGCTTGCCGCCGCGTTCGACGCGCAGCGCGCCACTCGCGGCTTGCGCGGCGTCTTGTTCGATCACGAAGGTCCACACTTCAGCTTCGGCGCCAGTGTGGAAGAACATCTGCCCGGCCAATGCGCGGCCATGCTCAAAGGCCTGCACGGGCTCATCCTCGGCATGCTCGAATTCCCGGTGCCCATCCTGGTGGCCGTGCGCGGACAATGCCTGGGCGGCGGCCTGGAAGTGGTGCTCGCCGGCAGCCAGATTTTTGTCGCCCAGGATGCCAAGCTCGGGCAGCCGGAATTGAAGCTCGGCGTCTTCGCCCCGGCCGCCAGCGTGCTGCTGCCCCCGCGCGTGGGCCAGGCGGTGGCCGAGGACCTGCTGTTTTCCGGCCGCAGCATGGATGCCGCCGAAAGTGTGCGCGTGGGTCTGGCCGCCAATGCTTCGGACGATCCCGAAGCCGCGGCCCTCGCCTATTTTCGTGAACACCTCGCCGGCAAGAGCGCTTCGTCGCTCGCGCTTGCCGTACGGGCGGTGCGCGCGCCGCAGCTCGCCGAAACCCGCCGCCGGATCGCCGAAGTCGAACGGCTGTATCTCGACACCTTGATGCAAACGCAGGACGCGAACGAAGGCCTCAACGCCTTTGTCGCGAAGCGCACGCCACAATGGGAGCACCGCTAACCATGAGTAAAGTTGCAGCAATCATCAAGCGCTGTGAGGCGCTCTACGAAGACCTGGATTTCAAAGCCGTCCAGGAGTGGAAAGCGGCGGCCCCCAACCGCAAGGTGGTGGGCTACCTGCCGATCTACGTGCCACGGGAAATCGCCCACGCCGCGGGAATTCTTTCGGTCGGCATTCTGGGCGGCGGCGACCAGCTCGAAGTCATTCAGGGCGACGCCTATTACCAGAGCTACATTTGCCGCATTCCGCGATCGACCATCGAACTGGGCCTCACCGGCAAGCTCGACCATTTCGACGGCATGCTCTTTCCTTCGATTTGCGATGTCATTCGCAATTTGTCGGGCATGTGGCAAATCCTCTTCAAGGACAAATATGTCCGCTACTTCGACGTGCCCCAGAACTACGAAGACAACATCGGCGGCACCTATTACGTGCATGAGCTGGAAATCCTGCGCGACGATCTGGCCAAACTCGCCGGGGTCGAAGTCACCAACGAGAAGATCAACCAATCGATCGCGGTGTTCAACGAAAACCGCCGCGTGATTCGTGATCTCTACGCCTATCGCGCGGCCGAACCCTGGCAGGTGCCCACCACCGAAGTGTATTTGCTGATGCGCGCCGGCATGGTGTTGCCGGTCGAGGAACATACCCAGATGCTCAAGGACTATCTCGCCGCCACCAAGGCCGAGCCCCGCACCAAGCGCGACAACGCGCGGGTGGTGGTCAATGGCACTTTCTGCGAACAGCCTCCGCTCAACCTCATCAAGTCCATCGAAATGGCGGGCTGTTACGTGGTGGACGACGACTTCATGCTGGTCACCCGCTGGCTCCTGGATGACGTGCCCACCGACGGCGACGCGCTGGACAACCTCTCCAAGGCCTTCCTGCACCGCTCGGCGGCGACTTCGGCGAAATACGAAGCAAAGAAGGAAGAAAAGGGCCAGTTCCTGCTGAAGCAGGTCAAAGACCGCAAGGCCGAAGGCGTGGTCTTCGCCTGCCCCTCCTTCTGCGACCCGGCGCTCCTGGAGCGCCCCATGCTGCAGGACGTGCTCAGCGCCCATGGCGTGCCGCACACCGCGTTCAAATACGCCGAGAACACCGGTCAGATGGCGCCCATCCGCGAACAGGCCGGAACCTTTGCCGATTCCATCAAACTTTGGAGCGCCGCATGACCACCCCCGCCACCGCCGCCATGCCGGCGAGCAGCAAGAAGCCGCAGGTTCAGAAAGAAGACGCGATGTGGCTCCAGAAGGAGCTCATCAACCGCAACTATCAGGAACTGGCCACCGCGCACGAGCGCGGCAAGAAGATCTCGGCCACTTTCGTGCCGGGTAACCTGAACGAACTGCTGATGTGCTTCGACTTCGCCAGGAGCCTGCCGGAGACCAACCAGCTCCAGAACGGCATGCGCAAGAAGTCCGGCAAGTTCATCATGGACGCCGAGCGCGACGGCCAGTCGGAAGACGTCTGCACCTATGTGAAGTCCGACTTGGGCATGATGCTCAATGGCCAGGTCGGCCCCACCGGCGACCCCTTGCCGCGGCCCGATCTTCTGCTCCTGTCCTATACCGGCTGCTTCACCTTCATGAAGTGGTTCGAGTTGATTCGCCAGAAGTTCGGCGGCGAGACGGTGATGTTGCATGTGCCCTACCAGGGCGACGGCAAGATCAACCCCAACATGCGTGACTACGTCGTCAAGCAGTTGAAGGAAACGGTCATCCCGGCGCTGGAGAAGGTTTCGGGCGTGAAGTTCGACATCGACCGCCTGCGCCAGTACATGCGTGAATCCGCCAAGGCCGAGGAAGACCTGGTGGCCGTTCTGCAATCGGCCAAGAACCGTCCCTCGCCCATCGACGGCTACTTCGGCGGCGTGTATTACATCGGCCCGATTTTCACCGCCTTCCGCGGCACGCCCGACGCCTCAAAGTTCTACGGCATGCTGAGGAGCGAGATCGAGCAGCGCGTCCGGGAGGGCAAAGGCCCGATCACGCCCGACGGCGAAATGACCTCCGAGCGATACCGCCTGGTGGTCGAAGGCCCGCCCAACTGGACGAGCTTTCGCGACTTCTGGAAGATGTTCTACGAAGACGGCGCGGTGGTGGTCACCAGCACCTACGCCAAGGTGGGCGGCCTTTATGACTTCGGTTTCCGCCACGATCCTGAGCGGCCCCTGGAGTCGCTCGCCGAATACTGCATGGGCTGCTACACCAACCTCAACCTGCCCCAGCGCATCGACATGATTTGCAAGTACATCGAGGAATATCAGGCCGATGGCTTGCTGATCAATTCGATCAAGAGCTGCAACAGCTTCTCCGCCGGCCAACTGCTGATTCTGCGCGAAGTCGAAAAGCGCACCGGCAAGCCCGCGGCCTTCATCGAAACCGACCTCGTCGATCCGCGCTATTTCTCCGCCGCCAACGTGAAGAACCGTCTGGAGAGCTACTTCCAGATGATCGAGCAAAAGCGCGCGGCGCAGCACTGAGAGCTTGTGGATAAATCTACTGCGCAATCCGGTTGCTTCGTTAGGCGGTGCTCGCTCCTCGCCTATCCATCTGATATGTCTCGTCGCTGCGCTCCGGCCGCCTCGCATCCGGATCGCTCGCTACGATTTCTACACAAGCTCTAAGAGGGCAAGCAAATGAAAGTCTTCATCGGCATCGATTTGGGCTCCACCACCACCAAGGCGGTGGCCATCGACGAACACCAGAACGTGCTGGGGCGCGGCATCACCAACTCGCGCTCCAACTACGACACCGCCGCCCAGGTGGCCAAGCAGGAAGCGCTTTTGAACGCGCGCTATTACCTCTTCCGCCAGGAACTGGCCGCTTCCGGCGCGCTCAACGGGGGCCTCGACGATTTCGTCGGCCAACTGGAGCGCGACTTTCGCCTGGAGCAGTTCCTCGAGCAATTGCGCGACCTCGAAGAGGTTTGCCTCACCAATACCGCGAGCGGCAAATTCGCCCAAGGCGCCAAGGCGGTCGGCGAAGCCTTGCTGGAGGTCTTTCGCCGCCTGCGCGAGGAAGCGCCGGCGATTTTCGCCCCCGGGGCACGCCGCAAGTCCGACTTCTTTCGCGACATCGCCGGCAGCCGCTATCTCGCCGTAGGTGAAGAGGTGGCCAAAGAAATGGGCGTGCCTTACGAAAACCTGCTGAACGTGTTCGACCGCTCGATCATCGAAGTCGAGAACCGGGTCTATATCGAAGGCCAGCGCTCGCAGTTGCTGCGCGCGGTGGACCGCACTTTCCGCGCCCTGCCGCAGACGCAGTCGCGCACCGACAAGATACGCGAGCCGATCCAGCGCGTGCTCGACACCGTACTCGAAGAAGTGTTCGTGGTCGGCACCGGCTATGGCCGCGCCCGGCTGCCTTTCTCCAAGGACCACATCCGCTCCGAGATTCTGTGCCACGGCCTGGGCGCGCACGTCATGTACCCCGGCACCGCCACGGTGCTGGACATCGGCGGCCAGGACACCAAAGCCATTCAGGTCGATCCGGCGGGCATCGTCGAGAACTTCCAGATGAACGACCGCTGTGCCGCCGGTTGCGGACGCTACCTCGGTTACATCGCCGACGAAATGAACCTCGGCCTGCACGAGCTGGGGCCTCTGGCCATGCAGGCGACACGTACGGTGCGCATCAATTCCACCTGCACGGTGTTCGCCGGCGCCGAACTCAGAGACCGCCTGGCCCTGGGGGAGAAGCGCGAAGACATTCTCTCCGGACTGCACCGCGCCATCATACTGCGCGCCATGTCCATCCTGGCACGCTCGGGCGGCATACGCAACGAGTTCACCTTCACCGGCGGCGTGGCCAAGAACGAAGCCGCGGTGAAAGCGCTGCGCGAACTCATTTTTGAAAACTACGGCGAGATGACCATCAACATCAACCCGGATTCGATTTACACCGGCGCCCTGGGCGGCGCCACCTTCGCCTTCCGTGCCGTGCAGGAAGGCCAAGTGGCCAGGCCCAAAGAAGCGACCGTCTAACGCGAGGAGCCAGCAAGATGAGCCAAAGCACGTACACCGTCGGCATCGACGTGGGTTCCGGCGCCGTGAAGACGGTGCTGTTCAAGAACGAGGGCAATCACCACAGCTTCCTCGCCAAGCGCTGCGAGCGCATGCGCCGGCGCGATCCTTTCGATCTGGCCCGCCAGGGCTACGAGGAAGTGCTGGAAGAAGCGCGCCTCAAACCCGAGGACATCGCCTATGTCGCCACCACCGGCGATGGCGAGAACGTCAAGTTCTCCACCGGGCACTTCTACTCCATGACCACCCATGCGCGCGGCGCGGTCTTCCTCGATCCCGCGGCGCGCGCCGTGGTCGACGTGGGCGCTTTGAACGGCCGGGCCATCCGCGTCGACGAGCGCGGCAAGGTGCTCTCCTACAAGATGACCAGCCAGTGCGCCTCGGGCTCGGGCCAGTTCCTGGAAAACATCGCCCGTTATCTGGGCGTGGCCATCGAAGAAATCGGCCCGCTGTCGCAAAGCGCGCAAGACCCGGAAAAGGTCAGTTCCATTTGCGCTGTGCTCGCCGAAACCGACGTGATCAACATGGTTTCGCGCGGCATTCCGACGCCCGACATCCTGAAGGGCATCCATCTGTCCATGGCCTCGCGCATCGTCAAGCTGCTGAAGGTCACCGGCATCACCGAGGGCACCGCCCTGGTGACGGGCGGCCTGGCGCTGGACACCGGCCTGGTGGCTGCCATCGGCGAGGAAATGGTTAATGAGAAGCTCAAGGTGTCGGCGGCGAGCCACCCCGATTCCATCCACGCGGGAGCCATCGGCGCCGCGATTTGGGGCGCCTTCCGGCACGAAAAACTGGCACAATTGCAGCAGAAGGCCGCCGCCTGATCCCCGGCCCGCCGACGTCCACTGTAAGCGAAAGGAACATCATGGCATTACTGATCAACGAAGACTGCACCTCTTGCGACGCCTGCAAGCCGGTGTGCCCGAATGAAGCGATCGCCGAGGGCACGCCCTATGTGATCGACCCCTTGCGCTGCACCGAGTGTGTGGGTGCCGAAGACGAGCCGCAGTGCAAGCTGGTCTGCCCCGCCGATTGCATCGTGCAGAATCCGGACTTCGTCGAGAGCCGGGACGATCTGATGGAAAAATACAAAGGCATGCACTGAGCACTCCTCGCACGGCCGCCCCGCGCGACTCCGGCGGGCGTCGGCCACAAGCTTTCGGCGCCCTTCGCGGCGCCGAAATTTTTTGCCGGCTCATTCAAGCGGGATTGCACCCATCAAGCCTTGGGTTCATCATTGAGGTATTGAAACTCCGCCCTTCGGAACATGGACGACCTCAAAGCGAAACTACGCGAGTTGCACGCGCAATTGGAAGCCACGCAAGACGTCGACGACGAGTCCCGCGACTTGCTCCGAGCGCTGGACACCGACATCCATGCCCTGTTGGTGGAGGAAACCGAAGAGCATTCCAGCGAAGCCGAGTTTCTCACCGAACGCGCCCAGGAAGTCGCCGCCCGCTTCGCCACCAATCACCCGCAGCTCGAAAAACTGCTGCGTGAAGTCGCCGACAAGTTGGCGAGTATTGGTATTTGAGTCGGCCGCGCAGCGGTTTCGCGCTGGCAGAGGTGGGATGGCGCGCCCAGCAGGAGTCGAACCTGCGACCTTTGGCTTCGGAAACCAACACTCTATCCAACTGAGCTATGGGCGCGTGAGGCAAGATTTTACCATCGTCGCCTGGGCTCATGCACGCCAAGCACTGGAAATCAAGGCGTTGACGCTATAATTGATACCTTTCCCGCCCGAAACTCGCGGAGCCCCGCCATGAATCAAGCCGGCGAGCGATACGAAAGCCGCTCGATCAACTGGGTTGCCGTTGCCTTGCTAGGTATCGTTTTCCCAACCGCCCTCGTCGCGGTAACCGCGCTGGTGGTCCAGTCGCGGCCTCATGCTCCCCCAGGCGACACGCCCGCAGCGGTCGCTCAGCGTATCGGCGTCACCCCGGCGCCAGCCGCGGGGGTTGCGGCGGCGCCCGCCAAAGCACAAGCAAACGCGAAGCCGGAAGGCAAGCCAACTGTCACGACCGAAGCCAATCCGGCAGTCAAGGCAGAGACCAAACCTGAAGCGAAACCTGAAGCGAAACCCGACGCCAAGCCCGAGTCCAAACCGGAAACCAAACCGGCGGCGCTGGCTTCGGGCGCAGACAAAGGCAAAGCGGTGTACACCGCCAATTGCGCCGTCTGCCACGCGGCCGGTGTCGCCGGCGCGCCGAAGTTTGGCGACAAAGCCGCGTGGGCGCCGCGCATCAAAGAAGGCAATGCGGCGCTGCATCGCACCGCGATCAAGGGAATCCGTGCCATGCCGCCCAAGGGAGGCAACGCCTCGCTGCCCGACGAGGACGTGAAAGCGGCGGTCGATTATCTGATCGCTGCAGCGAAGTAGTTGAAGGGTCCGTCTTGGTTGAATGCGGTGGCGGCAAAGCCGGCGCTTCCGATCACCGGTCGCTCGCCGTCAGTTGCACGTGCTCCCGAATGCCCGCGAGCAAAACCGGTTACATCATGAGAAGCGCGGGTTCCGCTCCGGTCGCGCCGCAGCTCACTTCATTCAATCCATCGATGTGGTTCGGAACCTCGTGTAGCATCCCAAAGTGGGAGATTCAATATCGATTCAAATCTGGAGACTGGTCGCCAAGCCGGATATGGATGTGCGGCTACTCAGAAGTCGCTCTGCCAAGCGCGATGGATAGTCTCTCCGCAGTAGGCAAGTCATTCCTTTGTGCGCTTCTCGCCACGAACTCGGTGCCCGTTGAAGGGTGCCACTTAATGATCGAACATGGTTCTTCCGCTTAAGGACAGGTCGATAGTGAAGGACGTTTCTCGTTCCCGTTTTTTCCGAATTGGCCTCGCCGCATCCCTTGGAACAGCGGTGGTTGGTATTCTGGTCTGGCTGATCTATGATCGGCAGGTTCGTCCTTTTCCGCACGATTCCGCCACGCCAGCGCATGATCTGCGCGAGCCGAAAGGATTCTTGGATGTAACTGGAGCCGCACTCTCGGCGAATGGCATCACCAACATCGTCGGTTGGGCAACCCATGATGCTGGTATCCACGAAGCAACGCTGATAGTCAACGAAGAGCGTCGCCTCCCGCTGGCCACCGGCATCCCGCGCCCAGATGTGGCCGCGCAATTCCCACTGGAAAGGGGCGCCTCGCGGGCCGGTTTCGAAGGCAACTATGATCTCGGGCCTGCGGTGTACGGCAGCCATCGAGTCGAAGTCGAATTGAAGTTGGCTAACGGCAAAGTGGCGCGCCTCGGGCCTTGGATGCTCAGCCGGCCACCCGCATCTCGCTCCGCAACCGGGTCCCGGGAGGTTTTCCATGTCTCCATCGCGACCAGCAATCTCGCAAAGGGCGGAGCAGAAGGCATCAAGGAGCGTTTCGGGCCGCTCGAATCACAATCCATACGTATCGGGCTCACCGTGCCCATTCTCTACATGCGCACGACTCTGGGAGAGGACAAAGACTGGGCATTTGACCCCAGTTTTGATCTGAGCCGCAATTGCCCGGGAAAGGATCGTCGCCTCGCCGAAGACAACCTTACCGAAGTGATCGAATTTGCGCGCCGGGAGCGGTTTGCGGTGTTGTTCACGCTCAACGGCGGAGTTTGGGCCGACTCGGCCTGCGACGACCCTCATTGGGACCTGAACGACGCTCTCGAGCGCGAAGACCGGCACTGTCAGTGGAGTAACGGCAACGAGGTGCCTCGCGACACCTACCTGGGTGACTTGCCCGGTTCAATCGAGGCGCCGGAAATCGCCCGCGTGATGTCCTACAATGTCTTCAACACCAAACCGCGCACCTATAAACGCAGAAACCTACAGGCTGCGGCTCGTATCATCGCCGAGTTCGCGCGACGCGATCCCGACCTGTTCATTGGAGTCAACCTCGACTCCGACACCTACCTCAACCCTTTCTTCGAAGGAAGAATGTGGTTCGACTACAACCCTGACACGCTCAAACAATTCCGCGATTGGCTGCGTGGAAGCGGACCCTACGCCGCCGACTGGCACTCGGCCGAAATCCCCAACCTTCATGCTTTGCGCCGCAAACCGAGTTTGCGCCTGGATGAGGCAGGCGCACTGATGGGGCGGCCTTTACGAGAATGGGACGAAGTGGACCCGCCGCGCAAGTTCTCCGCGGTCGTAGACCCTTACTGGAAGCAGCCCTGGACAGCCGTATGGGAAGAGTTTCGGCGCCACCTGGTCGATCTACACTACGACGAGCTATCACAATGGGTACACGAAGCGGGTGTACCGCGGGAACGCATCTTTTCTTCGCAGGGTTTCCATCCGCCGCGCCCGCCTATTGATCCGTTTTCAGTCGAACTCAACAGCCCGGCAAAGAACTATGACACAGGCGGAATGAGTGTGGCGGGGGCGGTTCCGAAAGACGGCCTGCTGGGTGCCGTTCTTTACGGCGATTCGGCGCGAAACAGGATACCTACTGAAACCGGAGAAACCCTATTCGCAATCTTCCGCCGCAAAAGTCCCAAAGGTTGGGCCGTCGTCGAGTCGCATCCAGCGAATCTCCACGAACCGCGGAGAGTGCCCGGCCTAAAAGATAGCTTCGATGCGCTACGGGAGCCTTTCCGGGGCGGAGCAAGCTTCGTGTCGCTAATGTCATGGAACGGCGGCAGCGGCAAGTACCGCAATGAGAAAGCTTATGTCTCGTTCATTGTTATACGCGACACGCCCTTGGAGGACGCCATCAAGGCCCTGATGACGACGCACGCTGGGGTGCCACGGGGGTCACTGGTTTGGACTTTCGGCTCGCTGGCCCACAACGACGACGAAGGATGGGAGGTGCGGCACGGACGGGGGAACCCGGAGTTCGGCAGATTCCGCCTGCAGGTTGGTCACGATGGCGACGCGATCCTGATCGGACCGGATCTAGGTCGGTATGCCGGTGAATACCGAGGTCTGGATCTCGGCTTGCGCGCAAGCGAAACCGGGACGCTCACCATTAGCCTGATCGACGCCGCCCAGGTCCAGCACGAATTGGCGGTTTTGCCGCTGTCGGGCGAAACACGTACTGATACTCAGCTCTCGCAGTTTGCCCTCACCGCCCAGCCGGGTGCACGTCTTCAACTCCGATTCCAGAGCAGTTCGGGAGCGCTATTGACCATTGAGCGGATCGCGCTGTGGGCATCGCCCCGATGACTCGACCGCGGGTGGGTGATCGACCACGTAATCGATCGATCAATTTCTGTGCCACTCGGTTTGGAGCCGAAAAATCATGGGGGTGCGGGCACCCCCCGATTCGCCAGTTCGTCCGCTCGCAAGTTGCCCGGATTGTCGGCGTGGCCCTTGACCCAATGCCATTCGATGTGGTGTTGCGCGGCAAGTGCGTCGAGTTCCTGCCAAAGGTCGGAGTTCTTCACCGGCTGGCGGTTCGTGGTCCTCCAGCCGTTCCTTTTCCAGTTGTGTATCCAGGCGGTGATGCCCTGGCGCACATACTGCGAGTCGGTGAATAGCCGCACCTTGCAAGGCCGCTTCAAGCTCTCCAGGGCGCGTATTACCGCCAAAAGCTCCATGCGGTTATTGGTGGTCATGGCTTCGCCGCCGCACAGCTCCTTGCTCGTCTCACCATGGCGCAAAAGCGCTCCCCATCCCCCCGGACCCGGGTTTCCCTTGCACGCCCCATCGGTATAGATGTCCACCGTTCCAACCTGCGCCGGTTCTTTCATTGACTCACCCGATAGCTGCGCGCGGCGGGGACCATGGCCTTCTTGCGTTTGCTTCGCGGTTGCCATTGCGGCGTGATCACGCGCATGCCGAGCACCCGTTTCGTGGCGCGCAAATAATAAACCCCGCCGCCGATCGGCCACCAACGGTCACCCGCTTTCTCCATGAAGCTGCAGCGCCTTACCCAGGATTCCTGCTTGAAGGGCGGCGCATAGCAATCCAGCCGCCCGGCGGTAATTTCGAAGCCCAAGAGCGACAACCAGTCTTTCAAGCGATACAGGCCAAGAAAATTGCCGTTCCACGGCGGCGTCTGAGCTCGCCCGAAATAGCGCTTTGCGCCCCATAAACTGAAGGGATTAAACCCGGCGATCAACACCTGGCCCTCCGCGCGCATCACACGATGCACTTCGCGCAGCAGCCGATGCGGATCGTCGGAGAACTCCAGGGTATGAGGCAGAACGACGAGATCGAGCGCATTCTCGGCAAAGGGCAGGAAAAGTGGATCGGCCGCAAGTTGCGCCGGCTCTTCGGCATCCAGCGAGAAACAATGGGGGATGCGCGAGTTGCGCAGCAAGGGCACCTCCGGCAAACCGATTTGTACGGCATAAAACCCGAAGAGATCGGCGACCACGTCGTCGAACCAGACCTGTTCCCTCGCCCGAAGGTAGCTCCCCAGCGGCGTCGTGAACCACCGCGCCAACGTCGGCGTTGACAATTCGCTCCCGGCTTCGCAAGATGAACTCATGCGCGCGATTATCCCCATCCCGGCCTTTAGCGACAACTATATCTGGCTCATCCGCGACGGACGCAAGGCCGTTGTTGTCGATCCGGGCGAAGCGGAGCCGGTCCTCGCCACCCTCGGCGAGCTTGGGCTAGATCTCGAAGCGATACTTCTGACGCATCACCATCCCGACCATGTGGATGGCGTTGCGGCCCTGCGGGCGGCGCGCGGGGGCGAAGTTTTTGCGCCCGAACCCCTCGTCGCTCGCTTCGGCGGAACCGCGCTCCGCGGCGGCGAGCTCGTAGAGTTTGCGGATATGGACCTCAGCTTGGAGGTTCTGGCGGTGCCGGGACACACCCTCGATCATTTGGCCTTTTTTGGCGCCGGACTTCTCTTCTGCGGCGATACGCTCTTTGCCGCTGGCTGCGGGCGCCTGTTCGAAGGCACGCCGGCGCAGATGTATGCCTCGCTGCGGGCGCTCGCGGCGCTCCCAGGCAAAACGCGGGTTTGCTGCGCGCACGAATATACCCTCGCCAATCTCCGCTTTGCCCGCCATGTTGAGCCCGAAAATGAAACGCTTGCGGCACGCGAACGCGAGGCGCTCGATCGGTCTGCCCAAGGTTTGCCCACCCTGCCCAGCGCGCTCGAATTGGAGGTCATGAGCAATCCCTTTCTGCGCTGTCACGAACCGGCGTTGACGGCGGCGGTGAGCCGCCACCGTGATGAGGCGCTGCTTGACCCCGTGGCCGTGTTTGCAGCTTTGCGCACCTGGAAAGACGGCTTTCGCGCCTGATTGGCGCAATTGGGTTCGGCAACCGCAACTTGACCCGGAGCGGAGCAGTGTCTACCATCGCGCCAACGCCGAACCATCCCAGTGGGATTCGCCCCCCTCGAGGTGGCTGAAGTTCGGAGTTCGGTTTTGGGGGAAGCCTAAACGCGCTTCGCATTTCTGACCTGCCCGCCCCGTCGCAAGGGCGTAATCTCGCTATGCGTGCTGCGTCGCTGCTGATTTTCGCGTTGATCCAACCCGTCGCGGTGTTGGCCGAGCAACCGACCGGGCCGGAGACCCCTCCAACGCCGCCTGAACAGCTCGCCCAAACGCTGGCGCCCGAGCCGCTTTTGCTCAATGGCGCGATCGATGCCCACGACGCGCAAACCGTGGTGGTGGAACTGCCACATGACGCCTACAACCCCCCGGCGGACGTTTGGGTGAGGTTGCGCAACGGCTTTGGCATGCCGGACATCAGCGGCCCGTCGGTGCGCAAGTGGGAACGGTGGTACTCCTCCCGACCCGATTATGTGGCGCGCATGGTCGAGCGCAGCCGGCGCTACCTCTTTCACATCATGACCGAGGTGGAGCGCCGCAACATGCCCATGGAAGTGGCCATCCTGCCGATGATCGAAAGCGCCTACAACCCCCAGGCGCTCTCCCGTGCGCGGGCTCTGGGCATTTGGCAGTTCATTCCCGCCACCGGCAAGAAATATGGTCTCGACCAGAACTGGTGGTTTGACGAACGCCGTGATGTAGTGTCGGCCACGGCGGGAGCGCTGGATTATCTCGAAACCCTCTACGCCATGTTCGGCGATTGGCAGCTTGCCATGGCTGCTTACAACTGTGGTGAGGGCGGAGTTGGTCGTGCCATCGCGCGGAACAAGGCCAAGCGCAAAGGCACCGACTACCTCAGTTTGACGTTGCCGCGCGAAACCCGGGAGTATCTGCCCAAGCTGCAGGCGGTGAAGAACGTGCTCCGCAATCCCGCGGCCTTCGGGCTCAGTCTGGAACACATCCCCGAGCTGCCTTATTTCCGAACCGTAGTCACACCCCAGCCGATCGACGTAAAACTCGCCGCCGAACTGGCGGAGATGCCGCTCGACGAGTTCACTTCTCTCAATCCGGCATTCAACCGGCCCGTCATCGGCGGTGCCGAGGAGCATACGCTGCTGCTGCCGGTGGACAAGGCCGAGATCTTTACCGCCAAGCTGGCCCTGATGGAATCGCCTCTGGTTTCTTGGCGCGCCTATCGCCTAAAACCCGGTGAACGTTTGGAACAGGTCGCGGAGAGATATGGCTGGACGCCCGAAGCCTTGCGCGCCGCCAACGGCATTCGCGGTTCGCGTCCCCTCCCCGCCGGGGTCTCCCTGCTCGTGCCGGCTCTAACCGACTCCAGCGCCGGCGAGGCCGAGCTCAAGGAGGCCGTCTTTGTACCGCCGCCGGTGGAGATGGGCAACGGGACGCATCGCGTCCGCCGCGGCGAAACCCTGGCCTCCATTGCCGCCGTTTATGGCGCCACGATCACCGAGCTGCAGCGCTGGAACCGTTTGGGCGGCAGCGCGCTGAAACCTGGCCAGAGGCTGCGCATCGGCGAATCGGGACCAACTCCAAAATCGGCAAGCAGCAAAGCGAAGATCACCAAGACCGCGAAAACGCTGCCTCAAGGAAGACCCAAGACCTTGCCGCAGGGCAAGAAGCGCAGCTGAGTCTTCGCCTCCCGGGGGAACTCATTCTTGGAATTGGAGCCTGCCGCCGCAGGGGCGGTAGGTGCGTCTTTGACGCGCGAAGAGTGTGCCCCGGCGGGCGCACCAATGAAAAAAGGGCGGCGCAAAGCGCCGCCCTTGATCGGGTGAAAACCCAGCTTACATCGAAGGCGTCGGAGCAGCCGGCGCAGCCGCGGGAGCTGCCTTTTTGGCAGCGCGCTTGGCGGCTGGTTTCTTCGCGGCCTTTTTGGCGGCGGGCTTCTTCGCTGCTTTCTTGGCGGCGGGCTTCTTCGCTGCTTTCTTGGCGGCGGGCTTCTTCGCTGCCTTCTTGGCGGCGGGCTTCTTCGCTGCCTTCTTGGCGGCTGGTTTCTTGGCCGCTTTCTTCGCTGCGGGTTTCTTCGCCGCTTTCTTCGCGGCGGGTTTCTTGGCCGCTTTCTTCGCGGCGGGCTTCTTCGCCGCTTTCTTCGCTGCGGGCTTCTTCGCCGCTTTCTTCGCGGCGGGCTTCTTCGCTGCGGGTTTCTTCGCCGCAGGCTTCTTCGCGGCTTTCTTCGCAGCAGGTTTCTTCTTCGCCGCGGCTTTCTTCGCGGGAGCAGCGGGAGTTACGGTAGTGGCCATATCGGATGCAGCTTTGGCGGCCATGGTGCTCTTTTCAGTTTCAGCCATTTGAGTCTCCTGTCAGGTTCATATCGGTTTCACGTCACAGGTGACTGGCACTTGACAACCGGCACTTATTTTTGATGTCACCTGCTGTTCCGTATTCTAGCCGGTTTTTTTTTCGTTACAAGAACTTTGCGAAAAAAAGTTCGAGT
>CAZFEK010000051.1:0-31867 GCA_964517465.1 uncultured Alcaligenaceae bacterium
TCCTCCTTAGACTGCTTTGCCGCCGACTCGCTCACGCATAGGATCTACAAAAACCTTGGCGCGGATGGGTGGGAGCGGCCTTGGCCGCGAAGGGGTTGGATCTCGTGGCCAGCGCTGCAATCGCGAGCAAGCCCGCTCCTAAATCTGCATGGGAGTAAGAGGGTGCCTGGGGGCTCGCTTTTCGAGCAATCGCGGCGGCCCCAGCGAATTCCTTTTTTCAGCGCCTCAGCGTTCGCTCCAGGCGCCGCCCAGGGCCACCGCGTAAAGCACTCCCAAAGCGACCAGGGTGCTCATTTGCCGCGGGCCGAACTCGCCTTCGGTGATCAAAGCGGCGGTTGCATTGAAGACGTATTCGGCCCCGCCCAGCGCGTGCAAGCCCAAGAGGCAGCCCAGGGCAGCTGCGATCGGCAGCACCCAGGCGATGATTGGGCTGCGGCGCGCCGGTAAGCGCGCCACCACTCGTGCGCTGAAGCCTTCATCAGCGATATGTTCACCGTCTTGGGCATCACGGCAAAGCACATCGTCGAGCCAATCGTCGCGCGGGGATTCGGGCTTGGGCAAAGGGGGGGTGTTCATGCGGGGTTCTCCGGCTGCCAGGAGTGAAGGGCGGCTTTGAGCTTCTGCTTGGCTTTCAGGACATGGGTCTTGAGCGTGCCCAGGGGCAGATCCAGCACATAGGCGGCCTCTTCATGCGACAGATCCTGATAGTAGCATTGGATGATCGCCGCGCGTTCCGCTTCGGACAAGGCCAACATGGCGCGCGCCAGATCGAGGCGCAAATCGGCCTGGGGCGCAGGCGAGGGAGCGAACTCATGCGGCGGCGCGTCGGGGTCGAGAGCCTCTTCCGGTGCGGCTGAGCGCGCGTGGGCCAAAAAACAATTGTAGGCGATGCGATAAAGCCAGGTGGAAAAGCGAGCCTCGCCCCGGTACTGGGCCAGCTTGCGCCAGGCAAGAACAAATGCTTCCTGAGCCAAATCGTCGGCCAGGGCATCGTTACCGCGGGTGAGGCGGCGAAGGACCGAGCGCACCTTCGCTTGATTGCGACGCACCAGTTCGGCATAGGCATGGCGATCATCCTGGGCCAGCACGCGGCTGACCAGTTCCGCGTCGCCGGGCAACAAGGCCGGCATCAGCGATTGCCGTTGCTGATCTTTGCGGTGAGCAAATAGCCGCAGCCGATGGCGAGCGGAATGGCAGCAAGACCCCAGGGGCCGTTTATGAGGATCAAGAACAGGTAAAGCCCCGCGCCCACCGCCACCAGCAGAATGCCGCGCCGCCGATCGGCCGCTGCGCCGGGTTGCTGCGGCAAAAGCTCGGGCGGGATGGGCATGCCTTTTTCCGCCAGTATGCGGATCGTGTCATGCACCCGGCGCGCCTGCAGCAGCTTGTACCAGAGGATGGACAGAACGATCAGCACCGGAGTGCCAAAAATCAGCGCAATGGCAACGATGGCGATGACCATGCCGCCGAAGTCGCCCATGCCATCCAGGCTTCCCAAACCAAATCCGAAATCATTCATGGTGTGCTCCCGCAAAAATCAACTCATGGCGTTTGGATGCCATCTTGGCTCGTTTTGGATGCCGGCGCTCAGTCCATAAGCGCACCAGGCGCGCGTGCTATGATTGCGCGATTCTATCCGGGGGAGGCCCAACCTTCCATGAACCCGCCCAAGCGCATTCGGCGCTGGATCGCCAGCGCGATTCTCGCCGGCGTACTGAACTTGGCTCACGCTGCCGCCGAAGAGCCGGTGACCCTCAATTTCGTCAATGCCGAGATCGAAGCGGTGATCAAAGCGGTGGGCGAAATCACCGGGCGCAATTTTGTCCTCGACCCCAAGGTCAAGGGCACGCTCAGCATCATTTCGCAACAGCCGGTGGCCCGCCACTTGGTCTACCCGACGCTGCTTTCGGCGCTGCGCTTGCAGGGCTTCGCCGCCGTGGAGGGCGAAGGAATCACCAAGATCCTGCCCGAGGCCGATGCCCGGGCGCATGCGCCCGCAGCGGGCAAAAGTCCGGCGAGGGGCGACCAGATGGTGACCAAGGTCTATACCCTAAGAAACGAAGCGGCCGGGCCGATGGTCGCGGCGCTGCGACCGCTGGTGCCCGCCCATAATCCGATCAGCGCCCTGCCGGGCAGCAATACCATTCTCATCACTGACTATGCCGAAAACCTCAAGCGCATCGAACAGATCATTGAGGCCATCGATAGGCCGAGCAGCGGCGAGCCGGTGCTGGTGCCGCTGAAGTTTGCCTCTGCAGCGGACCTTGCGCCCACCCTGGCGCGGGTATTTGGCGACGCCGGAAACAGCCAGGGCGCGCCCATCGATCCGGCCCAGCGGGTCAACATCGTGCCGGAGTTGCGCAGCAACAGCTTGATCCTGCGTTCCGACAATGTCGCCAAAGTGGCGCGCGTCAAGGCGCTGGCGCAAGAGCTAGACACTCCGGCGCGGGCGGGCGGCAACGTCCATATGGTCTATTTGCGCAACGCCGATGCCTTGAGAGTGGCGCAAACGCTGCGCGGCGTGCTGACCGGTCAGGGGGGCGCGGAGGCTGCGCCAACTTCCGGGACCGCGGCGCCTCTTGGCGGGTCGTCCGCCGGCGCGGCCGCTGCCGCGGTGATGAGCAGCACCGGCGCTTTGCCGCAAAGCACCTTTTCTTCGGGCGGGGTGACCATACACGCCGACACGGCCAGCAATGCCTTGATCATCGCCGCGCCCGAGGCGGTTTACAACGGCTTGCGCGCGGTGATCGAAAAATTGGACGTGCGCCGCGCGCAAGTGCACGTCGAGGCGCTGGTGGTCGACCTTACCAGCGACAAAGCCGCGGAATTCGGCATCCAATGGCAAACCCTGGACAACCTCGCCAGCGGCGGGACGCAGGCCATCGGCGGCACCAATTTCGGCGCCCGTGGTTCGGGCCTGAACATCATCGACATCGCCGGCAATATCGGTGCGGCAGGGCAGGGGCTCAACATCGGCGTGGTACGCGGGCAGGTGACCCTGCCCGGCATAGGCACCATCGCCAACCTCGGCGTGTTGGCTCGCGCGCTGGAGACCAAAGCCAGCGCCAACATCCTTTCCACGCCCAACCTGCTCACCCTCGACAACGAAGAAGCCAAGATCGTCATCGGTCAGAATGTGCCCTTCATCACCGGCCAATACGCGCAGACGGGCAGCGCCACCACACCGACGCCCTTCCAAACCATCGAAAGACGCGATGTCGGCCTCACGCTGCGAGTCAAGCCTCAGGTCACCGAAGGCGGCACAGTGCGGTTGCAGATTTATCAGGAGGTTTCCAGCGTGCTGGACAAGTCCAATGCCGCAGGCGTGATCACCAACAAACGCTCGCTGGAATCCACCGTGCTGGTCGATGACGGGCAGATCGTGGTGCTGGGCGGACTCATCCAGGACAGCTTGGTCGATGCCGATGACCGGGTGCCGGTGCTGGGCGACGCGCCGCTGATCGGGGCGCTTTTCCGCTACGAGAGCAAGAAGCGCAGCAAGACCAACCTCATGGTCTTCCTGCGCCCGCAAGTGCTGCGCACCGCCCAGAGCGGCCAGAGCATCACCGCCGATCGCTACGATCTCTTGATGGGCGAACAAAAGAAACACCAGCCCGAGCCGCGTTTCTTCTGGAACGAACCGGACGCGCCGCAAATGCCTCCGCGGAAGGCGCCCGAGAAGCCTTGATCATGGCAGCCGCCCGGCGCATACCTTACGCCTTTGCCAAGGCGAACGGCGTGTTGCCTTTGGATGAAGAAGAAGCGGTGGTTCGGGTGCTGGTGCGCCCCGACGCATCGGTCGACGGACTGGCCGAATTGCGCCGCCTGCTCGCCCGCCCGCTGACCGTGGAACCGGTGAGCGCCGAGCGCTTTCATAGCGCGCTGGCCGGCGTCTTCAATCAGGGTGAAAGCGCGGTTGCGCAAATCAGCGAAGACCTCGCCCGCGATGGCGACTTGGCGGCGCTTTTGCATGAGCTGCCCGCCGGGGAGGACTTGCTCGCCGCCGATACCGAAGCGCCGGTGATCCGGATGGTCAATGCGCTTTTGCTTCAGGCGGTTCGCGAGGGGGCCTCGGACGTGCATCTCGAAGCTTTCGAAAGCGCATCGCTGGTGCGCTTTCGCATCGACGGCGCTTTGCGCGAAGTGCTCGAGCCGCCGCGGGCGCTGCATGCCGCATTGGTTTCCCGGGTAAAAATTATGGCGAGCCTCGATATCGCCGAGAAGCGTTTGCCTCAGGACGGGCGCATCACCCTGCGCTTGGGTGGCCGCGTCGTGGATGTGCGGGTTTCCACCTTGCCGACCGGCCAAGGTGAGCGCGTGGTGTTGCGCCTCTTGGACAAAGAGGCCGCCCGGCTCGACCTCGAAGCGCTGGGCATGGCGCCGCATACCTTGGCCGCCGTCGATGAGCTGATCCGCCAGCCGCATGGCATCGTGCTGGTGACCGGACCCACGGGTTCTGGAAAAACCACCACGCTGTATTCGGCGCTCTCTCGGCTCGATCGCAGCCACATGAACCTCATGACGGTGGAAGACCCGATCGAATACGCCCTCGATCGCGTCGGCCAGACCCAGGTCAATCCGCGCACCGAACTCACTTTCGCCCGCGCGCTGCGCGCCATCTTGCGCCAAGATCCCGATGTCATCATGATCGGCGAAATCCGCGATCTCGAAACCGCGCAAATCGCCGTGCAAGCGAGCCTCACCGGGCATCTGGTGCTGGCTACCCTGCACACCAACGATGCCCCCAGCGCCGTGACGCGCTTGGTGGACATGGGCGTCGAGCCTTATCTTTTGGCTTCTAGCCTGCTCGGAGTGCTGGCGCAGCGCCTAGTGCGCTGTTTGTGTGCGGTTTGCCGGAGCGCGCACGAACCCAGCGCGGCGGAACGCGCGCTGCTTGCCGGTACGGCGGCGGAAAACGTCGCCAAGCTCTTCGATGCCCCCGGTTGCACCGCTTGCCGCAACACCGGGCACAAGGGACGCAGCGGCATTTACGAGCTGCTTCCGGCCGATGGTTCGGTGCGCGAGATGATCCACAACCGCGCCGCGGAGTCCGCCTTGCGCGAGTATGCCTTGCGCCAAGGCTGGCCCAGTTTGCGCCAGGATGGCGCGCGCTGGGTGGCGCAGGGCGCGAGCTCGCTCGCCGAACTCCTGCGGGTCACACGCGAGTAGCAGCACAAGCCATTCGCAGCGCAATGCCCAACTATCGCTACCAAGCTGTTACCCCGCAGGGCGCCGCACGCGAAGGTTTCATCGAGGCGACGACGCCGCGTGCCGCACGCGACCTCCTGCGGGCCCAGGGGCTGCTGCCCATCGAAGTCGTAAGCAAAGACCAGAGCCTACGCGGCGTCCGCGGGCGCGGAGTCGGTGCGGTCGATCGGGCACTGTTCACGCGCCAGTTGGCGACTTTGCTCGCGGCGGCGATGCCGCTCGAAGAAGCGCTCGACGCGGTAGCGCGGGAGAGCGAAGCCAAGGCCGTTCGAGAAGTGCTCGATGCCGTGCGCCAGGAGGTGCTGGCGGGTCAGCCGCTCGCCGCGGCGATGGCCAGCCACCCGCGCGTGTTTTCGGAGTTTTATCGCGGTCTGATCGCGGTGGCCGGCGAAACCGGGCAGTTGGCGGAAGTGATGGCGCGGCTTGCCGATTACCTGGAAACTCGGCAGGCCTTGAAGCAGAAGATTCTGCTGGCGCTCCTCTACCCGACGCTCGTCGCGCTGATCGCCCTGGCCGTGATCGTGGCGCTTTTGCTTTTTGTCGTGCCGCAAGTGGTGGCCGCGTTCGAACACACCCGCCAGAGCCTGCCTTGGCTCACGCGGGCGCTGATTGCCGGCAGCGGCTTCTTGCGCGCCCAGGTCTGGGTTCTGCTGGGTGCGGGCCTCGCGCTGGCGGCGGCGGCTTATTTCGCGCTGCGCCGTGAGCGCGCTCGGCAAGCCCTGCACACCTTCCTGATGCGTTTTCCGGCCGTGGGGCGTTTGCTGGTCGCTCTCGATGCTGCGCGTTTTGCCTCCACCCTCGCCATCCTTGCCGGCAGCGGCGCGCCGCTTTTGCGCTCGCTCGACGCCGCCGCCGGGGTGATGTGGCTGCTGCCGCTGCGCGAAGCGGCGGCGAGCGCCGCCGCGCGAGTGCGCGAAGGCGTGAGCCTCGCCCGCGCCCTGGAGGCCGGCCGCGTCTTCCCGCCGCTGTTCCTGCAGCTCATACGCAGCGGTGAAGCCAGCGGCCGGCTGCCCGAACTCTTGCAGCGGGCTGCCGCCCAACAGCAGGGCGAAGCCGAGCGCCGCCTGGCGCTTTTGGTCGGGCTGCTCGAACCGGCGCTGATTTTGGTGATGGGCGGTGTGGTGCTCTTGATGGTGCTGGCGGTGATGTTGCCGATCGTTTCGATGAATCAATTGATACGCTGAGCACGCGACCTAGAGGAGAATAGGCCGGTGAAGTTCGGAAGACGCCGTGCATTGGGTGCCGTCTGGTTTGCCTCGATGACGGCGGTGGGCCTTTCGGCTTGCTCCTCGATGTCGGCAAGCGATCCCACAGCAAGTGATCAAACGTGGAAGGAAGCAATCGCGCTGCTTCAGCAAGACCGACCACTCGCCGCGTTCGAGCGAGCACCATTATGTGCAAGCGCTTGGCCCGGTGCGCATCGAGTAGAATGCGTGCGATTGAGGTTTTCGCTGCACCGAACGACCGAGAAAGGATGGATGGTTTGATGAGACGCTTATTGGCATTGCTGGGCGTGTTCTTATGGGTTTCGTTCGCCTACGCCGTTCCCGGCGACGTAGAAGTCTTCAACCCCAAGCGCGACGCCGCGCAGGATATCAGCCGCGCGGTCGCCGAAGCGAAGAAGAGTGGGCGTCGCATCATGCTCGATGTGGGCGGGGATTGGTGCAGCTGGTGCCATCTTCTGGACCGCATGTTCGAACGCAACGCCAAGCTGCGCGAGCAACGCGAGCAACATTTCATCTGGGTGAAAGTCAACTACAGCCCGGAGAACAAGAACGAGGCGGTTTTGGCGCGTTACCCCAAGTTCAAGGGCTATCCCCATATTTTCGTGCTCGATGGCGATGGCAATTTCTTGCATTCACAGGACACCTCGCTGCTCGAAGAGGGCAAGGGCTATAGCCTGGAGAAACTGACCGCGTTCCTCGATCGCTGGAAGCCAGGCAAGAAGTGATGCTTCATGGCGCGGCGCCCGCGTGTTGTCGCAGCGCCCAAACCACGTGCTCGCGCACCAGCGCCGAGGGGTGGTCGGCTCGCGCGCGCAAGGCGGCGAGCACCGGCGCCGTGCTTGGCGCGTTGCCCAAACCGACGGCGAGATTACGCAGCCAGCGTTCAAACCCGATGCGATAGATGGCGCTGCCCGCCAGGCGGCGCTGGAAGTCTTCTTCGTTCCAGGCAAAAAGTTCGACGAGGCGGGCGCGATCGAGGCCGTGGCGAACGGCGAAATCGGGTTCCGCGCTCACCGCCGAGGCGAGCAAAGTCGCGTCCGCTGCCGGACCTGGCGGACCCATCCCCGGCGCGCCGCGATTCCAGGGGCAGACGATTTGGCAATCGTCGCAGCCGTAAACGCGATTGCCCAGCAGTGGCCGCAAGTCTTCCGGAATGCTGCCCGGCAGCTCGATGGTGAGGTAGGAGATGCAGCGCCGCGCGTCGACCACACCCTCGGCGATGATGGCGCCGGTGGGGCAGGCTGCGATACACGCGCGGCAAGTGCCGCAGTGGGCGGGAACCGGCGTGGTGAGCGGCAAAGGCAGATCGGTGTAGATTTCGCCCAGAAAAAAATACGACCCGGCTTCGCGCGTCAGGAGCAGCGTATGTTTGCCCATCCAACCCAGGCCGGATTTTTCCGCCAGGGCCACTTCGAGCACCGGTGCGCTGTCGGTGAAGACCCGATAGCCGAAGGGCCCGAAAGCTTCGCTCAAGCGCTCGGCCAGGCGCTGCAAGCGCTGGCGAAAGAGCTTGTGATAATCGCGCCCCAGGGCATAACGCGAGATATACGCCGCCTCGCCATCGGCCAAGACCTCGGCCGCCGGCTTGGCGCCGGGTGCGAGATAGGGCAGGCGCGCGGTGATCACGCGCACGGTGCCGGGCACCAGTTCGGCGGGCCGGCTGCGCTTGCCTCCATGCCTTGCCATATAATCCATGGCCCCGTGGTGGCCCGCGGCGAGCCAGGCTTCGAGGGCGGCTTCGGCCCGGGTCAGATCGGTGTCCGCCACACCGATGGCGGCAAAACCAAGTTCTGCCGCGAGACTTCGAATCTCGGCCAGCGCGTGGATGCTGTCGGGGGCCAGTGGCGGCAGTGCGCCGGTGGTGGTCAAGGAAAAGGACTTTTGGCGTGAACGAACGCCCGATTGTAGTGGAACTTGCCGATGCGGCCGCCACCCAGGCGCTGGGCGCGGCGCTGGCGCCTTGTTTGGCGCCGGGTCTGGCGATTGGCCTGGCAGGCGATCTTGGCGCGGGCAAGACCACCCTCGCCCGAGGCCTCTTGCGGGCACTGGGGGTGAAGGGGCCGATCAAGAGCCCGACTTACGCCCTGCTTGAAGTTTATGAAGTTTCGAGCTTATACTTATATCACTTTGATTTTTATCGGCTGGCCGATCCCGACGAATGGCTGTCCTCAGGCTTTCGGGAATACTTCAACCACCAGGCGATTTGCCTGGTCGAATGGCCGGAACATGCGGCCGGCCTGCTGCCCGCGCTCGATCTCGAAATTGTCCTGGAACATCGCGAAGAAGGCCGTGTCGCGCGCCTTTCCGCGCACGGCGAGGCGGGTGAACGATGCCTGAAAGCCTTCGCCCCAAAAGCGCCCAACTCACCGGTCTGAATCTGGAAAGGCGGCGTTTCTGCCACTGGCTTTTGGCGCCTGCCGCGGCGGCGGTTACGCCTTCCTTGGCGTGGGCCAATTTGGCGCCGCAAGTCAATTCGGCCAGGCTCTGGCCGGCACGGGAATACACGCGTCTCACCTTGGAGAGCAACGCGCCGATCACGCATCAGGTCTTGGCGGTGAAGAACCCGGAGCGCCTGGTGCTCGATTTGGAAGGCGTCGATCTCGCGCCCGAGCTTTTGGCGCTCGCCAGCCGCGTCGCGGGTAGCGATCCGCATGTGATCGCGGTGCGCATCGCCAAACACAAACCCGGCGTGGTTCGCATCGTGCTCGACTTGCGCGTGGAAATGATTTCGCAGGTTTTCACTTTGAAGCCCATCGGCGACTATGGCCATCGCCTGGTGCTCGATCTCTACCCCGTCGAAGCCCCCGATCCGCTGCTGAGTTTGCTGGAAGAAACCGAACGCAAAGAAGCTGCGGCGCCGAAAGAGCAAACAGGAACAAACGAGAAGCCGGCGCGACCGCGAGGGCGCAGGCCCATCCTGATCGTGCTCGACCCGGGCCACGGCGGTGAAGATCCCGGCGCCATAGGACGCAAGGGAACGCAGGAAAAACAGATCACGCTCGCCGTGGCGCAGAAGCTCAAAGCCCAGATCGAGCGCGAATCGAATATGCGCGTGGTGCTCACGCGCGACGACGATTATTTCGTGCCCTTGCAGACGCGTGTGGAAAAGGCCCGGCGCGTGCGCGCCGATCTCTTCATTTCCATTCACGCCGACGCATTTCCGAAAAAAACGGCGCGCGGCGCGTCGGTATTCACCCTTTCCGAAAACGGCGCAAGCAGTGCCGCAGCGCGCTGGCTGGCGCAGCGCGAGAATCAGGCGGACTTGATCGGCGGCGTCAATCTCGACGTCAAAGACCCTATCCTCGCGCGCACCCTGCTCGATTTGTCGCAGACCGCCACCATCAACGACAGCTTGAAACTCGGGCGCGCGGTGCTCACCCAAATCGGCGAAATCAACGCGCTGCACAAGAGTTATGTCGAACAGGCGGGCTTTGCCGTGCTCAAAGCCCCCGACGTGCCCTCCATTCTGGTCGAGACGGCTTTCATCTCCAATCCGGAGGAAGAAAAGCGCTTGAAAGACGAGAAATATCAAACGCAGTTGGCAAGCTCCATACTCGGCGGCATGAAGCGCTACTTCTCCCAGAACCCGCCGCTGGCCCGAACGCAGCTCGCTTTCTTGGACTAAGGGGCATGGCGACTGGCACGCCGACGTTTGATCGTCGCCGTGCCCCTTCCCCCACCCCCGGCCCCTCCCCCGCGAGTGGGGAGGGGGGATTCGTGCGTCGCTCTCGCGACATTCACGCAAGAGGGCATGGCGACTGCGCCATCGCCGATTCTCCGCTTGGCGCAACCGCCCTCAACTCCTGCCCACCACGACGTCCCCTCTCCCGCGCCAGCGGGGGAGGGACAGGGTGGGGGCCGTAAACCGCGCGCTGACTCGATGAGCGCAAGATCATCACCGCAACGTCGGCCCTCCCCCGCGTGTGGGGAGGGGGGATTCGTGCGTCGCTCTCGCGACCTCGAGGTCAAACGGCCCAAGCGAAGGCAAACACCGCCACCATGGCAAACGCCAACCCGATCTTGAGGGCCAGCGCCACGACAAAACCTACACCGGCAGCCAATCCCACCACCGTGGCCCGCTTGGGGTTCTGCCGAGCGATCAGTTCTCCGGCCATGGCGCCGATGATCGGCCCCAGGATCAAGCCGATGAGGCCGCCGAAAATGCCCACCACGGCGCCCAGTGCGGCGCCAATCAGGGCGGCCGGACTGGCGCCTACGGCCTTGGCACCCAGAAGGCCCGCGACCAGATCGATTACCCAGCCGATTGCGGCCATGGCGCCGATCAGAACCAGCATCCACACTCCAACGCGCTCATAAGCGTCGATCCAGGCGCCCAGCCACAGCCCGGCAAAAATCAGCAGCAGGCCGGGAAGGGCGGGCAAAATCAGTCCGGCAAAGCCAAGGCAGACCAAAGCCAGAGCGGCCAACCACCACCATTCCATATCGGTTTTCCGAGACCCAAAAAGGGCAGTATAGCGGGCGCCTCGCCGGTGCGCCGCGCTCCTCGCGTTGCGTTGGCCAAGCCGAGTGAACCTTCGAGTTCGAGTCTGCCGGAAAAGAAGCCCCCCGCGGCGAACTTGCTTAATCTGGGGCCTTTTCTTGCGGAGCCAGGAAGAAGTAGAAGCGAGCGCCTTCGCCGACCGCGCTTTCTGCCCACACCTGGCCTTCCAGTCTTTCCACGGCACGGGCGACCGACGCGAGCCCGATTCCGCTGCCGGGAAATTCGTCCGCATGGTGCAAACGATGGAAGGGTTTGAACAACTGGTTGGCGAACTTCATGTCGAATCCGGCGCCATCGTCGGCCACGAGGTAGGCGCTTTCGCCGCGACGCGTGGTCGCGCGGCTGAAGGTGATGGTCGCTCCGGTTCGATGCGAGGTGTATTTCCACGCGTTGGAAAGCAGGTTGCCGAGGATGACTCGGGCCAGCGCGGGATCGGCCAGGGACCGGATTTCGGGCTCGATCGTTACGGCGACATCCCGGCCGGGATCGCCCTGCCGCAACTCGCCGACGATCTCATGGGCCAGCTTGCTCCAGTCGACGGTCTGGAGCGTCAGGGTGCATCGAGACAAACGAGCCAGTTGGAGCAGCTCGTCGATCAGCATTCCCATGCGCTGGCCGGCCGCGCGTATGCGCTCCAAGTAGTCGCGCCCTGAAGCATCGAGCTGGGTCGCGTTCTTCAAGAGCAGCACCTGGCTGAAGCCTTCGATGGTGCGCAGGGGCGTGCGCAGATCATGCGCCACGCTGTAGCTGAAGGCTTCGAGCTCGCGCATGGCGGCTTGCAATTCGATCGTGCGCGCTTCCACCCGGCGTTCCAGGCTCGCATTGAGGCGGCTGATCTCGCCCTCGATGGCGCGCTGTTCGCTGACATCCCGCAGCACGAGAATCACTTCGTCCGGGCGCTCCGGGTCGTGTTCGCCGCTGCCGCGCAAGGCGCCCACGCGCCGCTTGCCATCGTCGCCCAGGATGCCGATATCGGTCTCCAGGGTCGTCCCGTTGCCCGGAAGGGCTGCGAGCAGGGAAACCAAGTGGTCGTGGTCTCTGGGTTCGATGCGGGGGAGCCAATCTTGCAGCGTCTGTGGCGGCGCTGCGGCGGCATCGAGGGCAAAGATCGAACGCATGCGCGAATCGCCCTCCAGCGTCGTGAGCTTCGCATTCCAGTACCACGTGCCGATGGCGCCGACCTCCAAGGCCAGATCGAGCTTCCGCGACAGCACTTTGAGCCGCCGCTCTTCCGCCAAGCGCTCCGAAAGATCCGCAAACACGCCCAAGTAGTGAGTGACGGTGCCGGCGGCATTTTGCACGGCTTTGATCGAAAGCAGTTCGGGGTAAATCTCTCCCGACTTGCGCCGGTTTTCGACTTCGCCTCGCCAATAGCCGTGTTGACTGATGACCTTCCACATCGATTGGTAGAAGGCGAGCCCTTGCCGACCGGATTGCAAAAGCCGGGGGTTTTGCCCGAGCACCTCTTCGGGGGTGTAGCCGGTGATCCGGCTAAAGCCGGGATTGACCGCCAAGATTCGGGCTTGCACGTCAGTGACCACGATGCCTTCGGAGACATGATCGAAGACGGTTTGCGCCAGCTCGAGCCGCGCTTCGTCACGGTTGAGCGCTCGTGCCGCCTGCCAAACGAGGAAACTCATGATCATGGCGGCCAGCAAAATGGTGAGCGCCAAGCCGAAATCCGGGCCATACCACCCAGCCTCTGAACCGGTGTGCTGGAGCCAGGCCAAGGGCAGGAGCAGCGCCGCGGACCAGAACAACATCCGCCGCGCCACGCGCGCGCCCAGTTGGGGGCCGGAAAGTTCGCGCATGAAGCCGTGGTCGCGCAGGGCGTCGAAAATGCCCGCAGCCAGCAGCACCAGCAAGAGCGCGGTGTGCGGCGCCATCGCGCTGAACGGCGGAAAACTATGCAGGGTTTGCGTTCCGAACAGGTAGCCCAAGATCGCCAAAGCGCCGATGATTCCCGGCGCCGTGGCCAATGCGAGCGCTGGCCGCGGATGTCGTGCAGCGAGCCACAGGCTTGCCGCTGCCGCCAACAGGGCCAAGGCTGTGGCGGGTGCCATGCGGGCCGGCTTGTCCACGCGCGGGAGCCCAGCGACCTGTGAAACCTCGGCGCCACTTATGACCGGCAGGGTTTGGGTGGATGCGATGCCGACCAAGATCACCACGGTCCCCAAAAGGAACCGGTCCACGATCGGCGGCCCGGCGCGCCAGAGGGCCGCTCCGAGCAGCAGCAAAGCGAGGGCGGTAGCTAGGCCCATCGCCGGCGCCTTGGGTAGCGGTGCCTTGAGCGGCGCGAGGTCCAGCATCCAGCCCAAGAGCACCAGGACCGACGCGACCATTACCGCCAAGCTGAAGCCTGCCTGCCAGCGGCCGCGTGGGGCCGGAACCGCGGCAGGAGAGGCATTTCGACAGCCGCTCGCTGGGGCCAAATCCATCCCGCCTCCTCATGCAAAACATGCAACTGCACAAGCTTCGCTCAGCAGCGAAGGCCATTGCTCGATTCGGAACGCGGGATTTGGGCGTTCACTACGTGCTCGGGTTTACGGCGCATTATTGCGGAACTTGAATGATGATCGCGATCCGCTTTGCCCGAACTTAAAGTATGCTCGACGCCTGAGTCTACAAGGTTTCCTTCTGTTCTGTCATGACCACCCTGTTCGTCTCCGCTTTTTTCCTGGGCCTCATTTTCAACGCCGCCCCCGGCGCCGTCTTCGCCGAAACGCTGCGCCAGGGCGCTCGCGGCGGCTTCAGCGCCGCCTTCGCGGTGCAGTTGGGCTCCCTGGCGGGCGATGCGCTTTGGGCGGTGCTCGGCTTGATCGGCGTGGGCCTGCTCTTGCAGATGGAAGCGCTGCGCCTGCCGGTGGGCTTGGCGGGTGCCGCCTATCTCCTTTGGCTGGCCTGGGATTCCTGGCGCGCCGCGCGAAACGAGATCGCCCTCGATCGCGCCCCCGATGCGACGCGGCGCCGCGCCTTGCGCGCCGGCGTGGCGCTTTCCATCACCAATCCGCAGAACGTGGCCTATTGGGCGGCGCTGGGAAGCGCTTTGGGGGCCGTGGGGGTTGGCAATCCTGGCATCGAGCACTACGCCGTGTTCTTTTTTGGCTTCATGGTTTCTTCGGTCGTCTGGGCTTTCGTTTGCGCATGGCTGGTGGCGCATCTGTTCAAGCATGCGCGGGGCGTCTGGGTTGCGCTCACTTATCGGCTCTGCGCGCTCGCTTTCCTGGCGCTGGCCTTGAACTCGCTGCGCGAGATACTCCAGCCCTTGCAGCCCGCAGGCTCCGGCGACAAACCGGCGATCTCGCGCCAGCGCTGAGCCGGCAATCGGTTTTGGCGAGTTGGCGACCCTATCTCGAACGCGGCTACTGGCCTGGCCTTGCGCGGTTCCGGCGCGATCTGGCTGGGTCGGACTTGCAGTATCATGGCCGCTGGTCAACCACGCGGAGGTAAGCTGCAATGAATCCAAACAAGACGCTGGGCCTCGCCGGGGCGGCCGCGCTCGCATTGGTGGCCAGTTTCGCTTTCGCCGCCGGAGCTCACGCTGGTGCCGAGGACATGAGTTTCTTCATCACCAGCGCCGGGCCGGGCAAAGGCGCTGATCTGGGCGGCTTGGCAGGCGCGGACGCACACTGTGGCGCGCTGGCCAAAGCGGCCGGGGCCAAGAAAACGCAATGGCGGGCTTACCTCAGCACCACGGCGCCGGGCGGAGAAGCCGGAGTGAATGCGCGCGATCGCATCGGCAGCGGGCCTTGGAAGAACGTCAAAGGGGAAGTGGTCGCCAAGAGCGTCGAAGATCTTCATTCGGCCGGCAACCATCTGAACAAACAAACCGCCCTGACCGAGAAGGGAACGGTGGTCAGCGGCCGCGGTGATGCGGTCAACGTTCACGACATCCTCACCGGTTCCGACCCCGAGGGCCGTTATTCGACCGCCGGCGGCGATACCACCTGCAAGAACTGGACGGCGAGCGCCGAGGGTTCGGCGATCGTGGGGCATCATGACCGTATCGGGCTCAAAGACACCAGGCATATGAAGTCCTGGAATTCCTCGCACGGCACCATCGGCTGCAGCGCCGAGGCGCTGGCCAAAACCGGCGGCGGCGGCTTGTTCTACTGCTTCGCCGCCGATTGATCTGGGCGCGGCATCCGGCAACTCATGGCTCGATTGGCAAAGTGGCTGGGCTTGGGGGCGGTGTTTTTCTGGGCGCAAGCGGCGCTCGCGCTCACGCCGCCCTTTCCCATAGGCAGCGGACCGTGGCGCGAGCTGTGGGTCGATCCTGCGGCTGGTGACGACAGTCGTTCCGGAGCCACTCGCGGCGAGGCGCTGCGCACGGTCACGGAAGCCTGGCGGCGCATTCCCTTGCAACAGACTTTGATTGCCGAGGGGGTGCGCCTGCGCCTCACGGCCGGCACCCACACCACGCCCCATTATTGGGAAAGCCGCTGGGGCAGCTTCGCCGCGCCCATCGTGATCGAATCCGCCGACGGGACGGGCGCGGCGCGTATGCCTGGCGCCACCTTTTTTGATGTGCGCCACCTTTATCTCGTCGGCCTGCATTTCCGCGGCGGCAACGGCGGCGACGGCTTGCAGTGCGAGCGCTGCAATTACTTCTTGCTGCGCGGCGTCACCATCGACGGCAACGCCGCCAGCCGCCGCGGCGTGCAGGAGGGCTTGAAGGTTAATCAGTCGCAATATGTCTTCGTGGAAGACAGCGACATCTTCGGCGCGGGGGACAATGCCCTGGACTTCGTCGCCGTTCAATACGGGCACATCACCGGCTCCCGAATTCACGATGCCGGCGACTGGTGCGGCTACGTGAAAGGCGGCGCATTCGACCTCACGGTCGAGAACAACCGGTTTTATGACTGCGGCACCGGTGGCTTCACGGTCGGCCAGGGCACGGGCTTCCAGTTCATGGTGGCGCCTTTCCTGCACTACGAAGGCGCCCATGTGCGCGTGCTGAACAACTTGGTGTATGACACCGAGGGGGCGGCCTTCGGCGTCAACGGCGGCTATAACGTCACCATCGCCTATAACACGGCGTGGCGAGTCGGCGCGCGCAGCCACGTCTTCGAGGCGGTGCACGGTTCGCGCAGTTGCGACGAAGCACCCCAGTCGGCCAGCGCCGTGGCGGCTTGCCGCGAACGCGTTGCCTTGGGCGGCTGGGGCACGGCCGACGAAGGCGGGCAATGGATACCCAATCGCCGCGTCTCGTTCTTGAATAACGTGATCTACAACCCGCCGGGTTACGCCAGCCGCTGGCAGCACTTCCAGATTGCGGCGCCCGTCACGCCGCCGGCGGGAGCGAACCTGCCCAGCCCCTCGCGTGCCGACGATTTGCTCAGCATACGCGGCAACGTCATTTGGAACGGCCCGGCCGGTCATCCCCTGGGCATCGAGGATAGCGGCGCTTGCACCGCGAGCAACGCGGATTGCAACGCCCAGCAGCTGAGGCACGACAACGCGATCAACACCCTCGAGCCGGGCTTCGTCGACTTCGCGGGCGGCGACCTGCGGCCCCTGCCGCAGAGCGCTTGGCTTGCCGCGCCGAGCTTCTCTATGCCCAGCTTCGATAACCTCGACCGGCCGCAGCAGCCGCTGGAACCAGCGGGGCCGCGTTATGTGCCGGTCGATACCGATGCCGGCGGCGTCGTGCGCACACGCACCGGCCCCGCCGGGGCGCACGCGACTGACCCTGGGCCTATGCAAGCGGTCGAGTATTATCACGCCGGGCTCAACCATTACTTCCTGACTGCCAACGCCGACGAACAAGGCATGCTGGATGGGAGCCCGGCGAGCGCTTGGGTGCGGACGGGAGAGCGTTTCGGTGTCGGATCCAGAGCCGCGGCGCCGCTGGCCGGGGTGTCGCGCTTTTATGGCGATCCGGTGCTGGGCCCCAATTCGCATTTTTATACCGCGCAGGCGCAGGAACGGGACCTGCTTTTGCGGCAGTTCTGGCAGATACCGGCGGGAAACCCGCGCTGGAATTTCGAATCCACCGCTTTTGCGGTCGGCATGGCCGGTTCTGTGGGCTGCGCGAGCGGGCGCCCAGTCACGAGGCTTTACAACAACGGACACCTGCGCGGTGACCCGAATCATCGTTTTGCCGTGAGCGCCGCGGCGATTGAGGCGACGGTGGCGGCGGGTTGGGTGAGGGAGGGGGTGGTCTTCTGCACCACCGATTAGGCACCCGGCGAGGGGTGCAAGGGATCAGCGGAAAATAGCTCGGGAAGAAAAACCGGAAAGCCGGTAATTGCCAACGGGTCTGGCAAAAACCCTGGGCGGCTGAATCCGGCCCCTTGGCGAGGCCGGGGCAAACGCGCCGGGGGGCTGGCGTCTGCGAGCCGGAACAAGCTGGTAAAATGCCCGCCCATGTTGCGCTTCTTCATCCTCTTCATCGTGATTCAGGCGGTGCTTTTCGGCCTGGAACTCACGTCGCCGGTGCAGCAGTACTTCGTCGAGCCCTGGACCCATGCCTTGGCGGTGTTCAGCTCCCAGTTGGTCGCCTTCTTCGACCCGCAAGTCTTGGCTCAGGGCAAGGTGTTGCAGAGTCTGTCCAACGGTTTTGCGGTTTCCATCGAAGCCGGATGCAACGGCGTCGAGGCGACCATCGTGCTCCTGGCGGCAATGCTCGCCTTCCCTGCTTCCGGGAAGGCCAAAGCTTTGGGCCTCGCTGCGGGCATCGTGGCGGTGCAAGGGCTCAATGTCGTGCGCATCATCAGCCTTTTTTACCTCGGGCAATGGAACTACCAGGTGTTCGAGTGGGCGCATCTTTACGTCTGGCAGGCGCTGATCATGCTCGATGTGTTGATCGTCTGGTTGCTGTGGGTGCGTTTCCTTCCGCGCGAAGCGGCGTCCGGCGAGCCGCCGGCCGCAATGCCGCCGGGCGCACCGGCCTAGGTTCAGGCATGGGCCAGATCCTGCCCCGCCCGGCCGTGTTCAGGGCCAGCGAGCCGGCATGCTGAGCGGGCTTTGCCCCCGAAGGACCCGCACGCGCTCCCGAGGGCAGAGGGCCCGGGGGAGGGTGAGGCCGTGAGCTTGCCGCGTTTCGTCGCCAAAGTTTTTCTTTGGCTGCCGCTGTGTTTTGGCCTTTGGTACTTTGGAACCCCGCTTTTGGTCTGGCCCTTGGGCTTGCTGGTCAAGGGCGTGCTGTCCCTGGGTTTCGGTGACTTCATCGCCGGCGTGGAGGTGTCGCACGGTACCCTGACTGCGCTGACCACTTTGCGGCCGGAGCATGCGCCTCTGGGAAGCAAGGCGGTGCTGGTGCCCGAGGTCAACACCCTGGTTTATAGCTATGGGCTGCCTTTGCTCGCTGCTTTGATGCTCGCCGCAGGCGAGCCGCGGTGGCCGCTGAAACTCGCCTTCGGTGCGCTGGTCTTGCTGGTGTTTCAGGCGGTCGGCGTGGTCAGCGACGTGTTGCGCCAGGTTGCCATCATCGCCGGTCCCGGCGTTGCGGCTCAAGCAGGTTTCGCGCAGTGGCAGCGGGAGCTGATCGTTTTCGTGTATCAGTTCAGCAGCCTGATCGTGCCGGCGGTGGTGCCGGCCATCCTCTGGGTCGTGCTCGACCGGAATTTTCTCGAACGCTGGCGGCTGGCCGATCGGCCGCAATAGCGCTCGCTTTGGCCGCAGCGGCTTATGCCGGACATTTTGGTTCAGCTTTGGCAGTTTGACCGGCACCTGGGCGATTTGATGGCGGCCCATGGTGCCTGGGTCTATGTCTTCATCTTCTTGATGATCTTTCTCGAACTGGGAGTATTGCCGATGTTTTTTTTGCCCGGCAATCCCTTCGTTTTTGTCTGCGGGGCCTTTTGTGCCCAAGGTGTGATGGATTTTCCTTCCGTCGCCGGCGCGCTCTGGCTGGGCATGGTGCTCGGGAGTCTGCTCAATTATGCGACCGGGCGCGGCTTGTTGCGCGGCATTGAACACTGGCACTGGCCTTGGCCGGATCGGCAAGCATTGGCGCGCACGCACGCTTTTTGCGAACGCTACGGTTGGTGGAGTTTTCTGCTTACGCCTTATCTTGCCGTGATTCGCACTTGCGCTCCATTCGTCGGCGGTGTGGCCCGCATGTCGCCGGGGCGCTTCGTGTTTTCGGTCGGACTGGGCAGTGCGCTATGGGTACTTCCTTTGCTGACGCTGGGTTATACCCTGGGCGGGATAGCGGTGCTGCAGCAGCACTTCGCGCAACTGGTTTGGGGCGGCATTGCGCTGGGCCTGGCTCTGCTCACCCTGGCGGCGCTACTGCGCCGGCGGCGCAAGCGCTAGGGCCGCTGGGTGAACATGGCGCCAGAGCATAGGGCGGGGAAACTGACCCTGGGTCTTTTGTGCGCCTTGGGCGCCGGGCTCGCCTGGGGCATGGTCTTCGTGGCGCCCCTGGTGCTGGCCGACTATCCGCCGGTCATGCTGGCCTTCGGACGTTATCTCGCCTTTGGCGTGATTGCCTTACCGCTGGCTTGGCGCGATCGTCCGCGCCTCGCCGCGCTGGGCAAGGCGGACTGGCGCGCGGCGTTCGAGTTGGCGCTCACCGGCAACATCATCTATTACCTTTTCTTGGCGACGGCGATTCAGCTTGCCGGCGCGCCTTTGCCGACGTTGATCATCGGCACTCTGCCGCTGGTGATCGCCATCGTCGCCAATTTGCATGAAGGCGGCACGCCTTGGCGGCGATTGGCGCCGCCGCTGCTGGTCATTGCCGGGGGGCTATTTCTGGTCAATCGCGTCGAGATGCAGTCACTCGATGGGCGCCATAGCCTGCACGACTATCTGCTGGGCATGCTTGCCGCCCTGGGCGCGCTCGCCGCCTGGACTTGGTATCCGGTGCGCAATTCGCGCTGGCTGCGTTTGCGTCCGCAATTGGATTCCGGCACCTGGGCGACGGCGCAGGGGCTGGCGACTTTGCCGCTGGCAGCTTTGGGTATGGCCTGGTGCCTGGGATGGTTCGCAGTGCGCGGCGGTATGGCCCTACCCCTGGGGCCGCGCCCCTGGACTTATGCCGCCTGGATGCTCGCCATCGGGCTGACCGCCTCTTGGCTCGGTACCCGGCTGTGGAACCGTGCCAGCCAACTGCTGCCCACTGCTTTGGTGGGCCAGCTCATCGTCTTCGAAACGCTAGCGGCGCTTGCCTACGCATTTATTTGGCCCGGAGCGTGGCCCTCGCTCGATGTGCTGGGCGGCATCGTGCTGCTGGTGATGGGCGTCCTGCTGGGCGTGCGCGCTTTCGGCGCGAAAGCGCATTGATCTTTGCCGTGCCGGGCGCTTGAGATGCGGCGGTTCCGTCTTCTCCCGACGACCGATCGCTCGACTCTCGACGGCTCTTAAGCTTCTTCCCCCAAGCCCACGGCGACGATGTTGTAGCCGCAGTCGACGTAAGTGATTTCGCCGGTGACACCGCTGGCGAGGTCGCTGCACAAAAACGCCGCCACGTTGCCGACTTCCTCGATGGTCACATTGCGCTGCAGGGGGGCGTTTTTTTCGACGTGGTGAAAAATCTTGTGGAAGCTGCCGATGCCGGCCGCGGCGAGGGTTTTGATCGGGCCCGCCGAAATCCCGTTGACGCGGATTCCTTCCGGACCCATGCAGTAGGCAAGGTAGCGCACGTTCGCTTCGAGGCTCGCCTTGGCGAGGCCCATCAAGTTGTAATTGCGCACACAGCGCACCGCGCCGAGGTAGGAGAGCGTCAGGAGCGCGGCCTTGCGTCCCTTCATCAGCGGACGGCCCGCCTTGGCGAGCGCTGCGAAGCTATACGAGGAGACGTCGTTGGCCAGGGCGAATCCTTCGCGGGTCACGCCGTCGAGGTAGTCTCCGGCAAGCGCTTCGCGCGGGGCGAAAGCCACCGAATGGATGATGCCGTCGAGTCCGCCCCATTCCTTGCCCAGGGTGTCGAAAGTGGCGGCGATTTCGTCGTCGCGGCTCACATCCATGGGCATGACCATGGTGTTGCCGAATTCTTGGGTGAGTCTGACGACCCTTTCTTTCAGTCCGTCGCCCGCGTAAGTGAATGCAAGCTCGGCGCCTTCGCGCTTCATCGCGCTGGCGATGCCATAGGCGATCGAGCGATTGCTGATGAGTCCGGTAATCAGGATTTTTTTGTCGGCCAAAAAACCCATTGCTTATCCTCTGCGTGAGCAATGTCAAAAGTGGCCGCAAGTATGCAGGCTCGCGCGAGCAAACACAAGTTGGGGCAGGCGCGGCGGGCTCTTGGCGCGGCGCGCGAGCGGCGCCGCGCCTGGCGGGGAATCAGGACTTCGCGATGACGCCGCAGGCCACGCGCGGGCCGGCATTACCCGCGGGCTGCGACTTGAAATCGTCCGGACTGGCATGCACGATCACGGCGCGTCCCAGGATGTCGGTGGCGCCTTCGCCGATGCGTATGAGATCGATCTCGAAGCTCTGCTGCGCCTGGCCGCTGGAGTCCGCGACCAGTTGCGGCAGATCGCCGGCGTGGCGCTCGCTTTGATCGGGGTGGGCATGGGCTTTTCCGGCAGGGTTGAAATGCCCGCCTGCGCTGGTGCCGTCGCCCGAGCTGCAGTCGCCTTTTTCATGGATGTGGAATCCGTGCGCTCCGGGAGCGAGTCCGGTGACCAGGGCTTCGACGCGCACCTTGCCGCCGACTTGCACGAACTTCACCATGCCGGCGGCGGTATTGCCTTTGGTCGCTTCCAGCTTGGCGCTGGCCGCCGGCCCTTGCGTTGCCGGAGTGCTGGCGCAGCCCGCCAGCGCGATTGCCAGCGCGCAAAGGCCGAACCGCCTGGTCTGGGTTATCGGCACCCAAGCTTCGGGGCCGAACAAAAATCGACTGTTGTTCATGAAATCTCCTTGTGTAATGGGTCGGGCGGCGCCCGGGCAAACCCCCGTCATCCCCGGCGCCGCGAGATCATTATGCGCATCGAGCGGGGAACCCAAAAAGGCCAGCATTTCCGGGCGGGCATCAGTGTTTTCCCTAATTAACTGCCAGTTTACTTATTATTATCCGCGCGGTTAAAATCAGACGGTCGATTCAGGGGTTGCGCGCCGATCGGCGGCGCGCGTGAACAACTCGTTGGCGGAGGACGATCATGTCGGGCAGGAAGGCGAAAACACTGGCGCTAGCCTTGGGGGCGGGCGCAATTTTGGCAGGCTGCGGCGGTGGAGGGGGCGGCGACTCTGCGGTCTATAACCTCCTTCCCGGCTTCATCACCGGCGCGATCAGCAAGATCAGCTATGACGGCGCGAGCGACGATCTTTTGACCGCCGGCCTGGGCAAATCCGGCTTGCAGTCGGCCACCGCCCCCGCCATCGTCGACGCGGCCAATCCCACGGCTGCGGAACTGCGGCGCCTGGCCATCCATACCAATTACCGCGCTTTGGTCGATCCGTCCACCAACGGCGGCTTTGGCGTCCTTTATGGCCCGAACGTCGATGCCAATGGCGTGGCGCAAAGCGGGGAGGGCCGCGTCGCCGGCACCGAATATTTGGCCTACGCCGACGACGGCACCGGCAAACAGAACGTCACGCTGATGGTGCAGGTGCCGGCCAGCTTCAACAAAAACAGCCCTTGCATCCAAGCCGTGGTGGCCAGCGGCTCGCGCGGCGTTTACGGACCCATCGCCGTGGGCGAGTGGGGCTTGAAGCGGGGCTGTGCGGTGGCTTACGCCGACAAAGGCTCGGGCAACGGGGCGCATGATCTGCAAAACGACAAGGTCACGCTGATCAACGGTCTGACCACGGGGGCTGCTGCAGCGGGCAAAGCGGCGCATTTCAACGCCGGTTTGAGCGCGGCGGATCTCGCCGCTTTTAATGCCGCCACGCCGAACCGGTTCGCCTTCAAACATGCCCATTCGCAGCAGAATCCGGAGAAGGACTGGGGCAGGAACACGCTCCAGGCAATCGAGTTCGCCTTCTACGTGATCAACGATCAATTTGCCGGCGCCAATCCGGCAACCGGCCAGAAATATCAGGATTTCAAGCCGGCCAATACCTTGGTGATTGCCGCCGGCGTCTCCAACGGCGGTGGCGCCGTCCTGCAGGCGATGGAAGCGGACGGCAGCGGCCTGATCGACGGCGTGGTGGCGGGTGAGCCGGTCATTCAGTCGACTTCCCCAAGCGCGTTGCAAGTCAAGCGCGGCGGGGCGACGGTTTCGACCATCGGCAAGGGCCTCTATGACTTTACCACCCAGGCCAACCTCTACCAGCCCTGCGCGGCCCTTTCCGCGAGTCTGACGAGCGCGCCTTTCTTGGCTTTCATCAACACCGGACGCGCCACCAACCGCTGCGCCCAGTTGAAAGCACAAGGTCTTCTCAACGGCGCAACCTTGGCGGATCAGGCCGACGAAGCCCTGCAGAAGCTGCTGGCATACGGCTGGGAGCCCGAGAGCAACCTCTTGCATGCCTCGCACTATGCGTTTGCCACGCCGGCGGTCGCGGTGACCTATGCCAACACCTATTCGCGCGCCAGCGTGAAGGAAAACGTCTGCGGCTTGAGCTTCGGGGCAAGCGCTGCCACCGGCGCGCCGATGGCGCTGGCGGCCGCCTCCTTCGCCAAGATCTTCGGCACCGGCAACGGTATCCCGCCTACCAGCGGCATCAATCTCATCAACAACAACTCGGTCGGCGGGCCGCTCAAGGACGATCTTTCGACCTCACCATCGAGCGGCGTGGCCGATTACAACCTCGATGGCGCGCGTTGTATGCGTGATTTGCTGGCGGGCAGCGATGCGCTGGCGCAGCGCCTGCAAACTGGCGTGGCCGAAGTGAAACGCAGCGGCAACCTGCGCGGGAAACCGGCAGTGATCGTGCATGGTCGCTCCGACACGCTGGTGCCGGTCAACCACACCTCGCGCGCTTATTTCGGCCTCAACCGAATCGCCGAGGGGGCAGCCAGCAAGCTCACTTACGTCGAGGTCACCAATGCGCAGCACTTCGACAGTTTCTTGACTTTGCCTGGTTACGACACGCGCTTCATTCCGCTGCATTATTACGTCAATCAGGCGCTCGACCTGATGTACGCCAACCTGAAGAGTGGTGCGGCGCTGCCGCCGCCGCAAGTGGTGCGCACCACACCGCGGGGCGGCACGCCGGGGACAGCACCGGCGATCGGCAGCGCCAATCTGCCGTCGATCAGCGCCGGACCTGCGGCGGGCGACCAAATCAGCTTCGGGGCCAACGCGGTCAACGTCCCCGACTAACAACCAGCCCGCCGGTTCTTGGGCGAGTTCTCCCTGGGACAAGGTAAAATACCGCCGGGCGTCACACCGACGCCCGGCCTTTTTTGCTTTATCCCTTCGAGACCTCCCATGTCCGGCATGACGCCCCAGGAAATCGTCCACGAACTCGACAAGCACATCGTCGGCCAGCACGAGGCCAAGCGCGCGGTCGCCATAGCCTTGCGCAACCGCTGGCGGCGCCAGCAAGTGCCCGAGCCCTTGCGGCAGGAAATCACTCCCAAGAACATTCTGATGATCGGGCCCACGGGGGTGGGCAAGACCGAGATTGCGCGGCGCCTGGCCCGTTTGGCCGACGCGCCTTTCGTCAAAGTGGAGGCGACCAAATTCACCGAGGTCGGCTATGTGGGCCGCGACGTGGATACCATCGTCCGCGACCTGGTCGAGGCGGCGATGAAAGACACTCGCGAAGCCGAGAAGCGCAAGGTGCGCGATCGAGCCCAGGACATCGCCGAGGATCGCGTCCTCGACATCTTGTTGCCGCCGGTGCGGGAAGTGAACTTCGAGGACTTGAAGCATACCGATAGTGCGACCCGGCAAACTTTCCGCAAGCGCCTGCGCGAGGGGAGGTTTGACGACAAAGAAATCGAAATCGAAGTGGCGGCGGCATCGCCCTCGATGGAAATTCTCGCGCCGCCGGGCATGGAGGAACTCACCAGCCAGATTCAGGGCATGTTCCAGCAGATGTCGGGCGGCAAGCGCAAAGCGCGCAAGATGAGTGTCGCCGAAGCGATGAAAACGCTGGTGGAAGAAGAGGCGGCCAAACTGATCAACGATGATGATTTGAAGGCGAAGGCGCTCGCCAACGTCGAACAAAACGGCATCGTCTTTCTGGACGAAATCGACAAGATCGCCTCTCGCCAGGAGGCGCAGGGCGCGGACGTGTCGCGCCAGGGTGTGCAGCGAGACCTGCTGCCGCTGGTGGAAGGAACCACCGTCTCCACCAAATACGGAATGGTGCGCACTGATCACATCCTGTTCATCGCCTCGGGCGCCTTTCATCTCGCCAAACCCTCGGATCTCATACCCGAGCTGCAAGGGCGTTTTCCCATACGCGTCGAACTGACCTCTCTTTCGGTCGAAGACTTCGAAAAAATCCTCACCGCCACCGATGCTTGCCTTACGCGACAATACGAGGCCTTGCTCGCCACCGAGGGCGTGGAACTGCGATTCACTTCGGAGGGGATACGCCGCCTGGCCCAGATTGCCTGGTCAGTCAACGAAAAGAACGAGAACATCGGCGCGCGGCGCCTCTACACGGTGATGGAGCGCTTGCTCGAGGATCTGTCCTTTGCGGCGGCGCAGGCGCAGCAGGTGGTGGAAATCGACGCGGCTTATGTCGAAAATCGCTTGGCCGGCATCGCCGGCGACGAGGATCTGGCGAAATTCATACTCTGAAGGCCGCTGCCCCGGAGGTGGGGAGATGATCGAGCGCA
Organism: uncultured Alcaligenaceae bacterium; assembly: GCA_964517465.1. GTDB lineage: Bacteria > Pseudomonadota > Gammaproteobacteria > Burkholderiales > Casimicrobiaceae > JACPUX01. The sequence goes on from CAZFEK010000051.1 coordinate 25,571, forward strand.
TCCTCGGCATCATCCTGCCGGTGTTCGGCATGGTGCTGCTGGGTTATCTCTATGGCCGCAAGCTGCGGCCGCAGATGCAGACCGTGAACCATCTGTCCATCAACGTCCTGGCCCCGGCGCTGGTCTTTTCTGCGTTGGCGGCGAAAGACTTCAATCTCGCCGAAAGCGGCGGCCTGATTTTGGGCAGCATCGGCGTGGTGCTCGGCTCGGGTCTCTTGGCCTGGCCGTTCGTGCGCGCGCTCGACGTGCAATGGCGAACCTTCCTGCCGCCGATGATGTTCAACAACTGCGGCAACATGGGCCTGCCGCTGGCGGTGCTGGCCTATGGCTCCAAGGGTTTGTCGATGATGGTGGCGCTGTTCACGGTCTCGAATCTGCTGCACTTCACCCTGGGCACCTACATGGTGAGTCGCGACGCCCACTTTGGGCGGGTGCTGAAGAGCCCGATCGTGGTGGCTACGGTGCTCGGTTTTGTTTTCGGGGCCTTTCACTTGAGCTTGCCGGCCTGGGCGATGACTGCGATCAAGATGGTGGGAGAGGCGCTCATTCCGCTGATGTTGATTTCCCTCGGGGTGCGTATGGTCGAGGTTTCCTGGGGCGGATGGCGTTTGGGTTTGGTCGGCGCTATCGTGTGCCCGCTGGCGGGCATTGCCATGGCGGTGATCCTGGGGCCGCTGTTGAGCCTGAGCCGCGATCAATGGGGAATGCTGGTGCTATTCGGTTCCCTGCCCCCGGCGGTGCTGAATTTCATGGTGGCCGAGCAATACCATCAGGAACCGGACAAAGTGGCCTCCATCGTTTTGATCGGCAACATGTCTTCGGTCGTTTTCGTTACCGCCGGGCTGAGCCTGGCCCTTGGCGCGAGCGGGTAAACGCCGGCCGAGCGGCAAAAAAAACCGACGAAGGGCTTGCCTTGAAGTCGTAACATTTGGCATGCTTCGGCCTGGCGCGATGAGCATTGTCAGCCGGCAGCGAAGCCGGTGCTCGGCCCGCGATTTCCGGCGGCAAGGACCAAGAACCGGAGCGGGCTGCAGGGTGCGAGGCGTGCCAGGGGAAAGGCAGGGAGGAGGCGGCGCTGGGGAGCGCTGCGCGGGCGGCGCCAAAGCGCGCCGCCGCCTACCGGCCGCAGGCAGTCGGTTGGTTCGAGCGGAGGAGCGTTATGCCGGGCCGGTTCCAGGGCATCCAGCAAGCGAGGTGGTTCGGCGCCTCGGTTTTGCTCGTCCTTTCAGCCTGGATGGGCGCCGCCTGGGCCATCGGCGCACCAGGGCTGGAGCTCGACACTGCCACGCAACGTCTGTCCCTGGGTGGGCAATGGCGCTACCTCACCGACGCGTCACGGCGCCTGACGCTCGATGACGTGCGGCAAGTGGAGCGCTCCGGAAGTTACCAGGCGACCTCGGGCGCCACCGCCAGTCTGGGGTCCGGCGAAGTGGCCTATTGGCTGCATTTGCGTCTCACCAATCAGGGCGGGCTGTCCAATCAGTGGATACTCGAATTTCCCTATACCCTGCTGGGCGCCATCGACGTCTACCTGGTGTACGCCGACGGCCGAATCTCCGAGCAGCATGGCGGCGGGCGAAGGCCGTTTCACTATCGGGCCTTGCCGCATCGCACGCCCAATTTTTTGCTTCCCATCGCGGCTGATCAGACCGTCGACCTCTACGTGCGCATCGAGACTGCCGGCATCGTCTTTGCGGAGGCCACGCTTTGGCGGCCCAGCGCTTTTCATGAATACGCCGAGGCCGAGCAAATGGGGGTGGGGCTATTGCTGGGCTTGCTCGGGGCTTTCTGTCTCTACGCGTTAGCCACCGCCGTGGTGGCGCGCGATCGCGCTTATCTGCTGTGCGCCCTCTGGGTGATGACCCTGGTGCTTTCGGGCATGGCCCTGTACGGGGTCTCGGCGCAATACCTCTGGCCCGAGCACCCGGACCTCAACGAAGTGGCGGTGCCGCTTTTCGCCGGCGTGGCCGGCTTATTATTCATCGCGCTGGCGAGGCAGGCCTTGGAGATCGGCCGCAAGGCATTGGTGCTCGATCTGGTGGGCCGCGGCCTGGTGCTCGCCTTTGCCCTGCAAGTCGTGCTGGTGTCGGTTTCAACCATCGTCGCTTCGAGCCTGGCTCTGCTGCTTCTTCCTGCGGCCATTCTCTACATGCTGGTGGCGGCGGCGATCCGAGTGCGGCAAGGGATGGAGAGCGCCAATTGGTTTCAACTCGCTAGTTTTGCCCTGCTGGTCGGCAACTTTCTTCTGCTGGCGATGTTGCTGGGGTTTTGGCCCATCCACGTGCTGGCGGCAGCCGGGCCGGTGGTGGGAAGCGTCATCGGCGCGCTGTTGATCGCCATCGGCCTGGCCGACCACAACCGGCGCACTTTGCAGCAGCGCATGGTGGAATTGAGGCGGGACAAGGAGCAAATCGAAGAAGAGATACGCCAGCGATCGAGCGAACTGCGAGAGACCATCGAGTCGCTGGAATCGGCCAACCGGGGCCTGCGCAAATCCAATCTGGTCGACCCGCTCACCGGCATCCGCAATCGGCGCTATTTCGAGGAGCGTTTGCAGGCCGAATGGGAACGCGCTCTGCGCGGTGAAAATTGGCTGGCGGTGATCCTGCTGGATCTGGACCACTTCAAACGCATCAATGACACCTTCGGCCACCCCGCCGGAGATGCTTGCCTGGTTTCGGCGGCGCATGCGATCAGCGACCTGATCCGGCGCTCCGGGGACCGGGTCACCCGCTTCGGCGGCGAAGAGTTCGCCGTCGTTCTGCCGGCCACCGACCCTTTCGGTGCGGCGCGCATCGGGGAGTCTTTGCGCAAGACCATCGCCGAACTAGAGGTTTCGGTCAACGGGTCCTGGCTGCGCCTCACCACCAGCGTCGGCGTCGCCGCGCTCAGACCGAAGCTGGATCTGCGCCCGGAAATGCTGGTGGAACTCGCCGACCAGGCGCTTTATCGTGCTAAGCAGCAGGGGCGAAACCGGATGTGCGTCGCCGCTGAAAATTTTGCTCCGGAAGCGGAAGTCATCGAGTTTCCCGTGCTTCGGGCCGCCAAAGAGCCGGGCTAAGAACGGCGAAAAGCAGCCAGCGCGAGCCCCGCGGCGACAAACAAACCCCCGAAGGACCGATTCATCCAACGCACCTGAGCGGGGGATTTCAGCCAGCGCTGTATGCTCGCCGCGGCGGCGGTATAGCCGTGCATTACGATGAGGTCGATGGCAATCAGCGTGAGCGCCGCGATGAGGTACTGTGGGATTTGCGGCGCCTTGGGATCGATGAACTGAGGCAAAACGGCAAGAAAAAAGACGATGCCCTTGGGATTGGAGAGGTTCACCAGCAGCCCTTGACGAAAAAGCGCCCAGCGCGAGCCCTGCGTGCCGGTTTGCGCGGCGGCGAAATCCCAATGAACCGGCGCCTGCCATTGCTTGATCCCGAGGTAAACCAGGTAAGCGACGCCGAACCACTTGACGGCGTTGAAGGCCAAGCTCGATGCCGCCAACAGCGCACCCAAACCGGTTGCCACGATGGCGATGCAGATTGCCAGTGCCAATTGCAAGCCATAGATGTTCCAGCGTGCGCGTTTGAGGCCGTGGCGCAATCCGCTCGACAGGCAAGAGATCGCCCCAGGGCCCGGCGAAATCGAAATCAGCCAGCCGGCGACGAACAAAGCGATCCAGGTATCCAGCGACATGAGTTCCGATTCACCTGCTCACTTTGAGCGGCGTAATGCCGAGATCGGCCGCCAATCGCTGCGCCAGCGCTAGGGCACCGGCTTCATCGGCAAGCTGGCCGATACTCACCACGTAGCGGCGGCGGGGTTCTTTCCCGAGCGCATCGATGCTGGCACCGAACCCCGCTCGCCGCGCTTTGAGGTAAACCTCCAGAGCCGGGGCCTGATCCGAGGCTTCCGCCAGCACCACTTTCCATTTGCCGCCGCGCTGGCTTGCCCCGTGACCGGCGGTGAGATCGGTTTCCTGCGCCCATTGCGCCAGCTTGGCGAGCGGAACGGCTTGCACCGCCTCCGGCGGGGCGCCCTTGGGCGCGACGTAGAAAGTGAGCGGATCGTTCATGCTGATGGCGGGCGAGCCTTCGCGCGCTACGCTGATGCTGCCTTCGATCAAGCACACGACGTCGCGCTCGTCGGTTGCCTTGCCCCACAGATCGGTGCCGCGAACTCCGGCGGTGATGCTGGCGATTCTTACTTCCACATCACGCTTGCGAGGCGCGGCCAGGCGATCGGTGGTGAAGCGGAAGGCCCCGCGCAGCACCTCAAAAGCCGCGCGGAAAACCGACTTCTGGTCATCCTTTTCGGTGAGGCTGGCCAGCTTCAGCTGGCCGTTTTCACCCAGGCGCACCAAGCTGCCCTCGGCGAGCTTGAGCAAGACTCGCGCATTGCGTCCGGTGCGCACGGTGTCTTGGGCGCGCAATTCCATACCCGGCGCGATGGGTTGCAGCAGCCCGTAACGCTCCACCCAGGCCGGCATCTGCACACCGTCAACCACTGCGCTCGGCGCCGCCGCTGCCGGCCCGGCGACGAGCCAGCAAACCCACAGAACCGCAATCCATCGCTTCATGGCTGCTCCTCCCGCCCGCTTCGGGCCATCGAGTCGGTATAATCCAAAATTCGCTGCAATTTAACATATTCCCGAGCCATGTTGCCCTATCGCCACGCCGAGATCGAAGCCGCGGCCCAGCACCACTGGGACCACACCAAAGCATTCGAGGCCATCGAACGCCCCGACCGGGAAAAGTTCTATTGCCTGTCGATGTTTCCCTATCCTTCGGGCAAGCTGCACATGGGGCACGTGCGCAACTACACCATCGGCGACGTGCTTACGCGCTACCACCGCATGAACGGCAAGAACGTGCTCCAGCCCATGGGCTGGGATGCTTTCGGTCTGCCGGCGGAGAATGCTGCCATGGCCAATGCCGTGCCGCCGGCGAAGTGGACTTACGACAACATCGCCTACATGAAGATGCAGTTGAAGTCCCTGGGCTTCGCCATCGATTGGAAGCGCGAGCTGGCCACCTGCCGCCCGGAATACTACCGCTGGAACCAGTGGCTTTTTTTGCGCATGCTCGAGAAGGGCATCGCCTACAAAAAAACTCAAGTAGTGAACTGGGACCCGGTCGATCAGACCGTGCTCGCCAACGAGCAAGTGATCGACGGCCGTGGCTGGCGCACCGGCGCCTTGGTCGAGAGGCGCGAAATACCAGGCTATTACCTCGCCATCACGCGTTACGCCGAGGAACTGCTTGCCGATCTCGATTCCTTGCCCGGCTGGCCGGAGCGGGTGAAGGCGATGCAAGTCAATTGGATCGGCAAAAGCGAAGGCGTGCGCTTCGCCTTCCCCTACACCCTGGCCGACGGCGAAGAGGGCAAACTCTGGGTCTTCACCACGCGCGCCGACACCATCATGGGTGTGACGTTTTGCGCCGTGGCCGCCGAACATCCGCTGGCCGCTTTTGCCGCGCGGAACAATCCCGAATTGGCGGCCTTCATCGAAGAGTGCAAGCACGGCTCGGTCATGGAAGCCGATTTGGCGACCATGGAAAAAAAGGGCATGCGCACGGGCTTGTTCGTGAGGCATCCGCTCACCGGCGAAGAGATCGAAGTCTGGGTCGGCAACTACGTGCTCATGAGTTACGGCGAAGGCGCCGTGATGGCAGTGCCGGCGCACGATGAGCGCGACTTTCATTTCGCCAAAAAATACGGCCTGCCGATCAAACCGGTGATCGAGGTGGCCGGGCAGACCTTCTCCACCGACGCCTGGGCAGAGTGGTACGCCGATAAGCAGAGCGGGCGTTGTGTTCATTCCGGCAAATACGATGGCCTCGCCTATGCCGACGCGGTGCGCGCGATCGCGGCCGATCTCCAGGCCCAGGGTTTGGGCCACACGCAAGTGCAATGGCGCTTGCGCGACTGGGGCATCTCGCGCCAACGGTATTGGGGCTGCCCGATTCCGCTCATTCATTGCAATCGCTGCGGCGATGTGCCGGTACCCGATGCGCAATTGCCGGTGAAGCTTCCCGACGATTGCGTTCCTGACGGCTCGGGTAATCCCTTGGCCAAGCGCCCGGACTTCGTGCAGTGTTCGTGCCCCAAGTGCGGTCAAGCGGCGCGGCGCGAAACCGACACCATGGACACCTTCGTCGATTCGTCCTGGTATTACTCGCGGTACGCCTCGCACGACAACGACGCGGCCATGGTCGATGCCCGCGTGGACCACTGGCTGCCGGTGGATCAATACATCGGCGGCATCGAGCACGCCATTTTGCATCTTTTGTACTCGCGCTTTTGGAC
>CAZFEK010000052.1:0-27343 GCA_964517465.1 uncultured Alcaligenaceae bacterium
GCCTGCGGGCCTTCATTTCCGAGATTCGCTTTCGCAACGCCGAAATTCCCATTTACCTCTATGGCGAGACGCGAACTTCGCGCCACATTCCCAATGACGTGCTGCGCGAGCTGCATGGCTTCATCCACATGTTCGAGGACACGCCCGAGTTCGTCGCGCGCCACATCATTCGCGAAGCGCGTTCCTACCTCGACAGCCTGGCGCCGCCTTTTTTCCGCGCGCTGACACATTACGCGGGCGACGGTTCCTACTCCTGGCATTGCCCGGGCCACTCCGGCGGGGTCGCGTTCTTGAAGAGCCCGGTGGGGCAGATGTTCCACCAGTTCTTCGGCGAGAACATGTTGAGGGCCGACGTATGCAACGCGGTGGAAGAACTCGGGCAGCTCCTCGACCATACCGGTCCGGTGGCGGCGTCGGAACGCAACGGCGCGCGCATTTTCAGCGCCGACCACTGCTTTTTCGTCACCAACGGCACCTCGACCTCGAACAAGATGGTCTGGCACGCCAATGTCGCGCCCAATGACATCGTGGTGGTGGACCGCAACTGTCACAAGTCGATTTTGCACGCCATCACCATGACCGGGGCGATTCCGGTTTTCCTGACCCCGAAACGCAACCACCTGGGCATCATCGGGCCGATTCCGCTGGAAGAATTCCGCCCCGAAAACATCGAGAAAAAGATCGCCGCCAATCCCTTCGCCCGCGAGGCGAAGAATCACAAGCCGCGCATCCTCACCATCACCCAGAGCACCTACGACGGCGTGCTCTACAACGTGGAGATGCTCAAGGAAACCTTGAACGGCAGCATCGACACCCTACATTTCGACGAAGCCTGGCTGCCTCACGCCACCTTCCACGATTTCTACCGGAACATGCATGCCATCGGCAAGGATCGGCCGCGCTCCAGGGACGCCATGATCTTCGCCACCCATTCGGTGCACAAGCTCCTGGCGGGTTTGTCGCAGGCTTCGCAGATTCTGGTGCAGGAATCGGAAACCCGGAAACTCGACCGCCACCTTTTCAACGAAGCCTATCTCATGCATACCTCGACTTCGCCGCAATACGCGATCATCGCGTCCTGCGACGTCGCCGCGGCGATGATGGAGCCCCCGGGCGGCACCGCGCTGGTGGAAGAATCGATCATGGAGGCATTGGACTTTCGCCGCGCCATGCGCAAGGTCGACGAGGAGTGGGGTGCGGACTGGTGGTTCAAGGTCTGGGGGCCGGATAACCTCGCCGACGAGGGCATCGGTTCGCGCGAAGACTGGATGCTGCGCGCCAAGGACAAGTGGCACGGCTTTGGCAATCTGGCCGCGGGCTTCAACATGCTGGACCCGATCAAGGCCACGGTCATCACCCCGGGCCTCGACGTTTCCGGCAAGTTCGCCAAGACCGGCATTCCCGCCTCCATCGTCACCAAGTACCTCGCCGAACATGGCGTGATCGTGGAGAAGACCGGGCTTTATTCCTTCTTCATCATGTTCACCATCGGCATCACCAAGGGCCGCTGGAACACGCTGGTCGCCGCACTCCAGCAGTTCAAGGACGATTACGACAAGAACCAGCCGCTGTGGCGTGTGCTGCCCGAGTTCTGTCAGAGCCATCCGCGCTACGAGCGCGTGGGTTTGCGCGAGCTGTGCGACCAGATTCACGACATGTACCGCAACAACGACGTGGCGCGGGTGACTACCGAAATGTACTTGTCCAATATCGAGCCGGCGATGAAACCGTCGGACGCCTTCGCCTGTATGGCGCATCGCGAAATCGACCGGGTGGAAATCGATCAGTTGGAAGGACGCATCACCAGCGTGCTGCTCACCCCTTATCCGCCGGGCATACCGCTGCTGATTCCGGGCGAGCGTTTCAACAAGCTCATCGTCGAATACCTGCGCTTCGCGCGCAGCTTCAACGAGCGTTTCCCCGGCTTCGAAACCGACATCCACGGCCTGGTGGAAGACGAAGGGCCGGAAGGCGTGAAGTATTACGTCGACTGTGTGAAGCAGCGCTGAGCGCACTCACGGACGGGAGCCTCCGGCGGCTCTTGCCGGCCGGTCCAGGGCGCCTTCGATCAAGCGGTCCAGCATCTCGGCCGGCGGCGGGTTGACGATGTCGAGGAACTCCTCGGGGGCGGTGATCCCTTTGTCCCGCCAGCGTTTCGTCGCCTCGGTGTCTCGTGCCGCCCGGAAACCGAATTCGCCGGCCAGGCGCTGGAGCTCAGGGTCTTCGCGCAGCAGGCGGCCGGCCCGGTCGGCGTGTTCGCTGATCGCCACCCAAACCCGCTTGGCGAAGATGCCCGGTCGGGGATAAAGCAACAAGCGACTGGTGGCTGCGAATTCACCACGCAACAGGCGCCCGACATACTCCGCCTCGTCGGCCAACACCAAGGGCCGGGCACCCACGCCGAGCTCCAGATAATCATTGAAGACATCGACGGTGCTGGCTTCGCGCTGGCCCTGGCGCGCGAACAGAGGGCGCAGTTTGGGGATGGTGCGCGCCACCTCGTCATCTTCGTCCGGCACATCATCACCGTTGGCCAAAAAAGCCTGAAGCGCCAAGTAGGCCGCCGCAGTCGAGGAAGAGCGCGGATCGGCGGTGGTGACGGTGATCGGCTGGCTGGACGGAAAGCGCTCCGAACCCGGGAGGGATTTCCAATGTTTGTCTTCGTTCATCCAGCGGGCCAGCAGGCGCATGTCGGCGTACCAGACGCCATCGGCCTCGCGCTTGACCGCGCCGGCCGGCTCCAGGAGCTCGGCCACGCGCTGCCAGGAAGCGAGCACCAGGGGTGAATGGAAAGGCGTGAAGCTGCGTTTGGCCGCGTTGCTCTTGGCGATACCCGCAGCCAAAGAGGCGCCGGTGACGAAGACGAAGTCATGCCGCTTGGCATCGACCTTGCCTGGCACCTCGCGCGAGGCCAGCACCTCCACGCTGAGTTCCACGCCCAAAGCGCGTAGACGATCAAGGACGCGCGGCTCGCGGAAAAAAGCCTCGCTGTCGATTCCCACCACGCCGCGCAAAGCATTGGCGGCAGGTCCCGGCGCAGACGGTTCGCGAGTTGGCGAGGAAGCAGGGGCGACTGCCGCCACCGTGGCCAGCGTCGGGGTTGCCGCCTTGGGCGCGGTGAAATAGAAATCCCCGGTGAGGGACGAAGCTTCCCAAGGCATTTGTTGGTCGCCCGTGCTGCCCGCCACTTTGACGCGCACGTGTTTGAACACGTCTTCGACCTTGAGGCCGGGCTCGGCCATGGCTTGCAGGAGTTGGCTGGTGTAGAGGCCGTTGGCGCCTTCGCCGTCGAGTGCCACGCGCCCCGGCGCGGTGGCGTAAGCAATCAGGGTTCCCTTGGGCGCGTCCATCTGCGCCAGGCCGCCGCTTGAACCGCGAAAGCTGCGCTCGAAGGGGTTGTTCCGGCAGGCATCGAGGATGACGATATTGAGAGTGCTGCCCGAAGACTGAAATTGTTCCAGCAAGATATCCACGTCCACCGATTCGCTGCGCACTGCGCCTTCCGTCGCGATGCGCGCGTCCACCGGAATGAGATAGTTCTTGCCGCGCAATTGCACGCCATGTCCGGCGTAATAAAACAGCGCCACCGCATCCGGTCCCAAACGTTCTCCGAAGGCGGTGACGGCGCGATGAAAGTCGCGCTGGCCCAGATTGCTGTGTCCGTGAACCTCGAACCCCAGCTGCTTCAGCAGCTCGCCGACGGCGCGGGCATCGTTGGCCGGGTTCTTCAGCGGGGCGGTCGGATAAGTGGCATTGCCCACCACCAGCGCAACGCGGCGCTCGGCCGCCGCAGGGCCGGCGATCAGCAGCAGGGCGGCGAACAGCAGAGCGGGCAGCAACTTCAAGGGCGTCTTCCTCGGTGTTCTCTCCAGGACGGTCGCCGCAGGCTCGAAACGGTTTCGCGTCGCAGCGAAAGTCTGGTCTCCTCGATCCGAGCAGTATCGGCGCCGCCTGGCGCCAAGTCAAACCGGCGGCCGCGCCCGGAGTTGGCTGTGGGGCGGGCCAGGGTGCTTCGGCGGTGCTTTGTTGCGCTGCCGCAATTTGGCTGCGGTTCGGGTTATAATGGCGCAACCCGTCCGATACGCCTTTGTGTTCTTCCTGAGTCAAACCCATGAACGATCCACGCCTCGACAACCTGAATGTCACGCTCGAACAGCCGATACTCACACCCGATGAGCTGAAAGAGCTGTACCCCATGAGCGTTGCGGCGAGCGAAACGGTGATCGGCGCGCGTCAGACCATACGCGCCATCCTGGATCGGCGCGACCCGCGTTTGATGGTCGTGGTGGGACCTTGTTCTATCCACGATCCCGATGCCGCGCTCGAATACGCCCATCGCCTGCGGGCGCTGGCCGAAGAGGTGCGGGAGTCGCTTTATGTGGTGATGCGGGTCTATTTCGAAAAACCCCGCTCCACCACCGGCTGGAAAGGGCTCATCAACGACCCTTATCTCGACGACAGCTTCCGCATCGAAGACGGTCTAAAAAAGGCGCGCGACCTCTTGCTCAAGATCAACGGCATGGGCTTGCCCTGCGGCACCGAGGCGCTCGATCCGATCACGCCGCAGTACCTCTCCGACCTCGTGAGCTGGGCGGCGATCGGCGCGCGCACCACCGAATCGCAAACCCATCGCGAGCTGGCCAGCGGGCTGTCGATGCCCGTGGGCATCAAGAACGGCACCGATGGCAGCCTCACCGTGGCCATGAACGCCCTGGTGGCGATTTCCACGCCGCATAGTTTCTTAGGCATCGACGAGCAGGGCCGTTGCGCGGTGATCAACACCCGGGGCAACCGCTTTGGTCATGTGGTGCTCAGAGGTGGGGCCAAGCCCAATTACGACACCGTTTCCGTCGCGCTGTGCGAGCGGGCGCTGGCTGAACGCGGCCTGCCGCAAAACATCATGATCGATTGCAGCCACGGCAATTCGAACAAAGACCCCAGCCTCCAGCCTCTGGTGCTCACCGATTGCAAGCACCAGATCATCGACGGCAACCGCTCGATCATGGGCGTGATGATCGAGAGCAATCTCGACGCGGGCAATCAGCCGATACCCAAAGATCCGGCGCAATTGAGATACGGGGTCTCGGTGACCGATGCGTGCATCGATTGGCCGACCACCGAGATCACCCTAAGAAACGCCGCACAAAAGCTCAAGGAGCCCTTGGCGGCTAGAGTCGCAGGGGTTTAGCCGAGGCGCGAGAATCGCAGCAGTCGAGCCTGGCCGGCGGCGTCGACGGCGACTTCTGCCTCGAAGTGGCCCACGCCGGCCAGTCGATCAAGGTGGGCCAGGAGCTGGTGATCGGAAGGAACGATGGCCGCAGCCTCGGCGAGCCTTTCAATTTCCGCGTCGCTGAACCAACGGACTTCGCCCTCGTGACTGGCCGCCACAGTTCCATCGCCGGCGCGCAATGCGCATAGATGCAGCAGAAAATGCGCTCCGCTGGCATCGGCCTCGGCGGGGCAGAGGCACTCGTCGAGGATGGCGAGCAGACCGTCGAAATTTGCGTCGAGCCCGGTTTCTTCCTGCGCCTCGCGCATGGCCGCTTGCGCCAGCGTTTCACCGAACTCCCATTTTCCGCCGGGCAGCGACCACAGGCCGGCGTAGGGCGCGTGATTGCGTTTGAGCAAAAGCTTCTCCTGCCGACCCATGTGTTCGCGCGTGAGGAGAACCCCGACCACGGCGGCGGGTGCAGCCTGTGCGCGCCATCGGCGGGCCTGCGGCAAATCACGCATAGATTGGCGCGGCGGTTCCGGTTCCCCGCCTCGACCTCGGGGCAGCGCTTGGAGAAGCTCCTGGATCATGGCGGTGTCCCAGACCTCGGCATACTCTGCGTGCAAACGGCTGAGCGAAAGGGCATGGATCACGGCAGCGTCGTGCGCCTTGCCATCGAGGTCGCAATGACCGAAAGTGAAACAGGCGTCACTGACCACCCAGGGGCGAAAGCCCAAATCGCAGGCCAGCCTCGCCGTGGCCTCCACCGAGTTGTCGGTGATCACCCCGGCGATCACGATTTCGCCGATGTCGAGGCCATGCAGCCAGGCGCCCAACGCGGTGCCGACAAAAGCCGCATGGGTCGACTTGGTGAAAACCGGCTCGCCCGGCAAGGGACCGAGGCCGGGCTTGAATTCCACGCCGATTCCGCCAGGCCGGTAAGTCGATTCGGGCGCTTTGGAAAAATGCCGCACGTGCGCGATCGGCAGCGCTCTCTTGCGCCAAGCCGCAAGCAGGGCCTGCACTCGATCCTCGGCCTGCGGCTGATTGCGCTGGCCCCAGGACGGGTGGTCTATGGCCCGCTGCAAATCGATCAGAAGCAAGGCAGGATGCGTTGTTTGGAAGCTCGGTGCGGGCATGGATCGGGGCGAAAAATGTCCACCGGGTTTGCCGGGTGCAAGGCAGAACGCCTGGCGGGTGCGGCCTCGCGCAAGCGAGATCGCGAGATAAATCGTTGACAGGAGAGAGAAATTGTCTCACATTACGCCTTCGAGTGAGGAGGCCCGGGGCGTGCCGCGCGAACAGACGCGGAGTTCCTTCGGGGGTTGAGACTGATGCACATCGGGGGAGATGGGCGAATGATGAGGGCGAAATCCGGGGGGATGACGCGAGTGTCGGCCGCTGTTTGGCCAGCACTGGTGATACAAGTGTTTTGGGCCGCTGACGCGCTTGCCGCAGAAGCGGCGCGGGTGGTTTCACTGCCGCGCTTGCACGAAGGCGGCTTGGCCGGTTTGGGAGCGGTGATTGCCGTTGCCGGGCTGGTTGCGGTGTTGCGACGAGGTCGTTGAGCCGTTTTTTCCACGCTTCATGGGAGGTGTATATGGCTGGAATCGGAAGAGTCGCGCGCCTGCTTGGCGCAATTGCGGGGCTGGCATCGGGCGCCGCCTACGCTGGAAGCGCCTTGCCGGCGCAAGCAGTTCCCGCCCTGGATGAGCTGGCGCTTTATGGCCTGGCGGCTGCGGTGGGCGCAGCCGGCGTGTTCGCTCTGCTACGGCGCCGCAAGTAGGTGCGGGTCGGCGCCGCCACCGCGCGGCGTTTTTGAACTAACCACGGGAGGTCGCATGGCCAAAATTGGGCAGCTCTGCGGTTTGTTTATCCTTGCTCTGGTTTCCAGCACGGCTGTTGCTGGAGGTAATGGTCCGGTGATGTCGGTTCCCACCTTGGATGAGCTGGCGCTCTTCGGCCTTGCCGCAGCGGTGGGCGCAGCCGGCGTGTTTGCGCTGCTGCGTCGTCGCAAATAGTCGCTGGGACTCCAGGTTTTCGCCAATATCGAAGCGCTGTTTACGTTCGGCCAACGATCCACTTGGGTTCCGGCTTTGCCGGTTTAGGGCTTGGCTTTGCGGCCGGCACGCTTCGCGCGGGCGAAGCCTGCCGGCTTTGCTTTTTCCGGATTCGCAATGATCGATCGACGTGAGGCGCTGCGCTGGAGTTTGGGGCTGAGCTTACTCGCCGCCTCGGGCGCTGTCTTCAAAAGCCTGCTTTGGCCAGCGCCGATCAGCGCTGCCGAGAGTCTCGCCTTGCGGGCCTACGCCACGATTTTTCTTCCGCCGGCGGGAATGAGTGCCGAGGCGATGGCAGAACTGGTTCAGGACCTCGTAGCCGCCGCGGATACCGATCGTTCGCTCCGTCGCGTGTTGCGGCGGGGTATGGCGTGGCTGGAAGCCCGTGCCGGCGAGAGCGGGGCGGCCGATTACGCGGCGATGGCGCCGGATCTAGCCGCCCGGGTGCTTCCTGCTGCGGCGTCGGCCGCGCCCGGAAGCGTGCCGCGGGTGTTCTATGAGCGCCTGCGCTGGGAGTTGTTTCGGCGCTACTATGCAAGGCCCCAGACCCTCGCCGCGCTGAAGCTTTCGGGGCCTCCGCAGCCTCTCGGTTTTCCTGACTATACTCGCGCGCCTTGACCGACGTCCTGATCATCGGTTCCGGAGCCGGCGGGGCCGCCTGTGCGTGGGGATTGGCGCGGCGAGGCATTTCCGTAAGGGTGCTGGAGGCCGGCGAGCGCTTCGAGCCCGAGCGGGACTATCCGCTGCAGGACGCTGGTTGGGAGAGCCGCGTTTTTCCCGCGCCACCGGGCTCCACCTGGCCGATCGAACTCGCGAGCAGCCAAGCGCTGGACCCCGCTTTCGGTCACTTGCGTAGCTGGAATCACTTGTCCGGATATCTCGGCGACCTCACGCGTCGCGACGTCGGCGAGGTCCTGCACGTTCGCGGCGTAGGGGGTAGCACCCTGCATTTCACTGGCGAAGCGCATCGCTTGCATCCTCAGGCGATGCGCCAGCGCAGCCGCTTTGGCGTGGGCGCCGATTGGCCGATCGATTATGCGACCCTGGAGCCCTATTATCTCGAAGCCGAGCGCCTGATCGGTGCGGCAGGCGATGGTCGGGACGAGGTTCGCTGGCGCAGCCAGGCTTACCCATTGCCTGCACATGCGCCGAGTTACGCAAGCCAGCGCTTGATCGCAGCGACGCGGGGCCGGTTTCACTGGCAGGCTAACCCTTTGGGCGTGCTTTCCGCGCCTTACGATGGCCGGCCGGGCTGCAATTATTGCAACAACTGCAACCGCGGCTGCCCGCGCGGCGACAAGGCCAGCGCCGAGGTGACTTTTTTGCGCCGCGCGCTGGCCACCGGCAAATGCGAGTTGGAAGCCGGTGCGGAAGTCCTTCGCATCGAAGCGGGCGAGGCGGACCGGGTTCGCGAGGTGATCTTCGTCGATCGCACCGGAGCAAGAAAGTCCGCTTCGGCGACGGTGGTCGTCCTTGCCGGAGGGGCAGTCCAAACGCCTCGTTTGCTCTTGCTCTCGGAAGGGAAATACGCGCAGGGCGGACTCGGCAATGAAAGTGGCCAGGTTGGACGCAACTTCCTGGAAACGGTGTTTCATGCCGCGGCCGCCTTGCATCCGGAGGCTTTGGGCACCTGGCGGGGTTTGCCTTCCGATGTAATCTGCTGGGATTTTAATGCCCCGGATGCCATACCCGGTGTCGTCGGCGGATGTCGCCTGGTGCCCTTCACGGCCTCGATGGATTTGATTGGGCCGATCGCCTACGCCACGCGCGTGGTGGGCGGGTGGGGAAGCGAGCACGGCAAACAAATGCAGGAGTCATATGGCCGTGCTCTGGCCCTGGCGGGTTTCGCGGAGTGCCTGCCGCATCCCCAAGCCTGGGTCGAATTGCATCCCTGGAAGCGCGACGCGCATGGGCAGCCGATTGCTCGGGTGAACGCGCATCTCGATGGCGGGGCTAACGCGCGCGAGGATTTCATCGCTCGCCGCATCGAAGAGATGTTTGCGCTGATAGGGGCCGGCCAAATCTTCGAGCGCTTCGGCAGCTACGATCGGGTGAACGCCAGCCACATCTTCGGCACCTGCCGCATGGGCAATAATGCGGCCGATTCGGTAGTGAATGCCGAATGCCGCAGCCATCGCTGGCGCAATCTTTATGTCACGGATGCTTCGGTCTTCCCCAGTTCCGGAGGCGGCGAAGCGCCTTCGCTCACGATCGAGGCGCTGGCCTTGCGCGCCGCGGATCATATTGCCGGGCGGCTCGTGGCACGCGATCTGTAGTGAGTGATCCCGCCCTAAACGGCGGGGCTTGCGCTCGACCCGAGATCAGCGACCGCGCATCAGCTCGGGTTCGCCCCGCAAGCCCATCGCTCGCGCGAGGCGGCGGCCCAGAGCGTAGGTGGCGTAGGCGAGCGCGAGGCCGACCAGAAAGCCCGTCATTATGCCCAGCGCATCGCCGGCGCGCAGCTTGGTGTCGGTCGAAAAAATCGGGCCGGCGATGCGAAAGAGATCGTCGCCGCGCCAGGCGTCGGTATTGATCGCGAACAGCCACTCGGCCGAACGGGACACCAGAATCGAACCGAGTTCGTAATAGTCTCCAGTGACCGAAAGGAAGGGAGCCCAGGCCAGCGGCAGAATTGCGCCGAGCAGCAACAAAGCGCGATTGGAGGGGTGTCGCAAGGCGCGCAGGTAAAGGAGCAGGGGCACTCCCGGAACCAAGGTCAAGAGGTAAGGGAAAAAAACGGTCAGGGCATACACCCAGTCGCTGCCATGGGTGTCGAATCCGGACAACTGGCCGGCGTAATCGGAACCCACCTGGACATAGGGAAAAACCCGCTGCAAAAGGCTGCCGCCATACCCTTCCGCGATATCGAGGCGGGTGACCGTGCCGCCGGCGAGCAGACAGCCCCAGGCGTGCATCAGCTCATGCAGCGGGACGTATACCCACCAAGAAGCGGCGCAGGCGGCACCCACCCAAAAAATGGCGAACACACCTTTGCGTCCGATGCCGCGATCGTAAGCGGCCAGGAAATCGGTGAATGGCAATAGCAGGTAACGCACCGGCCCTCCTCCGGCCGTGACGTTCAGTGAGTGCGCATCGCTTCCCCTTCCGATGCGCGGCGGCGTCCGCGATTAAACCATAGCCGATGCCTGGCGGCAAACCGGGCGTGATGCGCTATCATCGCCGGCAGAGGGAAGTCCTATGGATGACGACGATATTTTCATGCGCGAGGCCTTGGCCGAAGCACGCGCGGGCGAGTTGCAGGACGAAGTGCCGGTGGGTGCGGTTGTGGTGTGCGAAGGGCGCATCGTCGCCCGCGCTTTTAATGCGCCGATCGGCAACAACGATCCCTGCGGCCACGCCGAGGTGCGCGTGCTTCGCTCGGCGGGCGAAGCGCTGGGCAATTACCGCCTGCCCGGATGCACTCTTTACGTGACGCTGGAGCCTTGCGCCATGTGCGCCGGCGCGGTGTTGCACGCGAGGCTGGAACGCCTCGTTTTTGGCGCACGAGACCCCAAGACCGGCGCTTGCGGCAGCGTGGTCGACTTGTTTGCTGAACCGCGGCTCAATCACCACACGCAGGTGAGCGGAGGAATCATGGCGGAAGATTGCGCCGCTTTGCTCACGAGTTTCTTTGCCCGCCGTCGCGCGGGGTTTTGATGCTGATCCGCGTGCTGCTGCCGGAACAAGTGCTGGCCCTGTACGACGCCGCCGGGCGGCAACTGCGCACCTATCGCATCTCCACGGCTGCGAAAGGCGCGGGCGAGCAATCGGGCAGCGAGTGCACTCCGAGAGGACACCATTTCATACGCGCCAAGATCGGCGCCGGCATGCCGCTCGGAGCCGTGTTCCGGGGCCGTCGCTTCACCGGTGAAGTTTACGGGCCGGAACTGGCGCGACAAGAGCCACAGCGCGATTGGATTTTGAGCCGCATCCTCTGGCTCTGTGGCACCGAACGCGGCCGCAACCGCCTGGGGCAGGTGGACACCATGCGCCGCTACATTTACATTCACGGCGCGCCGGACGATGCGCTCATGGGCCAGCCTTTGTCGCATGGGTGCATACGCATGAGCCAGATGGACGTTATCGATCTTTTCGAGCGCGCCCCCGTCGGTACCCCGGTGAGCATCGAAGAAGAGGATCTCGCGGCCATGGAAGAGCCGAAAGTTTTTGTCCTGAGAGAAGCGGTTTGGGATCGCGATCGCGAAGCCCTGCGCCAAGTTCGTTACCAAGTTTTCGTGCAGGAACAAAAGGTCGACGAGGCGCTGGAGTGGGACGGTATCGATGCCGAATGCCGCCATGTGTTGGCGGAGGATGCGGCAGGAAAGCCCATCGCCTGCGGGCGGCTACTGCCCGACGGGCACATCGGTCGCATGGCGGTGTTGCCCGAGTGGCGCGGAAGGGGAGTCGGGCTTGCGGTTTTGCGCCGGCTGATGGAAATGGGGAGCGCCTCGGGGCATCGCGAGCTGTTGCTCAATGCCCAAACGCATGCCATGGGTTTTTACGCGCGTGAAGGTTTCGAGCCCATTGGTCCCGAGTTCGAGGAAGCAGGCATCGCTCATCGCGCGATGCGATGGAGCGCATGAGATTTTCGCTTGCCCCGCTGCGACGTTGGTCGACGGGTCTGAGTCTCGCGCTCCTCCTGGGTAGTGGCCTCGGTGCGGCCCCCTTGGTGATCACCCCGGCAGCCCATCAGCCCGCCACTGGGCACGCCAACCCCCTGCGTGGTTTTCATCGCTGGCACGACAGTACGCCGGACAAACAAATCGTGCTCGACGAAACGCCGATAGACGAATACGTGCGCTACCGTTGGAAAACGCTGGAACCCAATCTAGGCGACTACAGCGGCATTGACACCGTGCTGGAACCTCGCATCGCAGCTGCCGCCGCGCGCGGGGCACGCTTTGCTTTTCGGGTGCAGGGTATGGTGGGCTATGGCGACACGCAAAGCTACCTGCCTTACGATGCGCGGCCGCCCGGCCCCGGCTTCGTGCCCTTGCATCAACGCGGTGTGACCGCGCCGACCAAAGCCGACGGTTCGGATATCACCTTCATTCCCGATTGGCGCGACGAGGGCGTGCTGCAAGCCATGGAGGGTCTTTTTGCGGTACTGAGCCAGCGCTACGCCAATGATCCGCGCGTCGCCTGGGTCGACATCGGTTGGTACGGACAGTTCGGCGAATGGGTGGTGCGCACACCGCCTCCGGGGGTGAGTTATCCGCGCCTAGACCCCAATGTCGAAGCCGATCGCGCAATCATGCGGCGCATCGTCGACGCGCAGGCGAATGCGTTTCCCGGGCAACAGCTGGTCGTGCTGGTGCCGTATGCCGCGAAACCCGCCATCGAATATGCTTTTTCCTTGCCGCGGGCGCGCCCCGTGGGGGTGCGCTCCGACTGTTTCGGGCGCGCTGGTTTTTTCAATCAATGGACTGACCGTCCCGCGGAATGGCCGATGATCCGTGACCGCTGGCTGGTGGCGCCCGTGGTCGGCGAGAGCTGCGGCAAAACCGACAATACGCCCGCGGCGGCGCAGATCATGCTCGATCAGGCCGAGCTGTTGCACTTGTCGAGCTTTGGCAACGGCAATTTCTATGGTCTTAATCTCGACCCCGATGGCCAGCCGCTATTGCGGGAACTCGCGCGGCGCATCGGTTTTCAACTGCGCCCCCAGGAAATTCTCACTCAAGATCGCGTCGTCGCCGGCCGTGCGCTGCCTTTGGCAACGCGTTGGATCAACGAAGGACTGGCGCGTCTATACGAACGGTTCGAGGCGCGGTTTCTTCTGCGGCGCGTGGCCGGCGGTGCCGAATTCAACGTGGTTTCGGCGATCGACCTCGGAACGATTCTGCCTGGGCCGGCCACCGCACCCTGGAGCGATTCGCTGTGGGTGCCCGAAGGTGCGCCACCCGGCGACTATGAATTGTTGCTGCAGGCCACGGAACACTCGCCGACCAACCGACCACCGCTCAAATTTAGCATCGGTGGGCGCGATGCCGAGGGCCGATATCTGCTGGCGGTTGTCGCTGTGGTTGCGCCAACGGTGCCCGGCGCCCCGACAATCGCTGGCATTGAGGCGGCGTCGCGAATCCTGGTCGTGAGCTTTATTGCGCCAGAGGACGACGGCGGAAAAGAAATCCTGGAGTACGCGGTGCGCTGCGCTCCGGGGGGAGGCCCCGAGATCGGCTTGAGCGCGACCGCTTCGCCTGCGGTTGTTGATGGGTTGGTCAATGGCACAAGCTACTTCTGCACGGTTGCCGCGCGCAATGCCAGCGGCTGGGGTCCGACCTCCGAACCGTGGGGACCGGTTGCGCCCGGGCCTGGTTACCTAGCGCAACGCGCCTACGTTGCACCGCAAGCGGGGCATGACGCCAACGTACTGCAGAACTGCCCTGCAACTGCGCCTTGCAGGCGCATCGGAGTGGCCTTGCGCACAGTCATGGCTCATGGCGAGGTCGTATTGGTGGAGACCGCCGACTACGATGCCGTGACCTTGACCGATTCGATATCCTTGAGAGCCATACCGGGCATCGTTGCCAATCTGCCAGCAACTGCCGAAGGCGCGGTGCGGATCGAGGGAGTAGGTGCCCGTGTGTTTCTAGAAGGGTTGTCGATCTCGGGGCAAGGTTCTGGAACTGGGATAGTCCTGAATCAGGGCGATCGACTGGACCTGCGGCGTATGGTAGTCGGAATGGTAGAACGAGGGGTTGCGGTTGCCGCGCCGGCCCGAGTGAGCGTAGGTGAAACTTTGGTGCGCGACGTCGATGTCGGATTTCAAATCGCAAAAGGCGCACGAGCGCTGGTTGAGAACACGACGATTTTTGGCGCGCTCGATGCAGGTGTGTTGGTGCAGGCGGAGAGCGGACAAAGTACGCGCGTGAACCTTCGCAGAGTGCTGATTGGTCGCTCCGGAAACGGGGTTCGAGCGAACGCGATGGGGGGTGGCGCGCTGGCCAGTGTTGCGATAGAGAATGCCCGGATCGACGGCGGTAGTGCTGTCGGGGTGAAGGGTGAAACCAGTGCCGGTGGTGCTGCCGCCTTGATGCTACGTAACAGCCGAATTAGCGGTTTTGCCATTGGAGTCGTTCAAGGCGACGCTGGAGTTAGCGTCTTTTCGGCGGGGGGAAATGTTCTCAGCCATAACGGGAGCAATGTGCAAGGGAGTCTCTTGGATCTGCCGCGGATGTAAGCCAAATAGGAAGAGCGCGCGATCTTCAGTTTCTTCAGTTGCGTTCCCTTACAGTGCACGGTGGACGACCATGCCGCTGGGTCGGTTTGGGCGCACATAGTTCCCGGCGCTATACTGCAGGCATGGGTGATCAAAGGATACTTCCCTTTTCCGCCGACGCCTTGCTCGATGCGCTGATCGAGTCGATCGTGTGCATCGACTTGCAGCGTCGCATCGTCTTCTGGAGCAAAGGCGCGGAGCGTATTTATGAATACACCGCGGAAGAAGCTCTCGGCCGGCATTACAGCTTTCTCTTTCCGGGCGGCAAAGCCGAAGAGGATCAAACGGTGCGCACCAACGTGCCGGCAATCTTGGCTGATGGGCGAGGCGTCTTCGAAGGTTGGAGAGTCACCAAATCCGGCCGGCGAGTTTATGTTCGGGTCGTGGCATCGCCGCTGTTCGACGAGTCAGGCGCGCACGCCGGATTTGTCGGCCATGCCATCGAGTTCACTGCGCTCAAGACGACCGAGGAGGCGCTCGCCGCGAGTCGGGCGCGCATGGAGGCGCTGTTGGATGCGCAGTCACGCGCCGACATTGGCCTTTTTGTGATCGAAGAGGGCAAAGTGGTGTTCGCCAATGAGGCTTTGTGCAAGCTCTTCGGTTACACCCTCGAGGAGATCAAGGCGCTGCCGTCCTACTTAGAATTGGCGCATCCGGTGGATCGCGAGCGGGTGGCGCAGAATCACCAGCGAAGGCTGCAAGGCGAACTTTTTCCCAATCGCTACGACATATCCGCCGTTACCAAGACGGGAGAACGCCGCGAAGTGGAGATCACGGCGTCGCCCATTACCACCGAGGGCCGTCCCGGGGTGCTCGTCGTCACGGTGGACAACACTGAGCGCAAGGCCGCGCAGGCGAAGGTGCAATATCTGGCCCTGCATGATCAGCTCACCGGCTTGGCCAATCGCGCGCTGTTCTTCGACCGGCTTGACGCGGCGATTGCCGCCACTCAGCGCAAGGGCGGCTCCTTTGCGCTCCTGTATCTTGATTTGGACGACTTCAAGCCGATCAACGACAGCTCTGGCCACCAGGCCGGCGACGAGGCATTAAGGGCCGTTGGCGCCCGGCTCACCGGGTGCGTGCGGGTGACCGACACGGTCGCCCGCCTGGGAGGCGACGAATTCGTGCTGATGATTCACGATGCAACCGAGGAGTTTGCCGCCGCCTCGGTCGCGCACAAGGTCATCGCCGCCATCACCGAGCCTATGGTCATCGCCGGGCGCCGACACGTTCTTGGGTGCAGCATCGGCATGGTGTTGTTTCCGCGTCATGGCGGCGACGCCGACAGCCTCATGCGCCGGGCTGACGAGGCGATGTATGGCGCCAAGCGGCTGGGAAAAAACCGCTATCTGATGCCCAAGTAAGGGCGCGCGATCAGTTCTCGCCGATCAAGCCGACATTCACCTCGAGGGTTTTGCCTTGGCGCGTCAATTTCAAGCGCACGCGCTCGCCCACTTTGTATTCATCGAGCCTTGCCGCGAGGCGCCCGACGCTGTCCACCGGTTTGTCATTGACGGCGGTGATGATGTCTCCCGGAGCCAAACCCTCGCGAGTGCGAGAGACGCCTTGCAGCCCGGCTGCGGCAGCGGGCGAACCCGGACGCACGCGCAGAATGGCCACACCTTTCACGCCGAGCGCTTGGGTAAGCCGCTGATTGATCCCATCGTCGATTTCGATGCCCAGCGCCGGCCGGGTATAACGCCCGTGCCGGATGAGTTGCGGCACGACGCGGTTGACGGTGTCCACCGGCACCGCGAAGCCGATTCCGGCGTTGGCGCCGCTGGGGCTGTAGATGGCGGTGTTGATGCCGATCAGCCGGCCAGCTGAATCGAGCAAGGGGCCGCCGGAGTTGCCCGGGTTGATCGCCGCATCGGTTTGAATGAGATGTTCTATCGTGGAACCGTTCTGGCCGTCCAGCGAGCGATCCAGCGCCGAAATGATGCCTTTGGTGAGCGTCCAGTCCAAACCAAAGGGATTGCCGATGGCGAACACTGATTGCCCCACCTTGAGATCGTGGCTCGTCCCCAGCGGCACCGCGGCAGGCAGGCGCTTGCCGGTCGCAATCTTGAGGACCGCGATGTCGTGGGCTGGACTTACGCCGACCAGGCTCGCCTTGTGCTCGCTGTCGTCGGCGAGTTTTACCCGCGCCTCGCTGGCGCCTTGAATGACGTGGAAGTTGGTGACGACATGCCCGGCCTCGTCCCAAACGAAGCCCGAGCCATTGCCCCGGGGCACCGAGAATACGTTGCGGGTCCAGAAGTCGCGCACTTCCTGACGGGTGCTGATGAATACGACCGAGTCCCGTGCTTTCTCGAAAAGGTTGATCACCGCGCGCTCTTCGTTACCCAGTTCGCCGCGCGGTGTGACCGCGCGCGGCGTGGCGGCTAGGGTCGTTTCCTTGGCGGTGCAAAGCGCGGCAATGCCGGCCGTGAAGAGGATTGCAGCCGCCACCGCCCAAAAGCTGCGGTTTTTGATTGGGAACTGAGGCATGGTTCTCGGGCCGTTGAGGTCTCAATCGTCGCCGTATTGCCGGCGCAGTCTCGCCAAACCCTGCCGAAACGTTTCCGCGTCGCCGTAATCGAAGAAACTCGGATAGCGCTCATGGGCTGCGCGCAAGCGCCGGGCATGCTTGATCGGGCACCAGTATTGCTCGGTGCGCGCCGCCACTTCGCGGGTGTAGGCGGCCACACCGTTGCAGTAGGAGCAATAGAAGCAGTTGAGCTTCTCGACCAGGTTGAGATAGGGCAAGTCCTCACGATCGAATACGAGATAATCGCTGCGCCGTACGCGCGGTATGCGGTACACCGGAAAACAGATCGCTTGATAGACGGTAACGAAAAAATCCATCAGCAGAAATGGTATCCAGCCGGCATAGATGATGGGCGAGGTCAGCGCCACCAGTAACCGGGTGCGCAGCAGAAAACGCAACAGGCCGATCTTGTAGCGCCGCTGCTGGCGCAGAAGTTCATCGGCGAGCCGGGCACGGCGTTCCTGAAAGTCGCGCAGCGCTTTGCCATACTCTTCTTCGACTTCGTCTTGCAAGGCGCGTATGCGCAGCAGCAAATCCTCGAGGTGTTCTTTCATGGCGGTTCCTTGGTGGGATCCGGTTGCTCGCGGCTTTTCAACCGAGAAGCCGCCGCAGCCGGGCGATTTCGTCTTGCAGATCAACGATCAGGGCGGCCAGTTCGGGAGAGGCCTCGAAATCGCGCTCCAAAGCGGCCAGGTGCCGAGCGCGACGCAAGTCTTCAGCCCCGAAGCGCCATTGTTTTCGTACCCCGCTGGCGGCGACGATGGTTCCGGCCTCGACCTGGGTGTTTACCCATTCGATGCTCATGCCGCAGGCGCGCGCCAGCGTCTCGCAGTCGAGAGCGGCTTCATCCAAGAGTTCGCCGCTGAGGGGTTCGGGATTCATGCCTTCCTCCAAGCCGCACGCGGATCAAAGGCTAGCTCCTGCGCCATGCGCTGATAGAGGGCACGCGCGGCATCGTCTTTTGCTTCGGGGATGAGCACTTCGATCTGCAAGAACAAGTCCCCGGCGGTCTCGGCGGGCAGTCCCATACCGCGAACCCGGAGCTGGTTTCCGCTTTGCGCGCCTGGAGGCAGGCGCACTTTCACTCGCTCGCCTGCGGGCAGCGGTACTTCGATGGTGGCCCCCAGAGCCGCTTCCCAAGGTGCAACGGGCAAGTTGAGATAGAGGTCGCGCCGGTCGACCCGGTAGCGCTCCTGCGGGACAAATGACACTTCGAGATATAGATCGCCGGGCGGTCCGCCGCCGAAGCCGGGGCTGCCCTGGCCGGCGAGTCGAATCAACTGCCCTTCCTGGACGCCTTTGGGGATGCGCACTTGCAGCTTTCGGGTGCGCAACGAGACATGACCATCCTCCGCCAGTTGCGGCACGCGCAGGGCGATTTCGCGGGTGCTGCCGGTCCAGGCCTCATCGAGGCCGATCTGGATGCGCGCATGGTGATCGTCTCCGCCGGTGCGAAACTCGCCTTGCCCGGCGCGAGGCTTGCGCCCCCGCCCCATGTGCCCGAAAAGTTCGTCGAAGAAGTCGCTGAACTCGCCCGCATCGCGGGAGCGAAAATCGTGGCCGGAAAACTCGAAACCCTCGTCCCAATTGGGCGGCGGGCGAAAGTCCTGCCCCGGTTGATACGATTTGCCGAGTTGATCATAAGCGGCGCGCTTCTCGGGGTCGGAAAGCACCGCATAGGCCTCGTTGACTTCTTTCATGCGCAACTCGGCGTCTTTCTCTTTGGAGACGTCGGGGTGATACTTGCGCGCCAGCTTGCGAAATGCCTTTTTGATCTCGTCTTGGCTCGCGTCACGGGCAACGGCGAGGGTCTGGTAATAATCCTGGAACTTCATCCTTGCGGCCTGTTGGCGGCTCCTGCTGGAATGCTAAGCAAAAACGGGCCGATTGGATAGGGTCAGCGCAACGATCGGCAAGCTTGCCTGCCCGCTGAAGCGCTCGCCGCGCCTGGCGGCCGCAGGGCTTGCGCGTTGCCAGGGAAACGCTCGAGTCGTGTCGCGAGCAAGCCGAGCGCTGCTGCAGGAGCGCGAAGACTTGAGGTCTTGGCGGTTAATCGGGCCGATCGCCCGTTTTCGTGCCAAGTTTCGCCAACGCGGAAAGCGGCAAGGGCATGAGCGGGGGACGAATGCGGTACTGGCCGATCTCGGACATCGCCAGCCCCGTCGCCTCGGCAAGCAAAGCGCTCACGCTGTCGCCGCACATGCGGCCTTGGCAGGGGCCCATGCCGCAGCGGCTGAAGAACTTGGTTTGATTGGGGCCGCGGCAACCCAAACGCGCGAGATTTCGGATTTCCCCGGCAGGCACGTTTTCGCAGCGGCACACCAGCACCTCGTCTTCGGGGCGCAAAAGCCATGAAGGCGGAGCGTAGAGGACATCGAGCAGCGGGCGCAGCGCTCGTTGGCGGCGCAACACTTTCTCCCAGGGGCGGGCGCGCGCTTGGGCTTGCTGCGCCGTGATCGCGCCGACGGTTTGCGCGGCGCCCAATCCCGCGAGCCAGCCCGCGGCCTCGGCGGCCAAGGCCCCGGCGATACCCGCGCCGTCGCCGGCGATGCGCAGGCCCGGTCGCGAAGTTTCGCCCCAGCGTCCCACTTGCGGACACCAGGCGTTTTGCGCGGCGTCCCAGACGTGTTCCAGACGCAAGAGACGGGTGAGCTGGGTGTTGGGGATCACGCCATGGTGCAGGAGCACGAGATCGGCATCCAGGTGTTGCGGCTTGCCCTGGGCCAGGAAATGAACCCGCTTCATTGCGCCCCAGGCCTCGATGCGCGGCGCGGCATCGATACGCCAATGGGGCAGATGCGAGGCCCGCAGATCTTGAAGCAGGGCCAGGCCCTTGGCCAATTCGGGCCAGGCAGTTAGCGCGGGAAGAAGATGCGGCAGGGCGCGCGGGAAACTGCCGGCCGAGCGCGTGTCGAGATAGCCCGCGAGATCCGCTCCGGCGGCCGAAAGTTGCCGCGCCAGCAATAAAAGCAGCGGCCCGTTGCCGATGAGCAACACGCGGCCGCGAGGCACGAGTCCCGCTTGCTTCAGGAGAATCTGCGCCGCGCCCGCATTCATCACGCCGGGCAGCGTCCAGCCGGGCAGGGGCGAGGGGCGCTCCATGGCGCCGGTGGCGAGGATGATCTGATCGGCCGGCACAACTTCACAGCGCTCCTCGCGCCACAGGGCGACGCCCTCGGAGCTGAGGTCCCAAACCGAAGCGCCGACGATGAGTTGGGCGCCGCAGGCGGCAAAGTCCGCCAGCAGTTTCTCGCCGCGCCGATAGTCGGGGCCCAAGACGCGTCGCTGGGCTGGCGAGGCGTGGCCAAGGCCGCGGTAGATTTGCCCTCCGGGCAGCGGGTTCTGATCGACCACCGTCACGTCCAAGCCGGCCTCACCTGCCGCGAGCGCGGCGGCGAGCCCCGCCGGGCCGGCGCCGATGACCACCAATCGTGGGCGGGCACTCATGCCGACGGACCCTCGAGAACGGGAGGCGAGGCCGGTCTCGCGCGCATGCCGGCGCGCAGGGGGGTGAGGCAGGCCTGCACCACGCCCAGCCCTTCGACTTCGATCAGGCATTCGAAGCACACACCCATGAGGCACACCGGACCGCGATCCTCGCCGCTCAAGGGATGCTTGCGCCAGCTCGACCGGCCGCTCGCCAGCAAGGCCGCGGCGAGGCTCATTCCGGCGCTGCCGCGCAGGGCCACTCCGGCGAAGTAGAACTCGATCTCCTGGCCGGCGGGAGAGGACTCCTCAAGCTTTCGAAACATGGGAACCTTGCGCTTTGAAACTTGCAATTTCCGTGGGTGCCGCGTCGCCCAGTATCCAATCGACGATGGGGCCGGCATGGTTGGCCGCCAGCGTGATACCGCTGTGGCAAGTCACGAGAAACGCCCCGGGATGCTCGACGGAGGATTCGTAAAGCGGCAGACCGTCGGGTGTCATCACCCGGAGTGCGCCCCAGCTGCGCACTACCTTGACGCCGGCGAGCGCCGGAAAACATGCGATGGCGCGCGCCGCCATGTTGCCGATGCCGCCGTGGGTGACGCCGTCATCGAAGCCCACCCACTCCTTGGTATCACCGATCTGCACCGTCCCGTCACCGGTCTGACGCACTTGCATGGTGGGGAAATCGAGAAAAGACGCAATACGTTCGGTAATGAGCACCTGTCCGCGTTGCGGTGCCACGGGCGCTTCGAGGCCCAGTAGCGGCGCCAGCCAACGGTTGCCCAGGCCGGCGGCGAGCACCACACGTTCGGCGCAGTATTTCGCTTTGGCGGTCTCGACCAGATACCCCTCACCGCTCGCACGAATGGCCTGCACCGCGGCGCCGCTTTGCACCACCGCGCCACGCCGCGCCAGGGCCGCGAACAAAGCGCGCAGCAAGCGCAAGGGGCTCACCTGCCCGTCGCGAGGGCAGAACACCGCACCTACCACCTCCGGCCCCACGGCGGGAAGTGCGGCGCGCGTGGCCGCGGCATCGAGCACTTGGTATTCGTAGGGCGGGTCGATTTTTTCGGCAATGCCTTGCATGTTCGCTTGCGCAGCGGCCAGTTCCGCGTCGCTCAGCGCGAGCGTGAATCCGCCCCTGTGCTGGTATTGAATATCGACGCCGGACTCCTCTTCCAGCGCGGCGGCGAAAGCGGCCCAAGCCAAGGCCGAGCGGCGCGTCCAGGCGGCGTAGGGCGGACAGGTCGCGCCTTTGCCCTGCACCCAGATCAAGCCGAAGTTGCCGCGGGCGGCGCGAAAGGCGTCGTCGCCTTCGTCCAGCACCAGCACCTGGCTGCCCCGTCGCGCCAGGCCCCAGGCGATGCTGGTGCCGACGATGCCGCCGCCGATGATGAGCGTTTCGACGGGCTGCGCCACGCTCAAACCTTGCCGGAAAAGACCCGATCCAGCCCGACACTGCGGTCGAGCACGAGCATCAGCGCCAGGGTCAGCACGATCAGCACGGTGGATATGGAAGCGAGCAGCGGGTCGATGGTGTGCACCACGTAGTGATACATCTTCACCGGCAGGGTTTCAGTGGCGGGGGAGGCGACGAATACCGACATCGTCACCTCATCGAAGCTGTTGATGAAGGCGATCAGCCAGCCCCCCGCGATTCCGGGCAGCAAAAGCGGCAGCTCGATGCGCCGAAACCGGGTCCAACGGCTGGCGCCGAGAGATTCCGCCGCATTGAGCACGCTTTGATCGAAACCAGTGGCCGCGGCGACGATGAGACGCAAGGCGTAGGGGAAAATGAGCACGACGTGCGCGGCGACCAATCCGCCGATGGTGCCTTGCCAGCCGATTTGCGTAAAGGTCTTGAGCAAAGCGATGCCCAACACCAGATGCGGCACCATCAGCGGGGAGAGCATCAGGCCCAGGAAGGCTTCGCGCCCCGGAAACCGATGGCGAGCCACCGCCAGTCCCGCGGGAATGGCCAAGGCGCTGGCCAGGGTGGCGGAAAACGCCGCCAAACCGACGCTGCGCCAGAACGCATCGACGAAGTCCTGGTTCTTGGCGATGGCGATGAACCAGCGCAAGGATGCGCCATCGAAAGGCAGCGCTATATAGCCCTTGTCGGTAAAAGCGACCAATACCACGATCACCAGCGGCGCCAGCAAAAAGACGACAAAGAGCCCGTGGAAGAGGGCCAGCATCCAGGGCACGCGTCTCATTCGAACACCTGCTTGAAGCGACGCTCGACCAGTCGGTTGAGCAAGGTGGAGGCCGCAAACACTGCGACCAGCAAGAGCACGGCGATGGCTGAACCCAAAGGCCAGTTCAGCGTGCTCAAGAATTCGTCATAGGCGGTGGTGGCGGCCACTTTGAGGCGTCGCCCGCCGATGATGGCCGGCGTGGCAAAGGCGCTGGCCGACATCGCGAAAACGATCAGCGAGCCCGACAACACTCCGGGAAGCACTTGCGGAAAAATGATCCGGCGCAGTATGGTCCAATTTCCCGCCCCCAGCGAAGCGGCGGCGTCCTCGGTGGCGGGGTCGATCTTTTGCAGTGACGCCCAGACCGCCAGCACCATCAAGGGGACCAGCACATGCACCAGGGCCACCACCACGCCGGTGAAGCTGTACATCAGTCGCAGGGGATGGTCGATCAGGCCGAGCTTGAGCAAGAGACCGTTGATGATACCGTCGGAACCCAGCAGGATCGCCCAGCCGAGGGTGCGCACGATGACCGAGATCAGCAGCGGGCCGAGTATGATCACCAGGCAGACGGCGCGCCAGCGCGGCGAAAGTTTCGCGAGCAGGTAGGCCTCGGGCACGCCGATCAGGATACACAGCAGGGTCACCAGAATGGCGAGCCAGGCGGTGCGCAGAAAAATCGTCTGGTAATACTCGTCGGCAAGCACCGCCCAATAGTTGGTCAGCGTCCAGGTGTCGCGGATTTCGCCCGCGGCGAACTCATGAAAGCTCAGGCTCAGCGTCAGCGCCAGCGGAAGCACGATCAGCGCCAGCATGGCCAGCGCGGCGGGTGCCGCCAGCAGATAGGGGCTGCGGTCCAATGCGCGATGCGACATGCTTAGTCTCCGGTGGCGCCAAGCACCCGCGCGTCCGCTGCGTCCCATGAAAGGCCCACGAGATCACCCTCGCCAGGAATGGCCGCACCGGTGTTATTGACCCGCAGCAGCAGCGAGGCCGGGGCGCAGCGAACCAACAGCAGCCAATGGTCGCCGACGAAAACGCGCGATTCCACGCTTCCGGACAACACGCCGGTAGACGCATCCACCAAACGCACTTTCTCGGGCCGCAGGAGATAGTCCACCTCGCCCAGGGGCGCGTCCGCGGGCGCGGGGAGTTTGGCTGCACCCACTTCCACCACGCCCTCGCCGCGATGGCGGCCCGCCAGCAGGTTGATCTTGCCCAGAAAGGTGGAAACGAAACGCGTGGCCGGACGCTCGTAGAGTTCCAGCGGAGGGCCGAGTTGTTCGACTTCGCCGGCGCGCATGACCACGACGCGATCGGCCAGCGTCATGGCCTCTTCCTGGTCGTGGGTCACCATGATGGTGGTCACGCCCAAGCGGTGCTGCAAGGCGCGCAGTTCGATTTGCATGTCCTGGCGCAGCTTGGCATCGAGG
Source organism: uncultured Alcaligenaceae bacterium (assembly GCA_964517465.1). Lineage (GTDB taxonomy): Bacteria > Pseudomonadota > Gammaproteobacteria > Burkholderiales > Casimicrobiaceae > JACPUX01. The sequence continues at coordinate 24,085 of CAZFEK010000052.1, forward strand.
GCGCCGAGCGGCTCATCGAGCAGCAGCAGCGGCGGGCGGATGACCATGGCGCGAGCGAGCGCCACACGCTGCCGCTGTCCGCCGGAAAGTTCTTTGGGGTAACGCGAAGCGAGCTGCGGCAATTTCACCAAATCGAGCGCCTCCGCGACCTGCTGCTTGATTTCCTCGCGAGGCAGCCGACGCATTTCCAGGCCAAAGGCCACATTCTGCGCGACCGTGAGGTGCGGAAACAGCGCGTAGCTTTGGAACATCAATCCCAGGCCGCGCCGACTGGCGGGCACGCCGGTGAGGTCTTTGCCCTCGAGCACGATCTGACCCTGGCTGGGCGCCACGAAACCGGCGATCATTTGCAGCGTGGTGGTTTTGCCGCAACCCGAGGGCCCCAGCAGGGCGAGGAACTCGCCCTTGCTTATGGCCAGGTTGAGGTTCTTGACCGCGCATTGCCCTTCGTACTCCTTGGTCAAGCCAACGAGTTCGAGGAAGGGCATGTCAGCGCTCCACGGTCCGGTTCCAGCGCGTCGTCCATTCCGCGCGCTTGGCATTGATGATGTTGTAGTCGACGCTCACCAGTTGCCCCACGCGTTGCGGCCCGAACACCACCCGCGCGGCGACCGCCGGCGCGAGTTGGGTTTCCTTGTTGACCGGCCCCCAACCCTGGGTTTCGGCCAGGATGGCCTGCACTTCGGGACTCAGCAAATGCTGCACCAGCGCCTGCGCGTGTTTGGGCTGAGGTGCGCCTTCCACGGCGCACACCGCGGTCATGATCGCCAGCGCACCTTCCTTGGGGTAAACAAATTGCACCGGCGCACCTTGGTCGATGAGCGCCTGCACCCGACCATTGCCCCAAACGCCAAGTGCTGCCTCGCCGGTTTGCAAGAGCTGGGCAAGTTTTCCGGGGGATGGTTCCCAGGCCAGCACGTTGGGGGCGATGCGCTTTTCCACCGCTTCGAAGCCGGGCTCGATTTTGGCTTCGCCGCCGCCCGTGAGCCGCGCCTGCATCACCAGGGTCAAGAGGCCGTAGCCATTGGTAATCGGCGGGATGGCTACGCGCCCCTGATATTTTTTGTCCTCGAGATCCTTCCAACTGGTCGGCGCGGGCCAGCCCTTTTTGGCGAAGGCTTGGGTGTTGTAAACCAGGCCGGTGGCGATGAAACCCAGACCGATGGCCCGGTCGCCGATCATCCGCGCGTTGGCGTAGACCTTAGCCGAGTGCGGCCCTTCCTCGAGCTTGGCGCAAAGCCCCGCGCCTATGGCCTGATACATCGGGCCATCGTCGATCAGGGCCACCGAAATGTCTTGCTTGCCTTTTTGCGCTTGCAGTTTGGCCAGCGTATCGGTGGAGTTGCCCGGAACATACACCACCTTGGTGCCGGTGCGCTGCTCGAAGGCGGGTATGATTTTTTCGCGAAACGCCTGCTCGGTGGAGCCGCCGTAGGCCGCCAAATACACCGTGTCGGCGGCGAGGGCCGGTGCCGCCAGACCCAATGCGACACAAACCGTCAATTTGACTCTGCTTTTCATCTTCGTCCTCCTGGAAAGAAGGCCCACCTCCTTGGGCACGTCGGAATTATTCGCCACCCGAGTGCTAAAGAAAAGTAAAATAACAGGCCCAGTAAATACCAAAACCTGATATGGCTTGCGGAGACGGTAAAGGGTTCCCGCGGCGATTGGAGAGGAGGGCGGTCAATGAAACCAAAGCTCAATCTGCGCCAGATCGAAGCATTCCGCGCGGTGATGCGCACGGGCACGGTGGTGGCTGCGGCGGACATGCTTTGTGTCAGCCAACCCGCCATCAGCCGATTGGTGTCGGAACTCGAGCTGCGCCTCGGCTTTGGTCTTTTCGAGCGGCGAGGCCGCCGGCTCGTGCCCACCGCCCAGGGCGAACAACTTTATCGCGAGGTCGAGCGCGTGTATCTGGGGGTTGAGCGCATCGCCCAAGCCGCGGTGGACATTCGGCACCATCGCAGCGGCGAGCTGCGCGTGGCCTGTCTGCCCGCCCTGTCCAACGGCGCTTTGCCGCGGGCGATCAAGCGCTTTCACGATGCGCATCCGGGCGTCTATCTCTTCGTCAACAGCGCCTCGTCGCGACAAATCTGCGAGCTGGTCGCCACGGGCGAGTTCGATGTGGGCGTCGTGGAACTGCCGGTTTCCGATGCCACGGTGGCGGTCGAAGCGGTGCCGAAGCAGCCGGTGGTGCTCCTGGTGCCCGCAACACATCCCTTGGCCCAGCGTAAGCGTGTTGCTCTGAAGGCCTTGGCCGGCGAGCCCATGATTTTGCTCTCCCACCATAGTCCCCTGCGCCACGCCCTCGACCGTGCGTTCTTTGAGGCAAGGGTCAGCCCCAAGGTGGCCTTCGAGACTCCGCATTCGCTGCTGGCCTGTCATCTCGCCGAAGCGGGTCTGGGTATCGCCGTGGTGCCGGAACAAACGGCCGGACCGTTCGCCGGGGATCGCTGCAAAATGGTTCCAGTCCATGAGCGCTTGAGTCTCGACTACGGATTGATCACACCCACCGTCACCGCGGCCAATCCTTTGGGGCGAGCGTTCGTCGCGGCGATGCGAAAAGAAATCGTGGGAGGCTGAGCGCAGTTTAGGCTGCTGCTCGGGAAACCGCGGCGCTGGTGGGGGGGTGGAACCTTCCCCCCGGCCCCCTTCCGGGGGAAGGGGGTGAATACGGTTCGCGGGCTTTGCCCGCTCCGGCGGTTGGCTTGCGCGCACGGGTGGACCTTCCCCCCGGCCCCCTTCCGAGGGAAGAGGGTGAGTACGGTTCGCGGGCTTCGCCCGCTCCGGTGTTTGGCTTGCGCGCCCTTGGGGCGGCCCGGCGGGGGCTGGTGGGCCTTCCCCCCGGCCCCCTTCCGGGGGAAGGGGGTGAACACGGTTCGCGGGCTGCGCCCGCTCCGGTGTTTGGTTGGCGCGCACCGGTGGACCTTCCCCCCGGCCCCCTTCCGAGGGAAGAGGGTGAGTACGGTTCGCGGGCTTCGCCCGCTCCGGTGTTTGGCTTGCGCGCCCTTGGGGCGGCCCGGCGGGGGCTGGTGGGCCTTCCCCCCGGCCCCCTTCCGGGGGAAGGGGGTGAACACGGTTCGCGGGCTGCGCCCGCTCCGGTGTTTGGTTGGCGCGCACCGGTGGACCTTCCCCCCGGCCCCCTTCCGAGGGAAGAGGGTGAGTACGGTTCGCGGGCTTCGCCCGCTCCGGTGTTTGGCTTGCGCGCCCTTGGGGCGGCCCGGCGGGGGCTGGTGGGCCTTCCCCCCGGCCCCCTTCC
>CAZFEK010000053.1:0-26863 GCA_964517465.1 uncultured Alcaligenaceae bacterium
GTATTCTAGCCGGTTTTTTTTTCGTTACAAGAACTTTGCGAAAAAAAGTTCGAGTGTCAAGTGGCGATGTTGCGAATTCACCAATCGCAACGGATGATCACAGATGCGCGCAGCGCACTCAAGTCAACGGGATATGTTCGCTCGCAAAGAGCGAAGCAACACTTTCACGATCGCGCACCACCGCGCTGGAAGCCGCATCCACCAATACTTCGCAGGCACGCGGCCGACTGTTGTAGTTGGAACTCATGGCAAATCCGTAGGCACCCGCGTCGCGCACCGCAAGGAGGTCTCCAGGGCGCAGCGCAAGCTCGCGATCGTGGCCGAGGAAGTCGGCGCTCTCGCAGATCGGCCCGACGATCTGAAAACACTCTTTCGGCGCCGGACGCCGATGCACGGCGTCGATGGCATGATAAGCACCGTACAGCGCCGGCCGCATCAGATCGTTCATCGCCGCGTCGACGATGGCGAAGTTGCGCCCTTCCACCCGCTTCAAATACTCGACCCGGGTCAACAGAACACCGGCGTTGCCGATGATCGAGCGGCCCGGCTCCAGAAAAAGCTTGAGGCCGCGCGCAGCCAGCGGCGCCGCCACGGCAGCGGCGTAAGCGCACAGGTCTATGGTGTGTTCGCCTTGATAGGCAATGCCGACTCCGCCGCCCAAATCGAGGTGCGACAGCGCGGTTCCCTCGTCACGCAGCCGATCGACGAGCAGGAGCAGCCGCTCCATTGCGTCGGCGTAGGGCGCAAGCTCGGTGATCTGCGATCCGATATGGCAATCGAGGCCGGTGAATTCGATATTCCGCATGCTTTGCCCCAGGCGATAGACCGCGAGCGCCTCCGCAAAGGGCACGCCGAACTTGTTCTCGCGCAGTCCGGTGGAGATGTAAGGATGCGTCTTGGCGTCGACGTCGGGATTGACCCGCAGGCTGACCCGGGCGCGCTTGCCTTGCTCGGCGGCAAGCGTGTCGAGCCGCTCCAGTTCCGGGACCGATTCGACATTGAAGCAAAGGATGTCGTGCCGCAATGCGAGGCGCAGTTCGTCCTCCGACTTCCCTACCCCAGAGAACAGCGTTTTCCCGGGATCACCTCCAGCGGCGATCACGCGCGAGAGTTCCCCGCCGGAAACGATATCGAAACCCGCTCCATGCCGCGCGAGGAGATTGAGCACCGCCAGATTGGAGTTCGCCTTGACCGAATAGCACAAGAGGGAGGGGACTTGGGCGAAAGCCTGCTGATAGGCGCAGAGATTGCCGAGGATGGCCGCCTTGGAATAAACATAGGTCGGCGTCCCATGACGGCGCGCGACTTCTGCGAGCGGCAATTCCTCGATGCAGAGTTCGTCCCCGTGATAGGAAAACGGGTTCATGGCGGCCCCTCTTTGCGCGCCGCGCCGCTTGGACTTTTTGGCTGGTCAATTCTTCGCGCAGCGGCTTCATCTGCCGGCGGAGAGGGTTGGGGCGCAGCGACGGCTGCGGGTTGCGGTGGCAGCGTGAGCGGGCCTTTGTACCCGCAAGCCCCGAGCAAGGCGAGGAGCACCGGCAACAACATGGGTTTCATGCTGGCGATGTTATCACGAAGCTCTGCGTGCACAGGCGCCGGATCAGCGCAGCAGGAGTTCGAACTGTCGCACCGCGGCGCGCGCGCCACGGAAGTCCGGGTAGAGCCGACCCACCACCGCCCAGAAGCGGCTGCTGTGGTTCATTTCCGCCAGATGCGCCACCTCGTGTGCCAGGATGTAGTCGGACAGTTCGGGGGGCAACTGCAGCAGGCGCCAGTGCAATCGAATCACTCCGCTGCGGTTGCAACTGCCCCAGATGGTGCGGGGACCGTAAATGATCAGACGCGGTGCGGACAAGCCCAGCAATCCGGCGAAATACGCCAGCTTGGGCGCAAACACCGCCGCCGCTTGGTGGCGCAACCAACGTTCGATGGCGCGCTCGACTGCAGCCGCATCTCCGGGTTGCGGCAAGTGCACGATCAAACGGCGGGCATCGACGGAAACCTGAGCGCGCGGAGCCGGCAGGAGACTCAGCACATGCGGCAATCCCAGGTATAGAAACGGGGCGCCGTCTTGCCAATTGGCGCCCAGAGCATGTTCCGAGCGCCGCGCCCATTCGGCGAGCTTGGCGATGATCCAGCCCGATTTTTCGTGCAGAACCTGGTGCACCTCGCGCATGCTCAGGCGCAGCGGCGCCCGAACCGTGAGGCCCTCGTGTCCGACTTGCAGGCCCACCGTCCGCCGCCGCGCGCGCACCAGCCGAAACGGAACGTCGCGGTCACCAAGCAGAATGGAGCGAGCTTGCGCCTCGGGGTCGTTCACCGCCGGCCCCGCGGATCTCCCAGGCGCGCGGTTTCGGCCTCGATCCAGCGCTCGACCTCGCGGGTCAATTCATCGACGCTGCGGCCCTCGGGCTTGATCGCAGGGCCGATACTCATGGTGATCAGGCCCGGCAATTTCACCCAGCCGGTTTTGGGCCAGAGGTAACCGGCATTGTGCGCCACCGGGAGTATGGGCATGCCCAGTTCGGAGGCCAGGCGGGCGCCGCCCGGCTTGTAGCGCCCGCGTCTCCCGGGCGCCATCCGCGTGCCTTCGGGAAAGATGGTGATCCAGAAACCTTGGTCGCGCCGCTCGCGCCCCTGGTCGATGATTTGCTGCATGGCCTCGGCGGCCTTGCTGCGGTCGATCAGAATGGGTGAAAACAAGGCGAAGCTCCAACCGAAAAACGGAATCCAAACCAGTTCACGTTTGGCGATGAAGGACATGGGCGGCAACACCAACTGCAGGAACACCGTCTCCCAAGTCGAAGAATGCTTGCACATGATCACGTGGGGCCGCTTGGCATCGACGTTCTCCATGCCCAGGACCTGATCGCGCATTCCGGCAATCACCCGCGCCCCCCAAACCACCAGCCGGCTCCATTGCGAAATAAGGCGGGAGCGCGGCAACCTGGGCAGGAAGAGTGAAATCAGCAGCAGGGTCAACGCCACCGGCGGCGTCATCACCATGAGGTAGAGCTGGAACAGTATCGAACGCAAGACGACCATTGAGCTCAGTCCTCGGCCAGCAGAGCGGAAACTGCGAAGGCCAGATCGGGGTAAATCACAGTGCGCTGCGGAAAGCGCCCCTCGCGCAGGGTCTTTTCGCCCTTGCCGGTAAGCACCAGCATAGGCTGCGCTTCAACCGCCTCGGCGGCCTCCAGATCGCGCAAACTGTCGCCGATGCAGGGCACGCCGGTAAGATCGACGCCATAACGCTCGCCGATCTCTCGCAACATGCCCGCCCTGGGTTTGCGGCAACTGCAGTCGGCATCGGCGGTGTGCGGACAATAAAACATGGCATCGATTCGACCGCCGACCTGAGCCAGGGCTTTATGCATCTTCTCGTGAATCGCGTTCAAGGTGGCCATGTCGAACAAGCCGCGGCCTATGCCCGACTGATTGGTCGCGACCACTGCCCGGAATCCGGCGTGATTGAGCCGGGCGATGGCCTCGAGGCTGCCGGGGATGGGACGCCACTCCTCGGGTGTTTTGATGAACGCGTCGCTATCGTGATTGATGACGCCGTCGCGATCGAGGATGATCAGCTTCGATCTTGGCGCGGCAGCACCTTCGGCAGAAAGCTGAACCATCAGGCCAACTTCGACAAATCAGCGACGCGGTTCATCATCCCGGACAGATGCCGCAGCAGACGCAGGCGGTTTTCTCGCACGGAAAGGTCTTCGGTCATGACCATCACGTCGGTGAAGAACCGGTCCACCGCATCGCGCAGGCTGGCCAGTGCCACCAGCGCCGAGCTGAAGTCCTCTTCTTTGAGCCAAGCTTCAACTTGCGGGCGCAGGCGTTCCCCGGAAACAAAAAGCTCGCGCTCGGCCTCTTCCACAAATCGGCCCGGATCCGGCGCCAAGTCGATCGCGCCGCCGCTGCGCGCCGCCTTGTCGCCCCCAGCCTCTTTGGCGAGGATGTTGGCGATGCGCTTGTTGGCTGCGGCCAGCGCCAGCGCTTCGGGCCGCGCGTTGAACTGGCGCACTGCCTCCAACCGCCTGGGCACTTGATAAATCGCTTCGTCACACACGCTGAGCACGGCATCGATGTCTTGCACCGCGAACTCCCGTTCACGCAGGTAATTCCTGAGCCGTTCCAAAACGAAGGCCTTGACCTCGCCCAGAAATGGCGCGGCAGGCGCGCGCGCACCCAAGGCCTGCCGCGCCGCTTCGAGCAGGGCCGAAAGCGGGGCGTGCACCGGCGTTTCCATGAGGATGCGCAGCACCCCCAGCGCGTGACGCCGAAGTCCAAAAGGATCTTTGTCGCCGCTGGGCACCAGACCGATGGCAAAAATTCCGACCAAGCTGTCGAGTTTGTCGGTGAGTGCGGCCACCACGGCGACGCTGCCTTTGGGCAGACGGTCGCCCGCAAAACGCGGCCAATAATGCTGCTCGATCGCCTCAGCGACAGCAGCCGCCTCGCCGTCGTGTTGTGCGTAATACCGCCCCATGATCCCTTGCAGCTCGGGAAACTCGCCCACCATGTCGCTGACCAGATCGGCTTTCATCAAGCGAGCTGCGCGGCGGGCCATGCCTGGGTCGGCACTCGCGAGCCCGGCAATGGTACCGGCGAGGTTTTCCAATCTCTCGGTGCGCTCCAGTTGGGTACCGAGCTTGTTGTGATAAACCACTTGACCCAGGCGCGCCACCCGGTCTTCGAGCCGGGTTTTGCGGTCTTGCTCGAAAAAGAAACGGGCATCCGCGAGCCGCGGGCGAACCACGCGCTCGTTGCCTTGAATAATGTTGGTCGCGTCTTCCAAACGCATATTGCTGACGACCAGGAATCTGCGCAGCAGGCCTCCCTGGTCGTCGAACAGCGGGAAGTACTTCTGATTTTGGCGCATCGTCAGGATGAGGCACTCCTGAGGCACACCCAGGAAAGCCGCTTCGAACTCCCCCACATACACCGCGGGTTGTTCCACCAAGGCAGTTACTTCGTTCAGGAGTTCAGCATAACTGGCCCGCTCGCCCAGCTGCCCGCCTTGCTCGCGGGCCTTTTGCAGCAAAGCGCTTTCGATGACGGCACGCCGCTCGGAAAACGAAGCGATCACCTTCCCTTCCGCGGCCAGGGCGGCGACGTAATCCTCAGCCCGCCCCAGCCGGATTTCCCGGGCGCCCTGGAAACGATGACCTTCGGTGATCCGGTCCGCCGCAAGACCCAACACGCTGACCGCAACCACCTCGCTTCCCCATAGCGCCACCAGACGATGCGCCGGGCGCACGAACTCTACCGTGCTGCCCCCGTCCGCGAGCTGGTAACTCATGAGCTTGGGGATGGGCAGATTAGTTAAAGCCGATTCGAGCGCTTTTTGCAGAGCATCCGCTAGCTGCTGCCCGGGCACCCTCTCGGTGAGGAAAAGCGACTCGGTTTTGCCCTCGGTCTGGCGGCTGAAGGCAGCGGGGTCGATAGCCGCATCGTCGCGATAACCCCGTGCCGCAAGTTTTTTGAGGAGCGCGGGCGTCGGCGCTCCCGAGGCATCGAAAGCCACTGCCACCGGCATCAGCTTTACGACTGCCTGGGTATCCGGCGAGCGCCCGGCGACCGCGCTCAATTCGGCTGCCAAACGCCGCGGCGTAGCAAAGGACCGCAAAACGCTCTCGGGGGCAAGCAAGCCCGCCTTGGCGAGTGATGCGCGCAGGCTTTCGGCAAACGCCGCATCGAGCCGCTCCAGTGCCTTGGGCGGCAATTCCTCGGTGAAAAGCTCCACCAGCAGCGTGGCACGGCCTTCTCCCGATGAAGCTGTCTTGGCCGGCTCGCGATTTGGAATGACTTTCGGCTCGTTCGAAGCAGCGGCCGTGCCCATGCCGCTACGCCGCAGCATGGGAAAACCCAGGCGCTCGCGGGATTCGTAGTAGCTTTGCGCCACCGCGCGGGCCAAGTTGCGGATGCGCCCGATGTAGGCCGCGCGTTCGGTCACCGAGATGGCGCCGCGGGCATCGAGCAAGTTGAAGGTATGCGCCGCCTTGAGCACCATTTCATAGGCCGGCAAAGCGAGCTGCCTTTCCATGAGATGTTTGGCCTCGCCTTCGTAGTCTCCAAAGTGTGCGAAAAGCATTTCGACCTTGGATTGCTCGAAATTGTAGGTCGACTGCTCGACTTCGTTCTGTTTGTACACGTCGCCGTAAGTGAGCCTATGCTTGGCCGCGCCGGCCCCCATTTCGGTCCACACCAGGTCGAAGACGTTCTCCACCCCCTGCAGATACATCGCCAAACGCTCGATGCCGTAGGTGATTTCACCCAGGATCGGCTTGCAGTCGAGCCCCCCCACTTGCTGGAAATAGGTGAACTGAGTGACTTCCATGCCGTTGAGCCAGACCTCCCACCCCAGCCCCCAGGCGCCCAGGGTCGGGTTCTCCCAATCGTCCTCGACAAAGCGAATGTCATGCACCTTGGGATCGATTCCTAGCGCCTCGAGCGAACCGAGGTATAAATCCAGAATGTTGGGCGGCGATGGTTTCAACACCACCTGATATTGGTAATAGTGCTGCATGCGGTTGGGATTCTCGCCGTAACGACCGTCTTTGGGGCGGCGAGAAGGCTGCACATAGGCCGCGCTCCAGGGCTCCGGACCCAGGGCGCGAAGAAAGGTCGCAGTGTGCGAAGTCCCCGCACCGACTTCCATATCGTAGGGCTGCAAAAGGGCGCAACCTTGTTGGCCCCAGTAGTCTTGGAGTTTGAGGATGAGATTCTGAAAGCTCAGCATGGCCGCCGCCGCAATGCGGGAACACCCCGCAAAGCGCTGATTTTACTTCATTTGCTGCGCTGCGCGAAACGCGGCGCCTGCGCTACGCCGTTTCCTTGGCGTGGCCGCTCCGGCGCCGCCCGGCTATCCTTCTTGGTTCTGGCTTGCCTGGCTTAAGATCTTTTCGCCCGCCAGGCGGCTATTCCCAGGGCGCCAAAGACGAGCATCACTGCCGGCCAATTGCCCCAGGAAACAAACGGTGTGCTGCCGCTGCGCCCCATGATCGTGGCGTCCAGTCGGCCGGTGGTGAATTCCGCCAGACTCGCCACGATTTGCCCCCGCTCGTCGATCACCGAAGTCACGCCGGTATTGGTGGCGCGCAACATCACCCGGGCCGTTTCCAAGGAGCGCATTTGCGCGATCTGGTTGTGCTGGCGCGCGGCGATGCTTCGCCCATACCAGGCGTCGTTGGTCATGTTGACCAGCAGCGTCGCTTCCGGGAGTTGGCGAATGATTTCCTCGCCGAAAGCATCCTCATAGCAGATATTCACTGCCACCTTCTGCCCAGCCACCTGCAGCGGTTTTTGGCGAGTGCTGCCCTGCCCTTGATCATCGATGGGAATGCTTACCAGATGCTCGAATATCCAGCCGAAAATTGGCTTCAAGGGTATGCGCTCGCCAAAGGGCACGAGGTGCACCTTGTAATAGGCTTGAGTGGGCGAAACGCCAAAACTCAGCACGCTGTTGTGGAAGGCCTGAGTGATCGGATCCTGCGTGAAAACGCCCAGCAACACATCGCCTCCCTGGCGCTGCGCGTGCGCTTCCAGCAGTTCCAAGAAAAGGGGAGGGGTATCTTCGAACACCGCAGGCACGGCGCTTTCCGGCGTGATGATGAGCTTGGCCTCACTGTCTCGCGCCAAGCGCAAATAGGTCTCCAGGGTGTGTTGAAACGCCCGGATATCGAATTTCAAGTCTTGGGTGATATTGCCTTGCAAGAGGCTCACCTTGACCGGCTCTCCGATCGGGCGGCTCCATTCGATGTCGCGAAGCAATCCGCCCGCCGCCAGCAAAACGACAAAACCGGCCAACGGGCCTAGACGCCTTCCTGCCGGGGTCGCGTCCCCGGCAACAATGGCATAAGCCAAGGCGCCGGCGCCAAAACAGACGAGCAGACTCAGGCCATAGACGCCGAGCACGGGCGCGAAACCCAAAAGCGGGCTCGAGGGCAATTCCGCATATCCCAAGGCGAGCCAGGGAAACCCGCTGAAGAGCCACCCGCGCAGCCATTCGGTAAGACACCACGCCGCCGGCGCCGCGAGGAGCAGTGCATAGGCCGCGCTCCGCCCGGCGCAGCGCGCCAGCAAATAGGCGGCAAGCGCGGGAAAAAGCGCAAGATAGGCGCAAAAAAGCGCCACCGCCAACAGCGCCAGAACCGCGGGCATGCCGCCATAGACGTGCAGCGCGATGAACAGCCAGTGCACTCCGGCGCCGAAGTAACCCAGGCCAAAGGCGAACCCGCGCCAAGCCGCGGCGGCACTCGTTGGCGCCTGCCGCCAGAGCACGAAGGCCGCGGCGAACAAAACGAGATTCAGGCCCCAGATGGAAAAAGGAGCAAACGCGAAGACGGCCGCTGCCCCGAGAGCAGCACTCGCCGCCAGCCCCAAGCAGGACCTCATTGCCGGCCGCTCGTGACTTTGGCGCTAGGCTTCTTCTCCACGATCAGGGTGTAGATTCTTCGCGAATCCGCCCGCAAAACCTCGAAGCGCAAATCGCCCAGACGCACCGCATCGCCCCGCTTGGGCAGGCGACCGAATTCGCGCAGCAGCAGGCCGCCGATGGTGTCGAACTCGCTGTCGTCGAATTCGGTTCCGAAGTGAGCGTTGAAATCCTCGATGCTGCATTGCGCCTTGACGCGATGGCGATCAGGCCCGTCTTCCAAGATGTCGTCTTCGGTTTCGTCGAAGTCGTATTCGTCTTCGATTTCGCCGACGATCTGCTCCAGCACGTCTTCAATGGTGACGAGGCCGCCTACGCCGCCGTATTCATCGACCACCAGCGCCATGTGGTTGCGATTGGCGCGGAAGTCCCTGAGCAGCACGTTGAGACGCTTCGACTCGGGGATAAAAACCGCGGGGCGCAGCATCTCGCGCAAATTGAATTCCTCGGGCTTGGCGTAATACTGCAGCAGATCCTTCGCCAGCAAAATGCCGATCACATCGTCTTTGTTCTCGCCGATCACCGGAAAACGCGAGTGTCGGGTTTCGATGACGAAGGGAATGAACTGCTCGGGTCGATCGTCGACACTGATCACGTCCACTTGGGCGCGCGGGATCATGATGTCTCCGGCGGTCATTTCCGACACCTGCAAAGCCCCTTCGATGATCGACAGGGCGTCGGCATCCATGAGCTGGCGCTCGAAAGCGCCGTGCAGGAGTTCGATCAGTTGCTCCCTGTCCTCCGGCTCGCGCAATATGAGCGCCGACAGCCGCTCCAGCAGACTGGGCTTGGCCGTTTTGGGCGCGCCCTCTTCTTCATCGTCGTTCATCAGCTTTCCCCTTTTCTGCGCGCATACGGATTGCCAAAACCAAAGCGCGCCAGCAATTGCGCCTCTTTGGCTTCCATCGCTTCGGCCTCGGCTTCGTTCTCGTGGTCCCAGCCCTGCAAATGCAAGAGGCCATGCATCACCAAATGCGCGCAGTGGGCTTGGCGCGATCTCCTCGCCGCCCTGGCCTCTTTTGCCAGCACCGGGACGCAGATGACGACATCCCCCTCCAATGCCTCGCGGCCTGCGCTTGCGCCATAGGCGAAGGTGAGCACGTTGGTGGCGTAATCCTTGCCCCGGAAATCGCGATTGAGCGAACGCCCTTCGGCTTCGTCAACGAAACGCAGCGTAAGGCTGGCCGACTTCTCCAACGCCGCCGTAACCCAGCGCCGAAGGCGCCAGCGCGGCGGGAGATCGCCGGCCCGGCTGGCATATTGCACCGCAAGCATAAGCTTAGGCTTCGCGCGGCTCGGTGTGGCGCTCATAAGCATTGATGATCTGCTGCACCAGCGGGTGCCGCACCACGTCTTCGCTGGTAAAGCGCGTGAAGGCGATGCCGCGCACCCCCGACAGCACTTGCTGCGCCTGGATGAGCCCGCTCTTTTGCCCGCGGGCGAGGTCGATCTGGGTGATGTCGCCGGTGATCACCGCCTTGGTGCCAAAGCCGATGCGGGTGAGAAACATCTTCATCTGCTCGGGGGTGGTGTTCTGTGCTTCATCGAGGATGATGAAAGAGTGGTTCAGCGTTCGCCCGCGCATGTAAGCCAGCGGAGCCAACTCGATGGTGTTGCGCTCCAGGAGTTTGGCCACTTTGTCGAAACCCATGAGGTCGTAAAGTGCGTCATAAAGGGGCCGCAGGTAGGGATCTACTTTCTGCGCCAAATCGCCGGGCAGGAAACCGAGCTTTTCGCCTGCCTCCACCGCCGGTCGGACCAGCACGATGCGCTTTACCGCCTCTCGCTCCAGCGCATCGACGGCGCAGGCGACCGCGAGATAGGTTTTGCCCGTGCCGGCCGGGCCGATGCCGAAGGTGATGTCATGCGCCTGGATGTTGCGCAAATAGTCCACTTGGCGCGGTGTGCGCCCTTGCAGATCGGCTCGGCGCGTGCGCAAGGCCAGCGCCGGCGCCGCTTCTTCGTTGAGCGCCAGAGGCAGGTCGCCGCGAAAATCCACCAGACCCAACTGCACGTCGTCCACGCTCAAGGAATGCTGAGCCTGGCGGTAAAAATGCTGTATCGCCGCGGCGGCCCTTCGGGCATGCTGGGGCTCGCCAAAGACCGCGAACTCGGCGCCGCGGCGCGCTATGGTCACGTCGAGCGCCGCCTCGATCTGGCGAAGGTTTTCATCCAAAGCGCCGCACAAATTGGCGAGGGCGCGGTTGTCGAGCGGAGCAAGCGTCAGCTCAACCGGTTGGGGTTTCAAAAGACTGGGTCAAAGCAAGAAAGCAAGGTGGTCATTGTGCGCGAAATGGGGGCTTGCGGCAAGGCAAAGGCTTGAGGCACATCGGCGCGGCCATTCCGGCCCGGTGGATTTCGGCTTTGGTCGCAAAAATCTTTGCTGACGCCCAGTTCTTTCCGGCCAGGCGTCTCCCGCGCCGCGTGTTCGCATACGCATGGGTCCCTGGCCGCGCTTATAATTTCGCGCTCACCAGACTGGCGGGAGCAGAATCCGTTCGGTCTTCCATCTTTTTTTGGGATCGATCCCTTTTGCAAGCCCTGACACATACACCCGACTCACCTGCTCGCGCGGCAATTTTCGACTTGGGCGGCGTGGTGGTGGAATGGAATCCGCGCAGCGTCGTGGAACGCTTCACCGCCAATCCTGAGTTACGCGAGAAACTCCTGTCCGGCGTGTTCGGACACCCGGACTGGGCGGCGCTCGATCGCGGCAGCTTGAACGAAGCGACGGCCATCGCCCGCATGCAGACCCGCTTGCCTCTGCCTCGGAAGGAATGTGAACGCCTGATGCGCCTCGCCGACGATTCGCTGCGCCCGATTCCAGGAACGCTGGCTTTGCTCGACGCGCTGCGCGCCCGGGGTTTGCCGCTCTTCGTGCTCTCCAACATGCCGTCGGCACGTTTTGCCATGCTGCGTGCCCGGCACGATTTCTGGGACCGCTTCGAAGGCTTCGTGATCTCCGGAGATATCGGCCTGCTGAAACCCGAACCGGCGATTTTTCAGCATGCCCTGCGCACTTTCGGGCTCGCCGCGAGCACCACCATTTTTGTCGACGATCACCCTGCCAACGTTGCCGCCGCGGAAAGCCTCGGTTTGCGCGGACATCTCTTTCGCGATGCCGTTCATTGCAGCGCATCGATTGCCGACTGGCTCAAACAATCCTAGGCCGGCGCGGCGAAAAAAGACGGCGCCGGACGGGTCGGCGACGGTGTGGGGCGTCATTGCGTGAAGACCGATGGCAATGGCCCGAATGGGCCGCCGCCAAAGGACGGGCGATACCCGGCGGATCTATAGCTCGGCAAGCTCTTTGCGCATCGCGGCAATAGTCGCCGCATAG
Organism: uncultured Alcaligenaceae bacterium; assembly: GCA_964517465.1. GTDB lineage: Bacteria > Pseudomonadota > Gammaproteobacteria > Burkholderiales > Casimicrobiaceae > JACPUX01. Next base: position 11,781 of record CAZFEK010000053.1, read on the forward strand.
TCGGGCGTGGAGAAGATGGCCGAGCCCGCGACCAGAGTGTCCGCACCGGCGCGGGCGATTTCGGCGATGTTGTCGACTTTGACGCCGCCATCCACCTCCAGCCATATCTGGCGGCCGGTGCGCGCGGTGTAGACATCGATGCGCCGGCGCACTTCCCTCAGCTTGCCAAGCGCTTCGGGAATGAAGGCCTGGCCGCCGAAACCGGGGTTGACCGACATGATGAGCACGAGGTCGAGCTTGTCCATCACGTGATCGAGATAGCCCAGCGGCGTCGCCGGATTAAAAACCAGCCCGGCCTTGCAGCCCGAGTCCCGAATGAGCGCCAGGCTGCGATCGATGTGTTCCGATGCTTCCGGGTGAAAGGTGATGATGTCCGCGCCGGCTTTGGCGAAATCGGGGATGATGCGGTCAACCGGCTTCACCATGAGATGGACATCGATCGGCACGCTGCTGTGCGGTTTGATCGCCGCACACACCAGCGGCCCTATGGTCAAATTGGGCACATAGTGGTTGTCCATGACGTCGAAATGGATCAAATCGGCGCCTGCGGTGATGACGCCGCGCACTTCTTCGCCCAAGCGGGCAAAATCCGCCGACAAGATACTGGGCGCGATGCGGAAACGAGACACGGGTTTACTCCTCAAAACTTGTCAGAAGACCGGAAATGGTGTGCAATCGCGCGATCCGCGGGCTTGCCCGCCCAACGCAGCGACCATCCCATGGCCGAGAGCAAGAAATACGAAATCACCGTCCAAGCGCGCACGCAATACCTCGAAGAGCAGTCGCGTCCGGACCAAGATCACTACGTTTTCGCCTACACCATCACCATCGCCAACACTGGCACCGTGCCCGCACAACTCATTAGCCGCCACTGGATCATCACCGACAGCAATCATCGTATCGAAGAGGTGCGCGGGCTCGGGGTCGTGGGCGAGCAGCCCTTATTGAAACCCGGCGAAGCTTATGAGTATACCAGCGGCAGCGCGCTGGCCACCCCGGTGGGCATCATGCGCGGCAGCTACCAGATGGTTGCCGAGGATGGCACGCGCTTCGACGCCCCGATACCGGAGTTCACCTTGAGCGTGCCGCGGATCTTGCATTAATGCCGGGTCGGCACAATCTCGGCGCGACCGCCAAGGGCATGCGCGCGGCGGCGGCGGTGACGATCCTGGCGATGCTGGCCGCGTGCGGCACGGTTCCCGTTCCGCCACCGGAAACGGTGCCCTCCGCTGAGCGAACCACCCGCTACCTTCCGGTGTCCTTCGCCGACCTGCCCGGCTGGCGCGAAGACGATTTGCGCGAAGCGCTGCCCGCCTTGCTGCGCTCCTGCCTCACGCTGCAGCGACAAGAGGTTTGGCAGCGCTTCTGTTCGGCGCTAAGGGCCGAACGATTCGAAGCCGCGGCGGCTCTGCGCGCCTTCCTCGAAAGGTACTTGCGTCCCTGGCGCCTGATTGCCAGCGATGGCAAAGACACCGGGCTGGTCACCGGCTATTACGAGCCCCTGCTCAACGCCAGTCGTGAACCCGATGCTCGTTTTCGCTTTCCGCTATATGCCGCGCCCGACGATCTGCTGACCGTGGAACTCGCTGATTTGTTTCCGGAGCTCAAGAACAAGCGGGTGCGCGGGAGAGTAATCGGCAAGAAAGTTCTGCCCTATGCCGCACGCGCTGAGATCGACGCCAACGGCAGCGCGCTCAAGGGCAAAGAAATCGCCTGGGTGGATGATGCCGTGGAGCTCTTTTTTTTGCATATCCAGGGCTCGGGCCGCCTGCGCTTGCCCGATGGCACGCTGCTTCGCGTGGGCTACGCCGACCAGAACGGCCACCCCTATCGCTCGATCGGCAAATTGCTGGTCGATCGAGGAGAACTCAGCCTGGATCAAGCCTCCATGCAGGGCATCCAGGCGTGGGGAAAAGCCCATCCCGAAAAGCTTGACGCGCTGCTGGCGGAGAACCCTTCGTACGTTTTCTTTCGCGAACTACCGAGCGGAGACGGCGGCCCGCCCGGCGCCCTGGGGCTTGCTCTCACCGCCGGGCGCAGCGTTGCCGTCGATCCCAAACAAACGCCGCTGGGTGCGCCGCTTTGGCTGGCAAGCACTCGACCGCTGTCGCTCGAGCCCCTGGAGCGCCTGGTGCTGGCACAAGACACCGGTGGCGCCATACGCGGCCCCATGCGGCTCGACTTCTTTTGGGGTTTCGGCGACGAGGCGGGAGCGCTGGCGGGCCGCATGCGCCAGCCCGGACGAGTTTGGCTGCTGTGGCCCGCTGATGCCCCGGCGCCCGGTCCGGGTTAGCTGACTTTCGATCATGCTGCGAAGCTTCTTTGCCTTTCTGGCGACGCTTCTTGCGCGCCTGCGCAAGTGGGTTTTCGCGCGCCTGGGAAGGCCCCTGGGCATATGGGTCGAAGACAGCGCCTTCGCCGTACAAGGCGGCATCGCGTTCGCACCCTGGGCTGGCAATACGCGGTCCTACCGGCTCTACCTGCCGCCGGGGTTGAATCCCGAGCAACGGGTGCCCCTGTGGCTCTGGCTCCATGGCTGTCGCCAATCGGCTGAGAACTTCGCTTCCGGCACACGCATCGCGCTGGCCGCCGATGCCGCTGGCGCCATGGTGTTGATGCCACAGCAGCTGCGGCGCGCCAACCCCTACCGCTGCTGGAATTGGTTCGATCGCGCCACCCAGCAAGGTAAAGGTGAAGCCGCCATCATCATCGCCATGCTCGAAAAAGTGGCCGCGCATTATCCGGTCGATCGGCAACGGGTGTGCGTGGGCGGGCTTTCGGCCGGCGCGGCGCTCGCCGCGGTGCTCGCCAGTTGTTATCCGGAACGCTTCGGCGCGGTGGCCATGCACTCCGGCGTCTCTTATGCTGCCGCCCAATCGCCTTTGAGCGCACGCACCGCCATTCGTCTGGGCAGCAGCCTCGATGGCGAAGCTTCCGCCGCCATGGCACGCTTGTTCGCACGCGCGAACTTGCCCGTTCCGGCGCTGGTGATTCATGGCGAAGATGATGAAGCCGTGCCTTCGCTGCATCTGGAACAAGTGGCAAGCCATTTCGTGGCCTACAACCGCCGGCCGGGCGAGCCGGTGGAAATGGAAGTCGCCGATGGACAGGATGGAGGGCGCCGCTATTGCGCCAAGACCTGGCGCCAGGGGTCGCGCCTGCTGGTGCGCGGCGTGCTCGTCGAGGGCTTGGGCCATGCCTGGTCCGGCGGCAACGCACGCGAGGAATATCACGACGCGAACGGCCCCGAGGCGACCGCGCTGGTGGCGAACTTCTTCCAGAGCGAATGCCGACGGCTGGATGTTTGCTCAGAAGTCCGCAAATAGACGACGGGTCAAGAGAGAAGCGTGCTTGTCTTCGCGAGCGTTTGCCATCGCGGGCAAGCATTCTCCTACATAATGTTCTTTGAGCGCCGCCCCGCGCATTGCGCGGCAAGGAAAAAAACGGGACACTGCGCGCTTTGTCGATGACCGGTCGGCCAAGTGTCGCGCCTCGGTAATGGTTTTTAGCTCCCATCTCTTCCTCCTGCTCTTTCTGCCGCTGACCCTGGCGGTTTTTTACGCCCTCGCGCGGGAGCGTATCGACCCCTGCTGGCCGCGGCGCTTCCTGATCTTCGCTTCGCTGGTGTTCTATGGGGTCTGGAGCTGGTTCTATCTCGGCGTGCTGATCGCCACCATACTCGGCAACTTTGCCCTGGGGCGCTTGATCTTGCGCAGCCAGGCGCCCGCCAAAAAGCGGCGCTTGCTCATTCTGGGCATCGCCGGCAACCTCGGCCTGCTGGGCTATTACAAATACGCCAACTTTTTTCTCTCCAACCTCAACTTCGCGCTCGCCACAAATTGGTCTTTGGGTGAAATCATCCTGCCGCTGGCGATTTCGTTTCACACCTTTCAGCAAATCGCCTTCTTGGTGAGCGTTTATCGCGGCAAGGATGCCGAAGCCTCAGTCGAGAAGTATCTTCTTTTTGTGCTCTTCTTTCCGCAGCTCATCGCCGGCCCTATCGTTCGCCACGAAGAGCTTGCGCCGCAATTCGCGACACTCGCCCGAGGGCGCGATCGCGCCCTCGATCTGTCGGTCGGCAGCGCGCTGTTCATCGCCGGCTTGTGCAAAAAAACGCTGCTTGCCGACCCGCTCGCGGTTTATGCCAATGCCGCTTTTGGCGCAGCTCAAGCCGGTTCGGTCGATCCCGTCACGGCGTGGCTGGGTGCTTTGGCATACACCCTGCAGCTCTATTTCGATTTCAGCGGCTATTCGGAAATGGCCTTGGGGCTCGGGCGAATGTTCGGTCTGCATTTGCCGGTCAACTTCTGGTCGCCGTATCAGGCCTCGAACATCGCCGAGTTCTGGCGCCGCTGGCACATCACGCTTTCTCGCTTCTTACGCGATTTCCTCTACATCCCCTTGGGCGGCAATCGCCTCTCGCCCGGGCGCACCTACACCAACCTGCTCCTCACCATGGGTCTGGGCGGGCTGTGGCATGGCGCCGCCTGGACTTTTGTGCTCTGGGGTCTGTACCACGGCCTGCTGCTCGCCTTACATCGGCTCTGGCGCGCGGTCCGGCCGCAAGCGACCGAACCAAAGTCGTTCTTGCGGCATGCCTTCGCAGTCGCCTTTACTTTCCTGCTGGTGACTTTGGGATGGGTTCTGTTCCGTGCTGCAGACCTCGGCACGGCGGCGGTCATGTATCGATCGATGGCGAAACTCGGCAGCGCCAGTTTCGCGCAGGCCGATCCTTGGGCCTGGGCGCATGTCGGCGGACTGACGGTCGCGGTGCTGAGCCTGCCCAACACTTGGCATTGGATCGGCCGCCATCATGAAGTCCTGCCTCCGGCGGGCGCCCGGCAGGGCACCGCTTTTCTGGCCTGGAAACCCAGTTGGGCTTGGGCCAGCGGCCTGGCCATCCTCGCCGCTTGGGCGGTGCTGACGGCGCATCGTTACACTGAATTCCTCTATTTCCAATTTTGAGGCCCAGTAAGCCGTGAGCGCCCGCCAATACTTGTCAATCTGGATCAGCGTGTTTCTGGCGCTCCTGGCCATTGCCGGGCTGGTGAACTATGCCATCGATCCCTTGCAGATATTCCGGCGCGCCACCTTCTACCCCCCCCACTTCTCGGAGAACCAGCGCTACCAGGTGCCCGGTCTAGCGAGACACTACACCGCGCCGGTGGCAATCATCGGCACTTCACACATGGAGAACGCGAGCCCGGCCGATGTCCAGGCAGCTCTCGGCCAGCCAGCGCTCAAGCTGGCCATTTCCGGCTCGAGCATCACCGAACAGCAGCTGGCACTTTCCTTGGCGCTGAAGACCGGAAAGGTAAGGCGGGTGCTTTGGGGTATCGACTATTCGGCCCTGTCCTGGGGCGACCGGCTGGTCGAGGAATGGGGCGAGTTCCCAATCTACCTTTATCATCGCGACCCCCGCCTCGTTTCACGATACCTGCTCTCCTGGCAGACCCTGCAAGAAGGGCGCGCGGCCCTCACGACCCCGCCCAAGTACAACCTCGAAACCCTGAACATTTGGTGGCCGGGAGCACAGTTTCACCGCGACCGTGTGGCAGCGGCCTGGGCTTTCCAGGAAGGGCGCTGGACGCCGGAGCTGCGTGCCAGAAGCGCCGCGCAGACGATCTGGAGCAAGCACTACGCCACCTTGCAGCGCCGATTGTTCGCCACAGTGCGCGAACATCCCGAAGTGCAATTCGAACTGCTGCTGCCGCCCTACTCCATCCTCGGTTATGCCAATGACTTCCGGATCAACGACGAATGGTTCTTCCAGCGCATGCTGATGCGCGCAGCTCTTCGCGACTTCGTGCGCACCGCACCCAACGCCCGGCTTTGGGATTTCCAAACCGATCTGGCGCTCAGCACAGATTTCGATCGCTACAAGGACCTGGAGCACTTCGACCTCGAAGCAACCCGCATGATGTTGCGAACGGTCGGGAGCGGGCGAGGCGCGGTCACCGATTTTTCCGCCCCCGACCCCTTGCCTCGGCAGCTTGCTGATTTCCTGCGCCCGCATTGCGAATCTCGGGGCAATGCCGCTTACTGCACCCCATACATCCGCTGCGGCTACGATCGCTTGGAGGCTTGGCTGGAAAGCGGCGCCAACCCCGAGCGAGCATTAGCTTACGCCCACCGCGCCTGTCGCGGCTAAAGCCTCGCGATCGGGTAAAATTGCGCCTTTGGCGGCTTGCATCTGCATCGAGCCGCGCTTTTCCGGATTCTCCATGCCCCTCATCCGCCCTTTTGCCGGCCTGCGCCCGGCGCCTGGCCGCGCTGCCCAAGTCGCGGCACCACCTTACGACGTGCTCTCCACCGCCGAAGCGCGCAGCCGCGCCATGGGCAAACCTTGGAGCTTCTTGCACATCTCCAAGCCCGAAATCGACTTGGCGGAAGACACCAACCCCTATGCTCCCGAGGTCTACGCCAAAGCGGTGGAGAACATGAAGCGCATGGTGGCCGAGGGCGTGCTGAAGCAAGACGCTGCGGCTTGTTATTACGCCTACCGCCTCGCCATGCCCCTCGCCGGGAGCCTTCATGTGCAGACCGGCCTGGTCGCGGCCGCCTCGGTCCATGAATATGACCGCAACCGCATCCGCAAGCATGAATTCACCCGGCCCGACAAAGAAGACGATCGCGTGCGCCAGATCGAGGCTCTGCAAGCGCAAACCGGCCCGGTGCTGCTTGCCTACCCGACCAGCACCCGGGCGGACGCCCTGCTCGCTCAGGCAAGCCTGGGGGAGCCCGCCGATGACGTGCTGGCCGACGATGGCATCCGGCATCAGCTCTGGGTGATTTCCGACCCCGCGCTGATCGGTGAAATTTCGCTCGCCTTCGACGCCCTGCCCGCGCTCTACATCGCCGACGGGCATCACCGCTCGGCCGCTGCCTCCCGCGTGGCCGCGCACCACCATCGCCCGGGAGCGGAGCGCGATGTCGACTACTTCCTTTCGGTGATCTTCCCCCACCACGAAATGCGCATCCTCGACTATAACCGGGTAGTGCGCGACCTCAATGGCCTCACCGTGGCGGGCTTTTTGCAACGTCTGCTGCCCGCCTTTGAAGTTGCTCCGGTCAGCGAGCCGGTGCGCCCCAACCGTCCCGGCGAGTTCGGTTTGTATTTGCCGGGGCAGTGGTACCGGCTCAGGATCGCACCCGCCCGCATACCCGACGACCCGGTGGCGAGCCTGGACGTGAGCCTGTTGTCCGACCACTTGCTGGGCCCTGTGCTGGGCATACATGACCTCAGACGGGATCACCGCATCGATTTCGTCGGTGGCATACGCGGCCTGGCCGAATTGGAAAAACGGGTAAACAGCGGTGAAATGGCCGCGGCCTTTTCCTTGTTTCCCACCCGTATGGAAGCATTGATGGCGGTGGCCGATGCCAACGAAGTTATGCCGCCGAAGTCCACTTGGTTCGAGCCCAAGCTGGCCGACGGCCTGGTGTCGCACTTGATCGACTAGCGCTTGTGAGGCAATCGACGGCCCGATTTCTTGACCCGCTCAAAGCGCGGCGCTGACGCATCACCGCGCCGAAAGCACGCCGGCGAAAACTTCCCGATCCACGTTTCCTCCTGAAAGCACCACGCCGATACTTTTGCCGGCGTTGCGTTCCTTCTCCTGCATTGCGGCGGCAAGGCCTGCCGCCCCGGCACCTTCGGCGACATTGTGAGTCGCGGTGAAAAAGAGCCGCATCGCACCGGCGACCTCGTCGTCCGTCACCTCGACCAGGCGCGAGACGCCTTGCCAAATGATCTCCAGCGCTGCGGGGTGCGTCGCGCGGCAGGCCATGCCGTCGGCTATCCGTGTGCTCACCGGCGCCTCGATCGCGCGGCGCTGAGTGAACGATTCCGCATAAGCACGGGCATGCGCCGAAACCACGCCGACGATCTCGGTGGCAAGGCCCAAAGCCTCACGTGCCGCCACCATGCCGCAGATGCCAGAACCCATGCCGATGGGCACATACACGGTTTGCAAACCCGGCTGGGCGCGCAAAAACTCCAGGCTGTAGGTCGCGACGCCGCGCATCAACAATTCGTGAAAAGGCGGTATGGCATGCAAACCGCGCTCGGTTGCGAGGCGATCGGCGAATTCGCGTGCCGCCTGAAAATCCTCGCCGTGTTCGATGAGTTCCACGCCCAAAGCGCGCATCGCCGCGTTCTTCTCCACGCTGTTGCCGCGCGGCACCACGATGGTAGCCGGCAATCGATAGCGCCTGGCGGCAAAACCGACCGATTGCCCGTGATTGCCGCGCGTGGCGCTGATCACTCCGGCAACCCGCCCGCGCTTCGCCAAATCCTCGAAATAGACCAAACCGCCGCGCAGCTTGAAGGCTCCGATCGGGTTGTGGTTCTCGTGCTTGACCCATACCTGCGCACCCAGTTCCGCGCAGAGCAGCGGCCAAGCATACTGCGGCGTGGGCGGCATGATCTCGTGCACCAAGGCACTGGCTTCTTCGAGCTGGGCAAGGCTGGGCAACATGTTGAATCCTCGTTTCGGCAAAGACACTCAGAGTTCCGACCATGCGGCAAGTTTCCGCTTGGCCACAATATCCGCCAAAGTCTGCCCGGACCCGCAGGCCAGTGTCCAGCCCAAGGTGCCGTGGCCGGTGTTCAGAAAGAGGTTGGGAAAGCGCGTGCGCCCTATGCAGGGCACGTTCGAAGGGGTGGCGGGGCGCAGGCCGGTCCAATACTCGACCTTGCTTGGTTCGCCGACGCCGGGGAACAATTCGAAAGCCCGCCTTGCCAGCGCTTGGCAACGCACCGCGTTGAGGGTTTGGTCATAACCATTCAGTTCCGCCGTGCCGGCCACACGCAGACGATTACCCAAACGCGAGAAGACGATCTTGTGCGACATGTCGGTGAGGCTCAGCGTGGGCGCTGCCGAGGCCTCGCCTATGGGAAGGGTCGCCGAATAACCTTTGGTCGGATAAACGGGGAGACCGAGCCCTATCGGTCGCAATAACAAAGGACTGTAACTCCCCAGGGACACCACGTAGGCTTCAGCGCTCAGCACTTCTTTGCGGCCTTCTTCGTTCAATAAGCGCAAGCTCTTGACCGCACCGGCCTCGGTTACCACTGACTCCACTTTGACGCCGTAGCGAAAACGAACGCCGCGCGCCGCAGCAAGTGCGGCGAGGTTCTGGGTGTAGCGGTGCGCGTCCCCGCTTTCGTCTTGCGGGGTGAAAACGCCCCCCAGGAGCTGAGCTTGGGCGCCAGCCAGCGCGGGCTCCAGCGCGACACATTCCGCGGCGCATTTCACTTCCCGCGGATAACCCAGGGCGCTCACTCGCGCCGCGCTTTTTTGCCCCGCGACGAATTCGCCTTCGTCCTGGTAGATTTCCAGAATGCCGCGCGTAAGCTGGTCGTATTCGATGCCGGTTTCGGCGCGCAGCGCCAGCAAGCACTCACGGCTATAAAGCGCCAAGCGGAGAATACGCTCGGTGTTGCGCAGCGTGCGCCAAGGCAGGCATTCGCGCAGAAAACGCAGACCCCAAAGCCATTGCTGGAGATCCGCGCGCCAGCGAAAAAGCAGCGGCGCATCCTCGCGTCCGAGCCACTTCAGAACCTGCAAAGGCGCCTGGGGGTTGGCCCAGGGCTCGCAATGGCCGACCGAGATCTGGCCGCCGTTGGCGAAACTGGTTTCCAGGCCCGCTGCCGGCTGGCGATCGAGCACCAACACTTCATGACCGTCGCGAGCCAGATACCAAGCAGAGGTGACGCCCACCACGCCGGCGCCGAGCACGAGCATCTTCATCTGCCAAGACTTTCCCTGTCGGCGGGCGCCGAGAGCTTGTTTTCACCCCAAGAAGAGCGAATTGTAGCAATCGTCCGTCAAAGCAAGAACGCCGTCGCCAGACCCAAAAAGATGAAAAACCCGCCGGAATCGGTGATGGCCGTGATCAAGACGCTCGACCCCAGCGCCGGATCGCGCTTCAAGCGCAGGAGCATCATCGGGATGAGCACCCCGGCGCTGGCCGCCAAGGCCAAATTGAGCGTCATCGCAGCGGTCATCACCACACCGAGCGTCCAAGAATCGTAGAGCAGGTAGGCGACCAAACCCAGCGCCCCGCCCCAGATCAGGCCATTCAGGAGGCTGAGCTTGATCTCCTTCATCAGGAGCTGTTCGCCGTTGGCAAGGCTCACTTGATTCATGGCAATGGCGCGCACGATCATGGTAATCGTTTGATTACCTGAATTGCCCCCGATACCGGCGACGATGGGCATGAGCGCAGCCAGCGCCACTAGTTTTTCGATCGAGCCCTCGAATACGCCAATCACGCGCGAAGCAAAGAATGCGGTGACCAAGTTGATCGCCAGCCAAGTCCAGCGGTTTTGAAACGATTTCCATGCCGAAGCGAAGACATCTTCCTCTTCGCGCAAGCCCGCCTGCGCCAACAAATCCTCTTCGCCTTCGGCGCGAACGAAGTCGAGCACTTCATTCACCGTTACGCGACCCACCAGCCTGCCCTTGGCATCGACCACCGGCGCCGACACCAGGTCGTAGCGCTCGAAGGCATTGGCCGCGTCTTCGGCCTTGTCGTCTTGCAAGAGTTTGAGCACCGGCTCGACCATGACCTCGCTCACCTCGCGCTCCGGATCGTTGATCAGGAGCCGGTTGAAGGGCAGCGTGCCCAGCAGATTCTCCTCCCGGTCGATGACGAAGATTTGGTCGGTCTGGTCGGGCAACTCGTCGAAGCGGCGCAAGTAGCGCAGCACCGTTTCCAGGCTCACGTCCGGGCGCACGGTGACCAAATCGAAATCCATCAGCGCGCCGACCGCGTCCTCGTCGAAAGACATCGCCGACCGGAGTTGTTCCCGCTCCTCCACCGGCAGCGAGCGAAAGAGGTCGGCCAGCACTTCATCGGGCAGGTCGGGGGCAAGATAGGCGATCTCGTCGGCGTCGAGATTTTCGGTTGCCGCCACCAGCTCTTCGCTGGAAATATAACGGATCAGCGATTCGCGAACGGCGTCGGAAACTTCCAGCAGAATTTCGCCGTCTCGCTCGGCGCGCACCAGCTCCCAAACCAGGAGCCGCTCGTCCAGCGGCAGTGCTTCGAGCACTTGGGCGATGTCGGCGGGATGGAGCGCGTCGAGTTCCGCGCGCAGGGACTGAATTTCCGGCCGATCGAGGAGATCGGCTACGAACTGCGGCGGCTGCCCCGGCTCGTGATGGACGAGCAGGTCCGCAAGATCGCGCTCGCGCAGCGACGCGACGATCCCGTGCACGGCGTCGTCATGGCTGACGCGCTTTTCGCGGATCTCGGCAGTGTCGGGCATTTACCCAAGGCTTGGTAGATGGAAACCAAAACCCGGGCATTCTACCGCGGTGCAACAAAGGCAGCCAGCAATATTTCAGACCCGATCAGACCCCGGCGACTAGGCAATCGGCAAACACAGCATCGGACTAAGGGCTCGCGCAGCGGCTCTTTGCTGGCCCGCTACACCCGCACCCGCGGTTTGCGATGCTCCTCCTCCAAATAACCCAGGCGGTCGGCATAGGGAATCTCGCCCTCGAAGCCGCCCAGTTGCACGTTGCGCTGCCACTCTCCGGCGTAGTAGTCGAGCACGCGCTGGATTTGCTTCTTCTCCACGCTGCCGCCGCCCAAGAGGTGTTTGAAGCGCGCCTGCAGCTTGAGGAAGGCGTCGCCCGGATTGCGCGGCGTCGGGTACATCTCCAGATAGGGCACGCCGTGCTCGAACGTAACGGGCGCAAACAGGCCGCCCTCTTCCGACAGGTAGGCCAGGTCGTAGGTGAGGCTGTCGGCGGTGAACTTCCAGCCGGTGGTGCACGGCTGCAGGAAGTGCAGGAAGGCGCCGTCGATGCCGTCCTCCAGGGCGCGGGCGACGACGCGCGTGATGTGCTCCTGGCGGTGCAGGTTCATGCGCGCCGAGATGGTCGCGCCGTGGCCGGCCATGATCTCGACGATGGGCTTCTTGCGCAGCTCGTTGCCCATCGGCTTTTCCTGGCCCTGCGGGTTGGTGGTGGTGTGGCCGCCCGGGGCGGAAGCCGCCGAGTACTGGTTGCCGGTGTTCTGGTAGCCCTCGTTGTCGTAGCAGACGTAGAGCGCGCGCTGGGCGAGCTCGAGGTCGAGCGGATCCTGCGCCAGCTTCTGCAGGCGCGAGAACAGGCCCGAGAGGTTGCCGAAGCCGATGTCGAAGGTGGCGCCGTCGCCGCCCCAGCCGAGGTGCAGGGTGCGCTTCATGGCGGCGCGCAGCGCGGCGCCCTCTTCGCCGTTTACCTTGTGGGCGTACTTCAGGCGCGCCTTCTTCGCCGCCAGGCCGCCGAGCAGCTCCGAGGGCGCGCCGCCGAAGACGCCGTGCAGCGAGGGGTGCTTCTTGCCGGTGTAGGGCCAGATGCCGGAATACACCTCGAAGCAGCCGGTCGCCTCATAGGTGATGATCTCCTCGAAGCCGGTGGCGGTAGCGGTCTTGGTGACCAGGCCGTAAATGGAATTCACCGGGCAGCCGAGGCAGTTGCGGATGCCGGGCTCGAGGCCGCTGCCCATGCCCGCGAGCGGGTCGAGGTTGATGCGCGTCCACGGCCGCCGCAGCGGATAACGCGCCGGAACGCCTGAGCCGGCCAGTTCCACCACGCGGGCCAAGTCGTGTTCGCCCGGCGCGATGACGGCCTTGGGCAACCACTTGATCTCGGGCACGATCTTGTCGCGGATCAGGGCCAGCACGCGGCCGGGCGTGCTGTCGGCGCGCTGGTGCCGGCCCATGGCGAGCACCGCGCGGCGGAAGTCCTCCAGCGTGGCTTTTTCCAGCGGCAGGGCTTGGCCGCCCGGCGCACCAGGGATGGTGAACCGCACCTTGTCGGCGAGCGCGCGCAGCTTGGAGAGCGCTTCGGCGAGGGAGAAATTGCGCAGCGCCAGACCCTGAGTGTTGAGTATGCTGGCCGGCGTTTCGCCGCGCAGGCGGGCCACGAGGACCGCGGAAAGATCCACCGCGGGCTCGGGGTTTTCCAGTGCGCGGACGAGCCGCAAGGTATCGCGCGCTACCGCCACCGTCTCGGCGAGCGGCTGCCTTTCCAGTACGGCGAGACAGTAGAGATCGAACAGCAGATCGGCATCCGCGATTTGATCGATGCGCGCTTCGATGCGGCGGCCGCTACGCCCGGAGACGAGGCTCACCGAATACCCCTCGCCGGCGGCGCGCAGATCTCGCAACGCAGCTCGGTGCGCAGTCAGCGCCTCTTGGTCGAGCTCGCCGGCCGCTTTGATTCCGGCCGACACCGCCAGCCAATTGAGCTCCGGGCGCAAGGCGGTGAGCGCGCGGCCCAGATCGGTTTCCTGCCAGCGCGTCGGGTCGTCGCCACGCACCGCTGCCGGATGCGACAAAACCTCGCGCTGGGCCAAGGGGAACTTAAAGGCCGCCAGCAGGCTGGCCAAGCTCAGCGCCGGAGCGGCGGAAAAACGCGCCTCCTCGCGCGCCAACAACGCGTCGAGGAAAGCGAAAAAGTCGGCAGCCGGCACCCCATAGTCAGCACTGGTCTCCTCGGCCAACTGTGCCAGCGCCGCGGCATCCAGGTCGGCCAAAGGCCGGTTGAAGTCGCCTTGGCGGAACACCGTCACTGCGCAACCCTGGCCGGCGAGCGCCGCCGCGCGCCTGGCCAGCGAGGCGATATCGGCCTTGTCGCTGCCCGGTGCAAGATCGAAGAAACCGCTCTGGTGATTGTGAAACAGCGCGTTGGCATTGATGGTGGTGTCACGCACACCGAAGCGCTGCAGCAGGCGAGCCACGCGCTGCATGCTGCCGAGCAGGTATTCGAGCGCGATGTGTTCCTCTTGCGCCAGGGGCAGGAGACTTGGGGATGCGCTCTGCCCAGCCACGCCCTCGACCGCGAGGCCGCGCCGGCCGAGTTCCAGCAGCGCGTTCCAGGCTTCGTCGGCCTTCGCGTTCGAAACCGGCAAGCGAGAGAGCTCTTCGCATAATTCGTCGAGCAAGAAATCGCGCGCCTTGACCTCGCTGCCGAGCAGTTGCAAAAGCTCTGCCACACCGGCGGCGACCAGCCACAACTCGCGCGGAATGAGACCGGCCACTTCCTCGGCGGAGGCCTCAGCGACGCTCACCGCCAGCGGGCTGGCACCGATCAGCAGCTGCACCCCCGCCGGCAGCGCCTGCGCTTGAGCGACGATGCGCGCGGCGATGGCCTGGCCATCGGCAGCATCGAGTTTGCCGGCATGAAAGAAATCGCTGGCGGTCTTTTGGGATTTTTTCATCTGCATGACTCGGTCCTAAAGATTGACACCGACATAGGTCTTCTCGCGAGCGAGCTGCAATTCGCCCTTCTGTTCGCGCAGCGCCTTGAGCATTTCGTCGCGCACCAAGGCCAGCGAAGGTGTCCTGCCGCCCAGGCCGTAGATGCGCGAGTAGAGGCGCGTGCCGGTGGCGGCGAGGTCGTACTCGTTGGCCAAACCGGCCAGTTCGGTGTACAAGCGCCCGCCCACCGCGCCGAAGGGATCGTCGCGGTCGTACACGAAGACGTGCTTGCCGGCGATCAGCTTCGCCCACTCCGCCTTGGGGAAGGGGCGCAGCAGGTTGGGATGCAGCACGCCGATCGCGACGCCGGTCGCAGCGAACTCGCGCGCCACTTCTTCGAAGGTGCCGCAGGCCGCGCCGGCGACGACGAAGAGCAAGGGCGCCTCTTGGTTCCAGGCCTGTACGGCAGCGTAGCGGCGGCCCGTGACCGCCGCGAATTTGTCGAAAACCTGCGCGATCACTTCGAGCGCCAATTCCATGGCGACGTGGCGCTGGTAGTCGGTGTCCATGCGCGCGTTGGAAAGCTGCAGCGCGCCCATGATCGATTCGTTGGGCGTGAACACGTAGCGGCGGACGTAGTCGAAGTCCGGATCGGCGTAGAGGGCCTTCGCCTGCTCGTCGCTGAGCGCCAGATAGCGCTCCGGCGCGTGGCTGACCTCGAAGCCCTCGGAGCCGACGATCACCGGGGTCATCACGGAACGGTCGGGGATCATCTCGATGGCGCCGCGGCGCACGCGGCCGTCGGGCCCGATGAGGCGCGCCGGGCGGTACTCGGCATAGAGGCCGATGAGCCAGGCCATCAGGTGGAAGTCGTAGGCCT
>CAZFEK010000054.1:0-21631 GCA_964517465.1 uncultured Alcaligenaceae bacterium
TCATGCCGACTTGACAGATGCGCGTACATCATAGAAGGAGCGGCGGAAGCCGCGAGGGTTTGGCGATTGCAGCATCGCGACGATACGACGAAAAAGCTCGCGCCTGCCGGCGCTCCTACAGGGCATCGGCGCTTCGTTGCACCGCGAGGCGCAGCGCGACCTGTAGGAGCGGCGGAAGCCGCGAGGGTTTGGCGATTGCAGCATCGCGACGACACGACGAAAAAGCTCGCGCCTGCCGGCGCTCCTACCTCAACCGCGAAAGCCGGCGATTTATCCCACCACCTCTCGAGCGAGCGGCGCTGATTCACCCCCTGACCGCTTGAGCGAGGGGTAGGAGCGGCGGAAGCCGCGAGGGTTTGGCTTGAGCGAGGGGTAGGAGCGGGCTTGCCCGCGAAAATTGGTTGCGGCAAGCGATCTTCGTAGCGCGGCCAAGGCCGCTCCTACCGGGCGATACCGGGGTTGGTCGGAGCGGGCTGGCTCGCGAAGAAGGCGCCATGAATGTCGCCGAGGCACACGCGGGCAAGGCGGCGCCTGATCTGTACTTTCCGGTTCTTGCGTCCGGTGGGGACCCCTTACCAGTGCACCCCTTGCATCAACTGCGCAAAGGCCATTTGCTCGGGCGTCAATTCCTTGACCGCCGGCGTTTCGCCGGGCTTGTCGCCCTTGGCGGCGGAGGAATCCGGGAACATGCGGAAGGCGGTATTCATCACCACTTGCATGAGCTTGGGCGCGACGGCATGGCACACCTGGGCGAAAACGCCCAGTCGCGTGGCGATACGCGCCGGCTTGTGGATGATGGCTTCCACCACCATGTCAGCGGCTTCTTCCGGGCTGATGGTAGGCACGTGCTCGTAGATCTTGGTCGGCGCGATCATGGGCGTGCGCACCAGCGGCATGTTGATCGAGGTGAAGCTGATGCCGTTGTCGGCAAACTCGGACGCCGCGCAGCGCGAGTAGGCGTCGAGCGCCGACTTCGAGGCGACGTAAGCCGAAAAGCGCGGCGCGTTGGTCAACACGCCGATCGAGGAAATGTTGATCACATGCCCGCGTTTCTGCTCGATCATCGCCGGCAGGAAACCCATGAT
Source organism: uncultured Alcaligenaceae bacterium (assembly GCA_964517465.1). GTDB lineage: Bacteria > Pseudomonadota > Gammaproteobacteria > Burkholderiales > Casimicrobiaceae > JACPUX01. The sequence continues at coordinate 1,086 of CAZFEK010000054.1, forward strand.
CAGGCGCACGCAGCCGAAATAGTTGAGCTGCATGGTGCGCTCCACGTCGTGGAAGCGGTCGAAAGAATTGGCGATCGCACGGCGAATCGAACGCCCGGCGTTGTTGACGAGGTAATCGCAGCGCCCGTGGTCTTTGAGCACTTTGGCCACCAGCGCATCGCACGAGGCCATGTCGGAAACGTCGGCGGTGCAAATGAAGGCCTGGCCGCCCAGGGCGTCGATCTCGGCTTTGGTTTCGAGAAGCTTGTCTTCGTGCCGCGCCACCAGAACCACCTTGGCACCGGCGCTGGCGAGCTTCAAAGCCGTGGCTTTGCCGATGCCGGAAGACGAGCCGGTGACCACCACGACTTTGTCCTTGATGCGCCCCGCGAGCGAATTGTCGACGAAAAGATCGGGGTCGAGATTGCGTTCCCAGTAGTCCCAAATCGCCGCGGCGTAGCTGTCCAGATCGGGCACCTTGATGCCCGAGCCTTTCAGCACCTTCTCGGTTTCGCGATTGTCGTAACGCGTGGGCCAGTTGATGAACTGGAAGGTGTCTTTGGGAATGCCCAGGTCCTTGAGCACCATCGAGACGATGCGCTTCACCGGCGCCAGCGAACTCAAGCCCTTCAGCACCATAGGCGGAATGAAGCCGAACATGCGCGCGTTCAGGCGCATGGCCATCAAGGGCGCATGCCCGGCCTTGCAGAAAATGTTCAAAACCTCGCCGATGCGGTAGGGCTCGGGGTCGGTGAGATGAAAGCACTTGCCGTCGAGCCCCTTCTTGTGGGCGATGAAATCCATGGCATCGACCACGTAATCCACCGGCACGATGTTGATGCGCCCGCCTTCGATGCCCACCGTCGGCATCCAGGGCGGCAGCATGCTGCGCATCTTCTGGATGGTCTTGAAGAAGTAGTAAGGCCCGTCGATTTTGTCGATTTCACCGGTTTTGCTGTGGCCCACCACGAAACCCGGACGATAGACGCGCCAGGGAATTTTGCACTCGCGGCGCACGATGCCTTCGCTCTCGTGTTTGGTGGCGAAGTAGGGGTGCTCGAGGTTCTCGGCATCCTCGAACATGTCTTCGCGGAACACGCCGTCGTACATGCCCGCCGCCGCGATCGAACTGCAATGATGGAAACACTTGGCCCCCACCGCCTCGGCGAACTGCACGGTGTTGCGCGTGCCCTCGATATTGGCCGCGCGCTGGCTCTCGGCATCGGCCTTGAGGTCATACACCGCGGCGAGGTGAAAGAGATGCGTGACCTTGCCCTTCAATTTGGCCAGATCGGCGGCACTCACGCCCAGCTTGGGCTTGGTGAGATCACCCACCACCGCCACCACCTGCTTGTCGTCCGCCCCCCAGCGCTCGCGCAGCTCGGCCAACTTCTTGAGCGAAGCCTTGCGCGTGAGCACATAAACCGGCCCGCCGCGAGCGAGCAGTTTTTCCACCAGAAAGCGGCCGATGAAGCCGGTGGCGCCGGTGACGAAATAGGCCATTGTTTTCTCCTCCGAATGCGGTTTTTGGCGGGACGCGCCCCGCGGCGCCCCTCTGGCGGGGATTATAGCCAGAAACCTGCAGGCGGGAGGCAGGGCGGGAGTGATGCGGGAGCCACCGTTGACTGGCAAACGTTTGAAAGAGGAGGCGTCCGGCACTCGCCCGTTCGCTGCTCAGGCACCCTGTCTCGGGCTGTTAGCCCAGCCCGGTTGTGGACAGGCTGATCCGCTCTTTCGGCAAGGCCAGTCCGTAAACCCGCGAAGCGCGGGCGCCCGCGGCAACGATCCGGTAGGGCGCCGCCCCCAGGCCCAACTCCCGGTCGAGTTGGCGGTTGATCTTGGCGCGCAGTTCTTGAAAATACTGTGGCGCGAAATCTTCGCGCAGCCGTTCTTGAGCGCGTTCGAGATTGGCGCTGTCTGGACCGACCACTCTTTCGTACGCAGCCAGCAGGTCTCTCGCGTCGCAGTTGCGGAAGTTCACCAAGCCGTCCTCCCCCCGACCCGCCACCCGGCACTCGGCGAGCCAGGCGTAAAACGCCAACTCCGCGGGCCGGAACACCACCTCTTGCTGCCCGCAGCGCACCTTGCGGGCTTTCAGGTCGATGCGCAGCGAAGGCGGGTCGACCGCGCCCTGGGCCAAAGCCACGAGCGACGCGAAGGGCGTGGCGTGCGCCAAAGCCTCCCTGGGCAATCCCTCGCGCAGACGCACGAAGGGAATTTCGGCCAGCGTGATGCGGGCATCGGCGGTATGTATCGGTCTTCCATCTCGGGTCTGCAAAACTCTGGGCTCCCGTGGCGGGAAAAAGAAATCCGCATGCGATTCGAAAGGCGGGCTCACCAGCACGTGCGAGAGCCGGTCCTGTTCTCTACCGAAGAGCGACAGCGCATACCCCACGAAGAAACCCATGCTCTTGCGCCCGCCGGCGATGGAAACATGCAGTTCGCAGTTCGTGTCGGCGCACAAATCGCGCACCGTCGCCAGCAGCATATCGGCGGTGCGCACGTTGTCCGCAGGCGTTTGAATGTCGGCAAGCGGCGCGCCCCGCTCGTCGGTGATCACCTGGATGTGCTCCTCGCCGAAGGCAATGCCTTCGAGCCCGTATTCTCGGCACAGCGCATGGAACTGCCCGGCTTTGGCGTCGAGCAGCTTCAAGCGCGCCCAGTGTGCGCCTTCGGCGGTGGTGACCAGACGCAGTTCGGTCGGCATCCACGGCGGTTGGCGCGCGACGGCAAGGGCGTAAAGTGTTTCGGTGACGATTTGGGGGGAGAGGCCGGTCACTGCCACTAGGACGCGGCGGGTGAAAGACGGGCCGGTCTCAATCCGATTCATCGCAACCTTTCCTAATGGGCAGCAGTAGCCTCAATACAACGGCACGATTTTAGTGACGAAGGCACCGCCCGTGTCGCCAAACCAAATGCTGGCCCAGCCCTGGCAGTTGTTCCCGCGTTCGCATCTTACATCTTGCGGCTCAGTCCACTGCGAATCGAGCGCGACCCAATAGTCGACACCAAGCTGGAGAGCAGCTTGCCCGGTAATCCGAAATCGCGTTTCGATAAAGTACCGCCGATCTGCTTTGTTCAGGCTCCGCGATGTCCACCAGTGCGCAACTTTGTTCGGTGTCTGGGCGATGTTGATCTGGAGAATCCCCTGCGTGACGGCTGAGTTCCACATCTCGATATGTGCATCCGAGCCGAACCAAGGATCGCGCTCCCACAGTCCACCGTCGCAGCGCCCGGCGGGAACACAGGGGAGTGGCACAGCCTCGAAATCGAAGGCGGCTTCCGCGACCACAATGGTAGCGCCGGTGGCGGGATCTTCTTCGCGCAGCCGGAGGAAATCCATTTCGAGTAGGGCGTTCTCGCCGCGCTGATTCTTCGACATGGTGACAGCCTGTGCCCACCCTTGCACGGCCTTGAATCTGTTGGGCGGCCGAGGGAAGTCTATCTTCTGGTCAGGAATCAGTACGTCTGCTGGCCGCACCTGACCAGGTTGTAACGGTGGTACGGAGGGCGCCGAGTGTTCGGCAGTGCAGCCAGCCAGCAGGAAGCCGCCAGTGAGGGCGGGAATCGCGAAGCGGTGGGAAATCTTCAACATGACTACTCCTTCAGCACGATTGTCTCTCAACCTTCGCGGGTCTCAGCCGTTGTCCGGACCACATTGATAGGGCCGACCGCAAAAGCCGATATTGCGGTAGCCATTGTGCACCTGTCGGGCGGCATGATGAAAAATGGCAAGCTTGCCATTTGCCGGGTGGCGACGTCCGAAGTATTTCGCGTTTCGCCATGCGGCCCGCATCTCAATCCCTTTTCGTTCAGGGCTTCGTGCTGACTGGCTCGACGACGTGAGCAAAGACGCGAACCTGCGTCTCAATCCCTTTTCGTTCAGGGCTTCGTGCTGACCTCGAATCCTGGGCGAATCTCGGGCGCATATAGCGTCTCAATCCCTTTTCGTTCAGGGCTTCGTGCTGACTGCGAAGACCTTGGAAAACCGTTATCACCATGACGTCTCAATCCCTTTTCGTTCAGGGCTTCGTGCTGACGAAAGTATTTGAGGCACCTTGGGCTGGGACCCAGTCTCAATCCCTTTTCGTTCAGGGCTTCGTGCTGACCCAACAAAGAGGGCGAACCATTGTTTGCGGAAAGTCTCAATCCCTTTTCGTTCAGGGCTTCGTGCTGACGACTTTTCGGCGCCAGTTGTTGCGCTCGAATGGGTCTCAATCCCTTTTCGTTCAGGGCTTCGTGCTGACCACACCGACCTCCCGTTGCAGTTGTGCGTTCGCGCGTCTCAATCCCTTTTCGTTCAGGGCTTCGTGCTGACGCCGAGTGGCGAGAAATGGCAATCGAGCGCCGTGTCTCAATGCCTTTTCGTTCAGGGCTTCGTGCTGACGGATATCATGGACAAACTAATCGCCCTCGCCGCCGTCTCAATCCCTTTTCGTTCAGGGCTTCGTGCTGACCTTCTCTCTGGAGATGGCCTCCACGGCGCTGATGTCTCAATCCCTTTTCGTTCAGGGCTTCGTGCTGACCATGACACTTGCGCTGCATATCGTTCAAGGGATGAAGTCTCAATCCCTTTTCGTTCAGGGCTTCGTGCTGACACCATATCGTGATCGACACCGACGAAATGCAATTGCGTCTCAATCCCTTTTCGTTCAGGGCTTCGTGCTGACAAAAATAATGGTAGCAACATGTTCGAGGTAGTGTCTCAATCCCTTTTCGTTCAGGGCTTCGTGCTGACCCAAAAATAGACGAACCGGGTCTGGCGTCAACAGTCTCAATCCCTTTTCGTTCAGGGCTTCGTGCTGACACGTCTAGGCGATGATCTATTACAGCCCGATGCCGTCTCAATCCCTTTTCGTTCAGGGCTTCGTGCTGACGCCCATTCAATCTAGGACTGCAACATTCAAGCGAAGTCTCAATCCCTTTTCGTTCAGGGCTTCGTGCTGACAGGAATGCCTCTCTATTCGCAGAGGCAAGCACCGTCTCAATCCCTTTTCGTTCAGGGCTTCGTGCTGACGGAGCAATCATGCTGACGTTCCGCACCTTCCCGGGTCTCAATCCCTTTTCGTTCAGGGCTTCGTGCTGACTGATCACCTATCCGCACACCTCGAATACGCCGCTGTCTCAATCCCTTTTCGTTCAGGGCTTCGTGCTGACTGGAAGCCAAGATCAACACGGACCCGCGAGGTTGGTCTCAATCCCTTTTCGTTCAGGGCTTCGTGCTGACCGCGCACGGTGCGATTCGTCTTTCGCGCCAATGTCTTGGCGCGAGCGCTGCCAAGCTGGCGGGGCAAACTGCGAGCTGTGTTCCAGAGGGAGCGCGGTTCACGCAGGCATGTTAGCACGGGCAACCCGAAGCGCTTCGTAGCCAGCCAAAGAACGCAAGCCGGTTCCGTCCCTGGGGTGGAAAGCGCCGGCTGCAAATCGATGCCATCCACCCGTGGCCGGAGCCTTGCCCGCGTAACACACCTCACGCCAGGCTCGCCGGCAGTCCGGTCCACTGAATACCTTCGGGCAGGCTGGCCCGCCCAATTCGGCCCTGAAAGCCACGCTCCGGCAGCACGTAGCAGCGCACGTCGTCTTCGTCGGTGTCGATCAGCCTGGCCATATCGGCGAGACAGGCGTCCTTGGCCCGGGCGCTGCCTACCAGAACGAAGATGCTGTATTCGATGGGCGTGGCATGCTTGAGCATGGCGCGATGAATGCGCCCCAGCCGCCTGGGGCAGGAGATGTCGTAGCCGATGACGTAGCTGTATTCAGTGCGCATCGGCGCCCTCCGACGACGCCTCGGCAACGCCCACGCGCTGCGCCAATTCATGGGTTAGCTCGTTCAGGGCTTTGCGCAGCCGCTCGGCCACGGGCTCCCAGGCGGCATAGTAGCGGCTGCGCCCGGCCTTACCCAACAGACATGCGCCCTCCGCACTGGAAAAGTCCTCGGCCCGCAGCGTGCCGCCACGAAAGAGTTCCAGCGCGTGATGATCGACCTCGGTGCGCAGGGGCTCGACCAAATCGCAGGAAAGCGACTCGCGGCCGAAATCAAGGGCGTGATAGAAACCGATGTAAGGGTCGAAACCGGCGCCATGCAGCGCCAGCGTGGCCTCGGCATGCAGCAGGGTGTAGCCCAGCGAGAGCACCGCGTTCATGGGGTCGCGCGGCGGGCGGCGATTGCGCCGGTGAAAACCCAGCCCCTCGGGCACGAGGTCGCCAAAGCCCTCGAAGTACGCGGCGGTGCCCGCGCCTTCCAGTCCGCGCAGGCCACCCAGAGCGTTCTGGTTCGGCAGTGCCTGCGCGCTGCCCTCGAGTCGGCGCAGGGCCACGGTGATCAGGTAGCGCGAGCGCAGCTCGCGCTCGCGCCAGCCTTCCAGGAACGCGCGTTGTGCCGCGAACTTGCGCGCCACGAGCCAGCGCGCGGTTTCCAGGCAGAAGACCGGTGCCTGCGCCAAGCGGTATTGTTGCATGCGGCGCGCCGCATCGTTGTGCGGCCGGGCCAAGAGCAAGGTGGGTTCGGCTTTGCGCCCCGAGAGCACCACCACGCCGATGCCGCGCGCACCGAGCTTGCCCAGGAGGCTGGAAGACAGCGTCACGTCGCCGCGCAGAAACACGCGCTCCAAGGGTGCCAGCGGCACCGTGCCGATGCGCGCGCCGTTCTCGAAAAACACCAGCGCTTCGCCATCGGCTTTGAGGGTGACGTCACGGCGGTCGACGTAAAGGCTACTCATCGTTTTGCTCCCTGGGCCTCACAAGATGAACACCGGTGAGGTCACCGGCGCGCTCGCCCGGCCCAGGCCCTCCAGGGCCATGCGCGGGTCGAGCTGAAAAATGTGCACCCGGTCTTCGCCGGGGTCGATGCTTTCCGTGAGCGTGCGCCGGACCTCCCGCAGCTCGGCCTCGGTCAGCCAGCATTCCAAGAAGGACTTCTGCCCGCCGACCCGAAAGCCCAAGAGATAGCGATACACCTGGCGCCAGCGTTTCGGGCAGGCGATGTCGTAGCAGACGAGGTAAAGGGTGCGTGCGGCATCACTCATGCGGGCAGGATAGCGGGTGCCGGGCCAAGTGTGGGGGATGACAAGCTTGTGAACTGCTCCCCCCCGAGCGCGCGGACTGCGCTGACCTCGTGGTCGAAGCGTTCGGCGCCCGCAGCCACGAGAGATGCGCTTCGCCCCCGAGGGCAAATTGTTTCCATCGCTTGCCAGCCCTGCCGGCCGTGCTGCAGCCTGAGGTACCTGGGGCAGTCGGTTGCCAGGCCACGTGACAGCATATATGCTATCAGTCGTGATTCCCGTTGTGATCGACACCAATGTATTTGTCGCCGCCATGCGGTCCGAAGAGGGCGCCTCGCGGCAAGTGCTTCGCGCGGCACTGCAGCGGCGGTTTCAACCGCTTTTTGGCAATGCCTTGTGGCTGGAGTATGAGGATGTGCTGGGGCGGGACATCTGGACTGAGAGCACGACCGCCGAGGAGCGCCGGGTTGTGCTTGCGGCCTTGGCGCAGGTCGGCCGCTGGGTAACGATCTATTTCGGTTGGCGCCCGAATCTGTCAGATGAAGCGGATAACCATTTGGTCGAATTGGCCCTGGCGGGAGGCGCCAACGCGATCGTCACGCACAACGCGCGCGATTTTGCGCGCGGAGAACTTCGCTTGGGTACGCTGCGGATTCTCACGCCGGCCCGCTTTCTGGAGGAAATGCAATGAGCACGCTGACCATCCGCCTTCCGGACGACACGGCAGAACGCCTGAAAACTCTGGCACGCAGCCGCGGCTTGAGTGTCAATAAACTCGTCGAGGAAATGAGCGCCCAAGCCTTGGCAGCTTGGGATACCGAAAACCGGTTTCGCGCTCTGGCGGCGCAGGGCAACCCGACGCGCGCGCTGGAGATTCTCGACCGCCTGGATGACCCTGCGCGCTAGCGCCTCGCCATCGGCTTTGAGGACGACGTCACGGCGGTCGCCGTAGAGGTTACTCATCGCGTTGTTCCCTGGGCCTCAAAAGGTGAACAGCGGTGAAGTCACTGTCACGCTCGCCCGGCCCAGGCCTTCCACTGCTATGCGTGGGTCGAGCGGAAGAATGTGCACCCGGTCTTCCCCGGGGTCGATGCTCTACGTGAGCGAGCGCCGCAGCTCCCAGGCCCTGCTGGTGCGGCAGTGGCTGGCGAACAGCCGCCCGGATTTGCTCTGCGGGAAAGTTCGGTTAGTTGGGGTTGCCAGCCATCCACCGCTCAACGCGGCTCTTGAGCTGAGGCAACTCGCCCGGCCCGATGACTTCGATGCGATATTCCCGAGCGCGCTCGCGTAGCTCTTGCGGTGGCTCGATGGCACACAGCAGCCAAGTGGCGCCGAAAAGGCCGCGCGCCAGGCGGCCCAGGCTATCGATCTTGTAGGCGACTTCGTTGCCTTTGGCGCGCTCGTAAGCGAAATTCGCAGTTTTGCATTCGATGAAAAGCAGTTGATTGCGATGCGCCGCGAGCAAATCGAATTCGTTCTTGTCCTGGTCGCGTTCAGGTTGGGCGATATGTACGCCCGTGCGCAGGTCGAAGGTTTGCGCCTCTCGAACGCAGAGATACGCATATTCTTCGAGCCAGCCGCCGTGCAAATAACGTAGCGACGCCTCGGTTTCGACCTGGAACTCGCTCGCTCCACTTTGCCAACGCGCAATGCCCTTGGCGTTGGCGCCTTTCAGTATTTCCTGCAATGCGCGCCAGGGCGGCTTCCTGAATGTGGCGCAAACTGGCCAGTCCTGCTGGCTTGGCCGTCGTTCTGTTGCGCGCGCCAGGGCGCCGTTGACGGCGGTGAAGGCCTGCTCGAATTCACCTACTCGCCCGCCCCACTGCCGCGTGAGCGACTCCCGCTGGCCAATGCCAGCAAGGACTTCGTCGCTGTCGGAATCTGCCGCACGGTAATGGATGCCTTGAGCCGCCAGATAGCCCGGCACGTCAAGCACATCGCCCATGGGTTGGAGTTCCGTCGTGGGCGAAATCTGCTCGATGCGCCGGTGGCCCGTGTCGGTGTAAATGATGCGGGCGCCTATGGTCCGGAATGCTTCGACGAAGGCGAGCGTCATGAGCTTCGTGCCGCCGGTGGCGTTCAGCGTGAGGGTGGCACCGGCGTACTTGAGGCCCAGGTCGGCGGCGAGCTCGCTTGCGTAGGCTTGAATTTGGCTCAGCTCAACCTCCGGGGCAGCCGCGCGGATCTCGCCGCCGACGCCGCGCTCTTGCAAAAGCGAGAGTAGCCGTTTCGCCAGACCCCGCCGCTCCATGGCCGCCGAGGCGACGAGCACCACATGTTGTGGGCGCTCCATCAGCGCTGGAATGAGGTTGGGAAGAATTTGGTCGGAAACGATGCAAACGTGCAGGTTCATCGTGTCATTCGCCGAGGCAAACCCTGATCGAGAAGGAGCCGGCTCATGCCGCCGTGCGTGTGATGACTTCATCGTCTAGCGACAGCGCGGCGAATTCAAGCGCTTGCTCGATGTCTTCGTGCTCCAGTTCCGGATATTCCGCAATCACCCGATCCCAGTCGCGATAGACGGTTATGGCCTCCAAGACGCGCCGCACGGTAATGCGCATGCCCCGAATGCAGGCCCGACCGTTCATGATTTCGGGTGTAACGGTGATGCGATCGAGCGTCTTCAAGTGCGAGCCTTTGCTCCGGCGGTTTGGGTGCAACCAAGATTGACACTGTGCGATTGTCGTCGAAGGGCGGCAAGTCCGGTCTTTGGATGTTGGCGGTTCAGCCCTTCCCTGGCGCTGGCGACCTGGTTTACCTGTTGAGCGAACTCCCGACCCCCACGGCTCTGGGACGATTGCCCAGGCGCCGCAGGCTCAAGAAACCAATCGATACCCGCCCAAGCCAAACGCAGCTTCTTTGCCCACATGCACCCACTGCCCCAAGTGCAAGAAAGGTACGAAAGGCGCCAACTCGCCGCGCAGAGTCCAGCGCCCCACCACCCCGCCCAGGGGCACGTGCTGCTGCTGCCGGCTGGAGTAGCGGCGCGGGTCGATCCAGCGCAGTGCCTTGTCGCTTTCGACCGCCTCGGCGCGACGGGCGAGGTCTTTGAAATCGAGGGCCAGCGGCCCGCCACCATGGAACTCATGCAGCAGCGCCACGCGGCGCACCAGCGCCATCAGGAGGCGGCGGGCATTGAACTCTTCGTCGGTGGCGCGCCGGCCATTGGCTTGCAGCCGCAGGGGGGTGTGAAGGTCGAGCGCCAGGCACTCCACGCTGGTTGCCGCAGGCTTGGGTACCGTGGCGGTGTGCTCGGCGAGGCGGCCCTCGGGGCTGTCGAGCACCATCTGTTCGGTGTCGGCGAGGTGGACCACGCGGGTAAGCTCGGCGCGGCCATCGCCCTTGCCTACGCCGTAGCGGAACGCTCGCACCATGGCCCACAAAATGAGCGGCAGGTGTTCCAGGGCACGGCCGGCGAGCACGATGTGGAAGGCCAGGGTGTCGCCGGCGGCATAGTCGCGCTCGCCCATGTCTGGCGGCTCGATGACGTAGGGCTTGGGCACCTGGGAGAATTCTTGCAGACCCGGCTCGCTGCCCGGCGTCGGGCGGCTCTCGAAGATACAGGCGTAGGGGCAGGTGGCGAGCAGCGCGCAGCCTTCGCAGACCGGCAGTTTGGTCATGCAGCAGGTCTTGCGCAGTGCCGCGCCCCATGCGCCGCGCAGCGTGGAACCGGCGAAGGCGGGCAGATGGAGCGGCGTCTCGACCGCGAATTCGAGACGGTAGCGGGCGAGCGGGAAGGTTTGGAGATCGGGGGTCATGATGCCGGTGGCGTGCCGGTTTGGGCGGCTTGCTTCTCGAGTGTCTCCAGCGCAGAGCGCAGCGCCGGGAGATCACCCGCGACGATGCGCCATACCGCTTCGAGGTCAACGCCCAGATAATCGTGAACGAGGATGTTGCGCAGCCCGGCAATCGCCCGCCATGGCACTTCGGGCGCCCGGTCGCGCAACGCGCCGCTGAGGCGCTGGCTCGATTCCGCCAGCGTTTGCAAATTGCGTATCGTCGCGTCCTGCACCAATCGGCTTGCCTTGAAGCGCGGCTCGTCTCCGCCCACATATTCTTCGATGCGCTCGATGCACTCCAGCATATGGCGCAGATAAAGCGCGTCTCTTTGGAATTCGCTGGCCATCACGCGCACTAAAGGGGCTGGGCCTCGCCCAGGATTCTTTCCCGCAGCATTGGGTGAAGGGCCGTTTCGGTTGCGACATCCACGCGGCGGCCAAGCATATCCTGTGCATCCATCAACAACGCTCCCAGAGCGAGGCCGGACACCCCGGGGGGCAGATCGACCAGCAAATCGACGTCGCTCGCCTCGTTAGCATCCCCGCGCGCCATCGAGCCGAACACCCGCGCGTTACGCAGACCGTGCCGAGCGACCAGTTCCTTCAGAGCCTGGCGGTGGGTTTCGAGCAGAGGCGACATGGCGGACTCCTGCGGGAGCGTGGGATGAAAGGGGACTCGTATGGAACTTTACGTTTTGCTGCGCGGCGAGGCAAGCGCGAAGTCGCGGCGGTAGCGGGCGAGCGAGCGGTAGCCGATGATTGCGGAAGCCCCCGCGAGCAGCCCAGGCGCGTTCGGATCGAGAGAAGAAGGGATCATCCCGCCCCATTGGAAGGCCGGTTCGCGCCATGCTACCATGCGTATTGTTTTGTAACACACAAGGAGAAGGCCATGTCCACCACCGTAACGGTGCGGCTTTCCGCCAGAGAAGCAAGATCCCTGGATACGCTGTGCAAGTTGACCGGGAAGTCCCGCAGCGAAGTGATGCGCGAGTCGCTGCGCGGCTTTGAAATTCGCCGCAATCTCGCGGCGATTCGCGCCGAACTCGTGCCCAAGGCTCGGGCTGCCGGCTGGCTGACGGAGGAAGACGTTTTTCGCGAAGTGTCGTGAAGGTTTTTCTCGACACCAACGTTTGGGTCAGCGCGTTTCTGGCTCCGGGGTTGTGCGAGGAGCTGCTGATTCGCTGCGTCGAAGACGGCATTGTACTAACCAGCCCCGTGCTGTGGCAGGAGCTCACGGAGGTGCTTGCGCGCAAGGTTTCGCCTTCGGCAAAGGTGCTGAAGCACGCGGAATTCCTGCGCCGACAGACCACGACGATCGCCGATGTCGCCGAGCCTGAGAACGACAACGATGCGCGCCTCGTCGCAGCCGCGGCGGCAGCGGGTGCCGGCCTTTTCATCACCGGCGACGCGCGCTTGGTGAACTGGGGCGCCGCCAACTCGATGCCAATCGTAACGCCCAGGCAAGGGTGGATCATGCTCTTTCCGCAAGGGTAAGTGCTCAAGCGCCACGCAGGGCGGTGAGGCCGAGTTTCTTCCGTTCCGCCCTCATGTCCGCGATGTCCACCAGCTGGGGCAGCCATTCGTCGATGGCATCGGCAGCCATCCGCTTTTCGTCGGCAGTCCAGTCGGCGCCTTCGACAGCCGCCTTCGCGAGGGCACGCGCACGATTGTGGTAATCGGTATTCGCTCTTTCCTTGTTGCCGCGCAGTTGTTCGGCGCGCGCGGCGAATTGCTGCTTGAATTCCTCGATGCGGCGCACGTTCGGGGTCAGGCGCGCTAGCTCGGCATTACGGGCGGCTTGGGCTGCGGCTTCCATCTGCTCTTCTCGCGCGCGCGCAATCGCCTCAAGGTCCAAGGCCAAGGCTCCGTATCCAACCGCTGTTTTTGCACCAAAGCCTCGCCAGTCGCAAGCATGGCTGAAAATCTTGGTGACGATATCGCGCCAGCGGTCCGCCAGCGGGCCAGCCAGACGCTCGTCGCAGGCGACGACAAAAAGAAACTTTGCATCGGGCGGCACGGCGAGGAAGGGAATCGGGTTCGGCTGGCCGGCGTCGTTGGGTGTGCCTTTCTTTTGATAATACTCCCCGTGATGAGGCGTCATGATCTCGACGCCCATCTTGTCGCACTGGGGGAACACGTCCCAGAAAGTCAGTGCGCCGCGCTGGGCGTCGTCGGTGTCTTCCGGGCCGAACAGCGTGTCGACGTCGGCAAGCGTAAGCGTTGCGTTCTCCTCGCAAGTGAGTTCCTCGGCGGCACGGCGGAAGACGCCCTTGGCGCCCGAGCCGGCGAGGTAGGGCAGACCGTAGGGCGTGAGGAAGGCGAACCCGTTTTCGACGGGGTGTTCGAGGCCCAGCCCGGTGGCGAAGGGGGCGAGGGATTTGGCTTCGAGGGCGAGGGCGCCGGCGGCAGCGGCTAGCGCGCGCTGGCGGGCGACGAGGGCGTCGCGCATGCGCTTCGCGCCGTCGGGAATGTCGACGCATTGCTGAATGGCGCCGGCCTTACCCGTCTTGTCGACGCTCCAGTCGTCCCGCCAGATCGGGAAGTAGAGGTTGAATTTGTGGCCGGGTGGGCAGGCCGGGAATTCGGAGGATTGGCGCGCGACGTATTCTGGTATAGCGGCAATGGCCATGGCGCTATTCCTTGGTCGTGTCGGCGAACTGCCGCAGCCACTTCAAGAACTCGAGGGCTTCGTCGGTGGCCTGCATGTAGGTGGCGCTCGGTGCCTGCTGCAAACCGGTCATGACGCGGGCGAAATCGGCCGGCATTTCCCAGCGCTTCTGGAACCAGCTGAGCAGGTCATCGACCAGGGCATCGGCGTGGCTCTTGCCGCGCGACTTCCAGAAGGCCAGCGCGGGCATCAGGCCGTTGCCCATGATGAGGGCGGGGGCGGCCTTGCACAAATTGCGATAATCCTTGCCCAGCCGCAGGTTCTGTTGCGCGCGTTGCCAGGCGAACGCTGCGCGCTTCTGATCCAAGGTCTGCGCCATATCAGGCTCCCACGGGATGAACGAGCACCAGGCCGCGGCCGGTGGTGGCGTCGCCGCCCATTTGCACGACGGCATCGCGCAGGCCTGGCTGCTGCTCGCCGTTGCCTTCAAAGAGCCGCGCGAGCACGGTTTCGGCGGGCAGTTTTTCCTCGGCCTTGCCCTTGCCGCGTTCGATACTCGCCAGCGCCAAGCCGGCGAGGATGGATTCGGGCGGCAGGTTCTCGACGTAGAACAGGCCGCCGCCGTCGGCGGTGCCGGTTTCGTCGTCGATCCGAACATGCGGCTCGACCACGGTGGCGTGTTTCACGAAGTGGGCGAAGTCGTCGTCGGCAAGCACCACGAGGTCGGCGGCGATTTTCTGGCGGAAGAAATCGTGTGCCGGGCCTGGCGGCAAGGCATTGCTGGAAATCCACGCGGCGATGTTCTGGCAGTCGCCCGCCTTGGTGAACTCGAAGGCTTCGAGGATCAGCTTTTCGTCGCGCAGGATGTCGTTGCTAGCGACGAGCGCCTTGCCGGCTTCGATCCGCTGCGCTTCCCATTGCGCTTCGATTTGCGCATTGGCGGCGAAGCGCTTGAGTCGTGCCAGCGCATAGGGGCAGGTGGCATACACGAAGCCGTTTTTCAGCGAACGCACTGGGAAGGCGACGAGCTGGGCGTCGGTGAAGGCCAGCGCCCCGGCATGTTCGGAGGCGTCTTTCTCCGGGCCAAACAGGCGCACGATGTCGCCGTGCGGTTTTTCGCCGATTCGCCAGGCGCGGTTGAGGTGGTGGCGCAGCGCACCCTTGATGCCGGAGCCTGCGGCAAGCGGATGACCGCTGTGCACTTCGCGCTGGATCGGGCTGTCGATGGCGCCGATAGCGGTGCCGGCGCCCATGTGCAGCGGGGTGGCGCAGGTGTAGAAAACGAGCTGCCTTGCTTCGAACATTTTCGTTTCTCCTTTTCGTTTCAGTTCCAGGCGCCCAACCAGACGCGGTTCCAACCCTCGGCTTTGCGGCTGGCGGCAACGACGTCATTGTTATTCCACAAGCCAGCGGCGCTCCATGCGGCAAGCTTGCCGACATCGCCTTCGAATTCGTCGAACCAGTAAACGCTGCCGGCAGGGGCCGCGAGGATCGCCGCCTTAGGCCGGTTCTCCAACAAATCCCAGCCGGAGACGATTTCGGCGCGGGGCACGGCGGCGCAGGCGAGCCGGGCGGAAAAATCAGTCTGCTCGATACGGCGAGTTCGCGGATCCACGCCCAGCGGCAGCCAGCCGCTGGCGAACAGGCCGGGCGTGGCGAGGATGAGCCGGAAGCGGCGACCGGCGGCGATGGCTTGCAGCGGCGCTGCGGGCGGCACCCAGTCGATACGGCGCCACTCTGCGCCGCGGCCGTCGCCGGCCAGGCGCAGCACCCCACCGTCGGCATTCTCGCCCGTGCCCTCGTAGCCACAGAGGAAGCCGACGTCCTCGGCCAGCGCGATGTGGTCGGCGGTGAAGAGCGCGCCGCCGGCCGCCGTTCTCGTCTCGCCGTCCAGTTCGATGCCGAGGCGTGGATCGTTCTTCCACAGCGTGTCGCGAAAGACCAGGTTCTCAAATGCCGGCACCTTGCCGGCAAGGTATTCGGCGAATCCGCGCTCGGTGAGCCAAGTGCCCCCTTGCGGTTTGCCGCGCGGCGCTTTGAGTATCGGCAAAAGCGGCAAGTCGTGCGGCGTGCTCAGACCGTCGGGGGGCGGCGCAGGTCCGATGCGATGCGCGACGCCGTCGATGACGGCCAGGTCGGCCGGCAGAGGAAAGAGTGCTTCGGTGCGGTTTTCGACCTGCCGCGCGAGGTTCGCGTATGTTAGGCGGAAGCCTTGAATTGCGCTGGGCAAATCGCGCTGCTCGCAGGCGGCAAGCAGTGCCGCGCTGCGGCCGATCAAGGCGCTTCTCAGCGCGCCGGCGAAGACCGAAGGTGCGGGCGGCATGGCCGCCTCACCGAAGCTGCCGGGGTCACCGAAGAGTCGGTGGCCGCGCGGTGAAACCGGGCCGAAGGGGTGGATAAAGCAGTAGGCGGTCATCGGACGCTCCTTCGGTTCGCGCGTACGTCCCGGGCGAGAAATTCGGCGGTGGAGAGCATGTTGTCGATCAGCCCGGCAGGGCGGTCGCTGCCTTTCGCCAGGCCACAGGCAACGGCGACGATGTCGTGGGCGATTTGCGCCTCGCCCGACTGCCTGCGGAACTGCTGGGCAAGCCGGTTGGCGGTCATCGCCTGCCAGTCCGCGTCTTTGCCGGTACCCGGCCATTCGGGCAGGTGAGTAAGCCATTCGCGTGCGAGATAGATGGCTCGGCGGGACATACCGGCATCCTCCTGGCCGTCTTCGCCGATTAGCATTTCCCGCAGTCGAAGCAGCGCGCCGAAGGGTGTGCCAGCGACCGTGGTCGGCGGCTCCGCGTCCAGCCACCAAGGCCCGGCGAAGCCGGTTTCTCCGCCGCCGCGCTTGATGACGCGCAGACAGAAAGCATTGCGTCCTGCGCCTTTGGCGCGGCCTTCGGCCTCGCGCAGCGTGCGCAGCACGGCGGCGAGCGGCGCCTGATGGTGGGCGATGACCGCGCCCATGGACGCGGTGGCCTTCTTTCCCATCAGGCGCATGAGCTTTCCGTCGAGGATGCCGAAGCCGTTCTTGATCTTCAAATTGGAATCCGGCGCCATGCCCCAGGCGGCGAGATCTTCCAGCGCGATGCCGGAATAGGCCAGGCGCAGCAGTAGCATGGCGCGGGGCAAGTCGTCGACCGCCACCATCGCGAGCACGTCGTCGCCGCCGGCATAAAGCAGTTTGCCCTTGCACAACTCTTCGACGATGTGCGGGGCGAGCCGCGCCGAGAAGTCGTTGAGCGCCTGCGAAATGGCGGCGTGGCGGCCGGGCGAAACGGGGCGGCGCGCGTCGAGGTAGTCGCCGAGCACGTCGCCGTAGCGGTTGGCCACGGTGTTGCGCACCTGTGGATGCCAGGACTCGCCGAAGGTGGTGGCGAATTCGCCCGACAGCCAGGCGCCCATGCGGTCGCCGTCCATCTGGATGAGACCGTAGTAGGTTTCGATGCCGGTGCCGGCGAGTTCTTTCACCTCTGTCTCAATGCCGGCGAAACGATCTTCGTCTTCGTCCTCGCGCGCGGCATCGAAGGCGGCCGGGAGCCTGCGCAGGATGTCGGCCGCTGGCGAGCGCTGCACCTGCCGCAGCAGCCGGCGCGGCAGGGCAACGGCGGATTGCTCTCCCGTAACGCCCGACAGGGCTTGCAGGCGCGCCAGACTCTCCATGTCGTTTTTGTCGGCGAGTGTTTCCAGTGTCGTGGCGAGGGCCAGGGTGTGGGTGCTGACGACATAGCGGCCGACCGTTCTTTCCACCCGCTTGCTGACCCGCTCGGCAAACAGCGTGGGCCACAGGCGTTTCAGGGTGCAGACTGCGCACAGGTGCTCGCCCTTCTTGATGCCATGCTTGCGGGCTTCGCCCAGCGCAGGCCAGGGGTTGCCGGCCCGCTTGGCGCGGTCGCCAGGCGGCGCGGCGAGCCAGTCACTCTTGGGCGTCAGCCATTCACGCTCGCCGCACAGCGTGCAGCGGTAGCCAGACTGCGGACGCTGGGCGAAGGGGCGCAGGCTCTTCACGGCGGCGAGGCTGCGTTCCGCGACATCGAACACCGCCGGATAAACGACGCCGGGGTTGGGCGAGTAGAACGCCACGTCGTCGACGGAGATTTCCCTCGATAGGAGCTTCCACATGTCACTAGCAAAGAAGTCCTCAGTCCGTGGGGCGAGCGCTGCCTCAGCTTGCCGCAGCCGTTCGATAGCCGTATTGGCCGAGCCGACATTTTCCGGCCAGTCGGACACGGCCCAGAAGACTTCCGGGAAGCCGGCGAGTTGCGTTTCGATCTGCGCCAGCCAGTCGCCCTCTGCAGCAAAGACTTTGCGGGCGGCTTCCTCGGCCCAGCGTCGTGCCGCTTCGCGCACGGCGGCTTCGACCGCGCGCGCCAGGATTCCCGCGCGGCCGGCCGGCACGATGGCGAGGAATTTGTTGGGCAGCGCGGCGGCAAACAGCGGGTTGGCGTCGGAAGCCGATTTGAGCAGGGGCGAGTCCTCATTCTCGAATCGCTTACGCCACGTTGCGCCCTGCCCGGCAGCTTCGGCCACGTCCAGCAACCAGTCATCGACCGCTGCCAGCCCGCGCAACTGCGGGAAAACCACCGCGTCCGGGCCGATTTCGATGGCCAGGGTTTTGAGGCCTTCCCACACCAGCGAGGAGAGCAGGTGCGAGCCGGCCCACAGGTCGGAAGTCGACCGCGCCTGACTGATGAAACCCTGCACCGGGCCGAAGCTCATGGAGAGCAGCGCCGGGCGTTCGTCCGCGAACGCGCCGCCCAGGGCGGAGACCATGTCGAGATGGTTCCAGATCGAATGGTCGGGCACGCGAGTGTCGGCGGGCAGCACCTGCCAGAGCTTGTCGAGGTCAGGCGCGGGCGTGTCCGGGCCGAAGCGCCACAGCGCCAGGAAGGCGAGGCGCGCATCACTGCCGCCCAGCTCCACGAGTTCAGTGAAATGGTCGAGGCTGACCGTCTTGAGGGCCTCGACGTGCGCGTCGTTGAGGTCGCCAAGCCGGAACGCTTCCCCGGAGAGCGGGTGAATGATGACGGGATCGTTGCCGAAGCGCACCTGCGCCCACGCCGCGCGCTTGACGTTCTCGCCTTCGGCAAAAGGAAACTGCGGCCGGTCGGCGGCGGAGGCCCACCAGTCGCCTTGCTTGACGGCGGGGTTGTCGCGCGCGCCGGCTTCGCCGATAAGCGGTGCGAGAGTCTGGCGCAAGCGCTTCACGGTGCCGCCCTCGTGGCCGGCGGCATCGCGCAGCAGCACGAGGGCCTTTTCCGCCGGATCGTGAATCCAGGCGGCGAGCTTGGTCTGCCAGAGCGTGCTCATCGTGCGCCTCCGAGACGGGTCATCGTGTTGTCGAGGACGGCGTGGACGGCGCGCCAGACTTCCAATTCCTGATTGCGCAGGTGGTCGCGATCGGTGCGGGTGAGCCGATTCGCGAGTTCGTCGGGCAGACGGCAGGGTAGGTGGAATGCGAAACCGATATAACCACGGTTCTCACGCAGAATCTTGAAGCGGAGTTGGTTGGCAAGGCGATCCGTGTTTTTCCAGTTCGCATTGCCATGTTTGGTGACTGGGTAAGCAAGAAGGTGGCGCGGGTGGAGTTCCCGGTGAGGTTCGCCGCTGGTGAACTTGAACTGCGTGCGAAATGCAATCTTAATCATCGCAAGTTGCTTCATGGCGTCGCGCCAGTCTTGACAAGGTTGTGTTCGCCAGGCCAGCAACTTCTCGTGGTCATGCCCGAGCGCGTGGGGCCATTCCTGCTTCAGGCATTCTTCCAGCGGCCGAGCTATGTGGGCGAGAAGTGCATCGTCCTTGTCAGGCAGGGGCAGCCCATTGATCTGAAGCGAACCCCAACCGTTGCGCGAACGCGAGCCGAGCGTGCCGAACCAGGCGATGAGCCTGGTTAGTTCGTCGAGCGGGAAACCGTCAGGCGCGGCGAGACGCAAATCGGCATTTGCTCCAGCAGGCAACGCGCTGCGGCGAGCCCTCGTTGTGATGGGGCCGAAACCGAGGTATAGATCGGGTTGAACCGGCACCTTGACTTCTGGATGAGCAAGCGCGGCAATTTTCGGCCAGTCGGCGGCGCCACCTTCATCCCATGGCGTATTCAGGCGGATTCTGACCTGCGATTGCCGCGACTCCCCGCCGTCGTCCGCCGCCACGCCGAAGAGTTCGCCCTCCTTCTTGCGTAGCGAATCGAGGGTATGGGAACTGCTGTTCCACTCCAGTACCCGCCACCATTGCCGTAGCAGCGCCTTGATGGGCGGGGTGCGCCACTGCGCCCGCTGTTCGGCATTACCCAGAAAAGCGGGCGTGACGAAGGACAGTTTGAGTTCCTTGCGGATCATTCTTGCGCCTCCCTATGCTTGCGCGGTTTTGGGTTTGTCCATGTCGGACCAACCCGCCCTGACGAGTACCCTGCGGCGTGGAACAAAGATACTCGCCGGAGTGCATGCGACGCAAGCCCGACAAGCTTGTCAAATTCTCAGCCCGCTCTCCATGCTCGCGCTGCGCGGCATAATGTCGCTGTTTGCATTGCAACAAGGCCAAGTCATGCTCGATGCCCTGCTCAGCTTCACCCGCGACGTTGCCGACCCCATCGGCATTTGGGTCGGCCTGGCGATCGCGGTGCCGATCGTTTGGACTTGGTACGACCTCGTCTGGGGCCGGCGACGGCGGGTGCGGCGCTGGCTTGCCGAGGTGCGGGGGACACCGGGACACCGCCCGGCGGTGCTCCTGGTGGACCTGCTCTCACAGCGCGATGTGGGCGTGGCGGTGCGGCACTTCATGGCCGGGCACGACACGCTCCAGACGGTGCCGGAGGAGCGCATCGTGACGGTGACGCGCAACCGCGACCTGCGCCCCGAGGATATGCCGGCTTTGGCAGGCGAATTGCGGCGGGCTTCGGCAAGGGTGCTTACCATGGGCGCCGACGAGTTGTGGGTGTTCTTGGCCGGCCCTCTGGCGGCGGCCGCGGTGGTCGGGGCTGAGCTGGCCAACATTGGCTGCCGGGTTCACGTGTTGCAGAACGACCGGGCCACGCAGGGTTACGTGGATTTCGGTCCGCTGCATTATCCGGGGATTTGAGATGAAACGGACGCCGCTGGATGAACATCCCCCCACGCTCACTACGTTCGCTGCCCCCCAAGGGGGGCGTGTCAGCGGCTTCGGGCGGCCGGGCGCCGCTGGATGAACATCCCCCCA
>CAZFEK010000054.1:21731-26434 GCA_964517465.1 uncultured Alcaligenaceae bacterium
GCTCGCTGCCCCCCAAGGGGGCGTGTCAGCGGCTTCGGGCGGCCGGGCGCCGCTGGATGAACATCCCCCCACGCTCGCTTTGCTCGCTGCCCCCCAAGGGGGCGTGTCAGCGGCTTCGGGCGGCCGGGCGCCGCTGACATGATCTACCTTCTCAATGCGCCGGTGCTTACGGCTTGGGGCGATTATCGCTTCGAGGGTCCATTGTCGGCCGAAGAGGCGCGGCAGCGCATTGCCGGGCGGGAGTTGCGCTCGGCCATTGGTCATGCCGGGGCAGCGGCGCTCTTGTCTCAGCTTTTGGGCGTGCCGGTGCCGGTGGATCGCGTGGCAATCGCCATGCAGCCGGGGGACGAGGCCTTGGTGTTGCGCATGCTCGAACGTTTGCCCGAGGGGCGGGTGCTCAGCATAGAGGATATGGAGCGCGTCCGCTTCGAGTTGGGCTGGCTCACCCGCATCCGCTAAGCGGAGCGGGGGCGCCCGAGAAATCGCGCGGCGAAGACCCGATCGAAGGGCGGGCGCACCGGGTGAGCCTGAGCAAGAGCACAATAGTCGGGTCTGCCCTGCGCTGCAGCTGCCAAAGAAAGTGAGGTCACCCATGAAACGCTGCTTGGCCGTCGCTGTCCTGGTATTGAATTCCTTGGTCATAGGGACCGCGCAGGCCGATTTTGCCTGGCGGCGCCTGCCCGCGCCTGATGCCGGGGAACTGGTCTTCGCCGATACGCAGGGCTTCGCGACTTACGCTTCGGGGCGATTGAGTCTGTTCACTCCAGAGGCGGCGTTACGCCGCGTGTTCGCTTACGAAGGCATGGGCGCTGGCCAGACGACGGTGTTTCCCGATGCCTGGGCCATCGAAATCGGCGGCAGTCCGGCGCTGCGCATTTACGACGCGGATGGTCGCCTGCGGCGTGCCGGCACCGCGGCGGAAGTGAGCGGCCAGGCTTATCTGCCGACCCGCGCCGCGAAGCAGGGCGTGACCATGTGGCTGGAAGTGAGTGGCGGGGTGGTGGCGCTCGATCTACTTGCGTGGCAGGGCCGCTTCTATTCCGGCGGCCGCTTGCCCGATTCGCCCTGGGCCGAAGAAAGTTACACCTTGCAGCGTCGCCTTGCCGGCTCGCCAACCAGCGCGCTCGAAGAAATCGCACTCGCTCGAATCAACCCGCAGGGCGTGCTGGAGGCGGTTTTTCGTCTGCCGGTGAGCCTTGAAGCGCCGCATTGCCTGATGGCGGCTTACCCTTTGAGTGACGACCGCATCGTCCTGTCGGCCAACGCCGAAACGCTCGTCCTCGACCGCCGCAGTTTCGCGATTCAGCAGCGACTTCCCTGGAATTCGTGCCTGCCGGCCTGTGCGGTGGGTACGCCGCGTTATGCGGCGCAAGCGTGGTGGCAGGGCGCTGCGCTCGGCTACGCTGCTTGCGAGACCCGCCACGGCACCGCAACGAGTTTGCGACGGGGAGAACACGGGCGCAGTGATGCGGTCGGCGGTGGAGTGATTGCGGGCACGCCAGCGGCTTTGCGCTTGCCTCTGGGTCGCGCCGCGGCTTGGGATGGTGCTGGCCGGGTATACACGAGCGGCGAGGCCCCGGATTCGGGCGGGCGAATTTACGGCGTGTATGACCTGCGCCGCGCCGCGGTGAGCGGGGGCGGCTGGCGTCAGGCGGACCGCTGCCAGCTCCTCGACCTGAGCCTGCCGGTGGCCGGTGGAACGCCGCCTCAGGATTGTTTTCAGGTCAACGGCGAGATCCTTCCGGGTTGCCGGTTGCAGCGGCCTGCCGATGCCTCCTGCGCATTTGGGCCGCAGCTGGAGCCCTTGCAACTGGTCTACTGGGTTGGGGATGCCGCGGGTGACCGACGCGAGGCCCGGTTCACGGTGCTGCCATTGCCTGGGAACTCCAGCGCGTCACAGCCAAGGCCGGTGTACGAATTCTTCAACACGGTATTGCAGCACTATTTCATGACCATCAACGGCTTTGAGCGTGACGCCATTGCCGCAGGGGCGGCCGGCCCCGGTTGGAGCGAACTGGGTCCACGGTTTCTGGCCTGGCTGCCCGAGTTCGCCTGGGGGGAGTTCTTCGCGCCAACTGGCGCGTGGTCGGCGGTGCCCGTTTGTCGCTTCTACGGCGCGCCCGGGGTGGGGCCGAACAGCCATTTCTACACGCTTGCTGGCCGTGAGTGCGAAGCGGTCAAGCGAGACCCGGGCTGGCTCTGGGAGGCGGCCAACACCTTTTATCTCCTGCGCCCGGATGTCGAGGGTGCTTGCCCGCCCTGGACGCAAGCCATCTGGCGCGCCTACAACAACCGGGCAGCACTAAACGATTCGAACCATCGGTATGCAATCGATCGCGCCGCCCTGGATGCCATGGCGCCGGCGGGCTGGGTGGTGGAGGGCGTGGCGATGTGTGCGCCGCGGCTGTAGTCGGTCATCCTTCGCGCAAGTCCGGGTTGGGCATGGGCTAAAATGCGCAACTTCCACATCCTGCCCAACGAGCCCGCCATGCCCGATTCCATCGCGAAACCCGAAGACAAGACGAGGGACGACCAACGCCAACGCGAGCGCATGCAAAAACTGCTCGCGCGCAGCCCAGTGCAAAGCACGGGCTCGGTGCGCTGCGCCGATGGCCAGACTCTGGCTTACGAAGTGCGGGCGGCTTTCGTGCCGGTGGCCAAACTCGGTTTCGACAAGGAAGCGGGCGAGCCGCAAGCGGCGGTGTTCACCGTGGCCTATCGGGTGACTGGTGGGGAGGGTGCGCCGCGGCCGGTGTGTTTTGCCTTCAACGGCGGGCCGGGGTCGGCCTCGATCTGGCTGCATCTGGGCGCTCTGGGGCCGCGTCGTGTGCCCATGCCCGAAGATGGCAGCATGCCGCAGGCGCCGTACACGCTGGTGGACAACGCGCATACCTGGTTGCAGTTCTTCGACCTCGTTTTCATCGATCCGCCGCACACCGGCTTTTCGCTCACCGCCGACGAAGAAACACGCAAGGCCATGCTGGGTGTGGATGGCGACGCCGATGCCTTGGTGGAGGTGATGCGCGCCTGGCTTGCCGCCAACGGGCGTTTCGGCTCACCGCTATATTTGGCCGGGGAGAGTTACGGCACCACCCGCGCCGCGGTCATCGCCGACCGGTTGCACGCCTACGGTCTGGCGCTGGAAGGCGCGATCCTCGTTTCCTGCGCCATGGACATACAGGCCCTCGCTTTCGCGCCGCGCAATGATCTGCCCTATGCGCTCTTCCTGCCGGGCTTTGCCAACGTGGCGCAGTATCACGGCCGCTTGCAAGGCGCGCTGGGTGCCTCGTCCGAAGCGGCACGCAACGCGGCGGAAAGTTTCGTGGCCGAAGACTACCTGCCCGCGCTTTATGCCGGCTCGCGGCTGGCCGCGAGCACGCGGCGCAAAGTGGAAAAGCGCCTCGCCGAACTCACCGGTTTGCCGTTGGCGCTGGTGGAAGAAAAGAACTTGCGTATCGACGACCAGTGTTTCTTCTTCGAAGCTTTGCGCGACCGCGGCCAAATCGTCGGCCGGCTGGAAGCGCGCGTCACCGGGCCCATGCCCGCCAGCCGCAACCGCGAATGGGAGTTCGACCCCGGCATCGAAGCCTTGAACGCACCCTACACCACCGCGGCGCTGGCGTATTTCGCGAGCCTCGGCGTGCCGGTGGAGGAGCGTTATGAAGTGCTCAACCTGGAGGTGCTGCGTTCCTGGACCTGGCAGCGCGGCGACCCCAAGGACCTCAAAGCGCGGCGCTTCGGCTTTGCCTGCACCAGCACCGACCTCGGCCGGGCGCTCAGGCGGAACCCGCACATGCGCGTGTTCGTGGCCAGCGGCCGTTATGACTTGGGCACGCCTTATTCGGCAAGCGATTGGTCGCTGGCGCAGCTCGACATTCCGGCAGAAGTGGCGACGCGAATCACGCACAAGTACTACGACGCCGGCCATATGTTTTATACCCGGGAGGTCGATTTGCACCAGTTCCATGGCGATCTGGGCGCCTGGTTGAAGGGCGCGTAGCGGCGCCAAGCTCCCGGAATTTTCCGCGCGTTCGGGGGGGCTGGGTGCCGGCGAGGCTTTGGAGCGGCCCACTGCGTTCGTTTTCGGGCGTTCCGATGATGCTCATTGGGCTGGGTTCCCCACCATTCCGGGGCAAGACCCCCCAAACCACTCACCGTGAAATTCCGCTTTTGACTGACGGAATTTCATGGCTTGAGAGAGCGGCTCACCGTGCGCCGGTGGGGAGGAAAGGGGGCGGGCGCCCGCCGACCTGGGCGACTTTCCACGAGCAACACTTCCCGCGATCGCCCTGACACCCCCATCGCCAGCGCCCTGACCGGACGATGATTGACGCCAATGCACCAGGGCGGGGATACTTCGCCCACTGTAAAAGGACTGACTTGCCCGCCGGATAAAATGGGCCGAGTCCGAGGGTGCTTGCCGCGAAGGCGATCTGGTGCACCCTGGTGTTTGCTCACAATCGTTTTGTTTTCTCGGAGGAGAATTGCCATGAAGCCCCAGTTTCTTGCCGCGCTGTTGTCTGTCGCTGGACTGACCGCCGCGCCTGCCGCTTTTGCCCAAGTCGAAATCCAGTGGTGGCACTCGATGAGCGGCCAGCACAACGAAAAGATCAATGAAATCGCCAAGGGCTTCAACAGCAGCCAAACGGCCTACAAACTCAGCCCGGTCTACAAAGGCAGCTACCCCGAGTCGATGACCGCGG
>CAZFEK010000055.1:0-23244 GCA_964517465.1 uncultured Alcaligenaceae bacterium
TCCTCACGGAACATTTGTTTAATTCCGCGAATCGCCTGACGGGAGCGCTCTTCGTTTTCGATCAGGGCGAAACGGACATGATCGTCGCCATAGTCGCCGAAACCGATGCCGGGGCTTACCGCAACTTTGGCCTGAGCCAGCACCCGCTTGGAGAATTCGAGTGAACCCAAGGCTGCGTAGGGCTCCGGAATCTTGGCCCAGAGGTACATCGAAGCCCGCGGGTTTTCCACCATCCAGCCGGCTTCGTGCAAACCCTTCACCATTACGTCTCGGCGGCGCTGGTATTTGAGCCGAATCTCTTCGACACAATCTTGCGGGCCTTCCAGCGCCGCGATGGAAGCCACTTGAATAGGCGTGAAAGTGCCGTAATCGTGATAGCTCTTGATGCGCGCCAGGGCACTTACCAGCTCCTTGTTTCCCACCATGAAGCCGATGCGCCACCCCGCCATGTTGTAGCTCTTCGACAAGGTGAAAAACTCCACAGCCACTTCACGCGCGCCCGGCACCTGCATGATCGAGGGCGCTTTCCAGCCGTCAAAGGTGATGTCGGCGTAGGCCAGGTCATGCACCACCAGAATGTTGTGTTCCTTGGCCAGCGCGACCACCCGCTGATGGAATTCCAGCTCCACGCATTGCGCCGTGGGGTTGCTGGGAAAACCCAAGATCATCATCTTGGGCTTGGGGAAAGATTCGCGTATGGCGCGCTGCAACTCCTCGAAAAAGTCGATTCCCGGCGTCATGCGCACCGAGCGTATGTCGGCTCCGGCGATGATGGCCCCGTAGATGTGTATGGGATACGAAGGATTGGGCACCAGCACCGTGTCGCCCCGGTCCATCGTTGCAAGCATGAGGTGCGCCAGCCCTTCCTTCGATCCGATGGTGACGATGGCCTCGCTATCGGGATCGAACTCGGCCCCGTAGCGGCGCTGATACCACTGGCAAATCGCCCGGCGCAGGCGCGGGATACCCTTGGAAACCGAATACCCGTGCGTGTCGCCACGTTGAGCCGCTTCAACCAGCTTGTCGACGATGTGTTTGGGGGTAGGCCCGTCCGGGTTGCCCATGCTCATGTCGATGATGTCTTCGCCGCGGCGGCGTGCGGCCATCCTGAGCTCCGCAGTGATGTTGAACACATACGGAGGCAAACGTTTGATGCGCGCGAATTCAGCCATGGCGAAAACTTCGAGGAGAATGAAAGGGAAAGGGTATAATCCTAACCAAACCCAGCATTTACCGCAATGCACAAAAGGCTTTTCCTGGGCTTTTCTCGAGCCCCGCGCAGGCTTGCCCAGCGTTCAACATGAAACTTCATCTTTCGACTTATTCTGGCAATGTCATACGCGCCTACGGCGAGGGTTTCTTTCAAGTGGGAGAAACGCGCTACCCGCACAGTCTCATCGTCACCCCGGAAACGCTGATTACCGACTGGAGACCCAGCGGCTTCGCGGCCCTCAGCGTGGAAGACTTCGCGCGCTTGGTGGAACTCAAACCGGAAATCGCAGTGCTTGGCACCGGCCTCACACAGCGCTTTCCGCAGCATGCGCTGCTCCGCCCCTTGGTCGAAGCGCGCATCGGCTGGGAGATCATGGATACCGGCGCAGCTTGCCGCACCTACAACGTGCTTGCCTCCGAGGGGCGCCGTGTTGCCGCTGCTTTGCTGCTCGAAACATGCTGAGCGAGATCCGCGGCTTTTTTGACCGCAGTATCGCTGGCGCAGCAAAGGCGGAACAACACACCATCGCGTTGGCCACTGCCGCGCTTTTGGTCGAAGTTCGGCGAGCTGAGCCTTGAGCCGGCCCCGGCAAGGGCGCCTACTCCCCCATCTGCAGCAACATCCCGTGATTGCGCGCATAACGCAGCGCGGCGAAGTAGGCGATGCAGCCCAGCGCCAGATAGATGCCGTTGATGGCCAGCGCGGTCCAGAAGAAGCCCTGGTCGAAGCGTCCTTCGATGAGCACTGCGCGCATGCCTTCGAAGACGTAGCTCGCCGGCACTCCGGCGGCGATGACTTGCAGCCAACCCGGCAAAACGCCGATGGGGTAATACACCCCCGACACTGGGGCGAGAAGGAAAATCGCCGCCCAGGCCAGCTCCTCGGCACCCAGGCCCCAGCGCAGCACCATGCCCGAAACCATCAAGCCGATGGCCCAGCCGGTGATCAGCAGGTTGACAAAAAAAGCGATGAGCGGAAAACCCAGGGTAAAAATGGAATACTCGAACAACAACCAAGCGAACAGCACTGCACCGCCCACGCCAATCAGCGTGCGAATGACGCTCAGGGCAAGCTGTCCGGCAATGAGCTCCCAGGGTCGCAAGGGGCTCACAAAAAGGTTGCCGAGGTTACGCGCGTAAAGCTCTTCGAAGAAGGTCAGCGACACGCCCAGCTGCCCGCGGAAAAGCACGTCCCAGAGCAGCACCGCGCCGATGAAAAACCCCGGCGCATCGCGCAGCACGTTGTTGGTGGGCGCAAGATATAGCGTGACGAAAGCCCACAGGATCATGGTCACGGTGGGGTAATAGGTCATCGACACCAAGCGCGGCCAGGACTTGGACAACAGGTAAGTGTGGCGCAGCACCAAGGCCCCAATGCGCCGAAACGAGAGGCGCCAAACCGACGCGGCAGCCCCGTCCGCACTCGCCGGCGCGCTCATGCCTGCTCTCCCCCTGAATCGCGGCGCGCGATGTCGAGGAACACCTGCTCCATGTTTTCGCGCCCGTAGCGCTCGAGCAGCGCGGCGGGCGAACCCTGGTCCACCACCTGGCCCGCGCGCAGCATGATGACATCGTCGCACAGGCGTTCCACCTCGCCCATGTTGTGGGTGGCCAGCAGCATGGTCGCGCCGGTGCAGCGCTGATAGTGCTCCAAAAAGCTGCGCATGCGGTCGCCCACGTCGGGATCGAGCGAGGCCGTGGGCTCGTCGAGCAACAGCACCTCAGGACGATTGAGCAGCGCTTTGGCAAGGCTCACGCGAGTGCGCTGCCCGGCGGAAAGATCGCCATAGGGCCGCGCCAGCAGCGCCTGCAAATCGAGTTCGGCAGCCAGCTCTTCGAGCCGCCGCCGGGCGTCGGGCACGCCATAGAGCCCCGCATAGACCTTGAGGTTTTCGCTTACGGTAAGGCGCTTGGGCAAATCGACATAAGGCGAAGTGAAATTCACGCGGGGCAACACGCGATAGCGGTGCTTCAGCATGTCTTCGCCGAGGATGTGGATGCTGCCGCCACTGGGCAGCAACACGCCCAAGAGCATCGAGAGCGTAGTGGTCTTGCCGGCGCCGTTGCCGCCCAAGAGCGCGGTCGTCGTGCCGCGGCGGACGGTGAAATCGATGCCGCGCACCGCCTCGATATCGCCGTAGCGTTTGCGAAGTTGCCGCACCGCAATGGCGGGGTCCTGGGGAAGAGGCATCAAAGGATCAAAGGCCGAAGCGATGGTTTGAGCCGGCTGAGGACGAAGATCCGCATTCAAATTTGCGCCAGGCTGCGCACATGAGCCACTACGCTGCGCCCCAGGGCCGACAGGGCATAGCCCCCCTCCAGCACCGAAACGATGCGCCCCTGCGCGTATTGGCTCGCAAGGGCGACCAGCTCCGAAGTCACCCAGGCGTAATCGGCTTCCACCAGACCCAAGTTGGCCATATCGTCCTCGCGATGGGCATCGAAGCCGGCGGAGACAAAGATCATTTCGGGGCGAAAGCGATGCAGCGCGGGCAGCCAAGCTCCACTTACGGCACGGCGGAATTCTTCGCCGCAGTCGCCCGCCGAGAGCGGCACGTTCACCATATTGTCCGCGGGATGCTCGGTGCCGCTGAAAGGATAAAAGGGGTGTTCGAAGGTGGAGACCATCAGCACGTGCGGATCGCCGGAAAAAATGTCTTCCGTGCCGTTGCCGTGGTGCACATCGAAATCCACGATCGCAACCCGCTGCAAGCCCCACTGCTCGCGCACGTGCGCCACCCCGATCGCGACGTTGTTGAAGAGGCAAAACCCCATCGCGCGCCGCCGTTCGGCATGGTGCCCGGGCGGGCGGACGGCGCAAAACGCGGTGCTCGCCGCGCCGCGCATCACCAGATCGGTGGCCAACACCACCGCACCGGCCGCGTGAAACGCCGCCTCCAGCGAAAAAGGGTTCATGGCGGTGTCGGGGTCGAGCTGCACCAGCCCATGCGCAGGACTCGCCTCCTCCAGGCGCTCCAGATACACGCGGGGATGCACTCGCATGATTTGCTCCCGCGAAGCGCGCGGCGCTTCGTGGTGATCGAGATACTGCGCCAGGCCCGAAACGATG
Organism: uncultured Alcaligenaceae bacterium; assembly: GCA_964517465.1. Classification (GTDB taxonomy): domain Bacteria; phylum Pseudomonadota; class Gammaproteobacteria; order Burkholderiales; family Casimicrobiaceae; genus JACPUX01. Next base: position 4,283 of record CAZFEK010000055.1, read on the forward strand.
AGCTGATCGGAAATCGCTCCCAGGCGAGCCGGGCACTCCGGGTGATAACTTCCCATGTCGTGCCGCGCGCAAACCGGGTGAGTGATGTAAGCGGTGGTCATGGCGTTATGGTAGCGCGGAGCGAGCACTGGCCGCCAGCCACGGCGCCGGCGCGGATTCCCGCGCCTGCCTCAGGGCCAAACCGCGCTCGTCGCCGACCCAAGGCGCTTGTCCAGCCCGGCTGGGAGCCCTATAGTGGCGGCTCCTCCGCGCCGTTCCCTTAAGGTATGAAACCGCTAGAACCTGCTTTGCGCACCGACCTTTTGCGCCGCATCCAGGCGCAGATCGCCGGCATCGTCGTCGGCAAACCCCAAACGCTGCGCCTCTCGCTGGCCTGTCTTCTGGCCAATGGCCATTTGTTGATCGAGGACCGGCCCGGAGTGGGCAAGACTACCCTCGCGCGAGCGCTCGCGAGCACCTTGGGCTTGCCGTTTCGACGGGTGCAGTTCACCAGCGATCTGCTTCCGGCCGACATCATCGGCGTTTCGATTTTCGACACCGCGAGCCAGCGATTCCGTTTCCAACCTGGGCCGATCTTCACTTCCGTGCTGCTGGCCGACGAGATCAATCGCGCGCCGCCCAAAACCCAAAGCGCGCTGCTCGAAGGCATGGAGGAGCGGCAGGTGACGAGCGACGGTGAAACCCGCGCCTTGCCCGATCCCTTTTTTGTCATCGCCACCCAGAACCCGGCCGAACAGCTGGGCGCTTTTCCGCTGCCCGAATCTCAGTTAGATCGCTTCTTGATGCGGGTGGAGCTGGGTTACCCCGATGCCGGCGCCGAACGCAGTTTGCTCTCCGGCGGCGACCGGCGCCAGCGGGTCGATGACTTGCCGGCGCTGGCCGACACTACGATTTTGCGCGAACTGCGCGGCCATGCTTCGGGCTTGCACGTGGCTCCGGCGCTTCTCGACTACCTCCAAGCGCTGCTGGCAAAGTCCCGCGACGGCTCCATCGCCGAACACGGACTAAGCCCTCGCGCGGGGCTTTACCTGCTTTCGGCGGCACGCGCCTGGGCCATGCTGGAAGGCCGGACCATGGTCGTGCCGGACGACGTGCAGGCGATTTTTCCGGCAGTGGCTTCACATAGGCTCGCCGGGCAAGGCGCCACCGGCCAGGCCATGGCCGAACGCATCCTCAAGGTGGTCGCGATTCCGTGAGCGGCATCACGCTGTACCCAGAAGGCTGGCGACAGCGTTTCTGGCGCACCCGGCCTCAAGATCCGCCACGGGTGAAGCTTGAGCACCGCCGCATCTATATCCTGCCCTCGCGGCGGGGTTTGGCCTTCGGGGCAACCCTCATCGCCATGCTGGTGGCGGCGCTCAATTACTCCACCAGCCTCGCCGTTTTTTTGGTGTTTCTGATGACCGGCGCCGTGGCTGCGGGTTTGCTCCATACTTTTCGCAACCTCTCCGGAATCACTCTTCGCCAAGGCAATCCGCCGCGCGGCTTTGCCGGAGCAGACCTGCGCTTCACGCTCTCGATCGAGGCCCCGGGCAATGCGCCGCGCTTTGGCTTGCATTTGCGCGCGGACGCGCACGGGGTATCCGCGCATTGTGCCGAACTCAGCGGCGGGCAAAGCCTGGGAATCACCTTAGTCGTACCGGCCTTGCAACGCGGCCCGCTGGGCTTGGGCCGAATCACCCTTTGGTCGGACTACCCTCTGGGGCTTTGGCATGCCTGGGCCTATGTGCATTTCGCCTGGGATGGCCTCGTTTATCCGCATCCCGAGCCGGCCCCGCCGCCCGCTCCAGCCAATGCGGGATCGGGCGACCAAGCCGGCAAGGGACCTGGCGCGGAGGACTTTGCCGGGCTGCGCAGCTATCAGCCGGGCGACCCGCTCCCGCATGTAGCCTGGAAGCATTTGGCCCGCGGCCAGGGGTGGCTGACCAAACAATACCAGGGCGGGGGCGGGGGCGACTGCCTGTTGCGCCTGGATGAACTGCCCGCGGGCTTAGATCTTGAAGGCAAACTGTCCCGACTCGCCGCATGGGCCGTGCGCTCGGAACGCGCGGGCCGACGCTTTGGCCTCGATCTGCCGCAAGTACATTTACCGCTGGCCGCAGGCGCGGCGCAGCTCGAACATGTGCTTGCGGCGCTGGCGCTGCACCCGCCCCTGCCCCAAACCAAAAACAGCGGAGCACCAGCTTGAAGTTCCTTGGCGGCCGGGCCGTTCAAGATCCTCCCAACCCTGCGGCAACACGCTGGCTGGCCGCCTGCGTCTTGCTCGTTCAGGGCTTGCACGTCTTTCACCTTCCGATCACGGTCGCGGCGCTTGGCCCGGCCATGGTTTTGCTGCGGCTTGCACTCGATTGGCGAGGCATACGCGCACCTTCGCTCCTGCTCATATTGATCGCAATCCTCGGCGCCGTGCTGGTGCGAAATCAACTCGGCTACCTCATCGGGCGCGACCCTGGAGTGGCCTTCCTCACCATCGCCGCCGGACTCAAGCTATTGGAGTTGCGGTCCGGGCGCGACGTGAGTTTTATGCTCTGCCTGTCGGCCTTTCTGCTCCCCACGGTCTTTTTTTATGGCCACAGCATTCCCGCGACCATGGCGGTGATCGCAGTGGGGCTGGTGATTCTCGCCGCGTTTGCCGCCCTCCACGATCCGAACTTGCCCCTGGTACCCAAGCGCGCGCTGCGCCTGGCCGGAGTGCTTCTGCTCCAAGGCCTGCCGGTGGCGCTGGCCTTGTTTGTGCTGTTTCCCCGGCTGTCTGGCCCGCTCTGGACCCTGAGTTCGGAGCGAGTGGGCCGCACCGGGCTTTCGGACCGCATGGATCCGGGCATGGTGACCAAGCTGAGCCTTTCCGACGACATCGCCTTTCGGGTGGATTTCGACGGTCCCGTGCCGGCGGCTCGAGACCTCTATTGGCGCGGCCCGGTGCTGACCCTGTTCGACGGACGCGGTTGGCTTGCCGGTCATGTGCCCAACGACGGCCAAATATTGATCCCGCAAGGCAAAACGATCTCCTACCAGGTCTCGATAGAGCCGCATGACCGCTACTGGCTCTTCGCCCTCGAGCTCGCGGCCAGCGTGCCACCGCAGGCGCGGCTCACGCGCGAGCGACAGTTGTTGGCCATACATCCGGTGGCCCAGGCGCAGCAATACTCGCAGCTGTCGGTCCTCGCCGATCATTTCCCGGCAAGCAGCGCCGAGGAACTGCGCCTCGCGCTGCTTCTGCCGCCAACCGGTAACCCGCGCACCCGCGAATGGGCGCGCGAACTGCGGCAGCAATCCGCGAGCCCCGGCGATTTGATCAACCGTGTGCTGGGCACCTTCCGGCGCGAACCTTTCCATTACACGCTGGAACCGCCGGAGTATGGCTCCAACGGCATCGACGCTTTTCTCTTCGAACAAAGGCGCGGCTTCTGCGAGCATTATGCGAGCGCCTTCGCCTTTTTGATGCGTTCCGCAGGTATACCCGCTCGCGTGGTGACCGGTTACCAAGGCGGCGAAGTCAGCCCGGTCGGCGGTTACCTCATCGTTCGCCAGGCCGACGCGCACGCCTGGGTCGAAGTTTGGTTCGCCGATGCTTGGCGACGGGTGGATCCGACCGCTGCGGTCGCGCCCGAGCGCATCGAGCGCGGTTTGGGTGCCGCCGTTGGGGCGGGCGAAAGGCTGCCTTTGCTGTCCCGGCTCGACGGATCTTTGCTCAAGAACTTGCGCTTGCACTGGGACGCCGTGAACTACCGCTGGCAGCGCTGGGTTGTGGAGTTCAATCGCGAGCGCCAACAGACGCTTTGGCGAGACTGGGGCTTTCCGAAACCGGAACCTTGGCAAATCGTCGGCGCGATTCTGTTTCTAGCCGCGGCGTGGCTTGGCCTCCTGGCCCTGTGGCTGCTGCGCCGGCGCCGCGTCGATCCGGCCCAAGGTGCTTGGGAGCGATTTTGTGCCCGGCTTGGCCGCGCCGGTCTGCCGCGCCGAGAATACGAAGCGCCTTTGGCTTATGCTGAGCGCGCTTCGATCCGCTGGCCCCAATCGGCCGGGGAGATCCGGGACGTTGCCACGCGCTATTGCCAGGCGCGTTATGGCGCGCACAACCGCGAGTCCTTGCCCGGCTTATTCCTTGCCGTGCGACGTTTGCGTCTCGACCGCTAACTGCAGTCCCGAAACGTGGGTAGAGGTTTCACCGTGACCGGTCGGTCGCCGTCCGGCTGCGCGCCGGCCCGCTGCGCCTTCAGCCCCTGCCGGTTTCAAGAGGCTGGCGGGGCGGGCAAATAGCGGGCCGGATCCACGGGTTTGCCAAAGCGCCGAATCTCGAAGTGCAGCTTGGGGCTGTCGGTATCCGTGTTGCCAAGCTCGGCGATCCGCTGCCCCTTGTTCACCATATCGCCCTCTTTGATCAAAATGTCCTTGTTGTGCGCATAGGCGGACAAAAAGGTCTTGTTGTGTTTGATGATGATCAGCTTGCCGTAGCCCCTGAGGCCGCCTCCGGCATAGACGACCCGCCCTGATGCGCTGGCAAGCACGGGCTGCCCCAGCTTGCCGCCGATGTCCAAGCCCTTGAGGTTGGCGTTTTCATTGAACGGGGCGACGACCTTGCCCGCAGTAGGCCATATCCAATCGATTTTGTCTTCGTCCTCCGAACCGGCAGGAATTGCGGCCGGGGGAGCCGGCTTCGGTTCGGCCTTGGGTTCCGGCTTGGGCTCGGGCCTGGGCTCGACCTTGGGTTCCGGCTTAACTTCCGCCGCGGCCACTAGCTTGGTCTCGGGTTTGGGCTCAGGGCGGGGTTCGGGTGCAAGCGCCGAAGCCGAGGTCTTGGCAACGTGGGCCAGGGCCTGCTCGCTATAGGGCAGCTTCACCGCCTTGGGTTGAGTCTTGAGCAAACCACCGTTGGCGCCCGCCGGTGGCGCCAGGGGACGCGCCTCGCCGATGGGCATGGTCATGGCCATCGGCGTTACCACCGATCCGCTGCCGTTCGATGCCGGTGTGGTGCTCATGGCCACACTGGCCGGCGCCGCTTGCGGACGCACCCTCAAGAGCTGCCCGACACGAATCACGTTGACGTTTTCGATGTTGTTCATCGCCGCCAGCTCGCGATAGTCGAGGCCATGCTCCAAGGCGATGCTATAGAGGGTATCGCCGCGCTTGACCGAATAGTGCTCGGGTCTCGGGTCCGCTTCTTTGAGCGGCAGTGCGGGCGGGGTAAGTACCGGAGCAGGCACCGCCAACACTGGGGCAGGTGTTGCCGGTGGCGCCGCAACGCGCTCGGAAACCGGCGCCGGCTGTTTGGAAGCGCAAGCGGCCATCACGGCCGCCAGCGAAATGATGGTGAGTTTTCTTGCTTGCTTCAATCTCATGCCATTCCTGATAACAAGGGAACGAATCGCACCGCCTCGTAGGCAGTTTCCTGCAAACCGGTGCTGGTCTTCTCCACGACTACCAAGCGCTGCTCGCCGCCCTGCGCCCTCGGCAAGGTCAAGGGCAAGACCAAGCGCCCGCCTTCGGTCAGTTGTTCAGTCAAGGGGGCTGGCACCAGGGTAGACCCCGCCGCAACGACGATGCCTTCGAAGAGCAAGCCTTCGGGCAATCGTGCCGCGCCATCGGCATGCTTCAAGCGCACGTTCGTCGCGCGCAAGCTTAACAAGTTCTTGCGTGCCTTGGCGAGCAAGGCGCCGATGCGCTCGACCGAATACACTTCTTTGCAGAACTGCGCCAGTACTGCCGTTTGGTAGCCGCATCCGGTTCCGACCTCAAGCACCGCTCCGAGTTGCCGGCCGTTGCGCATCAGTTCGCACTGTCGAGCAACCACCCAGGGCTGAGAAATCGTCTGGCCAAAACCGATGGGCAGGGGCGAGTCTTCATAAGCGCGAGACGCCAGCGCCTCATCGACAAAAATGTGCCTTGGCACGGCGAGCATGGCCGCCAGCACCACTTCGTCCTGAATGCCTTGCTCGCGCAGGCGCTCTACCATGCGCTGGCGCGTGCGTGCGGAGGTCATTCCGATGCCGGAGAAGCGCTCGCTCTGCACCACCAATTCAGCCCAGACTCATTGCGCCAGCCAGGCCTCGACAGCCCGCGCTTCGCTGTAATAGGTGAGATCCATTTGCAGCGGTGTGATCGACACCCGGCCGGCAGCCACCGCCGCAAAATCAGTTCCTTCGCCCGCGTCCGCCGCAGGGCCGGCCGCACCGACCCAATAAATCGTTTCTCCCCGCGGGCTTTTCTGGCGTATGACTGGTTCGGCCTTGTGGCGTTTGCCCAGGCGGGTGACTTGTCGGCCCTTGAGTTCTTCATACGGCACATTGGGCACGTTGACGTTGAGCAGCCAGGGCGCACTGGCACCTTGCTGCTGAAAGCGCTGCACCAATTCGGAGGCGACCCGCGCCGCGGTATCGAAATGGGTCCGACGATCACCGTCGTGATCCATTACCAAAGACACCGCGATCGAGGGCATGCCCAACAAGAAGCCTTCCGTCGCGGCGGCCACGGTGCCGGAATAGATGGTGTCGTCCCCCATGTTCGCCCCGAGGTTGATGCCGGAAACGATCATGTCCGGCATTTGCTCGAGCAATCCGGTCACCGCCAAGTGCACGCAGTCGGTCGGCGTGCCGTTGACGTAACGATAGCCATTGGGCGCCCGGCGCACCGTGAGTGGCCGATCCAGGGTAAGCGAGTTACTGGCGCCGCTGCGGTCTCGCTCCGGGGCGACCACGACGATCTCGGCGTGGGCCCCCAATGCCGCGGCAAGGCACTCCAGTCCGGGCGCAAAATAGCCATCGTCATTGGAGAGGAGAATACGCATGAAGAGAGGGTACTCAGGGCGAGGATGTTGCCGCAATTATACGCCCTGAGACCTGTCCCTCGCCGGCAGACTGGCGCTTCTGCTATAGTCCGGCCGAAGCGATCACCCCAGCCCCCTGCCATGCCCATCGCGCTGCCCCGCACGCACAACCCGGCCGAAACCCGAGCTTGGAGCGCATTGAGCCAGTTGGCCCAGGACCCCCGCGCCACTGACCTGCGTCGCCTCTTTGCGGAAGAACCCGAGCGCTTTGGGCAAAACTCGGGCCGCGTAGGCGACCTTTTCATCGATTTTTCGAAACAACGCTTGAATCGGTCAGTGCGCAGCGAACTCCTCGCACTCGCCGAATCCATGCAAATGGCCGCTTGGATTGCGGCGCTCTTTTCGGAAGCGGAAATCAACAACACCGAGCATAGAGCGGCGATGCATTGGGCTTTGCGCCTCCCGGAAGCCGGGGCCGATTTCGCCCCGAGCCCCCAGACGCTTCATCTCGTGCTTGCGACCCGCCACAAGATGTATGCCTTGGCCGAAAATCTGCGTCAACAGCGCTGGTTGGGCGCCAGCGGCAAACCATTGCGCAAGGTGGTCAATCTGGGCATCGGCGGCTCTGATCTCGGCCCGCGCCTGGTGTGTGACGCCCTCCTTCCATCGAGCGAGGGCAGCATCCGAACCGCTTTCGTCGCCAACGTCGACGCCGGTGAACTCACTCGCGTGCTGACGCACACCCCGCCGGAAGAGACGCTGTTTGTAGTCACCTCCAAGACCTTCACCACCCAGGAAACTTTGCGTAATGCGCAAAGCGCCAAGGCATGGCTGGAAGCGGGTCTGGGTCGACCCAAAGACTGCGGCGCCCATTTCCTGGCGGTGACCGCCAATCCGCGTGCGGCCCAGGAATTCGGCGTACCAGCAGACCATATCCTTCCGATGTGGGATTGGGTGGGCGGCCGCTATTCGGTTTGGTCGGCGGTGGGTTTCAGCGTCGCGGCACAGATCGGCAGGCAGGCTTTCGACGCGTTTCTCGCCGGTGGGCATGAAATCGACCGGCATTTCCGGACTATGCCCTTGTCGGAGAACTTGCCCGTGCTGCTGGCGCTGATCGGGGTGTGGAATCGCAACTTCCTGGGCTTTCCCGATCTTGCCGTGGTGCCCTATCTGCGGGGCTTGGAACTGTTTGCTCCCTATTTGCAGCAATTGGTGATGGAGAGCAACGGCAAAGCGGTGCGCCGTGATGGCGCCCCGCTCCAATACGCGGCTTGCCCGGCCGTTTGGGGCACGGTAGGCACCAGCGGACAACACGCCTACTTCCAGTGGCTGCATCAAGGCGGCGGCGCTCCGGTGGATTTCGTGCTCGCGGCTCAGGGTGAAACCGACCTTCCGGAGCACCAGGAAATGCTCCTAGCCAATGCCTTGGCTCAAGCTCAGGCCTTCTTGCAGGGCAAGACCACAGAGCAGGCTCGGATCGAAACACCCGCCGAGCCGGAACTTGCGGCTCATCGCCAGTTCCAGGGCGGCCGCCCCTCCACCACCATCCTGATGCCGCGCCTCGATGCGGCACGCCTCGGACAGTTGCTCGCCTTGTACGAGCACATCACCTTCGCCCAGGCCGCGCTTTGGGGCATCAATCCTTTCGACCAATGGGGCGTGGAACTGGGCAAGACCATGGCCGGACCGCTGCTGACGGCATTACGCGGAGGGACGGAGCCGGCCGACCTCGATGCCTCGACCAAAGGCTTGCTGCGAGAACTCCAAAGTTTGCGCCAGAAGTAAGGGGCCACGGAGCAGGAGAAGGCACACGCTCAATCCTGCCCGCGTGCCGCGCGCAAAGCTTGGGCCAAATCCCAAACCGCAGTGGCATAAAGTCGTGAGCGGTTATAGCGCATCAGCACTTGGAAATTCTGCAAACCGAAACGGTATTCATCCGCCGTTTCACCTTCGAGCAGGACGATCATTCCCATCGGATCGCTTTGCACCAAGCCGGCATCGGAAAATTGCACCCCGAGGTCCATCCAGGAACGCAGCGAACGGCGTGTGCTCAGGCCGCGATCGAATGCAGCGGCCAGGCCCGTTCCATCGACGGTGACCGGCACCAGCGCCGGCTCTCCCGCAGACCAACCGTGCTCGACCAGGAAGTTGGCAACGCTGCCGATGACATCCGGCCCGTCTCGCCAAATGTTCACTTTTCCATCGCCATCAAAGTCAACGGCATAACGCCGGTAGCTGCTGGGCATGAATTGGGGAAGACCCATGGCGCCGGCATAGGAGCCTTCCGGAGTGAGAGGAGAGAGCTTTTGTTCGCGAGCCAGAAGCAGGAACTGCGCGAGTTCTCTGCGGAAAAACTCGGCTCGCCGGGGATAGTCGAACGCCAGCGTCGCCAGCGCATCGACGACGCGGTAGCGGCCGGTGTTGCGTCCGTAAAAGGTCTCCACGCCGATGATCGCCACCACCACTTCGGCGGGAACACCATACCGGGCCTCGACCCGAGCCAGGGCCTCTCGGTTGCGCTGCCAAAAGATGAGCCCTCCTGACAGACGCGCCGGGGTAAGGAAGTTCGCCTGGTATTCGAACCACTTGGGCGGAGCAAGCACCGGCCGGTCGATGGCTTCCAAAACCAGCGGTTCGCGTTTCACTTGGCCAAACAGAGCGCGGAGCTGCTTTTCGCTGAAACCATGCTCCCGAGCCATCTCGGAAATGAATGCGGCGGTTTCCGGCCGCTTGCCAAAGTCGCCCGCGCGAGCGGGCTTGGCTTGAACGCCCGCTGAGAGCGCTACCCCTAGCGCAAAAACCAGGAGTTTTCGCCAACCACCTGCCCAGCCGCTCAATCTGTCCGTGCTCCGAGTCGCCATATCGGCCAATGATATTATGCGCGGGTCGCTAAGGCGAGCCAGGCCTCGCCTAGACACCCCTGCCACCTCGACTCGTTCGTTCCGCCATGCTTTATCAACTGCTGCGCCCTTTGCTTTTTCAATTCGACCCGGAAACGGCGCATGAACTCGGATTCGCCGGACTCGACCTGGCCGCAAGGGCCCGCATCGCCGGCTGCTTTGCCGCTCATCCTCCGGGCAAACCGGTGGAGACCATGGGCCTGCGATTTCCCAATGCGCTGGGGCTGGCCGCCGGCCTGGACAAAAACGGGGCCCACCTCGACGCCCTGGGCGAACTGGGCTTCGGTTTCATCGAGGTCGGCACGGTGACACCCCGGCCGCAGCCGGGCAATCCGCGCCCGCGCCTCTTTCGTCTGCCCCAGGCCCAGGCGCTGATCAATCGCATGGGCTTCAACAACGAAGGCGTGGACGCTCTGCTGGCTCACCTTTCACGCAGCCGCTATCGTGGCATCTTGGGCATCAACATCGGAAAGAACGCCGATACCCCGATCGAAAACGCTGCCGACGACTACCTCGCTTGTCTGCGCAAGGTGTACGCCCACGCAAGTTATGTGGCGGTGAACATCTCCTCGCCCAACACCAAAAACCTCAGGGATCTGCAGTCGGCCGCCGCCTTGAATCATTTGCTAGAAACTTTGAAAGAAGAACAGGCGAGGCTCGCCAGTGCGCAAGGCCGGTATGTGCCGATGGCCGTGAAAATCGCTCCAGACCTGGATCAAGAAGCCATCCACGCGGTGGCGGAGCAATTCCTGGCCCACGAAATCGACGCCGTAATCGCCACCAATACCACCGTCTCACGAGCCGGGGTCGAGGGCTTGCCCCATGCGGAAGAATCCGGCGGGCTCTCGGGCCGGCCGGTCTTCGAGCCGTCCACGCACGCGCTGCGTCATCTGTGTCAAGCGCTCGCCGGGCGCATACCGGTGATCGGCGTCGGCGGCGTCTTTTCCGGCGCAGACGCGATGGCCAAACTTACCGCCGGCGCCACGCTCGTGCAGCTCTACACCGGATTCATCTATCGAGGACCGGATCTGGTCGCCGAGTGCGTGCGTGCGATGGCACGCAGTTAGCCACGCGGCGAGAGAACAAGCCGGAGTTTGCAGAGCGAGTCAACTCGCCCCCAGTAGCGCAAACGCGGGCCGAAGCCCGCGTTATTTCGCGCGAATCGCTCGCTCAAGCCGGCTGGGCGGCCTGATCGTTGAGCGTTTCCATCATGCTGGAGATTGCCCTGTCCATCAAGGGTTCAATGTCCACCAGCCGCGCGCGATTGCCGCGGAAACGATCGATCAACTCGTCACGAGACACCGCCAAAGCCTTGTACCCTTGGCGATTGGTGAACAGGTAGTTGCCGCGCAAAGGGCTCACCCAAGCCAGTTTGCTGCGTATCCAGACGTTCTTCTCGTTGGCGAATTCGATCCAGGAACCGCGCACTAGGCTGGCAACCATGCGACTGGCGGATCCTGCTTCGGGTCGCCGGGCCGCACTAGCGCGCTCGCGCTCGGCGGCGATGGTTGCTTCGGTGAGCGATTGTCCGGTCGCCGGAGCTACTGCCGAAACGGTTTCCGGAATGCCGGAGCTCAGGGGCGGCTGCGCCGCCGCCGGATTTCCCGGACTCACGGCCGCAACCGCGGCCACCGTCGGGGCAATGCCTGCAGTGCCGCCTGCGGCAACCGGTTTGACCGCCGGCTGCGGCGCCGGGGCCGGTGAAATCGACCCCAGGGGAACGACTCCTGCACCCGGAGACGCCTGCTGCAGGCTCGCCTTCACCGCTCCGGCGTGGGCATCCACCAGTTGGCTAAGAAAAGCCTCACGGGCTTCGGGCGCCCACTCGATGCCCTGCAAGCCGGAGTACAAGCGCTGCAGGAGCCCGGGCAGCAAACCGACCAAACGTTTTCTCTCCTCGGCCGTGCGTTTGGGCTGAACGCTCCAGACCAGGTCATCCATGGTCTGCACCGCCTTCTGCCAGGCCTGGCCATCCTCACCTTCCCGAAAATGCGCCTGCTGCAAAGGCGCGACCCAACGCTCGCGAAGGAACCCGATGAGGAAATCCGGCATCGACTCGACAACACCCGCGGCGGCGCGGCGCTCGATTTCGGCCAAAGCGACCAGGCGGGCGATTTCGTTTCGGTCACGCTGGTGCAGCTCTTCGGCGGAAGATTCGACGAGCGCTTCAGCGGCCTTTTCTTCGTCCTCGAGGAATTTCTCGAAGACCTCGAGTTCGTTGGCGAAAATTTCCACCCGGTCGATGAACTCGTCTTGAATGCGCTGCACCACACCTTCAATGGCTTTGTACAACGGGTCTTCGGTACCGGCTTCCTGGGTCCAACCTATGCCCGCCTCGGCCAAGCGATCGAGCAGCCGTCGCGCGGGATGGGCGCGCTTGGAGAAAAACGCCTTGTCCAGCATCGCTGCCTTGAGCACGGGAATTTGGAGCCGCCCGAGCAGGGCTTTGATCTGGGGCGCGAGATTGCGGTCGTCGTAGACATAGTCGAAGATCATGGCCAGCAACTCGATGGTCATGGCATCGACCTGGCCCAAGTTCGCCACGCCGGCGGAACCGATTTCGCGCAGGATGTTTTGCTCGCCGTTGAGGGGCAAGCTAAGATCGAAGGCCGAGCCATTGGCCAGCACGAAATGCCCGTTGCCGTGCTGCAGTTGCGTCAACGACTCCAGCATCGAAGTCATCGCTTGTTGCGCCTGCGCGGCCGTCACCGGACCCGCAGCCGCGCCGGCTCCGCCCTCAAACCCGCCAGCCGCTCCGGGCATTCCCCCAAGCTGAGCGCCAAACCCGGCCGGCATCCCCCCACCAGGGACTGTGGCGCGGGCCTGCATGCGCTGGAGCAGAAACTGCAGCGTGGCAAAGACGTCATCACCCTCGGGAAATTCGCCGCCGGCACCCGGCATGGCACCGGCCTGACCGGCGGCGGCCGCCGCCGCGGCTTGGGCCGCGCTCACGCCTTGCCGCGGACTGCGACGAAGGGTCGGCCGCAGCGTCGGCAGCACGTGCGCGTTGACCAGGTGGCGGTTCAAATCGGCATAAATCGAATTGATGTCGCCCAACACGTTTTGATTGAGCTGGCGAAGCACCGCCAGCTTGATTTCGGTATCCGCCTGCAAAGCCTGGAAAGCGTCTTTGAAAGCTTTGCAAATGGCCTGCGGACTGAGCGGGTTTTTTGCCTGGTCGAGCTCTTCGTTGCCCAGCAAGTAACCGACGCGCTGGTTGAAGGCGGAAAACTGCTCCTGGCAGATATCCTCGATCGTGCGGGCAAGCTTGCCCATCGCGACGCCTTGCTCGATTTCATCCGAATCGACGAGGCTAAGGCTGTCGGCATTCCAATCGAAATCGCCGATCTGCGCTCCCTTGCCGCCGGTGCGTATTCCTTCATCGACGCCGGTGCGCAGGGCGTGCTCGAATTCCCCCGCAATACGCGCCCGCTCTTTTTGAATCAAAGTGCGCGCGGCGAGAAAGAGGTTGACGTCATCGTGCCGGACGGATTTCTCGGCCTGCTCGAAGAGCAGTGTCGTCAGCCGGTCCAGCATGGCGGTGAACGAGAGCAGCAAGCGGTGGACCGCCAGGTCTCGGCATTCATCCAAGAGTTTGGCGGAGTCCTGCCCAATTTCCGCGCTCGCCTTTTGCCGCCGGTCTTCGTAATCGCTCAGCTTAAAAACGCCCATGACAGCCTCTTCACCGGGGGACATGCTGGACCCCTACAAAAGAAATGATTTGTGCCAGACCAGGTCTGGCTTCCCCGCAGTCGGTCGTTGCCAGAAAAAGCGCCCAAACAAACGCCCGGCAAACAACGACCCGCATGCTAAATCGTACGCTACACCCGCCCCCAAGCGCTGTAAATACCAATTATCGGGGTAGTAGCTCCGCCCACAGCTTCTCGAGCCGTTTTTGCGACACTGGGTAGGGCGTTTTCAGCTCCTGGGCGAACAAGGAAACCCGCCATTCCTCGATATGCCACCGAAAATCTGCCAAACCTTGCGGTATGCTTCCCTGCCGTGCAGCGGCTGCCGCGCGCTCCGTCCAGCGGCGCCAGAAGGCCTGCACACCCGGGGCATGACGCGCGTCCCGCGCCGGGTTCTCGGGGTATTTTTCGAGGCGACGCCTCGCCGCTTTGAGATAACGCGGCAAATCAGACAGTTTTTCCCAGGGTGTGCCGCTGAAGAAGCCCGGAAAAACGAGGGCCAAACGCTGGGCACCAACTTCTTCGCCCAAGGTTTTCAGGGCTGGCGGCAAAACCATCAGCGCTCGGCCCAAGTCATGATATTCCTGCGCAATGTCGGCCAAATGGCGCCACGCCCCGGCCGCCACCGCCGGCAGCCGCGTTCGCGCCCTTTTCTTTTGCTCTTCGAAGGCTGGCGCATTTCGCGGGAGCGAATCATCGCCGATCATCGCACGATCGCAGACCGCGTCAATCACATCCGACAGGATCGCTTCGGCGCTGCCCAAGGCTCGCAGCTGGAGGGCGATTTGCGCGAATTGGGGAGGGCCTTTGGCGATCGCCTGGATCGGTTCCTTTAGGGCCAGGCGCAACAGGCGCAGCACCCCGCGCCGGGTTTCACCTGCGGCCTCTTCCGGCAAGTCATAGAGGCGAAGCCCCGCGGTTTCGCCCTCGTCGACCAAAGCCGGATACCCGGTGAGCTGCCGCCCCCCCCGCTGGAAGCGAATCGAAACCGGGAGCTCGCCGAAATCCCAGGTTTTCAGGCCGGTTTTTTCCCAGCCCGCCTCGGCATTACCGAAAGTCAGCCTCGCCGCCGCACCCAACTGGTCGCGCAGATCCCCGAGCTTGCGACCCATGGCAAGTTCCTGTCCGGCCTCGTCGACGACTCGAATATTCATGGCGAAGTGGTCTGGAAGATCCGCGGCGGTCTCGAAACCAGCGGACACCGGCTCGCCCAAACGCTTGGCCAGAAACTCCCGCAAAGCCTGGCTGAGGTACTCTTGGCCGGGAGCGGTCGCATCCAGAAAAGCGGTGACAAAGTCCCGGTGCGGCTGGATGCGGTTGCGCAGGGCTTTGGGCAGGGTTTTGACCAGCGCATTCACTTTGTCCCGCACCAATCCCGGCACAAGCCAGTCGATCTGGGCGGGGTCGAGCTGGTTGAGAAGCGCCAGCGGCACGGTCAGGGTCACGCCGTCCATCACATGCCCCGGTTCGAAGCGATAGCCCAGCGCCAGCGCTCCCCCCGGGATGTGCAGGCGCTTGGGAAACTGCTCTTCGGTCACCGCACCCGCGCCGGCGCGAAGCAGTTGTTCCCGGGTCAGAAACAGGCGCCTGGGCTCCAGATCTTCGCATTCCTTGCGCCAGGCCTCAAAACCCGCTGCGGTGCAGATTTCTTCCGGCACGCGAGCGGCATAGAAAGCGTAGATCGTTTCATCGTCGACCAGTAGATCCTGCCGGCGCGCTTTGTGCTCAAGCTCGGCGATGCTTTCGATCAGCTTGAGGTTGTGCGCATAGAATGCACCTTTGGTTTCGAAGTCCCCCTCCACGAGCGCGCGGCGAAGAAAGATCTCGTGCGCTTCCTGCGGTGCAATCGCGCCGTAGGCGACCCGGCGCCCGCGAGCCAGCACCAGGCCATGCAAAAGCACGCGTTCGTTCGCTACCACTTGTCCCGAGGACTTCTCCCAACGCGGATCGTAGTAGCTCTTTTTGAGCAGTGGTCCGGCCGCGCGCTCGATCCAATCCGGTTCTACCCGCGCCACACTTCGGGCGTAAAGGCGAGTGGTTTCGGCAAGTTCCGCTGCCACCAGCCATTGCGTGCCCTTGCGCGGCACGCCGCTTCCCGGGTGGATGAACAGCTTGAGGCCGCGCGGGCCGAGAAAATGGTCGCCGTCTTCGGCGCGGCAAGCAACGTTCCCCAAAAGGCCAAACAGCAGCGCGCGGTGCACGGCTTCATAACTCGCCGGCAATGCTTCGTCAGCCGGCAGGCGCCAACCCAATTCCTTGAGCTGCTCGCACAATTGCGCGTGGATGTCGCGCCATTCGCGAAGCCGCAGCCAAGAAACGAAAGCGGCTCGGCATCGCGCCACCTGCTTGCGGTGCGAAGTCTCCTCGCGAACCACCTCGGTATAAAATTCCCACAAACGCAGCAGCCCGACGAAGTCCGAGCGTTCGTCGCGAAAACGGGCCTGCGCTTTTGCCGCGGCGTCTTGCTGCTCGACCGGGCGCTCGCGCGGGTCGGGAACCGAGAGGCCGGAGGCGATGATCAGAATCTCGCGCAAGCATCCAAGTTCGCGCGCTGCCAGCACCATGCGCCCGAGCTGCGGATCAACGGGCAGGCGAGCCAAATCCCTTCCGATGGCGGTCAGTTCGCGGCGGGTATCGACCGCGCCCAGGTCTTGCAACTGCTGCAGTCCGTCGGCGATCGCTTTGGGGGCGGGCGGATCGATGAAGGGAAAGGCCGCGATATCCCCCAGGCCCAAATCGAGCATGCGCAAGATCACGGCCCCTAGCGAACTGCGCAGGATTTCCGGATCGGTGAAAGCGGGGCGCGCGGCAAAGTCCTCCTCCGCGAAGAGCCGAATGCAAATCCCCGGCCCCACTCGGCCGCAACGCCCTGCCCTTTGGTTGGCGGCAGCGCGTGATATCTTCTCGATTTGCAGAAGTTCCACTTTGTTGCGAACCGAGTAGCGGGCGATGCGCGCAAGCCCCGTATCGACCACGTAATGGATGCCCGGCACGGTCACCGAAGTCTCCGCCACGTTCGTGGCCAGCACTACTCGGGCGCCGCCGCTCGCCTGAAACACGCGCTGTTGCTCTGCGATCGAAAGCCTCGCGAACAATGGCAAGATCTCGGTGCCCGGCTTCAAGCGCCCCCTGAGGATATCGGCAGTCTCGCGAATTTCCCGTTCACCGGGCAGAAAGACCAGAACATCCCCGCGCCCCAAGCGGGCGAGCTCCTGGACCGCCTCGACTACCGCTTCTTCGAGCTCGATTTCGTCGTCGTCTTCCTCGCGTGCGAGCGGTCGATAGCGAAGCTCGACGGGATACCCGCGCCCGCTCACTTCGATCACCGGCGCGTCGTCGAAATGTCTGCCGAAGCGCTCGGCATCGATGGTCGCCGAGGTGATGATTACCCGCAAGTCCGGCCGCCGCGGCAGAATGGTCTTGAGGTAGCCTAGCAGGAAGTCGATGTTCAGGCTGCGTTCATGCGCCTCGTCGATGATAAGCGTGTCGTAGGCCAGGAACTGGCGATCGGCCTGCATTTCCGCCAGCAGGATTCCATCGGTCATGAGCTTGACATAACTCCCCGGCCCGCTGCGATCGGAGAATCGCACCTTGCAGCCCACGGCCTCGCCGACGCTGCTGCCCAGCTCCTCGGCGATGCGCGCCGCAACACTGCGCGCGGCCAGGCGCCTAGGTTGGGTGTGTCCGATGAGACCACGCAAACCGCGTCCCGCTTCGAGGCAGATCTTTGGCAATTGTGTGGTCTTGCCGGATCCCGTCTCACCGCACACGATCAACACCGGACTGCTGCGAATGGCCGCGGCAATTTCCTCATGACGCTGGCTAACCGGCAGCTCAGGCGGGTAGGTCCAAGGAGGCCGGTTTTCGCGCCGGCGCTCGGCACGCGTCTGGGCCTCGCTCAACCGCGCCAGAAACTTCTCGACCGCCACTGGGAATTCTCGCCCGCGCCCGATGCGAGCCCACTGCGCGCGCAGGCGACGCTCGTCGATCAGAGTCAAACGCGCCAAGCGAATTTCCAGCTCGCGCAGAGAAGGGAGTTGAGGCGTGGCCATGAAGGGCGTGGATTTTACCGCTTCTAGCCTGAAGCGGCTCTTTTCGGCCAGCAAACCCTCGGTCCGACCGGAGGGCCTCGGTTCCAAAGCCGCTTTGACCGCCCGGCGGTCCGCCTGAACCGCGATGCGGCAACCGGGTCAATACCTCCATTCCGGTGCGGGAGACTCGCCAAAATGGACACCCTTGATCGAATCCGCCAGCTCGGCTTCCGCAAATGGTATGAGCGCCAACTCGTGCTGGGCCATGCTTATCTGGTCGTCTGCATCGGCGGCATGATGTTAGTGGCCGTGGCCGGGGAGATTTACGCCGAGCGCCATACCCCGAGCGGCCTCGCCTGGGCGTTGTTGATCGGGGTGACCGGCGTTCTCCTGGGCATCGTGGGCTGGGAACGCTATCGCCGCATCATGGTCTTTGCCGAACACCTTGGAAATCATGCCGTCTGCCAGCGTTGCCAAGCCTACGGGCGATTCCAGATTACCGAAGCAGGCTCCGCCTTGCGCCAAGAACCGATAGACATACGAAATCCGGAGGAAGTATGGCTACGCGTGCACTGCCGGAAGTGCGGCAACGAATGGCGCATGTAATACCTAATACCCGTGCTTGCTTTGAGCCCTGACCAGGAAACGCGCGCATGACCCGGGCACTGAGCATCCAGGCGACGGTTTCTCGCGCCAGCCGCTGGAAGCCACACCGCGTGGGGCTGCGCCGAGCACCTTTCGGACGCTGGGGGCGCGAGCAGCCACCCCGGCTTGCCCCCCGAAAACCATGCCCGGCGCGGGATTATGCTTTTAGAGAGGTCAATACCTCGTCCAGCATCTTCTTCGCATCGCCGAACAACATGCGGTTGTTCTCCTTGTAGAAGAGCGGGTTGTCCACGCCCGCGTAGCCCGAGGCCATCGAGCGCTTCATGACGATGGAGGTCTTCGCCTTCCACACCTCGAGCACCGGCATGCCGGCGATGGGACTGGTCGGATCGTCCTGCGCCGCCGGGTTCACGATGTCGTTGGCGCCGATCACCATGGCGACGTCGGTGTCGGGGAAGTCGGCGTTGATCTCGTCCATCTCCAGCACGATGTCGTAGGGCACCTTGGCCTCGGCGAGCAGCACGTTCATGTGGCCGGGCATGCGGCCGGCCACCGGGTGGATGCCGAAGCGCACATTCACGCCCTTCTCGCGCAGGTGGCGGGTGATTTCGTACACCGTGTGCTGGGCCTGCGCCACGGCCATGCCGTAGCCCGGCACGATGATGACGTTCTTCGCTTCGCGCAGCAGTTCCGCCGTCTCGGTCGCGCTGACGGGACTGACTTCGCCCGCCGGCTGCGCACCGGCCGCAGCCGGCGCCCCGCCGCCGGTGCCGAAGCCGCCGGCGATGACGCTGATGAAATTGCGGTTCATGGCGCGGCACATGATGTAGGAGAGGATGGCACCGGAGGAACCCACCAGCGCGCCGGTGACGATCAAGAGATCGTTCGATAGCATGAAGCCAGTGGCCGCCGCCGCCCAGCCCGAGTAGCTGTTGAGCATCGACACCACCACCGGCATGTCGGCGCCGCCGAT
>CAZFEK010000056.1:0-22612 GCA_964517465.1 uncultured Alcaligenaceae bacterium
ACTGGCTCGAATATGCCGATCATCAAGTGGCTCGTATATGCCGGTCGCTGACACGCCCCGAAGGGTCTTGGATCATCGCTTGTGCCGCCGAGCTGTGCCGCATACTGAAGCAGGCACTGGGGTCGCAGATCTACGAAACCCACGCCGCCTCCCTTGGCAGTCTTGCCCACGCGCTGAGTCGATTGGCGGCCGATCCCGAGGCCGCTTGGGCTCTTTGCTATGCGGACATGGCTGAACCAGAAGCCGACAGGCTGGATGTGGCGGAGGGGCCGCGCGAGCACAGTGGGCCGTTCGTCAGGCTCGGTACTCTGACGCGGGCGCAATGGATTGAGATTGCCAAGAAAAGCGTGAATCGTGAATTGGCTTCGCCAGTGTTTTCTCAGGGAAAGCGCGAGCCGCTTTTCGCCAAGTGGATGGTTCGATTTCTTGAGGGATGCCGGTTGAGTTCCCATGGGTAACTCGGGCTCGCCAGTCGGCTGGAGTCGCGTCGTTTCATTTCGTTTTCATTGTCCAGAGGGAGGTAATCGTGTGTGAGCGGTCGAAACGGTGTTGCGGGAAGCGGGGTAGCAAACAAGACTTCAGCGCCTGATGCACTTTCTTTGGATCCCGTGGATAGGTTTGCTTCGTTAGCTGCAAAGGCTATGCCATTTGCCTATCTTCCAGTCGGTTCCGGGGGCGTTGTAGCTGTCGAGACGGCCACCGATACACTCGTCACCACCATTCCTACGGCTAGCCGCGTGAGGGAGCACCGCATCGGCCGCAACGAATGAACCCATCTGCCGAACACAATTGGCGCCGGGTGCGAGGCGAGATCTGGATTGGTGGTAGGCGCGAAAACTGGCCACCTTATTATCAAGGAGTCGGATCATGTGGAAAAGCATTTCCGTCGTTTGGATGTTGGTCGGATTTAACGCGGTGGCATCGGCGGAAATCCTGGTGGACGATCTGTTGGCCGGGTGCCCAACTGCGTCTGAAGTCGCGAGCGTCGATGCCAAGCTATCACTATCCTTCGAATTCGATTCGACCGCGCCGAAGTTGGTGTGTACCAGCTTGGAGGGTTCCGCCGACCTGACAGAGATGAAGCGGCGCGTCTACCGGTTGATCCTCGCGATTCCTGCCATCACCAATTTTTCGGTCCCCCTTCCGTGGACAACCGGCACCTACACGAACTGGCTGTACAATGAGAGCGGTCTTAAGGGCATTCGTTTCCGGCAGGACATCAGCAACAGCTTCTGCTGCTCCCCCAGCGGCGTGATAAACCTTCGAGTCGGATTGCCGCCACCGATCCTTGATAACTACAGTCAGCTGTTACCGGTGTGGCAACACCCTGAAAAAGGCGGCTACGGCCATGGCTTGCTGAGCATTATTACCCACGAGGCTCGGCACATCAAAGGAGGCCCACACACCTGCGGCTATCTGGACCAAACTGTTGAGGAGCTCGGTGCGTTTGGCGTACAGGCTCTACTAGCAAAATGGCTGGCTGAATTCACCGATGTGTCGTTCTTTCGGCCTCGGCAGCTCCCGCAGACGCCAGTTGTCGGTTTTTCCTTTGGCATCGGCTACTATCAGTCATTTGAGCGCGCATTCGCGGAGCAGGTCCGAGCAACCGCGATCTGCAACGATACCCGTAAGCTGAAGTTAGTGACAGTGACTGAGTTTCACAATAGCATTCTCAATCACTATTTTGTGACCGCGGACCCTATTGAGGTGCAGAGCATTCTCAACGGTGCAGCCGGGCCCGGCTGGTCGCTTACAGGCGGAAGTTTCAAGGCCTACGCCGACGCTGCGGGAGCCCGAATGGATGCGCTCCCGGTATGCCGGTTTTATGGGACGCCTGGCAAGGGGCCAAACTCGCACTTCTACACCTCCGATGCGGCGGAGTGCGCGGCAGTAAAGATGGACCCGGGCTGGACCTACGAGGGTGTCGCCTTCTACGCCGTTGATTCCGGATCCTATGCCTTTTGCACTACGGACTTTTCCAACAACGAGCTGACAAAACCCGTCTATCGCTTGTATAACAATCGTTTCGCCAGCAACGATTCCAACCACCGCTTCACCACTGAAATCTCGCTCTATAGAGAAATGCCCAGTCAGGGTTGGAAGGCGGAGGGGGTTGCGTTCTGCTCGCCGTGGTAACGTGCAAAAGCACGGCGCCTCGTTCGAGGATGCAGCACTCGTTTTTCTGCGACCAAGGGCGTATCGAGACCGACGACGACCGCCAGGATTACGGGGAAGATCGTTGGGTTACCATGGGAGCCGCCTATTCGGCTGTGTTGTACGTGGTCTACACCATTCGTCAGGAGGACGCGGTGCGCCTCATCTCTGCGAGGAAAGCCAATGCCAGCGAGCAAAAGAAATACGTGAAGCGAACGAGCGACCGTGTCGAGCTACCGTGTCGAGCAATCGACGCCGAGCTTGGCCTCATGCAATCCCCGAGGCCCCGAACTGGGCCGGGCACTTGCGCCGGACTTCGCCGGCGTAACGCGCGAGGCTTTCGAACAATCGCGGCGTATCGCTGCGGGCAATGTTGAAACGCAGCCAGGGCGAGGTTTCGAGATAGGGGCGGAAGGAACTGCCGGGAGCCAGAAACACGCCATCGCGCGCCGCGCGGTTGGCCAGCGCCACGGCGTTGTCCCAGGCCGGGTGCCGCGCCCAGATGAACAAGCCGCCGGCCGGCTCGCACAGTACTTCCATTCCGGCGTGTTCCATGCGCCTCAACACCCGGTCGCGCGAGCGCGCCAGGCGTTCACGCATGCGCTGCATGTGGCGGCGGTAATGGCCTTCGGTGAGTAGGCGATGCACCACGCGCTCGGCGAATTCCGAGGTGGTGATGTCGGACAGCAGCTTGATGTCGGTGAGTTCTTCGATCCATTCGCGTTTGCCCACCAGGAAGCCCACGCGTAGTGAAGCCGACAGGGTTTTGCTGAAACTGCCCAGATACAGCACCCGTTCCAGTTGATCGAGGGTGGCCAGGCGCGCCGCGCGGCCGGGGTCGAAGTCGGCTGCGACATCATCCTCGACGATGATGAAGCCGTGGCGCTCGGCCAGTTGCAAGATGCGGAAGGCCGCCGCCGGGGTGAGGTTGGTGCCCGTGGGGTTGTGCAGCACCGACTGAGTGAAAAAGGCCTTGGGTCTGGCCTCGCGCGCCAACTGCTCGGCCACCGCCAGGTCCGGCCCGTCTTTGCCGCGCGGCACACCCAAGAGACGCACGCCGTGCAGCTTGAGATTGCCGAAGAGATTGTAGTAGCCGGGGTCGTCCACCAGCACACTGTCGCCGGGCTTCAAAAGGTAACGGATGACCAGGTCGAGCGCCTGGGCGCCGCCGTGAGTCAGGAGAATCTGGTCCGATGCGCAAGCGATGCCCACCTCCGCCAGATGCACCCGCAATTGCTCGCGCAAGGGCGCGAAGCCCAGGCCCTGGCCATAGGTGGTCAAATGCGCGCCCGGTTCGCGCGACAGTGCCCGCAGTTGCCGTCGCAGGGCGTCGTCGTCGAGCCATTCGGCGGGCAGCACGCCGCTGCCGTAGCCCGTGCTGCTGGCTTCCGAGGCCAGCACATTACGCATGAGCATGGCGGTATCGACGGCGCGTTCGATGCTGCAAGGCTGGGTACTGTCGGTGGCTGGGGTGCTGCGCGCGGCGACATAGAAACCCGAGCCGCGGCGCGAATGCAGATAGCCCTGCGCGACGAGACGGTCATAGGCTTCCACCACGGTGAAGCGGCTCACCCCCTGGGTTTTGGCGAACTGGCGTATGGACGGCAGGCGGGTGTCGGCCCGCAGGCTGCGCGAGTCGATGGCGTCGCGCAGGGCGGCGACGATCTGATCGACCAGGGGCTGGTCCGGGTTGAGGGGCAAAGGGGCAAGGCTCATGGGCAAAAGTGTCAAGCCGAAGCGGCCGGTACAGTGCGCCTGTCGCGAGGCGAATTGTCTCTGACAGCTGGATGAATTGTCAGTTACTGTCCGGGTGGTCGTCAAGCTGGATGATTTCCGGTTGGACGGGTCGGCTCCATCAACGAGGTTTTTGTCTATGCCGTTCAACTCCCCGGCGCTCGCCGCCGCTGCGCCCTACCTTTTCGTGTTCTTGTGGAGCACGGGCTTCATCGCGGCCAAGTTCGGGCTGCCCTATGCCGAGCCTTTCGCCTTTTTGGCCTACCGTTTTCTATTGCTGGTGCCGCTCACGGTGCTGATCTGCCTCATCACGGGCGCGCGCTGGCCCCGTGAAGCGCGGGTTTATGGGCACCTGGTGGTGGCCGGGTTGCTGCTGCATGGCGTCTATTTGGGCGGTGTGTTTGCCGCCATACGCGAAGGGTTGGGCGCTGGCGTGGTGGCCCTGATCGTCGGCGGCCAGCCTTTGTTGACCGTGCTGCTGGCTCGGCTGTGGCTGCGCGAAAAAGTGGTCGGGCGACAGTGGCTGGGTTTGGGTGTGGGGCTCCTGGGGGTTTATGGCGTGCTCGCCGATCGCGTGGCCTTGGGTATGGGCTCCAGCACGGGGCTGCCTTGGGCACTGGCGGCCCTGGTGGGCATCAGTGTCGGCACGCTTTACCAAAAGAAACATTGCGGCGGGGTGGAATTGCCGGTGAGCACTTTCGTCCAGTACACCGCCGTGGCCTTGCTGTTTTGTCTGACCGCACCGCTGCTGGGCAGCTTCGGCGCATCATGGACGCCGCAGTTCTTGGGCGCCCTGTTCTGGCTGGTGGTGGTGTTGTCTCTGGGCGCCATCGGGCTCCTCTATTTTCTGCTGCGCAGCGGCGCGGCGGCCGACGTGGCGCGTTTCTTCTATCTCGTGCCGGCGGTGACGGCGATTCTTGCCTTCCTGCTGTTCGGAGAGCAATTGGGGATGACCGCCGTTCTGGGCATGGTCGCCATCGCCGCTGGGGTGGTGCTGGCGCGCCCGCCATCGGCGCCAAGCCTTGCGGCGAAGGCCCGGGCCGCCCAAGGGGCGCGGGGATGAATTCCGCCAAAGCCACCGCCGTGACCGCCTCCTTGGCCGCAGTCAAGCGCCTGCCACCCCGCACCGCGACCGCCGACGCCGAATGGCGCGGACTGGCCCTGGGGCTCTTGGGGGTGCTGGCCTTCAGCCTCACCTTGCCGGCCACGCGCGCCGCCGTTTCCGCTTTCGACCCTTGGTTCGTGGGCGTGGCGCGTTGTCTCGTCGCCTCCGTGCCGGCAGCGCTGTACTTGATTTTGGGCCGGCATCGCTGGCCCAAACGGGCGGAATTGGGTCGCCTTTTGGTGGTCTCGCTGTGCGTCGCGGTGCTTTTTCCGGCCTTATCGGCACTGGCCATGGTGCAGGTGGGCGCGAGCCAGGGCAGCGTCACCTTGGGCCTTTTGCCGCTGGCGACGGCGGTGGCAGCCACTTTGTTGGCCCGCGAGCGGCCTTCGATGGGGTTTTGGGTGCTGGCGGTACTGGGCAGCGCCTTGGTGGTGCTCTTTTCGTTGATCCGGGGCGGCGGCAGTCTGCACCTGGCCGATCTCATTCTGCTGGCTTCGGTGGTCGTCTCCGCCGTGGGTTACGCGCTGGGGGCGGTGCTCGCCGGATCGCTGGGCGGCTTGGCGGTGATTTCCTGGGCCTTGGTGCTGGCCGCCCCCTGGATGCTGGTGCCCGCTGTATTTCTCTACCCCGCGCAATGGCCGCCCCTTTCCCCTGCCTGGGCCGGTCTCGTCTACGTTTGTCTGATCAGCCAGTTCCTGGGTTTTTTGCCCTGGTACCGGGCGCTGGCCCTGGGCGGCATCGCCCGGGTCGGGCAAGTGCAGCTCCTGCAACCCTTCTTCACCATCGCCGCGGCTTGGCTGCTGTTGGGCGAGCCCCTCGAAGTCTGGACCCTGGGCTTTGCCCTGGCCATCGTCGCGGTCGTCTTGGCGGGCAAACGTTTTGCTACGGTGCGGCGGTGAGTCCCTGGGCGGCGCGGACGATGCGTGTCCCCGCCAGCCGATCGTGCAGGAACTGGCGGTCGCGGTCCAGCAATGCCCACAGATAGGGTAGGGCGGCGGCGAGCGAACCCCAGGTCCCCCAGGCGAGGTAGCCGCCCAAAGCCAGCAACGGCGCCAGCCAAGCAAAGAAATAGCGCCGCAGGGCGTCGCGCCAGTTGAGCGGGGCGCCTGCCACGGTTTGCAGTGCCAGACGCCAGGTCTTCATGGGCAGCGTGCTGCGGCCTTTGCTCCAGGACCAGCCAAAATAGACGCCCCCGGCGGCGAACAGTGCGACCTGGAAAAGCTTGCGTTGCAGGCCTTCGCTGGCACGAGGCAGGAGCGCGGATAAAAGATAGCCGAAAAAGAACAGCACGGCGGCCAGCAGCAAGGCTTCGTAAACAAGGGAACACAAACGCCGGACCAAGCCCGCCGCAGCGGGTCGGGGCAAGTCCTCAAGCTGACTGGATGACTCGCGCTTCAGCGCGGACTTTGTGCTCATCAAGGCCGCGGAAAGGGCTGTGCTTCTTTCAGACGGGGCGGGGGAGGCGAGTTCCTCGGCGACGGCCGGGTTGCCAGTTCGCGTTTGGTTTCCGGGGGCAGCGCCTGGTACTCCTCCCAGCGCTTGGGCGCCACCTCGCGCTTTTCCGGCGGCAATTCCCGCAGTGTCCGGTAGCGTTCGCGAGCCGTTTTTCGCTCGTCTGGCGTGAGCCGAGCCCAGCTTTGCATCTGGTCTTGCACGCGGGCTTGTTCTGAAGGGGCCATCTTGGGATAGCGCTGGGCTATGCCTAGCCACTTCTGCTTGCGGCGCGGCTCGAGGCCATTCCACTCGCCAGCCAGGGGCGCAAGTATGCGTTGCTCCTCGGGGCTGAGTTCGCGCCAGCCAGGTCCGCTACCGAGCGTCTGTGCGCAAGCCACGCCGCTAAGCGCCGCCAGCAACAGAGCCAGCAGGCTTAGTCGGAGTGTTTGAGCCAATTATGAAATCCCTTGTCGAGATACGCCTCGATCGGCAGTTCGCTGGCGAGCAATTCGGCGTCGATTTCCTCGATTTCGCGCAGGTTCTGGTACTCCATCCACTGGTAGTAGGAAACCAGGGACGCCAGGAGCAGGCCTACCGAAAGCCAGAAACGCCAGCCGGTGAGCCGGCCGGTGCCGCCGCCGAGTCGAAGTTGTCCGCCTCCGGCGTACTCCGTAGCCGAAGCCGACTCGATTTCTGCCAGCCGAGCCAAGGCTGCCTGCCTTGCCAGCTGCAAGCGATACGCAGTGCCCTGGCGCAGGTCTAGGGTGCCTGCATCCAGGTGCTGCGTGATTCGCTTGGCGAATTCGTCTTCACGCGAGACGCTCATAATGAAACCCCCTTCTCTTTCAACATCTGCGCCAAAGTATGAACCGCCCGGGAGCAATGCGTCTTGACGCTTCCCTCCGAGCAGCCCATAGCTTGGGCGGTCTCCGCCACATCCAGCTCTTCCCAATAACGCAGCAAAAACGCTTCGCGTTGACGCGCCGGCAGCCGGGCTAGCGCCCATTCGATCGTGGCCATGGTGCGGGCCTGGGTGAGCTGGGCGAGCGGGTTGCTCGCAGCGTTGGAGTCTGCCCCCAGATCGAGAGTTTCCAGAGGATCGTGGTCTTCGTCGGCATCTTCACCCTTGCCGCCCAAGGAAGAAAACAGGGTCGTCCAGGTCGAACGCACCTTTTGGCGGCGGAAAAAGTCATGAATGGTGTTCTGCAGAATGCGCTGAAACAACATGGGCAGCTCTTGGGCGGGCTTATCCGAATACTTCTCGGTGAGCTTCAGCATGGCTTCCTGGACGATATCCAGGGCTTGGTGCTCGTCGCGCAGCGCAAAAAGGGCGTGCTTGTAGGCGCGCCGCTCAACCTCTGCCAAAAAACCGGAAATCTCTTTGTAGGTAGCCAGTTGCTGTCCCCGAAAGCCTCTGCCCTGCCATGACGCGACGTGACTCCCGGCCCGAGCACGGGGGCAGCAGCAAGGGTTTATGGTCGACGATGCCAAAATCACGCGCCATTACGCCAAAAACGTTATCTTTCGGCTTGCCGGCGACTCGGCCGGATTATAGTCACTAACGCCTCCAATCTTCACGCTTTTGAAGAAGAATTGAATTGCAGCGCCAGTTCGGGAGCCATACCTGCGGCTTCTTCCCGGGCTCGCGCAAAGCTCGTCCTCTCCTTGCGCAATCTCCACGGGATCGCTTTGGCTCAGGCTTTGCCGGCCGATGCTGAATGCATCTTCTCCGGCGCGTCCGGCGGCCCATGCTGTGCTGCACAAAATCTGCTTGACCAAACCGGCGGGCACCCGTTACTGTTCGCTTTCCCCAATCTGGGCATTTAGTGCGTACTGCATAAGCGGTCGCGCGCGCTCGGTGCAACCCCGGCAAAACTGGCGGTTAAACTGGTTGGCGCGGCGAGTCCGGCTAAATAGGCCTTTGAACGGCGCGGTGTACCCCCAACCCCGCCCTGGGCGCGTTTTTCATCCGACGTGCCGGTAGGTCTTGCAGTTTTTTCATTCGTTTTTTTGCAAGGCGTCCATCATGGAACTCACTGGTGCGGAAATCGTCCTGCGCTGCTTGCAGGAAGAGGGCGTCGAATACGTTTTCGGGTATCCCGGCGGTTCGGTGCTCAATATCTACGACGAAATATTCAAACAAGACAAGGTTAAACACATTCTGGTGCGGCACGAGCAGGGGGCGGTCCACGCGGCCGACGGCTACTCCCGCTCAAGCAAAAGGATCGGGGTTGCCTTGGTTACTTCCGGCCCCGGAGTCACCAATGCGGTGACCGGAATTGCCACTGCCTACATGGATTCCATCCCGCTGGTGGTGCTGACCGGGCAGGTGCCTACCCACGCCATCGGGCAAGATGCCTTTCAGGAATGCGACACCGTGGGCATCACTCGCCCCTGCGTGAAGCACAATTTCCTGGTCAAAGACATCCGGCAACTCGCTGCCACGATCAAAAAAGCTTTCTACCTTGCGGCTACCGGGCGGCCAGGGCCGGTGTTGGTAGACATTCCCAAGGACATCACCCAGGCCCGCGCCGATTTTGCTTATCCGCAGAGCATCACGCTGCGTTCCTACAATCCCGTCACCAAGGGCCATCAGGGCCAGATCCGCAAGGCGGTGCAGCTGCTCCTGGAAGCCAAGCGTCCCATGGTCTATGTCGGGGGTGGCGTGGTGCTGAACGATGCCGCGGCCGAACTCACCAAACTCGTTCGCACCCTCGGCTTCCCCTGCACCACCACGCTGATGGGACTGGGCGGCTACCCGGGAACCGACAAGCTTGCGGTCGGAATGCTGGGCATGCACGGCACTTACGAAGCCAACATGGCCATGCAGCAGTGCGACGTGCTGCTTGCCGTGGGCGCGCGCTTCGATGACCGGGTAATCGGCAACCCGAACCACTTCAACCGCGAGTCGCGGCGCATCATCCATGTGGACATCGACCCCTCGTCGATTTCCAAGCGCGTCAAGGTGGACATTCCCATCGTCGGCTATGTCAAAGACGTGCTCGAGGAAATGCTGAAGCAACTCGAAAGCGGCAAAGATCGTCCCGACGTCAGCGGGCTGGCGGAGTGGTGGGCGACCATAGACGAATGGCGGGCCAAGGACTGCCTGCGCTTCGACCGCAAGTCCGAGAAAATCAAGCCCCAAGCGGTGGTGGAAAAACTCTGGGAACTCACCGAGGGCAAGGCCTTCGTGACTTCGGACGTCGGTCAGCATCAAATGTGGGCAGCGCAGTATTACAAGTTCGACTTACCGCGCCGCTGGATCAATTCCGGGGGGCTGGGCACCATGGGCTTCGGGCTGCCCGCAGCGATGGGCGTGCAGACTGCCAACCCGGGTGAAACGGTATGTTGCATCACCGGGGAGGCATCGATCCAAATGTGCATTCAGGAACTGGCCACCTGCAAGCAATATCACCTGCCGATCAAGATCGTGAATCTCAACAATCGGTATCTGGGCATGGTGCGGCAGTGGCAGGAGTTCTTCTACGGCAACCGCTACGCTGAATCGTACATGGATTCGCTGCCCGACTTCGTCAAGCTCGCCGAGGCTTACGGCCATGTCGGTTTGCGGGTGGAAAAACCTCAGGATGTCGAAGGCGCGCTTCGCGAGGCCTTGTCGCTCAAAGACCGCCTGGTTTTTGTCGACGTGATCACTGACCGTTCCGAGAACGTGTTTCCGATGGTTGCCGCCGGAAGAGGGCTCTCGGAAATGATTTTGTCCGAGCAGATCTGAGGGGGCCAAGATGCGTCATATCCTTTCCATCCTGGTCGAAAACGAAGCCGGGGCGCTGTCGCGCATTTCGGGGCTCTTCTCGGCGCGGGGCTACAACATCGAGTCCCTCACCGTAGCGCCCACCGAAGACCCGACCATGTCGCGCATGACCATCATCACCACGGGCTCGGACGACGTGATCGAGCAGATCACCAAACAGTTGAACAAACTCATCGATGTGGTCAAGGTGGTGGACCTCACCGAAGGCAACCATATCGAGCGCGAGCTGATGCTGGTGAAGGTGCGCGCCGCGGGCAAGGAGCGCGAGGAAATGAAGCGGCTTGCCGACATCTTTCGCGGCCGCATTCTCGACGTGACCGACAAGTCCTACACCATAGAGCTCACCGGCACCGGCGAAAAGCTCGACGCCTTCATCGCCGCAATCGAGCCCGGAGTCATACTGGAAACCGTGCGCACCGGCGCTTCGGGCATAGGGCGCGGCGACCGCATTCTCAAAATCTGAGCGCAAGAGGGCGCCGGCTTGCATCCATCGGCCGTCGCCTTTTCGGGCGCCATTCCGTTATCATTGTTGCGAAGGGGATTTCCATGAAAGTTTATTACGACAAAGACGCCGATCTCTCGCTCATCAAGGGCAAGAAGGTCACCATCGTCGGCTACGGCTCTCAGGGCCATGCGCATGCCCAGAACCTGAAGGATTCCGGGGTCAAGGTCACCGTGGGTTTGAGAAAAGGCGGTGCCTCCTGGAAGAAGGCCGAAGGCGCAGGCCTCAAGGTGGAAGAGGTAGACAAAGCCGTCAAAGGCGCCGATGTGGTGATGATACTGCTGCCTGACGAGAACATCGCCAAAGTTTACGCCGACGACGTCGAACCCAATATGAAGAAAGGCGCCGCGCTGGCCTTTGCCCACGGTTTCAACATTCATTACGGCCAAGTGGTGCCTCGCGAGGACATCGATGTCATCATGATCGCGCCCAAGGGCCCCGGCCATTTGGTGCGATCAACCTACACCCAAGGGGGGGGAGTACCGTCGCTCATCGCGGTTTACCAGGACCGCTCCGGCAAAGCGCGCGACATCGCGCTCTCCTACGCTGCGGCCAATGGCGGTACCCGCGGCGGCGTGATTGAAACCACTTTCCGGGAAGAGACCGAAACCGACCTCTTCGGCGAGCAAGTCGTGCTTTGCGGCGGCACCGTGGAATTGATCAAAGCCGGGTTTGAAACGCTCACGGAAGCGGGCTACGCGCCGGAGATGGCCTATTTCGAGTGCCTGCACGAGTTGAAATTGATCGTCGACCTCATTTACGAAGGCGGTCTCGCCAACATGCATTACTCGATTTCGAACAATGCCGAGTATGGCGACATCACCCGCGGGCCGCGCATCGTCACCGACGAAACCAAGGCCGAGATGCGCCGCATCCTCAAAGAAATCCAGAGCGGCCAATACGCCAAGGAATTCATCCTCGAAAACCGCGCCGGCGCGCCCACACTCTTGTCGCAACGCCGCAATTTGGCCGAACATCCGATCGAAAAGGTCGGCGCCAAGCTGCGCGAAATGATGCCTTGGATCCGCAAGAACAAGCTGGTCGATCAAGCCAAGAACTAATACCAATCGATGAGCTATCCGCATCCCATCATCGCCCGCGAGGGCTGGCCTTTCCTCGGCATCGCGACCCTGGCCGCCCTGGCGGTCACCGCTTTGGGCAGCCTCGCCTGGTCGCTGTTGCTGTGGCTGGTGGTGGTCTTTATCCTGCAGTTTTTCCGCGACCCGCCGCGGCGCGTGCCCGAAGAGGCGCGCGCCGTGCTTTCACCGGCCGATGGCCGCATCGTCGTGGTTGGCAAAGCGCGCGATCCCTATCTCGACCGCGAGGCACTGAAGATCAGCGTCTTCATGAACGTCTTCAATGTGCACTCCAATCGAAGCCCGGTGGATGGAGAGGTCAAGGGGCGGTGGTATAACCCGGGCGCTTTCGTCAATGCCGCGCTCGACAAGGCCTCTACCGAAAACGAGCGCAACGCCTTGTGGCTGCAGACCGCGGACGGATCCGACCTCACCTGCGTGCAAGTGGCGGGGCTCATCGCGCGGCGCATCCTGTGCTATGTAGACAAGGGCGTGGTTCTGGCTCGCGGACAACGCTATGGATTCATCCGCTTCGGTTCCCGAGTCGATGTCTACCTTCCGCTGGATGCTCTGCCGCGCGTTGCGGTCGGAGACAAGGTAAGGGCCACCGAAACCATCCTCGCTGCCTTGGCGCCGCCGAAGTGATGGACGAGTTCCAGCAGCAGCGCGTTGCCCTCAAGGTTCGCATCCGGCGGCGCGGCATCTATCTGCTGCCCAATTTGTTTACCACCGCGGCGCTGTTCGCCGGCTTCTATGCCATCGTCCAGGCGATGAACCAACGCTTCGAGCATTCGGCGATTGCGATTTTTGTCGCCATGGTGCTCGACGGGCTCGACGGCCGCGTCGCTCGCATGACCAAGACCCAAAGCGCTTTTGGGGCGGAGTACGACAGCCTCTCCGACATGGTTTCCTTCGGCGCCGCGCCCGCGCTGGTGATGTATGAGTGGGCACTCAAGGGCATGGGAAAGTGGGGCTGGCTGGCCGCTTTCGTTTATGTGGCCGGAGCAGCCTTGCGCCTGGCGCGTTTCAACACGCAACTCGAAGTGGCCGACAAGCGTTACTTCCAGGGCCTGCCCAGCCCCTCCGCGGCCGCCCTGGTGGCGGGTTTCGTGTGGATAGGCCACGACTACGGGTTTGCGGTGCCGGACATCAAATGGATCGCCTTCGGACTTACCCTGTTCGCCGGTTTGATCATGGTCTCCAACCTCAAGTACTACAGCGGCAAAACCATCAATCTAAAAAAGAGCGTTCCC
Organism: uncultured Alcaligenaceae bacterium; assembly: GCA_964517465.1. GTDB lineage: Bacteria > Pseudomonadota > Gammaproteobacteria > Burkholderiales > Casimicrobiaceae > JACPUX01. Next base: position 13,031 of record CAZFEK010000056.1, read on the forward strand.
TTCATGATGGTGGCCTTAATCGCTTTGGGTTTCGTGTTGCTCTCCTCGGATCCGCCGACGGTCTTGTTTGCCGGATTCGTACTCTATGGCGTGTCCGGCTTCTTGGTTTCCGGTTGGGAAATGCTGCGCCGCAATCGGCGAGGCTAACGCTTCCCGAGGTTCCTGGGTGCTGGCGGCATCGGCGGCTGCTATCATGGCGCTGATGATCAAGCGCGATTTTCGCCGCCTCGCCGCCCGGCCGCAGCGGCGCACCATTCACCGAGCTGCCTGCGGGAGGGCGAGGGAGGTGGCATTTGCCCGCTGACCTGTTGTCCCGCTGGTGGGCGGTGGCTGCTCCTAAGCTGGTCGCAGTAGATCTTGCCGGCCCCTGCGCTCTGGTTACGCCGGCATTCCTGGAGCCTTTGGCTCACGCCACGCGGTTGACGGGCAATCGGCTCACGATTCAGCGCGTCGATCTCGATAACCTGCTTCGTGACGGAGGCAACGCCTGCGGCGACGCCGGAGTTTTTGTCGTGGTCCTTGCCGATGCCGCCGCGCCCGAGCCGGACGCCGCGACTTTGGAACAGGTTTGCGCGCGCCTCGCGGTTTGTCCCTTGGTCGCTGCGGTGGGAAGTGCGGCGGTCTGGCTTGCGCGTTACGGGCTGTTCGACGGGCGGCGTGTGGCCCTGCCCTGGGATGCGCATTGGGAAGCCGACCAGCTGGCCGACCGGACCATTCTCGCCCCCAACCTTTACGAAACCGGCACCGAGCGCATGAGCTGTTGCGGAGGAGCGGCAACCTTAGATTTTTCGGTGCATCTCGTGGGAAGGCTCTTTGGGCCGGAGATTGAGGCGCAGGTCAAGGAGACCTTGTTCATTGACCGTGTGCGCGAACCCCTGGAACGCCAGCGGGTGGCTTTGCAAGCGCGCTTTGGCGGCTTGCAGCCCAAGCTCACCCAGGCTGTGGCGCTGATGGAAGCGAATCTCGAAGAGCCGCTTACCGCGGACGACATCGCCGGCGCGGTGGGCATCTCCCGCCGCCAGCTCGAACGCCTCTTCAAGCAATACCTCAACAGCGTGCCCTCGCGTTACTACCTCGAGCTGCGCCTGCAGCGCGCCCGCAAGTTGCTGATCGAAACCAGCCACTCCATCGTGCAGGTGGGCTTGATGTGCGGTTTCTCTTCCGGTTCCCATTTTTCCACGGCATATGGCGCGCTCTTTGGCGTGACGCCTCGCGAGGAAAGGCAGCGCAAGCTTTTGTCGGCAAGCGCCTGACCTCGGTCACGGCGTGATCCGTCGATTGCGCTTCAGCTTCATCGGTTAACCTGAAATCGCAAAAACCGCGTCGCGCCGATGAAAGACCCTGGCAAGCGGCGCTCCTTATGATGTCCGGCATTCCATCGCGATCGCCAAGGCCAGCCATGAGTGAATCCATGCCTCCGACTTCCAGCCCGCCAGCCAGCCAGCGCTTGGTCGACCGTGCCACCTTCGATCGCGTGATGGTTCCGACTTACGCACCCGCTTCCTGGGTTCCGGTGCGCGGCAAAGGGCTCTGGCTCTGGGATCAGAGCGGTCGAGAATACCTCGACTTTACTGCCGGAATCGCCGTCTCGGGGCTGGGTCACGCTCCCGACGTCGCCGTTGCAGCCTTGCGCGAGCAGGCCGAGCGTCTGTGGCATGTCGGCAACGGCTACACCAACGAGCCGGTGCTGCGCCTTGCCACCGCGCTTACCGAAGCGACCTTTGCCGACCGGGCCTTTTTCGCCAATTCCGGCGCGGAAGCCAACGAAGCCGCCTTCAAGCTTGCGCGCAAGTGGGCGCACAGCAAACACGGTGAGTCCAAGTCGCGGATACTGGCCTTCGATAACGCCTTCCATGGCCGCACGCTTTTCACCGTCAGCGTCGGCGGGCAGGCCAAATACACCGAAGGCTTCGAACCTCTTCCGCCGGCGATCACGCATGTCCCGTTCAACGATCTGGCCGCGGCCGAGGCGGCCATGGGCGACGACGTCTGTGCCATCGTGGTCGAACCCGTCCAAGGCGAGGGCGGAGTGACCTCGGCAAAGCCCGAATTCCTGACCGGCTTGCGCGCCCTGTGTCACCAACACCAAGCGCTTCTGATCTTTGACGAAGTTCAGTGCGGTATGGGGCGCACGGGATCGCTTTACGCCTACATGAACTACGGTGTCGTGCCCGACATTTTGACCACCGCCAAGGCTTTGGGCAACGGTTTTCCCATCGGGGCCATGCTCACCACCAATGAAATTGCCTCGGCCTTCGGCGTCGGCGCGCACGGCTCGACCTATGGCGGCAACCCGCTCGCTGCGGCGGTGGCTCTCCGCGTTTTTGAAACCATCAGCGAGCCGAGCTTTCTTGCGCGGGTGCGGGTTGCCGGAGGCCGCCTGCGCGCGCAGCTGGAGGCTGTCGCGACCGACTACCCTCAGGTTTTTGCCGAAGTCCGCGGCGCGGGCTTGATGTTGGGTATGGTGTTGACCGAGGCCTTCAAGGGGCGTGCCAAAGACCTCACCAAAGCAACTGAAGCCGAGGGGCTCTTGCTCCTGATTGCCGGTCCCGACGTGCTTCGGCTAGTGCCGCCGCTCGTGGTTAGCGACGCGGAAATCGATCAGGCCATGTTGCGCCTGCGCCGCGCGGTTGCAAGCTTCGTCGGGAAAGCGTGATGCTGCGCGTGCGCCCGGTGGAAAGCCGCGATACCCCTGGCCTGCTGGCGCTGGTGGCGAGGGCTTCGCCCTGGGTGCACACCTTGCCCAAGACCGGCGAAGCGGTCGATCGCGTGATTGATCGTTCGCTCGCCTCGTTCGCCGAGAGCGTAGACGTGCCGAGCGACGAGTCTTATCTTTTCGTGCTCGAAGACGAAAGCGGAGGAATCTGCGGCACGGCCGCCATTTTCGCCACTGCTGGCGCAGACGGAACCTTTTTCGCCTTCCGCAACGACGTGCTGCACCAAGTCTCCCGCGATTTGGGCATCAGCAACAACGTGCATGCCCTGACCCTGTCTTCAGATCTCACCGGGCATTCGCAGCTCTCCGGCTTCTTTGTTCAGAACTGGAACAAACCCGGCCCCGAGGCAGAACTTCTTTCGAGGGCCAGGCTGCTTTTTGCCGCCGTCGCGCCCAAGCGGTTTTCAGACCGGTTCTTCTCCAGCCTTGCCGGGATCACCGACGCCGATGCGCAGTCTCCCTTCTGGAACGCGCTCGGCCGCAAGTTCTTTCGCATGGATTTCCTCGCCGCCGAGCGCTTGGTGGAGGGCGCTCGCAATCGCAGTCTGATCGTCGAGTTGATGCCGCATTACCCGGTTTATGTTCCGCTCCTGCCCGGAGATGCCCAAGCTGCCTTGGGGCAAGTTCATCCCGAGGCGACGCTGCCGTTCAGCATTCTTTCGCGAGAGGGCTTCGAGCCCGACGAGTATGTCGATATCTTTGATGGCGGTCCGATCTTGCGCGCGCTTCGAGCGAGTTTGAGAAGTTACACCGCTTCGGTTCTGCGAGAAGCCCGGCGAGAAACCCGTGCCGCCCCGGGCATGCCCTGTCTGGTGGCCACCGCGCGGGAAGAGCGCTTTCGCTGTGTGCTGACCGAGGTGGCGCCGCTGCAAGATTCCGAGGTCGTCTCCCTCAGTGCCGCGGCCTTCGCCGCACTGGAAGTCGGCACGGGTGAATCGTTGCTGTGCGTGGCTTTGTGAGGACGAGATGATCATCGTTCGCCCGGTGCATGAAGATGATTTGGACGCCCTGTTCGATCTTGCCAAGGGTGTGGGCAGCGGCATGACCACCTTCAAAGCGGATCGCGACAGTCTCGCCCGCCGCATCGAAACGGCTTGCGCATCGCTTGCCGAACAGATTGCGCCGATTCAGCGCGACTACGTCTTCGTGCTGGAGGACTTGGCCGCGAACCGACTTGCCGGGGTGTGCGCAATCAAAGCTGCGGTCGGACTGGATGAACCTTTCTACAACTACCGCATCGGCACTTTGGTTCATTCCAGCCGCGAGTTGGATGTGTTCTCGCGTATGGACACGCTCTATCTATCCAACGACCTGACCGGCTGCGCCGAGCTTTGCTCATTGTTCCTGCATCCCGAGTACCGCCAGGGGAACAACGGCAAGCTGCTCTCGAAGAGCCGCTTCTTGTTCATCGCACAGTTTGCGAGGTTCTTTCCCGAACGCGTGATCGCAGAGCTTCGGGGCTTCCAGCGACCGGATGGCACATCGCCATTCTGGGAGAGCTTGGGCCGACATTTCTTCAAAATGGATTTTGCCAAGGCTGACGATCTGACGGCGATGGGGAAGAAGTCTTTTATCGCCGAGTTGATGCCGCGCCATCCCTTGTACGTGGCCTATCTGACGCCCGAGGCGCAGGAGGTCATCGGCAAAGTGCATGTCGATACCGCACCGGCGCAGCGCCTCTTGGAACAAGAGGGCATGCACTACGAGGGCTATATCGACATTTTCGACAGCGGCCCGGTGTTGCAGGCCCGAATCAGCGAGCTGCGCGCCCTGCGCGAGAGCCGGCTGGTCACGGTGAGCGCAGGCGCAGGTGCGGACGACTCGGGCGCAGACCTCCTGTTGATTGCCAACACGCGCCTCGCGGATTTTCGGGTCGCCGTCGCCTCCGGACGACCGGCGCACGGCCACCTTGAGTTGCCCTTGGGGGTGATTGAGGCACTTGGCGCCAAGCCAGGCGACGCTTTGCGGGTGATGCGGCTTTTGCCGCGCCGAGGGTAAGTTATGTCTCATTGGATTGCGGGCGTCGCGGTGCCGGGCGCAGGGGCGGCGTTCACTTCCACGGATCCGGCCACGGGACGCGTGGTCTGGACCGGACGCGAGGCGACCAGCGCCGAGATCGCTGCGGCGGTCGCGGCGGCACGGCAGGCTTTCCCCGCTTGGGCGCGAAGGCCTTTGAGCGAACGCATGGTCGTGCTCGAGGCCTTTCGCGACCTGGTTCGGCGCGAGGGCGAGGCGTTGGCGCGGACCATCTCGGGTGAGATCGGCAAGCCGCTGTGGGAGTCGCGCGCCGAAGTGGCGAGCATGGCCGCTAAGGTGGACATCTCCATCGCCGCCTATCACGAGCGCAGCGGCGAGAAGTTGGTGCAGACCGCCGAGGGCGCGTCTTGGTTGAGGCATCGACCCCATGGCGTGCTGGCCGTGTTCGGCCCCTACAACTTCCCCGGGCATCTGCCCAATGGACACATCGTGCCAGCGCTGCTGGCGGGTAATGCCGTGGTCTTCAAACCCAGCGAGCAGGCGCCGCTCACCGCGCTCGAAACCGCGCAACTTTGGCAGCGCGCCGGCTTGCCCGACGCTGTGCTCAACGTGGTCAACGGGGGGCGAGACACCGGGGTTGCGCTCGCCGCCATGCCGGAACTGGCCGGGTTGCTATTCACCGGGAGCTATCGCGCGGGTGCTGCTTTGCACCGCCAATTCGCCGGACGGCCCGAGAAACTCCTGGCCTTGGAGATGGGCGGCAACAATCCCTTGGTGGTCTGGCCGACCGCGGCGATGGACGGGGCTTTGCATCACACACTTTTTTCCGCCTTCGTGAGCGCCGGTCAGCGCTGCACCTGTGCGCGGCGGTTGATCGTGCCCGACGACGCCTGGGGCATCGCCTTTGTCGAGCGCTTGGTGCAAGCCGCGGCCGCTTTGCGCGTTGGAGCCTGGAACGACGAACCGGAGGTTTTCATGGGGCCGGTCGTTTCCGCGGCGGCGGCCCGCCAGGTCGTCGCGGCAGAGGCGGCGCTCGTTGCCCGAGGCGCCCGGCGGCTTCTGCCCCTGCGGGCCCTGCCACGCGGCGAAGCATTTTTGAGCCCGGGCATCCTCGATGTGACAGGTCTGGCCGATTTGCCTGACGAGGAAGTGTTCGGCCCGCTGCTGCAAGTGCACCGCGTGCCTGACTTTGATGCCGCGCTGAACCTCGCCAATGCGACCGCCTATGGCCTCGCCGCGGGACTGGTGGCCGACGCGCACGAATTGTGGGATCGATTTGCCATGGAAGTGCGCGCCGGGGTGGTCAACTGGAACCGGCCGACCACCGGCGCGGCAAGCAGCGCACCCTTCGGCGGCGTGGGGTTTTCGGGGAACCTGCGGCCCAGCGCTTATTACGCGGCGGACTACTGCGCCTATCCGGTTGCCTCGATGACCGCGCCGCGGCCCGAGTTGCCCGCCAAGTTGTCTCCCGGCCTCGTTTTATGAGCAAACCAAACATGGTGCAAGAATTCAATTTCGACGGGTTGGTGGGGCCGACCCATAACTACGCGGGACTGTCCTTCGGTAACGTGGCTTCGACACGTAATTTGAAGACCGCCTCCAATCCGCGCCAAGCGGCGCTGGAGGGGCTTGCCAAGGCGAAAGCCCTGGCCGATCGCGGTTTTGGTCAAGCGATTTTGCCTCCGCAATGGCGCCCTCACTTGGTACTGCTTCGCCAAGCCGGATTCTCCGGAAGCGATCCCGAGGTCTTGGCTGCGGCCGCTAGGGACGAGCCCCAGCTCCTCGCCGCGGCCTATTCCGCTTCGGCGATGTGGACCGCGAATGCCGCAACCGTGAGCCCCTCGGCAGACTGCGCCGACGGACGAGTTCACTTTACCGCGGCAAATCTCAACAACAAGCTGCATCGGTCGGTGGAACACCTGGCCACGCGCCAAGCCCTGGCGCTCATATTTTCCGACGCCGATCGATTCGTCGTGCACCCGGCCTTGCCCGGCACCCCTGCTTTGGGCGACGAGGGAGCGGCCAATCACACCCGGTTTGTCGCCGCCTCGGGTGGTCCGGGCGTCGAGCTTTTCGTCTTCGGGCGCAGCGAGTTCGATACCAGCCTCCCGGCGCCCAGACGCTACCCCGCCCGGCAGACGCTGGAAGCTTGTCGGGCGGTGGCCCGGCTCCACGGGCTCGATCCCAAGCGCACGGTCTTTGCGCAGCAGAACCCGGAAGTGATCGACCAGGGCGTATTTCACAATGACGTGATCGCCGTCGGATCGGGCAATATCCTCTTTTATCACCAAGACGCGTTTCTCGAAGAGACGCGGCTTGTCGAACAGCTGGGCGAAGCGATGGCACGCTGCGGGACCCATCTGCAGGCCATTCGGGTTGGTCGCGAAGAGGTGAGCGTTGCCGATGCCGTGGCGAGCTATCTTTTTAACAGCCAATTGCTGCGCCGGGAAAACGGGAACTACACTCTCGTCGTACCCCAGGAATGCCGTGAGAATCCCCGGGTGGCGGAGTATCTCGACCGGCTGGTCGGAGGCGGCGGTTCAATCGACGAGGTGCTTTGTTTCGATCTGCGGCAATCGATGCGCAACGGGGGCGGGCCGGCCTGTTTGCGGCTCAGGGTGGCGCTCAGCGAAAGCGAGCAGGCGGCAATGCACCGCGGCGTGGTCCTCGACGAAATTCTCTACACTCGATTGACCGATTTCGTGAAATCGCGCTACCGCGAACACTTGAGTGCCGCTGATCTGGCCGACCCGGCCTTTGCCGCAGAGGCGCGCGCCGTTACGGCGGATCTGCTCAAGCTGCTGGGGCTTGCCGACTTGGCCGACGTTTGAACCGCTTGATGCCTTTTCGTGCCGAGATCTGAAAGCGACCATGGGCGCTGATTGAGCATGAACCGCAAGCTGACGAATCTGGCGGCAGGGGACTTCTCACCTTGGTTGGATGCGCTGACCGAGGCGGGCCTGGAAGTCGCTGAACCGATACACGGTGCCTTGCAGCTTGGCTGCGGGGGGGTGCAGCCGGATCGCTTGCTCCTTTCGGTCGGCGTCCACGGCGATGAAACCTTGCCGATCTCGTTGCTGGCGGACGCTCTGGCTCGGCTCGCCGCTTCACCGAAGAAGCTGGCGATCGACCTCCTGATCGTGGTCGCCAATCTTCCGGCAATCGCTGCCGGAAGGCGCTTCATCGAATTCGACCTGAACCGCTTGTTTCGGACGGACGCGGCAGCGGATACGGCGGAGGGAATTCGCGCCGCACAGCTGCGCCGCACCGCCGAACAGTTCTTTGCCGGGGCTAGGGCGGGGCGGGTGCATCTGGACTTGCACAGCACCATCAAGGCCTCGCTCTTCCCGAATTTCGCGGTCCTGCCTTATCCCGCCGAAAGTGCCGAAGCCGCCTGGCTTACCGCCTGGCTTGAACGAGCGGGCTTCGAGGCGGCGCTCTTCAGCGATTTGCCGTCGAGCACCTTCAGCGGTTTCACCGCGCGGCACTGTGGAGCGGTCAGCGCGACACTGGAAATGGGCATGCGGGGCGACCTGGGCAGCCATTCGCTCGCGGAGCTGGCCGGAGCGGCAGAAGCCTTGCAAACGGTGTTTGAACGGGGTCTGGCCCACCCTGGGCAGGGAAAACCCCTGTTGCGATTCAGGGCAGTGCGGGAGATCGTGCGCAGGACCGACCGCTTTCGGCTAGGTCTGGTCGAAGGGGCGCCCAACTTCTCGGCCTTTGCCGCGGGCGATCTGATTGCCGCGGACGGGGAGGTGAGCTACCGCGCGGTTGCGACGGGGGAGCGCATCGTGTTTCCCAACGCCGAGGTGGCTTTGGGACTGCGAGCCGGGATCATTGTGGTGCCGGTGGATTGACCCCCAGCCGGATGGGGCGGGCGCAGTTGGCCTCAGGGAGGAGGCACCGAAGGGGGCAAAGATCCCCGCCATCAACCCGTGAGCCACCGCGCAGCGGTCTCGGTGTCCGTGAAGACCTTGACCACCAAGCCGCGATTCCTTGCCACGGTCTCGGCAAACAGGTTGCTTTCGGCGTGGTCCGCCCGCCGATCGACAAAGGCGATGCGCAGACGCCGCAAAGCATTCTCGGCCTGGGTAACGAGCTCATAGAGCTCGACCTCGGAAATGGCGTTGGGGAAGTCCTCTTCCACAAGCACCCGGTGTAGTCCCCGGCTTTGGCATTCCTCGGCGATCCTGCGCCAGAAACCGCGCGAAACCTCCATGCTGTCCTGCGGACCGGTGACGAAGGCCCGCAGGTGGTCGGCCCGAATGTCGAACCGAATCTGAAATGGATTGCTGCGCAAAGCGATGGACATGGTTCCCCCCGGAATTCCTCAGGCGCGACCCCGTTGCACGCCGTCTCTGCGCATTATCGGTCAAGAAGACCCCATCGAAATACAGACTCTTCTGCACTTCGCCCAGGCTTCGCAAACGCTGATTCCGCTTCGCCAGGTGCGAGATCGAGGCGCCAGGACGCTTCATCGCCGAATTGCCCGAACGCATGCGGGTTTTTGGGTTGCCTTGCAACTATTTGATATGACGTAATAAAACAGGATCGGCGCGCAGGCGCCGGTGGGTGAGAACGCAAGCCCGCCTTCCCGAGCAGCGATTCGCGGAAGCGTAATATTCCCGTGACGCGTGACAAATGGCCGGAATTGGATTGTAATGAATGGCCACCTGCTGGTCGTTTCGGGCGTCAGAAGATTGATTGAACCTTCCGGCGATCGCCTGCAACTTACCGTTAAGCGCGATCAAGCGTGATGCCTGCCCTCAGGAGAGGTCTTTTTCATTACTTTGTTAGGAGAAAACCATGAAACTTACGATGAAGATCGTGTCCTTCGCAGTGGTGGCTGCTTTCGCTGGCGTCGCCGCGGCGCAAAGCCAGTCCAAAGT
>CAZFEK010000057.1:0-4439 GCA_964517465.1 uncultured Alcaligenaceae bacterium
GCTTGCGGCTTGCGGCTTGCGGCTTGCGGCTTGCGGCTTGCGGCTTGCGGCTTGCGGCTTAGGCGCCCGATGGGTCGAGACGATCGCGCGATAGGTAAACCTGTGCCGTTTCCATGCCCTGCCTCCCTACCCAATTGGCGATTGATTCTTGCTGCGGTGTTGCAAGTTGTCGACGCTGCTGGAAGCTTTGCTACTTAGCAGCGTGAGCGGCACCCTATCATATGCCAACCATTTCGCGCAAGTGGGCATATTATCGAGGGTACCAAAAGATGGGCTTGGACTGCGGGGAAGCCGCGCCTGCAAAGCCGCCGTTCGCGGCCAAGGCCGCTCCTACAAAACCGAGATGCATCGGTGGCGAGGAGCGGGCTTGCCCGCGACCATCGGTTCAGGACAGCGGAAAACGTTCATCGAGGCCAGGGGCGCTCCTACAAAACCGAGATGCATCGGTGGCGAGGAGCGGGCTTGCCCGCGACTATCGGTTCGAGGCTGCGGAAACGTCCATCGCGGCCAGGGGCGCTTCGCAGGATTCACCTCCCTGCCATGACACGCTCTCGGCCTCGTGCGTAGGTGCGAGCTTTCCCGCGAAAGGGCATGGGTGCGAGCTTGAGCATTTCGGCGAATCCAACCGAAGAAAATTCGCCCGCGCGCCACTTTATTGCGTGCTCGCGCCGTATTCGGCCGGGCGGCGGGTCTGTGGCAAACTGCTGGCCTTCGCCCCATTGGTCCACAAGTCCAAGACAGCCATGCCGACCCCCGCCCCGAGCCGACCCGGCCATCCGCGCTTCGCCCTCAGAAACCTTAGCCCCTCACGCAAGGCCATAAGCCTGGCCACGCGCCGCAAAGAAGCCCCAGCGGTGATGGAAAACATCGCCGTGGCGCGATTGACGCCCGGCAGCAACCACAATATCGCCGATCGCGCCGCCAAGCTCGTTGCCAAGGTGCGCGCCGAGCGCTCGAAGTCCACCGGGGTGGACGCGTTGATGCACGAGTTCACCCTGGGCAGCGCCGAAGGCATCGCATTGATGTGCCTCGCCGAAGCCTTGCTGCGCATCCCCGACCACGCCACCGCCGATCGCCTGATTCGCGACAAAATCGCCAGGGGCCGCTGGGACGAGCACCTGGGCTTGGGCAAATCGCTCTTCGTCAACGCCGCGGCTTGGGGGCTGATGATCACCGGCAAGTGGGTGATGCTGGCCGAGCCCGAGCGCGAGCTGCGCGGCGCGCTGGCCCGGGTCATCGAGCGCGGCGGCGAGCCCATCGTCAGAAAGGCCGTGGATGTCGCCATGCGCATGATGGGCGGGCAATTCGTGATCGGCGAAACCATAAACGAGGCGCTGGAAAACGCCGGCAAGGCCGAAGCGCTGGGCTACACCCATTCCTACGACATGTTGGGTGAAGCCGCGCTCACCCGCGAGGACGCCGAACACTATTTCGCAGCCTATGCGGCGGCGATCCACGCCGTGGGCAAGGCCAATGCCGGACGCGGCATCGTGCGCGGCCCCGGCATATCGGTGAAGCTCTCGGCCCTGCATCCGCGCTACTGCCGCGCGCAGCGCGAGCGCGTGTTGGAAGAATTGTTGCCACGCTTGCGCGAGCTCTTGTTCCTCGCCATGCGTTATGACATCGGTTTCAACATCGACGCCGAAGAAGCCGATCGCTTGGAGCTATCTTTGGACCTCATCGAAGCCCTGGCGGGAGACCCCGCTTTTGCGGGCTGGAACGGCCTGGGCATCGTGGTGCAGGCCTACCAGAAGCGTTGCCCGAGGGTGCTCGATCATCTCATCGCCCTGGCGCGGGAAACCGGCCACCGCTTCATGCTGCGGCTAGTGAAAGGCGCCTATTGGGACGCCGAAATCAAACGCGCGCAGATGGACGGGCAAGACGATTACCCCGTCTATACGCGCAAGATTTACACCGACGTTTCTTACCTTGCCTGCGCCAAACAGATCCTCGCGCATCCCGACGCCTTTTATCCCCAGTTTGCCACGCACAACGCGCACACCTTGGCCGCGGTGCTGGAAATGGCGGGCGAGTATCGCGACTTCGAGTTCCAGTGCCTCTTCGGCATGGGGGAGACCCTTTACGATCAAATCGTCGGCGACCAAGGTCTCGGGCTCACCTGCCGCATCTACGCACCCGTGGGCGCGCACGAAAACCTGCTCGCCTATCTGGTACGGCGATTGTTGGAAAACGGCGCCAACAGCTCCTTCGTGAATCGCATCGTCGATCCCAAAGTGAGCATAGACGAGCTCGTGGCCGACCCTGTGGCGGGAGCCGAGAAACTTGCTGGCGCGCCGCACGCGCTTATTCCTTTGCCCGCTGCTCTATATGGCCCCGAGCGCGGCAATTCCCGCGGCCGTGATTTGACCGCCGAGCCGGTTCTGGCCGAGTTCGAAGAAGCGCTGGAGCAAAGCCGCAGGCTGCGATACCGTGCCGCCCCCCTACTCGCTGAGGGAGAAGTGGCGGTCACGCCGCCCTCACCGATTTTGAACCCGGCCAATCGCGAGGAGCGCGTCGGCGTGGTTTTCGAAGCCAGGCCCGCGGATGTGGCCGCGGCGTTGCGCGCCGCGCTTGCCGCCGCAGCAAGCTGGGCTGGCACGCCGCCTGCGGAACGCGCGGCCTGCCTGGTTCGCGCCGCCGACCGCCTCGCCGCAGAACAAACGCGCCTGGTCGCCCTGATCGTGCGCGAGGCGGGAAAAAGCCTCGCCAACGCCATCAACGAAGTGCGCGAAGCCGAAGACTTCTGCCGCTACTACGCCGCTGAACTCCTGGCCGGCGCCGCCCCCGGAACGGGCATAGGGCCGGTGGTGTGCATCAGTCCCTGGAATTTCCCTTTGGCCATTTTCATGGGCGGTATCGCCGCCAATTTGGCGGCCGGCAATCCCGTGCTGGCCAAGCCCGCCGAACAAACGCCCTTGATCGCCGCTGAAGCGGTGCGGATTCTGCATGCCGCAGGCGTACCGCGCGCTGCCCTGCAATTGTTGCCCGGCGCCGGCGAAACCGTGGGCGCGCAACTCACCGCCGCGCTGGAAGTGCGGGGCGTGGTCTTCACCGGCTCGACGCAAGTGGCGCGGCTCATTCAGCGCGCGCTTTACCGGCACGGCGATGCGCGCCGGGTGCTGATCGCCGAGACCGGCGGCCAAAACGCCATGCTCGTCGATTCCTCTGCGCTGCCCGAGCAAGTGGTGAACGACGTCATCGCTTCCGCTTTCGATAGCGCCGGCCAGCGCTGCTCTGCCTTGCGCGTGTTGTGCTTGCAGCGCGACATCGCCGATCGGGTGCTCGCCATGCTCATCGGCGCCATGCAGGAGCTCCGTCTGGGCGACCCCGCCGAACTCGCCACCGACGTGGGCCCGGTGATCGACCCCGAAGCGCGCGACCGACTCCTGGCTCACATCGAGCTTATGCGCGGAAAAGGGCGTTTGCTTTATCAATGCCCGCTGCAAGCGGGCCACACCGCGGGCTACTTCGTTCCGCCGACCCTGATCGAAATCGAGCGCATCGGGGTGTTGGAACAAGAGGTTTTCGGCCCCGTGCTGCATGTGCTGCGCTTTGGCGCCGACGAAATGGATTCATTGCTGCAGGAGATCCGCAATACTGGTTATGGCCTCACTTTGGGCGTACATAGCCGCATCGACCTCACCGTGGAGCAAGTGCTGCGCCACGCCGCGGCAGGCAATGTCTACGTCAACCGTAACATGATCGGCGCCGTGGTGGGGGTGCAGCCTTTCGGCGGCGAAGGGCTTTCGGGCACCGGGCCCAAAGCCGGCGGGCCGTGGATGCTGCCCGCTTTGCAAGTCGAAGGGGTGCGCCTGAAAACAGGCGCGGCAGAGAAAAGAGAGGCTTCGGCTTTGACGGCTTTCGTCGAGGCCTTGTCCCCCGCGACGGCGGGTCTCACGCCAGAAGAATGCGGCGCCCTCAAACAATATGCCGAGGAGGCGCGGCTCTTGTGCGCGTCCTTGATCGAACGCGTTCTTCCCGGCCCCACCGGCGAGCGCAATCAGCTTTTCTGGCATGCGCGCGGCGAGGTGCTGTGCCGGGGCGGCGCCACGGCGGCCGAGCTGGGCCGGCAGATCATCGCGGCCTTGGCGACCGAAAACACGCTCGCGATTCAGGAGCGTGCGCTTGGTGGCGATGTAATCGCGGCGCTACTGGCATCGAAGGGTGTCGTCGTACGGCGCGCCCAAGATGCGGGCGGGGTCGCCGCGGTTCTGTGCCTCGAAGGTGATGCGCCCGCGGCCTTGAGCACGGTGTGCGCCATGCCGGGCGCGGTGATTCCGGTCATCGTCCCCGATGCCTCTGGCCGCTACCCGCTCTGGCGCCTGTTGCACGAGCGCTCGGTGAGCATCAACACCGCGGCCGCCGGCGGCAATGCTTCGCTTTTGGCGATTTCGGCATGAGCGCGCCCGCCGGGCCGCCCCAAGGGCGCGCAAGCCAGA
>CAZFEK010000057.1:4539-22490 GCA_964517465.1 uncultured Alcaligenaceae bacterium
CACCGGAGCGGGCCGAGCCCGCGAACCGAGTTCACCCCCTTCCCCAGGAAGGGGGGCGGGGGGAAGGTACACCGGCGCCCGCCGGGCCGCCCCAAGGGCGCGCAAGCCAGACACCGGAGCGGGCCGAGCCCGCGAACCGAGTTCACCCCCTTCCCCAGGAAGGGGGACGGGGGGAAGGAACACCCGTGAGCGCAAGTTCTTCCGGCGCTTCCGGATCTTCCGCCTTTCTCGTCCTCGCCATCGGTGTCGTGGCGGTTTCCACCAGCTCGATACTGGTACGCTACGCCCAAGCGGAAACCGTCACCCCGCTGGCCATCGCTGCGCTGCGCCTGGGCTTTGCCGCGGCGCTGCTGACGCCCCTGGCGGCCCTGGGCAAGCGCGAAGAACTCGCGGCACTGTCGCGACGCGATCTTCTGCTGGGGCTTGCGGCCGGCGTCTTGCTCGCGGTTCATTTCGGCACCTGGATCAGTTCGCTTTTTTACACCTCCATCGCCAGCAGCGTGGCGCTGGCCACCACCAACCCACTCTGGATCGCCTTGGCCTCGTGGCTGATCTTCAAAGAAAAGCCGGGCTGGGGTCTGCTCGCGGGCATCGCCGCGGCGCTTGCCGGAACTTTGTTCATTTTCGCCGAAAGCGGCGAGAGATCCGCCAGCGCGCCGGCGCCCCTGCTCGGCAACAGCTTGGCGCTGCTGAGCGCGGTGGCGATCTCGGGTTACCTTCTGATCGGCCGGCGCTTGCGCGCGCACATCTCGCTCTTGAGTTATGTCTGGATCGTTTATGGCGCCGCAGCCCTGGGGCTGATTGCCGCTTGCCTTTTGAGCGGGGACCGGCTGGTGGGCCTTTCCGGCACGACCTATGTGCTCATCCTGCTCATGGCCCTGGGGCCGCAACTGCTGGGACATACCGCTTTCAACTGGGCTCTGCAGCGCTTGAAGCCGGCGGTGATTGCGCTGGCGATATTGGGCGAACCCGTGGGCAGCGCCTTCCTTGCCTGGCTGCTTTTTGGCGAAACCCTGGCGCCTTTGCAAATGGTGGGCTTTGCTTTGGTGCTGTGCGGCATTTACATCGGCGCCCGCCCGGAGCGGGGGTAGACCTCGCCAACCCATGGAACATTTGGCGAAATGCCAGAATCGCCGCAACAAATATTGGCGATTTGGCATAATTTCAGAACCTCATTCTGGCGCGGCGCGAGGGCCGGTGTTATAGTGCCGCCCCAGCATCGGCTTGAATCATAAAACCGAGCGAGACATGGATCGACCCAAAAGGGCGCAGGGGTCGCTTCCAAGTGAAGGCGCCCAAGTGCAGCGCGAGGAGGGTCGCGATGGCTTCCGTCCCCGCCGCGGCGAAACGAAGAATGTTCAGAGTGAGGAGTATGACCATGTTAGGTTTGAAGAAGGTTTTGGCCGCCGCCGCCATCGCCGCTTGCGCGAGCACCGGCGCCATCGCCCAGGACAAGGGCACGTTCAAGATCGTCACCCACAGCCCGCTCTCGGGTCCGCAATCGCCCTCGGGCGAAGCCATCAAGCTCGGCGCTCAATTGGCGCTGGAAGACTTCGCCAAGCTGGCCCCCGGCTTCAAGCTCGTGCTGCAGCCCGAAGACGACCAGGCCACGCCCAACGTCGGGGTGGCCAACGCCAATCGCATCATCAATGACAACGACGTGATCGGCGTGGTTGGGCATTACAACTCCGGCGTGGCCATTCCTTCTTCGGAAGTGTATGCCAAGGTGAACCTCGCCATGGTCTCCCCGGCGAACACCAATCCCACCGTGACCGAGAGGGCCAGCACCAAAGCCGTTGCCAACCGCGTATGCGGTCGCGACGACGTGATCGGCCCGGCCGCCGCGGAATTCGCGGTGCAGAACCTGGGTGCCAAAAAGGTTTATGTCATCAACGACAAAACCGCCTACGGCCAAGGTGTCGCCGACGCCTTCGAAAAGGCGATCAAGAAAATGGGCGTGACCGTGGCTCTGTCCACCGGCATCGATGAAAAAGAAACCGATTTCTCCACCATCCTCAACCGCGCTGCGGTGGAAAAGCCCCAAGTCATTTTTTACGGCGGCATCTACACCCAAGGTGGTCTGTTGATCAAACAAATGCGCCAGAAGAAGGTTGATGCGGCATGGCTCGCCGGCGACGGCGTGGACAGCGCCGACCTGCAAAAGATTGCCGGCGCCGAAAACATGGTCAAGACCTACTTCGTCACTGCGGGTGTGCCGCTGGGCAAACTGCCCGAAGCGCAGAACTTCGCCAAAACCTACAAGGCCAAGTTCAACAAGGAACCCGAGGGCTATTCGGCTTACGCCTACGATGCCATGCATGCCATGATCCAAGCCATCGCCGATGCCAGCAAGGCCAAGGGCGGCGCCAAGCCCGGCCGCGCCGATGTGGCCGCCGCGGTGCGCAAGGTCAGCTTCAAGGGCCTCACTGGCGACATCGCCTTCACCGAAGCCGGCGACATCAAGCTCGCCAAATACGCCGTGGTGCAGGCCAACGCTTCCGCCGACAAGAACGACGTGGTGAGCGTGCTGCGCATCGCCGCGCCGACCAAGTAAGTTCACGACCGTTTAGATCGTCCTTTGAACGCCGGGCCCTTTTTCGGGCTCGGCGCTTTGTCCCGAAAGACCAGCGCCAGGAGGAGGGCCTGTGTCGTTTCTCGACGCGCTATCCCTGTTACCCATCACCCTCGTCGACGGCCTCATCCTGGGGCTGATGTACGCGGTGATCGCCTTGGGCTACACCATGGTTTATGGTGTGCTGGGGCTCATCAATTTTGCCCACGCGGAGATTTTTATGGTCGGGGGCATCGTCGGCATCGAAGTGCTGACCTACGGCACTTCGCGCAGCAATCTGCCGCCGCTTTTGCAGCTCCTGATTGCCCTGGTGGCGGCGGCCACCGCGGCGGGAACCCTGGCGCTCGCCACCGAGCGCGTCGCCTACCGCCCCTTGCGCGAGCGCAATGCGCCGCGTTTGGTGCCGCTAATCACCGCCATCGGCATGAGCCTGGTGTTCCAGGACGCGGTGCGCCTGATCGAAAGCCTGTTCGGCAATTTCATCCGCCCCTTTCCCAATTTCGATTTCTTCGGCCAGAGCGTGGCCCTCTCCGATACCGTGGTGGTGAGCTACAAGTCGATGGTGATTTTGATCGTCGGCGCCGCCATGCTTTTGGGCCTCACCTACATGGTGAACAAAAGCCGCTTGGGCAAAGCCATCCGCGCAGTAGCGCAGGATCAGAAAGCCGCTGCGCTGATGGGCATCGACGTCAACCGCATCATTTCGCTCACTTTCATCATTGGCGGCGCGCTGGGAGGAATTGCCGGCGTGCTTTACGGTTTGCAGTTCGGCAAGCTCGATCCTTTCTCGGGTTTCGTGCCGGGCATCAAGGCCTTCACTGCGGCGGTGCTGGGCGGTATCGGTTCCATTCCGGGGGCGATGCTGGGCGGCGTGTTGCTGGGCATCATCGAGGTGTGCGCGGGCACCTATTTGCCCATACTCACCGACAACGCCATCGGCACCGAATACAAAGACATTTTCGCCTTCGGCATTTTGATTCTGATCCTCATTTTCCGGCCTGCCGGTTTATTGGGGCGCAACGTGGCCGAGAAGGTGTGATGCGATGAAGCCGCTCAATCCCACCCCCGCTTTCGCTCGCGGCCGCGACTGGACCTGGGCGGTGCTGGCCTGGTTCGCCGTCACCGCCCTGGCCAAGATGCTGGTGTTCACCGGCACGGGCCTCGCCGATACCTTCGTCTTTCTCGCCTTTCTCGCGAGCCTCTATTTCGCCTCGGCCATGCCCATGGCGAAGTGGGCTAGGGTGCTGGTGTTCGTTGCCGTGCTGGGTGTGATTACGCCTTACCTGGGCATTAAAAACACCTTTTACCTCGACGTGGTCACCCAGGTGGGCATTTTCGCCGCCCTGGCGCTGGGGCTCAATGTGGTGGTCGGCTTCGCGGGGCTGCTGGACCTGGGTTTCGTCGCTTTCTTCGCGGTGGGCGCCTACACCTGGGCGATTTTTGGTTCCGGCCAGGCCAATCAGTTCACCAGCGGCGGCTTTCCGTTGCCGGCGGATCTGTTTTTCGTTTTTCTGTTTCTGGGCGTGATCGTTGCCGCCGTGGCCGGGGTGCTCCTGGGGCTGCCGGTGCTTAGGCTGCGCGGGGACTATCTTGCCATCGTCACGCTGGGCTTTGGCGAAGTGATCCGGGTGCTCGCCAACAACCTCGACAAGCCGGTGAACCTGACCAACGGGCCGCAAGGCATTACCAGCATCGGCCAGCCCCTGGCCTGGCTAGCCGACTTCGCGGCCAAAACGGGCATCGACGCTTTTCGCTGGCAGGCGATGATTTATTACCTGCTGGTGCTCGCCATCATCACCGTGGCCATCTTCTACACTCGGCGGCTCGACGACTCCAAGATCGGCCGCGCCTGGGTGGCGATACGCGAAGACGAAATCGCCGCCCAAGCCATGGGTGTGCCGCTGGTGCGCACCAAACTCATCGCCTTCGCCACGGGCGCGAGTTTCGCCGGCGCCATGGGGGTGGTGTTTGCATCCAAACAAACTTTCGTGAGTCCCGAGTCCTTCGACTTCAACCAGTCGGTGGGCATCCTGGCCATGGTGGTGCTGGGCGGACTGGGTTCGATACGCGGGGTGATTTTGGGCGCGTCCATCGTCACCATTTTGAACTTGCAAGTGTTGAAAGCGGTGAGCGGCTGGATCAACGGCCTGCGCGCTTCGGGTGTCGAGGTGCTGGGCTTTTCACTGGCCAACTTGCCCACACAATTCGAGCCTTCGAAGTATGAGCGGCTGATCTTCGGCCTCATACTCATCGCCATGATGCTCTATCGCCCGCAAGGATTGGTGCCCGCCCAGCGCGCGCCGGTCGAGCCTCCGCAGAGCGGGGAAGGGGCGAAACCATGAGCGCGCACGTGGCAGCGACCGGCGCCCTGCTGGAGGTGCGCGATCTTTTGAAAGTGTTCGGCGGTTTGGTTGCGGTCAACGATGTTTCGTTCAGCGTGCCCGAGCGCGCCATCGTTTCGGTGATCGGTCCCAACGGCGCGGGCAAGACTACTTTCTTCAACCTCATCACCGGCATTTACCGCCCCGACGCCGGCAGCATCCACTTCGCCGGCCGCGACCTGGTGGGCTTGCGGCCCGACCAGGTGGTGACCGCGGGCATCGCCCGCACGTTTCAGAACATTCGTTTGTTCGGCGGCATGACCGCAGTGGAGAACGTGTTGGTGGGCTGCCACAGCCGCATCGCCAGCGGCTATGCCGCCGCAGTGTTGCGCAGCCCGGCATTTTTTCGGGACGAAACCACCGCCTTGAGGCAAGCCTTTGAGTGGCTGGACTTCATGGGCTTAGGCGCACAGGCCAACGAACTGGCGAGCAATTTGCCCTACGGCGCGCAGCGCCGTCTGGAAGTGGCGCGCGCTTTGGCCACCGGGCCAAAGCTCTTGCTGCTCGACGAGCCCTCGGCGGGCATGAATCCGCAAGAAACCGACGAAGCCAAAGCCATGATCCGCCGCCTGCGCGACGAACTGGGCATCACTGTGGTGCTGATCGAACACGACATGCGCCTGGTGATGACCATCTCCGACAGCATCACCGTGCTCGATTACGGCCGCAAGATCGCCCAAGGCCTGCCCCACGAAATTCGCAATGATCCGCATGTCATTGCCGCCTACCTCGGGCGCGGCGCCGCAGCCGGCACTCACGGCCTGGAGGCGCGAACATGAGCGCGCCCGCCGGGCCGCCCCAAGGGCGCGCAGACCAGACACCGGAGCGGGCGCAGCCCGCGAACTGTACTCACCCCCTTCCCGAGGAAGGGGGCCGGGGGGAAGGCCCAACCGCCCCCGCCGGGCCGCCCCAAGGGCGCGCAGACCAGACACCGGAGCGGGCACAGCCCGCGAACCGTGTTCACCCCCTTCCCCGGGAAGGGGGCCGGGGAGAAGGCCCAACCGCGCCCGCCGGGCCGCCCCAAGGGCGCGCAGACCAGACACCGGAGCGGGCACAGCCCGCGAACCGTGTTCACCCCCTTCCCCGGGAAGGGGGCCGGGGGGAAGGCCCAACCGCGCCCGCCGGGCCGCTCCTGGCGGTGCATGAACTGCACACCTACTACGGCCACATCCATGCCCTGAAAGGCGTGAGCTTCGAAGTGCGGCAAGGCGAAATCGTCACCCTGATCGGCGGTAACGGTGCCGGCAAAACCACTACGCTACACAGCGTTTCGCGCCTCATCAAACCGCAAAGCGGCCGGGTGATTTTTGACGGGGCCGACCTCGGCACCGCCTTGCCGCATGAAGTGGTCGCCCGCGGCATGGCCCACGTGCCGGAAGGGCGGCGCATCTTCCCGCAGCTCACGGTGCGCGAAAACCTCGAGATCGGCGCCTTCACCGTCACCGACCAGGCCACCATCGAAGCACGCATCGCTCGCGGCTTCGACCTCTTCCCGCGACTCAAGGAGCGCGAGAAACAACTGGGTGGCACTTTATCCGGCGGCGAGCAGCAAATGCTCGCGGTGGCGCGTGCGCTGATGCAGGAGCCGCGGCTCATCCTGCTCGACGAACCTTCGATGGGCCTGTCGCCGCTTTACGTCGAGACCATTTTCGACATTCTGGTCTCCCTCAACGAGGCCGGCAAAACGATACTGCTGGTCGAACAAAACGCCCACATGGCGCTGGGCATCGCCCACCGCGCCTACGTGCTGCAAACCGGCCAGATCGTGCGCGAAGGTGAAGCCAAGGCGCTGGCGGAGGATCCGGCGGTGAAGGAAGCGTATTTGGGTGAGTGAGGGTGTGCGCCGCTCATTGCGACTTTGGTGGATCATGGGTATTGGCTTCTGGGCGGCGAATGGCCGCAGGCGCGGCTCGCGTTTAATCCGAGGGACGACCGGCGCGAGCGATCCGCCCAGCATCCCCTTGATGCACTGATGTGCCAACCCTGACATACTCGACTTGCCTTGACGGCTGCGGGAAACAGCTTGCCTGTCTTCGCGCATGTTCAAGCTCATTTCTCAAAACACCCTGCTCAAGAATGCTCAGGAATGTGCCTGGGGCGACATCATCGCTGGGCTTGTTCCCGAATGTCCATGGTGATGAAAATCGCGCTAGACTTGCTCACGGCCCGACTGCTTCGGTTGCAATTGGTGCCCTCGGCCCGCGCTGGCAGTACGGCGCGAAACCGCTGCGCGCAATCGCGCGATACCCGAGGAGGCGGGGCGCCCCAGGTCAAACGGTGATGTGTAAGCCCTCCGTCGCACAACCATGCATCCCTTGCTTCGGCCCGCTGGTCCCACCATCCCGCAGGTAGCCTGCGCGGCCACGGTACTGCTTTTGGCAAGTTCCACGGCCCTCGTCGTGCTTGCAGCCGTCGCCATGCCGGTCCCCTACTCGTGGAAATTCCACTCCATTAGCGAGTCCGCCGCGCAGGGCCAGCTGCATGCCTGGCTCGCACGGCTCGCCTTCTTGTGTTTTGGCGCCGCAGTCCTGATTCTTTGTCTCGCGCGCAAGCACACATGGGCAAAAGCGGCCTATTGGTCACACCTGGCATTCGCCCTGTGCATGTTCACCACGGCAGCCTTTTCCCACAAGCCTTGGGTGCCGGGAGTCCCGTTCGACGAGTTCGAGGACTTACTCCATTCGCTGTCTGCAACCGGGATGGGCTTTGCGTTCGCCGCGGGAGTGCTTGCCCGTCTCCTGCAACGCCAGCCGCCCGCAACCGGCGCGAGAGGTCTGGACGCCATCGCGCTGCTCGCCGCCACCGTGCTCTCGCCCATAGGCGCGGCCATCCCGGACATCGCAGGGGTGTTGCAGCGGTCCATGTTCTTGATCGCGTATGTCTGGTACGGGAGCGAGGCGGTGGAAGCCGTAGTTCGGCCCAAGTGAAGCCTTACGAACCGGGATAGGTCTTGCCCAGCCGCGACCCATCCGTACTTTGGAAGAGCCCGGTCGGCATGTTCGGCGTTTGGCTCGCCTTAAGAGCTATTGCTGGCTCAACGAGTTGTCCTCGAAACGGCAGTTGGACGCCGCGCAGAGTGCGTGCCGGCGCAGGCGAGGCAAGGCGCAAACTGCAGCGAGGCTAAACACCTCCCGCGGATTTGCAACGCCGCATCGCCAAGTCCGGTGCGCGCTATGCGCGGCGTAGTGGCCCTCCCCGGGGTGAGCACCGAACACAATCAAGACTCTTTCATCCTCAAGCTCTTTCCAAAAACCCAATGCGCCCAACTGCCTTTTCTAGGATTATGTTTGGGCCTGAGGGTTACGCCAACATACAGGGCGGTGCGGCCGCTGTTGCTGCGCGGCCAGACGGCAGGTCTACCGCGAGCGCGACACCCCGGCTTGCTGAGGTGATGCCCGGCAGCGCCCGCGAGCGCCCTGGACTCACATGGGTCAGGGGACACCGCGTGGAGGGTAAGTCGGATGGGAAACACGCCGCCTGAAGCTGCCCCGATTTTCCTGCGCGCGATCTTCATCACCACCCTCAACCGGGACAGAGAACGGGCGGGCGTGATTTGATTCACCGCGAACCCGCTGCCGTGGAGAACTTCGGCAAGCGCAGCGAAAGGGCCATCGAACGCCGGTCATTGGGAGGCCACCGCGCTCAAATTCTCAAACCGTGGCGGTCGCTTTCTCTGTGGCGCCTCGGCCTTTTCTTTGCGACCAGAAGCGCGTCGCAACTTTCAGGTCGTGGGCGCACGATGGCCGAATAGGAAGAACTGGAGCTTGATGGAGATTCCCCGGTAGAATGCGATGCGCGCGCCTATGGCCCTAGGTGAACAGTGCCCCTTGCTGCTCCGATGCCGGACACATCCCGCCGGCGCGCTATATACGGTCAACAAGTACTGGAGATCGTATACTCTCCTTCGAACTAGGCGCGGGGTATTATCCGTGTTGATTCGCGAGGAGTGTTCCGGGTGCGCACGGAATTCTGGGACACGCGTGATTGGGCCATTGCGGGGCTTGCCGTTTTGGAAAACGGGGGAAAACGGGAAAACGGGGTCGGGAGTCGTAGATTTGGTGTGCGTAAAGTAGAAGTCCGGACTCACCCCCGCCCCGGCCCTCTCCCATCCAGGGGGAGGGCGTTCCAGGCATACTGACACGCCGCTTCCTGGCAACAGAAAACCCCCAAGAACCGCCCTTCTTACCCCGCCAGGCAAGCGTCTCTTTCACCGCTGCTCAGCGTCGCACAGGTATCAAGTATACTCGGCCTCGGGTTCAGAACAGGAGAACAACATGTCCGTTGGCCTGGTACTCATCGACATCCAAAACGACTATTTCCCGAACGGCAACATGGAGCTGGTCGGCAGCGAAGCGGCGGGGCGAGTGGCCGGACGATTGCTGGGTTTCTTCCGTGAACGCGCCTGGCCGGTGTTTCACATCCAGCACCTTGCGCTCCGCCCCGGGGCGACCTTCTTTCTGCCCAACAGCGTGGGCGCGGAGATACATCGAAGCGTGGCGCCGCTCGACGGCGAGTGCGTGATTCAAAAACACTTTCCCAACAGTTTCCGGGAAACCGGTTTGCTGGAGCGCTTGCAGCAAGCCAAGGTTCAGGAGCTGGTGGTCGCAGGGATGATGACCCACATGTGCGTGGACGCGACGACCCGCGCGGCGACGGATTACGGCTTCGCTTGCCAAATCGCCCAAGACGCATGCGCCACGCGCAATCTGCAATTTAGCGAGCGGGTGGTGGCCGCGGCGGATGTGCACGCCGCATTCCTGGCGGCGCTCGATGGTTCCTATGGCAAGGTTTTGGCTGCGGACGAGATCATGCGAGCGACGTGATGGCGACGCCCGCGCAAGAGCGGCCTGCGGTGCTCGGTTCGGCCCTGTAGTACGCAATGGCTCGAAAATGGCGATCGCGGACGCCAGGAACTATCCGAATCGCTTCCAACCATGACCACCGCCGCCGAAATCCTGCACCAGCTCCAGTCCCAGGGAAACCCCGTCAATCTCGCCGGCATGGCCCGGTTTGGCATGACGGTAGAAAAGCGTTATGGCGTGTCGGTGCCGGATATGCGCCGGATCGCCAAGGCGACCGGCAAGAATCATCCGCTGGCCGCCAAACTCTGGAAGACAGGAATCGCCGAAGCGAAAATCGTCGCTTCGATGATCGCGGTTCCGCAAGCGATGAGCGCGCAGCAGATGGATGAGTGGGTCTTGGGTTTCGACTCCTGGGATGTCTGCGACCAAGTCTGCATGAACCTTTTTGACAAGACGCCGTTCGCGCGACAGAAGATTTCCGAATGGTCCGGCCGCGAAGAAGAATACGTCAAACGCGCGGCCTTTGCCTTGATCGCTTGCCTCGCCTGGCACGACAAGCACGCCCCCAACCAGGATTTCCTCGACTGCTTGCCGATCATCCAGCGCGGCGCCATCGACGAACGCAACTTCGTGAAGAAGGCCGTCAGTTGGGCACTGCGCCATATCGGCAAAAGGAACACCACACTCAACCAGGCAGCCATCAAGACGGCGAAGGAGATGCAGCGCCTGGACTCGAAATCCGCGCGGTGGATTGCCGCCAATGCCATCCGGGAATTGGAAACCGCGGCGGTTCAGGAGCGCTTGCAGAAGTAGCCTGGATTTGGCTTGGGCGGAACGCGGAACAGCGCAGCGGCTTGGCAACTTCGACCACAAGCCGCGGCTCTGGGGGCGGCGTGGGTGAGCGGGCAGGGTAGGTTTTCTCGCGCGCCAGGCGCAGAATGGTGAAATGCCTTCCCACCCGCCGCGCCGTTTGATGATTGCGCTGCTCGCGCTCGCCGCGTTCGCGTCCGCCTTGGCATCGGCGCGACAGCCTGGGGGCATCGTGCTGGGTACGGCAAGGCCCGAAGGCAATTACGTTGCCGAGTTCCTCAACCGAATTTTCATCGAAGCCTTTCGTCGGCTCGATGTGCCCCTGGAAATCCGCCAGGTGCCCACGGCACGTCTGAGTGTCATGGCCGCCAGCGGTGAACTCGACGGAGAACTGGTGCGGGCGCGCGCCTACGGCGACAGTCAGCCCAATCTCATTCGCGTCGAGGCGCCCGTCGTCGATGTCAACTTCGCGCTCTGGGCGGCGACGCCGGAAATTTCCATCACCCGCCTGGACGACCTGGCGACCCGCGAACTCAGTGTCAACTATGTGCGTGGCGTGTTGGGCTGCGAGCAAGCGCTCGGTCGGGTGGTGCCGCCCAAGTTGCTGACCGCAGTCACTGCCACCGAACCGGCGCTGGAAATGCTGCGCCTGGGGCGTGTGCAAATGCATTGCGGCATCGATTTTACCGTCCTGGCGCTCGCCAGCAGCGCCGAGTTCAAGGGCAAACTCAAGCTGCATAAGGTGCTTTCGGTGGGCGAACCGACCGCCTTGTATCCCTATCTCCACCGCCGAAACGCCACACTGGCGCCTCGGCTCGCCGCAGCACTGACCGAGATGAGAAACGACGGCACCATCGCCCGTCTGCAAGCGCAGACCCAAAAGGAGTTCGGCTTGGAATAGCGCCTCGACGTGAAGGAACCCTGCAATACCGAGGCTTCCATCAGACCGAGGAAACCGAGGCGACGTGCGCACTCAACAGTTCCCGAGTTCCAAGGTTTCAGGCTCGGGTGTCGTCGTCAATCGGATGGCCACTTCGCACCCGGCCCCCTTCTTTTGCGTTTCTGCGCTAAAAACGCAAGGACAGGCAAGTCAAGCCGCCATCCATTTTGCGGAACTCGCTGGTATCCAGCACGGTGATCGGCAAGTCCAGCGCCTTCAATGCCGACAGCGTTTTGGGATAACCCGCGGGGGTGATCAGGCGGTCATTGATCCACAAGGTGTTGCCGGCGTACTCCTCGTCCGGGCTGAGTACGATATGAGAGAATTTTGCGAAGGCCGGGTTGCTGGCGGCAGCTTCGCTCACGGTCAGCGTATTACGCCCCACGTAATTGACGATCGACTTCAGGTGCAAGCCCGCGGCTACGGGAATACTCTGCACGGTGTAACCCCAAGCCTCGACCATGCCGGCAAACTCGCTGACTCCTGCTTCATTGCTGCGGCTGGTCAGGCCAACGAAGAACTGCTTGCCCACCATCAGGACATCGCCACCATCGAGCGTCCCGCCACGCCTCATGCGATGCAGGATTTTGTGCCGGGCCAGCACCGGCACGATGCTTTCCACTTCACCCCGGCGGGACGGCGCGCCGGGATAGGTAATGATGGCGCCCTCGGGCATCACTACGGCGGTGTCTTCGATATAGTGCGCATCGCCAAAGCCGGGCAGCGAAGGCAAAATCTCCACATCCAGGCCAAAATCGCGCAAGGTCTGCGCATAGGCATCGAACTGCTGCCGCGTCAGCTCTGGATCGGGTGCTCCCAGCTTGGCGGTGGTGATCCCGCTCGCTGGGTTGTCGGGCATACGCATCAGGGCGCGGGTAAAGTTCATGACGCACCTGCTCATGGGATGATTGACGATCTGGACCTGGCTTGCCGTTGATGAGCCGCGGTCCCTTTTTCCCGCCCCGACGGAAGCTCAGGCGTCGAGGCCAAGATCTTTGACGAAATGATGGTCAGGGTGAATTGTATCTGCGGGAATACCGAGTTGCACTGCGGTGATTTGGATCACCCGCTGCAGCACGTAGTCACGCGACCACTCTTCTCGGCTAGGGATGCAGACATAGGGAACGCAACAGCATTGGGCGCAACAGCATTGAGGACAGACCAAGAATGCTCAGAGCAGCGCCCGCTGCCCATCATCATCCCGCGATTTCGGCGGCCGACCCGCCATGCCGCGAATGGCGCGCCGGCTCAGCGCCGCTTCGATCTGCTCCTGGCGTCAAAGAAGAGCGTAGTGGACTGCGATCGTGCTTCAACGCGCGGCAGAAGCTCAAGTTCGTCTTCTTTTGGGGTCACCAGCCCAGCAGGCAAGGCGTCCCCGCCGCATGATTCAGCCAATGGTACGGCGCCCCCTTCATGGTGGATGGGCAGCGATACCCCACAGCGGAGCAATTCATGACGGCCGAGAAGACTTCGCTCTTCGGCGATCAGGCAACCAAAGAGCAGGTTCTTCAAGCTCCAAGCCGGGGAGCTGCCAAGGCTTTGCGTCGGCAAGTGGGCGGCTTTGATGAGGCCACTTGGCGCCAACATCGTTTGCCCATCGTTGTTCGCGCCAACCCGGCCAAGTTCACCCAGAACGCCAAGCTTCGGCAATATCTTCAGCAAACTGGCAATCGCATCCTTTTTGAGGCGAGCCCAGTCGATAGAGTCCGGGGAATTGGCCCGGCCCAGGAGTATGAGCAGGTCAACAACCCCAACGGGTGGCGGGGCTTGGATCTCTTATCCTATAATGGACTCCCGAACCTTGTCCTCACGCGCCGCGGCGCGCCAACCCGCAAACTCCGGAGACTTCTCGATGATGCTTGCCTCGAAACCGTTTTGCCCAGGCGGGACCTGCGCGCGAATGTTGCTGGCTCTGGTCTTTGGGCTGCTGAGCGCAGCGCCGGCTAGTGCGCGTTACCTTCCCGACACCTCGGTCGGGCCGGAAGGCGTCATTGACATCAGCCTTCGAGGTGAAGCCGCGCTCCTTCCAGACGCGCTGGGTTCGTCGCTGGACGGCCGAGGTTTTGTCAGCGCGGCGCTGCGAGACGGTCAAGTGGTGGTCTGCGCCCACACGGGCGATGGGCAAATCGACGGCAGCTTCGGCACCGGCGGCTGCTTTCGCGAAGCCGTGGCTTCGAGCCTGCGATTTGGCCAGCTCCTGACGGGAAACTCGAGCTATTGGTTGCTTCTCACCGACGCGAGCGACACGCGCCATTTCCTGCTGTTTCGCCTCGATGCCCAAGGCCTTGGCGATGCCAGCTTCGGCGCGGCTGGCCGGCGTGAATTTCTGCTTACCTGCGGCGTTTCGGATATTGCGCCGAACTGCCCGGAACTGGCCGGGCCGGCCAGTTTCGAAGATTCGCGCGCCTACAACATTTTTGCTGAAACGCGAGATGGCAAGCTCTGGTTGCTGGCTCGGCGCCGATCTCCGGCAGGTGCTTACGAGGGAGTGGTCTTGCGCATCGAGCAGGGGGGATTGAGCAGTGCGCGCGCGAATCTGTTCGATGCCTTGCCCGCGACCTGGCAGGCGCCGACGCAGAGCGAATTCATGTCACCCATCGGTCTGGTCGCCCACGGGGATGGCGTGCTGGTGAAGCATCGCACTACCCGCGGGTATGTGCTTACGCGCATCGATGGCAATGTCGCGATCGACCGCGCTTTTGCGGCAAGCCGCCCCGAGGCATTGATCGTCACGGGAGATGCCGCCCTCCCGCCGTCGGTGGTTCCCTTGCCGGCAGTGGCTGCCGACGATACTTTCGTCTGGGGGAACTTAGGGAATGTCAGTCCTGGAGACCGCTACGAGGCCGATGGCAGGCTGCTCGGCCCCCCGGGAGCGCCGGGGCGGGTACTGGCGCAACCGGCTAGTTTCAAGGATGCCTCGAGCCGGCTCTGGGTCTTCGATGGAACACGGGTGGGCCGATGGCAAAACGGCCAGTGGGATACCACGACCTTCTCGGGTCACGGGCCCTATACCCTGCCAGAGGTGCCGTATTCGATCGCGCTGGCCTCCGGAGGCGCTACCCTCGCCGTTACCGTGCGTACTAGGGTGCGCGAAGGCTCGCTTTCAATGCTGGCTACGCAGGCTGCTCCGAGCCTCTTGCCGGCTTCTCTGGCGACGCTTCCGGGGATGGCCCTGGATGTCGAATTCGAGCGGGCGGACATCGGCTTGGGCAACGTTCAGCGCAGCGGGCGGCAAGCAGATGGTCGATTGGTCTGGCAGCGGATCGAGCTGGACCAGACCGCGCCGCAGCCCCGGCTTGCCGCCGGCACCGTGCCGGCACTCCCGGTTACCGCTATCAGCGGAGTGTTGACAAGCAATGCCAATGCCTCCGGCCAACGCTGGATCGTTCGGTACGCCGGCCCGAGCGAACTCGAGCCGATGGAGTTCTATGCCGATGCGGTTCTCGGCGGGCAGCCGACGAGGCGCCTCGATCTTGCCTCGATCCGGGCGCGGATGACGCCGTTCATTCCGACATCGGGCCATGGTCGCTTCAGTGCGTTTGATCTGGTGACCGCGCCCGATGGCAGCGCAAACCTTTTCGTCAGCTTCGCCGTGGGCCCGGATACCGCGCACTACACCACGCACATGGCGCAGCTTCGCTGGGATGACAGCATGGTCTCCGGCACGAACTATCGGCCGCAAGTGATATGGGAGATCGATTTTGGGCAGAACGTGCCCCGTGTCGACCGCATTCATCGCGATGCCACGGGCGGCATCATCATGGTGTTCGAGAACGCAACCCTGCGCAGGATTTCTCCCCAAGGTGTCTGGGACACGGGTTTTGGTAGCGGCGGCACGCTCGATCTCGGCCCCCAGGGCTTCGGAGCAAATACCTATGGCCGGCGCATGTATTCGAGTCTCACGCCGGACGGTGGTCTATGGCTGCTACAGACCAAAACCAGCTCTGGGGTGGACGGGCGCAGTGTTTTCGAGGCGACGCCCATCGTGCGCATCGACAACCGGGGCGCTGTGGTCTCGCGCTTGGTTAAGTCCTGGCCGCCGGCAAGTGACTCCGGCGCCTTGTTTGCGCAAATGCTTGGCGCCGGCGATGGCGGCTTGATCCTGATTGCCAAGCTTTACCGGACCACCAACTATCACATGTTCGACTCGGGCGACTCCCGGGTGCTCCGGTTCTCCACCGACGGGCAGATCGACACCCGCTTCGGATTGCGCGGGGCGGAGAAGTTCTTTCTTGCTCCCCCAAGCTACCGCGCTTGGGTCATTTACGCGCTGGGAAACGGCAATCTGGCCGCGATCAACTATGATGCCCTGAAGGTTTTGCGCTACGACGCCTCGGTTGCGGGGCCGAGCGGCAACACCGTTCCGGCGGTCGAGTACTACAACGCCACGCTCAATCACTATTTCATGACCGCCGACGAAGAAGAAATCAACTATGTCGAAACGGGAGGTGCAGGCCCCGGCTGGTCGCGCACCGGGCAGAGTTTCCGCACCTTTGCCACGATGCTCGATGCGCCCGGCGATGCCCGGGACATTTGCCGCTTCTATGGAAGCCCCAAGCCGGCAGGCCACTCCCCCAACGGGCGAGCGGGACCGAACTCGCATTTCTACACCTTCGTCGGCGAGGAGTGCCGCAATATCTATGGCACTGACCGGGGATGGATTTACGAGGGCACGCGTCTCGCGGTTTTCCCCTTGCTGGCGGGTGACACCTGCCCTGCCGGTCAGAGCCCGGTCTATCGGGCCTACAACAACGGCTTTGAAATCCGCAACGGGGTATGGATCAGTAACGACGCCAACCATCGCTATTCCACCTCATCCCTGATCATGGAAGAAATGGCGCGCAAGGGCTGGACTCTCGAAGGGCCTGTCTTTTGCGCGCCGAACTAGGCCAGTCCTGCGGCGATCTTGCGGGTGTCCTCCGCCCCAGGCAAAAAGGGACCGGGCTCATCTGACCCTGGGTTTCTTGAACTCGAACTTGATCTTCTTGATGGCGAGGTAACCCGCTGCGTCGATATCAAAATGTACGCTGACGCTGTTCTCCTCCCAATCGGGACGCACAAAGACCGTATTGCAGATGGCAAGCACATGGGGCACTTTGGATGACGCATCCGCCTTCGCGGCGATCACGATCTGTGCCGCAGCGTGACCGGGATCGGGCGGGTCATAGATGAACATTTCAAGGTTCTCCCTTCTAAGCTTCAAATCCTCGCCGGCCGTGGCTGGCGGATGCGGGTAGCGGGTTGACGCTCTCCGCGCACCGGGCCGGCGCGCTTTGGGGCCTGCCCCTGGCAGCAATGTTGCGTCAGATTTCAATTGCCAATTGACCCGGAAGGCGTGTCAAGTCTGGGTTTCCGCTGACAGCCTCAGCCTTGTGCCGGTTTCCAACGCAGCCTTTGCTCCGTCGTCGGGTGGCGTATCGACCCCGGAAATCTTGAAGACTCCCAATTCTGGATCGACATTTTTGCATTCCTTAACGTCACGCCCCATTTGCCCAACCGTCCACCCGCTTTCGGCGGTAACCAGCACAAAGTAACGTAAGCTTACGACGTTCCCGTTGCCTTCCACGCGCAAGGTAAAGCGATCCTTGAAGTGTCTTATGCCGAAGGAACCCTTGCCCATATAGCCTCTTGCAGGAAGGTACTCCGCATTGGCGCTCGAAGTCCGTCCCAGTTCGATCTCACCGTGTTTCGGCCCTTGAACCACAGTGATTCTCGCCGTCTCATCGTGAATCGTCAGGCTCTTTCTCGGAGCAAAATATGTGTTTGCATGCGACACTGGGAGCAAGTCGAAACGGTCCTGCTCATAGTCGTCGCGAACTGTCGCGACTAAGCAGACCCCGAGTACCTTCGGTGCTTTAACTTTGCTTGGGGAGGACTTCGAACCCGAGTCCGCTGAAGCAACTCTCGATACAGCAAGTCTCTGATCGGGCGAATGCGCGGCGGCGGTGGCGTCGAGGGTGTTGGTGGCCTCGGCGCCTTCGCCGGTGGTTTGGGCCAGGGTGGCGGCAGGGAGGTCAGCGACCCCCGTCAGCGACTGGGCGGCGCGGGCGAGGAGGGTGCTTAGGGCGGTCTCCGACTGGAGTGAAGCGAGGTTTAGAGCTTGGGGGGTTGAGGAGATTTTCCAGTAGTATCTTTCCCAATTACAGAACCCAACGTAATTGAAGTTCTCATCTTCGCCAAAGACCTTCACCTGGTAATAAACCCGCAAGGTCTTCCCATCTACCGCGACATCAAACTGAAAATTGTCTTCCCCGACATAGTCCTTTTCGGGAATGTAGAGATAGTCATATTTACTGAGGTCGTTTTCATCCGCGACGGGCATATATCGCTCCAGGACACCATGTTTTGGCGCCTTCGCAATACTGATTGTTGGATCCGATCGGAAGTTTGTCCGTAAGCGTCCAGCCGTCCCACCTTGCCCCGGTAGACCTACCCCTCGATACTCT
>CAZFEK010000058.1:0-22171 GCA_964517465.1 uncultured Alcaligenaceae bacterium
TCACAACACGCTGCGAAGCGGCTTGTTGCGGCGAAGGCTAACCGCCCGAAGGGCGAGTTAAGCGAACGAAGTGAGCGGCCGGAGCCAAAATCCGCCGCCCTGCTAAAATGTAGAAGCCTCTCATAGCCGAGATGGCGGAATCGGTAGACGCAGCGGACTCAAAATCCGCCGGTGGTAACACTGTGAGGGTTCGAGTCCCTCTCTCGGCACCAGTCCTTCAGCCCAGGCATCCCTTGGCGCTTGAATCCCCGGGTTCGAGTGGCTCCGACCTCACATGGGCTGGGCCCATATGAGTCTACGCCGCAAGAAGCCCGCTACGCGGGCGTCTTGTCCCTCTCTCGGCACCAAAAAGAACCGCAGGCCCAGACGCTATTCCTGGGCGAGGAGGCGCTGCAGCGTCCCGAGGAGAGGCATCAAATCTCCTTCGACGATGCCCCAAACGATGCGATGGTCGACCGTTGCGTAAGCGTGAATCAACACGTTTCTGAAACCGACGACGCGCGGCAGTTCGGCGATGCCCAGAGCAGTCTGCGGATCATTCTGCCTCAGACGGGCCAGGGCTTCGCCAAGAATTTCGAATTGCCGCTCCACCGCGGAACGGAGCAGTTCGTCAGCGGCATAGTCGTCAAATGACTTCTCGTGGACAAAGCGCCGAACCCTTTCGGCGGCTTGAACCGCATCCCAAAGCAATTTGTACGAGTTACCTTGCATACACCGTCTGTCGCTCGTGTTCGACGCGCCGCCGCAAATAGGGATTCTCAAGCCCTGTGGTGGTCAAAAGGTCGACCGGGCAGCCGAAGAGATCTTCGAGTTGTTCCTTCAGCGCGAGATACGTGCGCGCCAGTGCGACTGGAGGCAGGTCCGCGAACTCGACCAAGAAGTCAAGGTCGCTACGTGCGGCATCGAACTCCCCACGTGCTGCTGACCCGAACAAATCGAGCCGCGTCACATTGGCGGCGCGGCATAGGTCAGCGAGTTGACCGCGGTGCTGGTCCAGAGGATTGGGCATGGCAGACTCCTGGCGCATTATGGCGCAAAGCGCGCATCGCGGGAATCCGCGACGCCAAGATAGACTCCTTGGAAGTAGCGCAGATTGCCACGACCGAAAACCTGGGGATGGCCCATACCTCTGCGGGCAAGCCCGCCCCTCGAACTATTCCTTTCACTGCCGCCAGGGTCGCTAGACCTTCGCTTCGCGCGTAAACGAGAACACATGCGCCGCCACCGCCTTGCCGTGGATTTGCAGGCGACATTGGGCGAGGCATTCGTGCGTGGCACCGGACTTGCGCGCCACGCCGATGCTGGCGAGGTTGCTCTCGGCGACGACAATTTCCACGCGGGCGAGCCCGAGCCTGTGCAAGCCAAGGTCGCGAAGCGCAAGGACAGCAGCCGTCGCCGCACCCATTCTCTGCCGCGACTGTCGCACCCAGTAACCGAGGTTGCAGAACTTGTTGAGGGTCGAGAACTGATTGAGTCCGCAGCCGCCGACGAATTCGCCGCCCTGGGTGAAAATGCCGAACTCGTGAGCCGTGCCCGCGGCGCGCGACTGGCTACAGTGGTCGAACCAACAGGCGGCGTCGTAGTCGCTGAAGTCGGGCTTGGCCCAGGTCATCCAGCGTCCCACGGTTTCCATGGATTCGCGCACCGCCGCACTCATCTGGGCGGCATCGGAGTGTTGATAGGGTCGCAAAATGAACTGGCCCGCGGGGATCATGGGGTGACTCCTTTCGAATGGCGCTGCTTGGCGGCAGCGGCGATGGCGGTGCCTCCGATCGCTGAGAAATCTTCGTCTATCAAGCGTGGCGGAAGTAACCCTTCGCCGTAGCCGGTAAAAGGACATCGCGCGTCACGGTTCTCAGGTTCCCAACTCTCACGATCATACCGAAGTCCGCAACTCGCTTGTCGAACCGGCGAATCCAAAAAAATCTCAACGCTCCGCGAGTTGTGCCGTGAAAGGGCCTGGGCCACTCGCACTTCCAGATGCAGGCCCAAGGCGCGCGCCGCTGATTCGAGTTGATCGAGTCGCGAGGCGTGTTTCAAGTCGAAGAGCCGGTCCACCTGCGGCGGATGCCACCCCAGCCGGCGCGCTGCGGGTACGGAGGATCGCTAAACTTACGGAGAGTCGTTCGCTACCCTGCGCGCTCTGCCCCTGGGTTGGTGTTTGATTCCAGCCGAAATCCGGGAAACACATATTCGATTCGCGGACGACCCGACATCGGATTAGGGGACTCCTCTCCCGGCTGCAAGCCATGGCGTTGATAGAACCGCTGGGCGCTCACCTTGGATACGCCGACGTGCAAGGTGAAGCCCTTGGCGAAGATCGCTTGAAGGTGTTTGAGAACCAAAGTTCCGACGCCCTTCTTCTGCATCGCCGGCGCAATATGAAGCTGGTGCAGGTAGCGGCAAGAATGGGAGACCACAAAGAACCCAATCACCTCGTTGCCGGCGATCACCACGGTGCACGCCTTTGGGGAGGCGAATTCGGGTTCCACTCGCCCCAGCCAGTGCTGTCAGGGCTCGAGGCGAGTCTTCTCCGGATTGGCCGAAGCCCGGGACTCTCGCCATAGTGCGGCAATGGCTCTGGCGTCGGAAGCGAGCGCAGGACGAAACGCAAGTTCCTCACAGCTCATGTCGCCAAAACCGGAGGGGCGCAGATGCGCGACCGATCCCCGCGCTGGACGCATGGGAAGACGAACTTCCTTCGCAGTAGCAAGGCAAGCGCATTGTGAAGCGAATGAACGCGCTGCGCTGCGAGCCATTCTTCAGGCCAGCGGACAGCCCGGGCAATTCGGAACCCTGGAAGCATGTGTTCTTAGCGCGCATTCGGTTCGCGCACCATGAAGTAATGGGTCTCATTTTCCGAAACCACCCTGAACCCGTGCCGCCGGTACAAAGACCCGACCGGGTTCCATTTCAGATGTTCCAGCTTCACCGGAAGCGACGCCGCATCGGCGCGGGCAAGAACCCGGCGAAGCAACTCGGAACCGATGCCCTGGCCCTGGTGCTTAGGCAGCAAATAGAATTCTCCGAAGCGAAAGTGATGTGGGTACTCCGCCGCTGACAGCGTGCCGATCGGTGTTCCCTCGCCCTCGATGATGGACCATGGGCGCTCCTGCCATCGCTTACGGTGTAAATCCAGTTGGAAGACTTCGTCCCAAGGCCAGCGCGCGAGGATGTGCGGCCCCAGGGCCAGACGCTTGGCTTCGAACGCGAAAGCGAAGTCATTCGCGGTGGCGGGGCGGAGCGAAATTTCTACGGGCATTGTTGCTTTGGCGGTGCCGTAACGGTCTGCCCTGCGGCATCCTGCGGACCACCGACCGGGTTCGCGTTGGGTGAGGGCAGGTTTTCGTGAAGCACCTTGCCCATGCTGACGCGCGCCTCGATGACGTAACCCATGGCTTGATAGAAAGCAGCCGTCGCTTCGTTCGCAGCGAGTAGCTGGAGGTTGATCTTCAGGCAGCCGGCCGCAGCCAGCGCGCGCTCGGCGTGGCGCACGAGACGCGAGCCAAGCCCGGTGCGCCGGTGCTCGGGGTGTACCGCCACCGCGTACAACCAACCGCGATGCCCGTCGTAACCCGCCATGGCGCTGCCGATCACGCGGCCATCCAGTTTCGCGACGAAGAGCAGGTGATCGTCCGCTTCGAGCTTCTTGGCGATGGCGAGAGCGGGGTCGTTGTGGGCGGTTTCGTAGCCGAAGACGGTGCGCCAGAGGTCTACGAGCTGCGCGCGGTCGGTGGTATCAAGGTATTCGCGAATTTGTGGCATGGCGTGTTTGTTCCCGCTTCTGGGGCGCGCAGAAACCCAGGCGAAATGCTTTGGCTTCGGTATCTGGGGCAATCAATTCTTCTCGCGCCTCGGCTCCTGGAGCCGAAAGAACCGCCCCACGAGCAAGACCGGCCGAGAACCTATGCCACTCGCACTTCCAGATCCCGGCCCAAGCCGCGCGCCGCCGATTCAAGTTGATCGAGTCGCGAGGCGTGTTTCAAGTCGACGAGTCGGTCCACCGCCAATGGATGCCACCCCAGCCTGCACACCAGTTCCACTTTCTCGACCCCTTGCTCAACCATGGCCTGGTAGACGCCGAGCTTGGCACATTCCAGGGTTGGGCAGGTCAGGGAAGCTCACTACAAACCCGTCTTCCGGCCGCGCCTCAAGCACCACCGAATATTCGAACATGACTCACTTTCACTTCAAAGCTAACTGCTTCTTGATGGCTTCGATGGTGCCCATCTTGGGATCAACGGCAGGCATAGGTAAAACCGACTGTTGGGCGTGGAGAAAGACTTCCAAATGCGAGCCTCTTCCTGACTCGATAGTCGCACCCTGCTTCGCAAGCCAGCGTTTGGAGTCGGTTGAATCTATCGCCGGGAGACTAAACACGTCTGTTGTGTGCTTCAAGGCGCTCGACCAGACGCGCAAGCGCCGGGCGCGCCGGGCTGATGAGGGCAAAGAACCGATTTCGTCACGATTCGGTGCATCGAAGATTGACTCTGGCGTCCCGGCCGCGAGAAGCCAATTCAGGGCTCGGTGAGCCGCTTGCCGGTCAGATGCAAAGGGCGGGCGGGTGTCAGAAGATATCTAACCCCGGGCCGTGTGAGTCTCGTTCGCGCTGCCCCTTCTTCCTCCCAGCTTCCAGAGTCTCATCAGTTGTTCGTTGGCGCAGAAGCGCTCGGCGAGCACATCACGACTCCTTCTCCGGCCCAACCGCTGGCGATCATCTGCTGGTAGATCGTTGCGCTCGTCGTGAACCGGTGGTTTGAGTCGTTTTGCGCCCAGCGGTTGTTGTAGGCGCGATAGACCGGTGCAAACCCGCTGGGACAACTGCCACTACTTGGCACCACCGTGTTGAAGGCCAATCCCTCGAAGGTCCATCCAGGGTCCGTCTTCACCCACTCGCATTCACCCGCA
This sequence comes from uncultured Alcaligenaceae bacterium, assembly GCA_964517465.1. Taxonomy (GTDB): domain Bacteria; phylum Pseudomonadota; class Gammaproteobacteria; order Burkholderiales; family Casimicrobiaceae; genus JACPUX01. Next base: position 4,909 of record CAZFEK010000058.1, read on the forward strand.
TTGGCGGTGTAGAAGTGAGAGTTCGGTCCGCGGCCCGGTGTTCCATAAAAGCGGCAGACCGCTACTCCGGTGCTCGTCGTCTGAGGGTATACGCGAAAACTCGATCCGGTCCGCGCCCAGCCCGGACCGGCAGACCCGCTGTCTATCCCCTGAGCCTCTGCCAGGCCCGCGGTAACAAAATAGTGGTTCAAATTCGTATTGAAGAACTCCCATGCGGGAATCGTTCCGCTTGTGCCGTCGAAATCGTCGAGGTATTGTCCGCCGCGCACGAGGCGAACAAAGTAGGTATTGGCGCGTGAAAGCCATAGATCAACACCGGCTGAGAAATGCACGAACCACGCGTTGTCTGGTTTGCCAGTCTGGGGAGAACTCGACCAGAAATAAGACTGCTGCGACCCAGGTGTTTGAGGAAACTCTGCAGCGTTGATGGCGGGGCCGTAACAACCGGACTCGACAATGGACTTCAATTCGTTGACGTTCGGTATCCGCCAGTCGCTTTGTCCCGCATTCCAGGTACCCGCCGCGCCTGCATTGACCGCCTCGGCCCGCTGGAAGGTCTGCTGCCAGGTATAGCTTGCCGGCCACCCCTCGCAAGTGCCGCCGTTCCAATCGTCCCAAACCTGGCCCTCGGCACATCGCTTCCAGATGAGCCCAGTGGGGAGGTGTTTTACCGTGCCACCGCCGGCGTCAGCGAAGTCACTGCTGGGTGCCGAGCGCGGGTAGCCTACCGGGCAAGCCTGAGCTGACGCGAGAGTGGAGCAAAATATCGTCGCCAAAGCGAAGGTCATGCAAGAGATTGACCGCGTCATGACATTTGTCCTTTCACGATTTCGCCAAATCCGGTCCCTCGATTTGTCTCGGCGACAATCCGATGCGGCTCTTTGCTGAAGGCCGTGTGTGGAAGCTGAGGCTGGCGCAGGTACACCGCTAGGTCAATAGCCATTAGAACAAGCGAGCCCTCGCTCAGGGGTTGTGCTTTGGCTGGCGCGCTCAAGATCTGCTCGGATCGAGAATAAGCCATCAATTTCGGGCGCGCACGAGGCGAACAAAGAATACACCTTCGGTCCAGTAGCTAGTGCCGTCGGCGAAATTCACGCTCCACGCGAGACGTGAATCATGCGCAAGGGGAGTGCCGGACCACCAGTACGCTGTCGGTGTATTTGGAAAATAGGTGAGATCGATCATCGGCCCGGGGATGGGGATACCACGATCCGCCAGATTGAAGAGTTCGTGGATGGTTGGCATACGCCAGTCGCTGTGGTCACAAAGATTGGTCGCGTTGACGTCGGCAACGTATTTCTCGGTATCGCAACGACCGGCGGTCAGGCACCGGCCGCCGCTGGCGATGCCAGCATAGCCGCCGTAGTTATGGACGCTGTCGTACCAAGAGTAGGTATGGCTTTGGCTGCGCAAGCCGCTGGTGGTTTTTACCTCCCACATCAGGCCTGTGGTGTTGTCGTAGGTGCAGGCCCAGTCGGTGGCGCCGCTGCCCAAGGCGGCGCTGGCGGGCAGCGTGCTGCCGTCATTGGCGATCTTGGTGAAATCGAAGCCCTTGGAGCCGCCGCCCACTTTGGCGAGCGCGCCGCGTTGCGCCGCCGGGTCGCGGCCAAAACGGGCGTCTTGCCCGCCTTGGGCGGCGGTGCAAGTGGTAGTGGCCGTAACGGGGGTGTCGGTGCCGGTGCTATGGTCGCGGCAAAAGTCGATGCCCGTGTCGTTGACGCGTTCGGAAACAATCTGGGCCGTGGCGACAAGTGGAATGACACCGAGAAAAAATATCAGCGCACGCATGAGGCCTCCGCGAGAGCAAAGGACACAGTTTGAAAGCAGGCCCGAGCCAAAAAGTTTCGTTCGGTTTCATGGACCAAATGGCTGGGATAAACATGCTGCATGGAAATGGACGACGTTGCAAGAGGGCGCCATATTTCTGACCCGCATTGCCGGCACTGAGATGGCAGAGGTGCATGTCAAGCAACGCGCTTCAACTCTTCCCGAATGAGGCGGCGCAGGGTCTTTTCCAATCCCCGACCTTGAATGTGGGACTTGAGCGCATCGTTAATCAGACTCTGATAGTTTCCACCGGCCGCGCTGTCAACTTGGGCGCGAAACCACTCGATGATTTCCGTATCCAGTCGAATGGTGATGCGCGTTTTGCCAGGGGGCGGCGGAACGACCGCGCCGCGCTTGGCCTTGGAGAAATCATATTCAGCTTTCATATGCCTTTCGCTCCTGCTTCGTGGCAAGCCTTGCCGAGATGATGCGGATCACGGGCTGACGCTCGGTAAAAGCAACCACCAGAAGGCGACCGAAACCATCCACACCAAGCGTGATGAATCGTTGCTCGCCCTCCGCGGTGGTGTCGGGCTGAGTGAGCGCCAAGTCATCCTCAAACACGGCCACGGCGTCGGCGAAGTCCACACCGTGTTTGGCGAGGTTTGAGCGATTCTTGACTGGGTCCCACTCGTAATCCATGGGGGAGTATATGCACAAACGTGCACCGACGGCAAGGGCGACGTACTGGCCCGGCGCAGGCAAGAGGTTGGCAGTCAGGCCGGCCAATTGAACTTCGTTAACCGGGGCGACTCCCGGCCGTATAATCTGCGAGGTAGATTCCGCGCCGAGGAAAGCGATGTGTCCGACAGGCATTCCTACTGAGCATCAAGGTAACGCGGCTTTTGTGGGCCACAAGTTCAGAGCCCTTGACGCAAATTGCTGGCGGAGTCTCGCAACGAGCAAGTTCTACTTTGCAAAACCATCGCAGCTGAATGATCCTTGGGACTGCCAAATCGACCTTCGCCGCGCGTTTCGAATCGCGAGGCGCGGCACGGCAGTCAGCGCCGAGGAGTTGGAAACGCTATGGCGCCGGTTCTCTGGTATTGCAAATACCATCGAGGAGAGAGCGAGTGGGGCCGGACTGTTTTGCCTCTACTGTGGATCTCTCTGTGGCGGCGACGCGAATCTATTGTGGGCGCATTATGCTGGGAACCATTCGGGAATTTGCCTGACATTCGAGCTTCCGATGGCGTTTGTGAGCAAGCGGGTCGGTCAAGCCAGCGTCAGCTACAGTCCCGATTCGCTTCTCGACGCGCTTCGTGCGCTAGACCTGTCTCCCGACGGGCTCGCGGCACTGACTGGAAAGGACTTCGAAGAAAGACTGAGCCCGGTTGTCCAAGCCTACCTAACGACCAAAGCAAGGCAATGGCGTTACGAAAACGAGGCTCGCATTATTGACTTTGGGCCTGGCCTGGTCGAATTCGATCGGGGTTGGTTAAAACAAGTTTGCTTCGGACTTCGCACCTCGGTAGCGGAGCGGGGCGACCTCGCCGCGATTGCGAAAGACTTCCCCAACTGCCGATTAACCGAGGTTTATCGTGCTGGCGACGAGTTACATGAACTGAGCATTCGAGAAGTCAGTCAGTGATTGCTCTGTGCTCTGTGCAAGGATGTAGGGGTCTGGTGCAAAGAGTGTCCAGAACGACCAAAATGACCGCCTTTCCGCCACCCCACCCCACCTCAACTCGGCGCACACATCACCACGCCCTCGCCTTTCCACCCTTGCCCGATCATCTGCTGGTAAACCGTGGTGTCGGTGGCGTAGCGGTGGTTGGAATCGTTCTGCGCGGCGCGGTTGTTGTAGACGCGGTAGATCGGCACGGGGGCGCTGGCGGGGCAACTGCCGTTGGCGTGGACATCGATGGCGAAGGCGATTTCTTCGTAATTCCAGCGGGGTTGCCCGGCAGGGGTTTGCGCCTGGATTTGTTTGAGCCAGGCGCACTCGCCGGCGTCGGCGGTGAAGAAATGGCTGTTCGGTCCGGGCGACACCGAGCCATAGAAGCGGCACACCGGCTTGACAGTGGAGGGGTGATCGTGCCGCGCATAGGCCTTGAAATTCTTGCCCGTCGGGTTCCAGCCGAGGCTGGGGTTGGCGGAAAGCCAGGCCGCTTCGTCGGCGTTGGCGGTGCGGAAATAGTGGTTGAGGCTGGGCGCGAAAAATTCGAAGACGGTGACGAAAGTGCCCGCGCCGGCGCCATCTCGCAAGCGCGAGTTCAGGGTGCTGCGCTGACCGGTTTGCAGGTACCAGGGCGCGCTGCTTTCTTTGGTGAAGCCAAGGTGTGTGGCCACCAATTCGGTCGCCTCGGCGCGCTTGGCAAACCAGTGGTAGTGCGCCATGGCTTCGGGCGACAGCTTGGCGTCGCTCACCACCAGCACCGCCACTTTGAAATCTTTTTGCGCGTTGGGGTAGGCCGGGCTGCGCGGGCCATCGCTGGCGATGATGTCGTTGATACTGATGGCGTTGAAAAGGCTGTAGGGCAGGGTGCCCATACAAGAGGTCGAGGCTGCGGCCACCTGGTCTTTGAATACATAATGGGTGGCGACCTGGTTGGCGGGCAACAGGCCCATGAGGTAGAGGTCGAGATCTTTGAAAACCTTGGGTTGGGTTCGTACTAGTGCTTGCAGGCCGCCGTCCACGGGAGTGAGCACGCAGCGATACTCACCTCCGGCAAGGCTGCCGGGGATGGAAAAACCCATGGTGCCCGAGGCGAGCGTGGAATAGGGCCAATGCGGTTTGCCGGTGGCAAGCTGCGCCTGCTTCAGAAAGTTGATCCACTGGTGGCCGATTTCGTGCGAGTGGCCCGGATCCACGGTGTCGAAGATATTGTTCACCGGAAAGGCGCTGATGCCTTTCAGGCGGCTGGCACTGCCGTATTGCGAACCGCTATTGGAGATCGCCATACCCAGGCCGGAGACATCGTTGCGCACGGCGAAGTGATAACGATTGCCGACGTGTATGCCGTCGAATACGACATCGACGAAATCGAATTGGTCGGGCAGCACCTGGTAGAGCTTGCTCACCACGGGCTGGAAATCTCCGGGACCGGCGGCAAAGCTTGTTGGGTCGACGATGTTCAAGACATAGTTCGAATAGTGTGCCGTGGCGCTGGCCGTCACGACGTTTACTACGCCCATTTCCGCGCCCCAGATCGACGCGAAAGTGTTGTAGCGCGAGGCCCGCGACGTGCCGACATAAGCGTCGATATAGCCGATGAACTTGCGGTACACGTCATCGGCTTGCAAGCCGGAAACCGCCAGCGCAGCCGGAAGCTGCACGGTGTACACGCCATCCCCCGCGACCGCATCGCCTTGGGTGCCGTCGTCACGCATCGCCGTTTCGCTGCCGTTTTCTTGGGTGAGGACCACGCGGTCGGCAACGCCGTTGCCGATCTTGGCGGTGAGGGTGAAAGGCGTGGTCCGATCAAAGCGCAAGATCGAGGGTGTGAAGCGCGCGAAGACCACGGCGGGCGTTCCGGAGCCCTTGGCTCGTTCGTCGAAGCCATCGTCGGAGTGGCCCCAGGCGGCAAAGCTCAAGAGGCCCGCGAGCCACGCGGCGGTTATGCTGAGATGACGGACATGGTTCATCGATTTCCCCCAGGAAATTTGTTGCTTTTGTACCATTTCAAGTGGCCGGGCGGTAGTGCTGAAACTGCGCCTGCGCCTCGGCCATTTCTGTTTCGGTGAGCAACACCGGGGCACCGACCTGCAAAGCTTGCCAATACAAGCGCGCCAAATGCTCCACTTCCACGGCCAGGGCCAAAGCCGCATCCAGCGAGGCACCCAGGGCGATCATGCCATGGTTGGCCAAGAGGCAGGCGCGGCGCCCTTCCAGCGCGACGAGGGCGGCATCGGAAAGCGCCTGCGTGCCGAAGGTGGCGTAGGCGGAACAACGAATATCGGTGCCTCCGGCCAGGGCGATCATGTAATGCAGCGGCGGAATGCCGCGGCGCAGACAGGCCAACGTGGTGGCAAAAGGCGCATGCACATGCACCACGGCCTGCGCATCGGCACGTTGCACGTAGATATCGCGATGAAAGCGCCATTCCGAAGAGGGCCGGCGTGGCCCGGCGCTCTTGCCCGCGGCATCGACATACACCAGATCGTCGGGGGTGGTGCGCTCGTAGGGCAGACCCGAGGGGGTGACCAAAAAGCCCTCACCCCAGCGGGCGCTCACATTGCCCGCCTTGCCGTGGTTGATGCCCAGCGGATTGAGCTGTTGTGCGGTGGCGACGATGGCGGCGCGCAGTTGCGTTTCGTTCATGCCCACTCCGGATATTGGCTTGCCAGTTCCTGCGGCGCGCTGATGCCGCGTTCGGTAATGATGCCGGTGACCAGCGCCGCGGGCGTGACATCGAAGGCCGGATTGGCCACCGCGGTTTCCGGCCCCAGAATTTGCACCCGGGCGATGCGTCCGTCATCGAGGCGGGCATGGAGGCTCTTCATTTCTTCGCCGGAGCGCTCCTCGATGGGAATTTCTTTGAGCGCATCGGCGACGCGCCAATCGATGGTGGACGAAGGCAGCGCCGCATAGAAGGGAACATGGTGCGCTTGCGCCGCGAGCGCTTTGAGGTAGGTGCCGATCTTGTTGCACACGTCGCCCGCGCGGCTCACGCGGTCGGCGCCCACCAGCACCAGATCGACTTCGCCTCGCTGCATCAGGTGTCCGCCGGCATTGTCGGCGATCACGGTGTGGGGCACGCCATGCCCCGCCAGTTCCCAGGCGGTGAGTAAGCCCTGGTTGCGCGGGCGGGTTTCGTCGACCCAAATGTGCAAGGGAAGGCCCGCATCATGCGCCAAAAAAATCGGCGCCAAAGCGGTGCCCCAATCGATGGTGGCCAGCCACCCGGCATTGCAATGGGTGAGGATGCGCAGCGGCCGACCGGTGGCGCGCTGCTTTTCGCGCAGGAGGGCGAGACCGTGGCGGCCTATGGCCTGATTGGTGGCCACGTCTTCGTCGGCCATCGCGGCCGCTTCCCGCCAGGCCGCCTCGCAGCGCTCCAGGGGCGGCAAGGGGGCGAGCAGCTTGTACATGCGCGCCAGCGCCCAAGCCAGATTCACCGCCGTTGGGCGGGTGCGCGCCAGTAAAGCCAGAGCCGCCTCGAGCGCTTGGTCGCTATCATCTTGCGCCATCGCCAGGGCGAGGCCGTAGGCCGCGGTTACACCGATCAGGGGCGCCCCGCGCACGCGCATGGTGACGATGGCGTCAGCCGCGGCGGCCACGGTTTCCAGCTCGCGGAAAACAAGCTGGTAGGGCAGTGCGGTCTGGTCGATGATGGCCACCGCGCCGCGGTCATATTCCGGCCAGAGGGTGCGGTAGAACTTGTCTTTCACTTTCATGGGCGCAGTTATACCATAGGCGCTTTCCACCGCTGGAGGCACAACATGAGCGCGCACGCACGGCCGCCCGAAGGGCGCGCAAATCACCAACCGGAGCGGGCCCGGCCCGCGAACTGCAATCACCCCCTGCCGCGGGAAGGGGGATGGGGGGAAGGTACAAAATGAGCGCCCCGATCTACGACATCAAAGTCAAGGACATCAAGCAGCAGGAACACGCCCTGGGCGAATACCAGGACAAGGTCATGCTCATCGTCAACACCGCCAGCAAATGCGGTTTCACGCCGCAGTACAAGGGCTTGCAGGAACTCTACGACAAGTATCACGTGCGCGGCCTGGAAGTGCTGGGTTTTCCCTGCAACCAGTTCGGTGCCCAGGAGCCCGGGAGCAACGACGAAATCGCCTCTTTCTGCGAGCTCAACTTCGGGGTCAATTTCCCGATGTTCGACAAAGTCGAGGTCAACGGCGAAAACGCCCACCCGCTCTACAAATACCTGAGCGAAGCCAAGCCGGGCTTGCTGAACACCAAGGCGATCAAATGGAACTTCACCAAGTTTCTGGTCGATCGCCAGGGCAATGTGATCGAGCGCTTCGCGCCCAACACCGAACCCGCCGACATCGCTCAGGCCATCGAAAAGTTGCTTTGATGCGCGGCCTTGTGGGCATGGTGCTCGTGGCGCTGGGTTGCGCCACGGGCGGGGTGTGGGCGGCCGATCCCGACAAGGTGTTGCGGGTGGTGTTTCCTATTGCCGAGAGCGGCTTTGACCCGCAGGCCACCAGCGACCTCTACTCCGCCACGCTGGCGCGCAATATCTTCGACACCCTCTACGTCGTCGACTACCTGGCTCGCCCCTACAGAATTGTTCCCGGAGTCGCCGAGGCCATGCCCGAAATCACCGAGGGTGGCACAGTGTTCACCATCCGGGTGAAGAAGGGCATCTATTTCACGCCCGACGCCGCCTTCAAAGGCAAGCCGCGTGAGCTGACGGCGCAGGATTTCATCTACAGCCTCAAACGCATCCTCGACCCCAAGGTGCGCTCGCCTTACCTCTGGATGCTCGACGGGCGCGTGCTTGGCGCCGAACCTTTGGTGAAGGCCGCCGGGCAGAGCGGCGGGCGCCTCGACTACGATGCCTCCATGGAAGGTTTGCAGGCGCTGGACCGTTACACCCTGCGCGTCAAACTCAAGGAGCCTTATTACAACCTGCTCAACTACATGACCCACCCGGCCATGGCCGCGGTGGCACGCGAAGTGGTGGAACACTACGGCGACGAATTCAACGCCCATCCGGTGGGCACCGGTCCCTATCAGCTGGCGCAGTGGCGCCGCGCGAGCAAAATCGTACTCACCGCCAACCCGGGTTTTCGGCGGGAAGTATTTCCGCATAGCGACGACCCCAATGACGCCCGCGTGGTCCAGGCGATGAAAGGCAAGACGCTGCCCGCCATCGGCCGGGTGGAAGTGAACATCATCGAGGAAGCCCAGTCGCGTCTTTTGGCCTTCAACGGCAAGGAGCTGGACTACGTTCAGGTGCCTTATGATCTGGCGGCCAACGTGCTCGACGGCGACCGGCTCAAGCCCGAGTACGGAAAGCGCGGCGTAAGCTGGGCGCGCACTCCCGATCCGGCGCTCGCCTACACCTACTTCAACATGGAAGACCCGGTGGTGGGCGGCTACACCAAAGAAAAAATCGCGCTGCGCCGCGCCATCGTCATGGGCTACAACCTCGAAGAACAAATCCGCGTGCTCTATCACGGCCAGGCCATACCCGCGACCCAGCCCATTCCGGTAGGCCTGCCCGGTCACGATGCCGCCTATCGCGGCGGACCGCGCTACGACCCGCTCGCGGCCCGCGCACTTCTGGATCGCATGGGTTACCGCGATCGCGATGGCGATGGTTTTCGCGAGTTGCCCGACGGCAAACCCCTGGTGATCGAAAAGTTCTCCACCCCCGCCAGCACCGACCGGCAGCTCGACGAGCTCTGGAAGCGCAGCATGGACGCCATCGGCATCCGCATGACCTTCTCTCACCAGAAGTGGCCCGATCTGCTCAAGATGGGCCGGGCCGGCAAGCTGCAAATGTGGAACGTGGGCTGGATCGTCAGCGTGCCCGACGGCGACAGCTTCTATCAATTGCTCTACAGCAAGACCATAGGCCAGGCCAATTACGGGCGCTTCTCCTTGCCCGAGTTCGACCGCATCTACGAACAGACCAAGCCGCTGCCCGATAGCGCGCAGCGCACCGCGCTCTACCGCAAACTCGCCGAAATCGTCGACGTGTACGCGCCCTGGCACCTGGGCGTCGTGCGCATCGACAATGTGCTCGCCCAGCCTTGGCTCTTGGGCTACAAGAAGCATGACTTCTTGCGTCACCCCTGGATGTTTCTCGATATTGATCCGAAGATGAAGCAGTAGATCGGCGCGATCGCGCAGGCGATTCGCGCCGCAAGGGAGCGTTCCTATGAGCCCATGTCGATGTTTGCTTGTGGTGCTGCTCTGTAGCTTGAGCGCAGCGGGCTTCGCGCAGCAACTGCCCCGGGAGATCGGTGCCGAACTTGCCCTGGGCAAGAACCTTACCGGCGACCAGTGTGTTGTGCGCCGTATGCAGCCGGGCGGCTGGGGCGAGCGCGCGGCGCGTTACGCGTTCTACTGCGAGGGCTGGAACCAAGCCAGCGCCAATCTGGTGGTATATGAGAGCCACACCCGCGATCTGGCCTGGTGGCTGAACGAGTCGCCTTGGGCCCAGGGGATCGAGGACGGCGGCAGTTGCGAGCCGGCACGCCCAGAGCCTTCCGTTGCCGGTTTCGAAACCATGCTCAGACCCTGCCAACACCGGCAGGGATGGCGGCGCATCCTCCTTGCCGCCAAGACGGGTGAGGCCCGATACCTCGCCGACTTTTTGCCCAACAATGCCCCTCTGATCGAGCGCGCGCTTTTTGCCGCGAACGGAAAGGCAACCCGCAACCAGGCGGCGGCACCCGGGCAGCGTTTGGCCAGTTTGCGCGCGCTCGAAGAAATGCTGGGTTCTCCCGAAGCCATGCCCTCGCTGCGCGACCTCGGGCAGTATCATCAGTTTCGCGAACTAGCCCAGGAGCAGCAGCGCGCACGCATGTACCGTCGCGCCGAGCTGACCTGGCAAACCGTGGTCAAGATGCAGGAGCGCCTATTCGGCCCTTCCAGCGGGCTGGTGGCCGCATCTTTGCAGGAGATGGCGCACACCGTGCGAAACCAGCGCAGGCTCGATGACGCCATGGCCTTGGTGCGCCGCGCCGAACCCATCGTCGCGATCGAGCGGGATCCCATCCTCACCGCGCATCAACTGATCCATCAGGCCTATGACCTCCAGTCGCGCCGCCGGCACGCCGAGTCTCTGCCCTTCGCCGAGCAAGCGATCAGCGCGCTTTGGGACGAACCGCGCCTGCGCCATTATTTGGGAGAGGCCTATTTCGCCAAGTCGGTGGCGCTCAATGGCCTGGGGGACGCGGCCGGCGTCGAAAACGCGGCGCGCTATTCGCTCAACTACATGCAGCGTGTCGAAGGCGCTTATGGCGTATGGACCAACCGCGCCCGGCTGCAAATGGTGCGCGGCCTGATCGGGCAGGGCAAGTTCGACGCCGCCCGCGCATTGCTGGGCGAAGCTCTGGAGATCGCGGAGAAGACTTACGGCCGAGGCATTTGGTGGGCCAACGGCAAGATCATCGAAGGTTCGCTGGCCCGCGCGGAAGGCAAGCTGGCCGGCGCTTTGGCGGCCTATCGGGGCTACGCGGAAGTGGCGGCGCGGGAGAACTTCGCCTGCTATTTTCCGCCCTGCGCGCCGGCTCAACTCGATGCACTGTTTGCCGCCGCGGGCGATGCGGCGATGGCCAACGAGGCCCGAAGCGAAGCCTTCGCCGCGGCACAGCTCGTCGAATCGCCGGTTCTCGCGGCGGCGCTCAACCAGCTGGCGGCCCGGCTGGCCAGCGACGATCCGGCGATCACGGCCGCCCTGCGACAGCAGCAGGACATGCAGGAGCGGCAGAACCGGCTGCGTGCGGAACTGGGCGCCGAATCGCGCAAATCCGAGAAGCAGCGCTCACCGGAGCGCGAGGCCCGATTGGCCGGGGAGCTGGCGCAGCTCAACCAGACCGGGCAGGACCAGGAGCTGTTGATCCAGGATCGCTTTCCCGGCTACGCGCAATTGTTGTCGCGCCGTCCGGCGGGGGCCGCCCAAGTGATGGCCAAGCTCGCCGAAAACGAGGGGCTGGTTTACCTCGCCAGCACGCCGGAGCGGGTGTTCGTTTTTCTGGTGCGGCGCGGTGGCGTGAGTATGCACCAGGCGCCCATGCAATTTGGCGAGATCAAACGATTGGTCGGCGCAGTACGCGCCAGCGTGGCAGTGCGCGACGGTGTCCTGCCCGATTTTGATGCCGCTTTGGCGCATGAACTCTACCTTCGTTTGTTTGCGCCCCTGCTGTCCGGACAGCGCGGCCTGCAAAAGCTGATCGTCGTGCCCAGCGGCTCGCTTCTGAGCCTGCCGGCTGAGATCCTGGTCACCGCGCCACCGCAGCCAGGCAGACCGCCGGCCTGGCTGGGGCGCGAATACGCCATGGCGATGATGCCCAGCGTTGCCACCTTCCTGAGGCTGCGCGAAGCGCCAGGAGCGAAAGGCGGCGGCGGGCTGGTGGCCCTGGCGGCGCCGCGTTTCACCAGCGCAAAGTCGGCGAGCACGCCGATTCCCGCGAATGCCTGCGGCAGCGATTTCGATCCGCGCGCGCTCGTGGCCGGCCTCGCGCCGCTGCCGGAAAGCGCCGACGAGGCGCGGGCGCTGGCAACCGCCTGGTCGCCCAAGCGCCACCGGCTGCTCCTGGGCGAATCCGCCAGCAAGGCCGGCCTCAAGCAGGCGCTGAGCGAAAAGCCCGCCATCGTGGCCTTCGCCACTCATGGCTTGTTACCCGAAGAACTCCACTGCGAGAGCGAGCCCGCGCTTGCGCTGAGCCCTCGTTCTGACGACGGCGCCGAAGACGGCCTGCTGCGCGCCAGCGAAATCATTGGCCTGCCGCTTGAGGCCGAACTGGTCATCCTTTCGGCCTGCAACACCGCCGGGGCCGATGGGCGCCTGGGAGGCGAGAGCTTTTCCGGGCTGACGCGCGCCTTTTTCCATGCCGGTGCGAGAAATGTTCTGGCCACCCATTGGCCGATCGACTCCCGCGCCACCGTAGCCTTGATGCAAGCGCTGGCCAAGGCCCGTGCCAAGGGCGCGAGCTGGCCGGCGGCGCTGCGCGAAGCCAAGCGCGAACTCGCCGACCAGCCCGCAAGCGCGCACCCCTTTTACTGGGGGGCTTTCAGTCTGGTCGGGGGAGGCTAGGGCGATTTCGGAGGCAGGCGGGGCGTGGCCACGGCTTGCGCGCTCAAATAGCGCCGCAGGGTTGGGTCCTTGCGGTCGAGATCTTCACCGTCGCGTCCGGCGACATGCCGCTCCAGAAAGGCAATGGCGTAGCGACGGATCAACTCGAACTGCGCTTCGCTGCCGCTCATCAGGCGCGCACCGGGGCGGTCGGAAAAGCGGTTGTTGAAGGAAAAGTGGTCCGCGCCGCGCACTTCCAGAAAATATTTGGGCGCCGGGAGATTTCGATAGATGCGCTCGGAAAGTTCGCTCATGGTGGCCGCACCGCGCTTTTGCCCGGCTTCCCGTTCGCCCAGGAAGAGCATGCTCGGAACCTTCACCCGCGCGAGTTCGGCTTCGTCGAAGAGGTAGCCGCCTGCGCCGGTGGAAAAAAGCAGCAGTGCCTTGATGCGCGGGTCGTGATACTCGGTTAGGGTTCCGCTCACCCCAAGCGCGGTGTAGCCGCCAAAGGAGTGCCCGCCGACCGCGATGCGCTGGCGATCGATGAGCGGCCCGAAATCCGCCGAGTTCAGCAAGCCTTCGAGAGCGGCGCGCATTTCGTCGAGCCGATAGCGATAGTTTGGGCGCTGCGCCGGCGTCGACGCGGTGATCTCCCGCGCATGTCGCAGCAGGCCCGGCATGTCGGCACCGGGCACCTGCCCCACGCCGCTGCGCACCGCGGAAAAGCGATCGTGGTGATCGGGGCAGGCGACGATCCAGCCGCGCGCCGCCAGCGCTTCGGTGAAGAAGGCCGCGCCGATGCCGCCTCCGCCGTAGCCATGGGAAAACACCAAAAGCGGGTAGGGCGCGCCCGAAGCGAGCGGCGCGGCATCGAGCGCCACCCGCCCCATGGTCGGGCCGCCATAGCTGTGCGGGCGCGCTTGGGCCGCGGTCGGGTACCAGAGCGCCAGCGTCAAGGCCGGAGCGTTTTTTGATTCGGCCAGTTGGATGATTCGGTGGCCGACCTGGTCAAGTCTTTGCGCGCTCGTTGCAGCAGCCAAACCTTCGGCCCGCGCGAGCGGGGCATGTGCCAGAGCGAACAGCAGGACGAGCAGACTTCGCCAGGCCGATGAGCGTTGGGGATGGGGTTGGCGATACAAGGTCAAGGTCTCGGTTCCGTGGGTCAGGGTTCAGTGGTGCTAGGCGAGGCAATCCGCGGTTTCATCAGTCGGTTCGTCGGACTTTCGTGGAGGCCTGGCGATCACCCCACCATGGCTCAGCCCCGTCCCCCTCGATGGGGGAAGCGACCGCTCGCAGCGGAGGGGGCCGGCGGAGCGACCACGCCAAGCTTGACGGCGTAGCGCAGCCGGCCCATATGCGGCGCCTTCGCTGCGCCGTTGCCTTGGCGCGGCCACTTCGGAACCGCCCCACGTAGCCGGGGGCGCAGCCGCCGGAGCTTCGAAGCGCGGTCGGTTTCGCCGCCTCCGAGGTCGCACCTTGGGCTGCGCCCAAGGCACTGCTCCGCTCTCCGGCGGCGGGGATGGGGGTGATGCGTAGTCGCGGTGATCCACCGCCCGATCTCGGTGGCATCGACGAAGGCCTGAGCCTGCGCGAAAACGGGCGGCGAGTTGAGCAAGAAGGGGAACAACGGGGCGGCGGGTCTTGGCATGGCGCGATGGCCGGTTGTGGATTCACGGGCTGCCCCCGAAAGTCGAGAAGGGGAAGCAGACGCAGGTGACGGTCTTGGGGAACAAAAGGCCAAGCACAACGCCTGTTGCGGCGGACGCCAAGGCCCACCAGCCCAGGACGGAAAACGAAACCGGCGTGCTGCCAAGCATCATGCGACCGAGCAAGCCGATCCAGAAGCCACCCATCGCCCCGATGATCGCGCCGCCGATGCGGTCTTTGCGCGTAGCGGGGGCACGGTACCAGGTGAGGAATCGCGCGAGCATGGAGTTGAGGTGCGGGGTGAGTTCGTTGAGGTCTTAGGACGCGAGGCTCAAAGACAAACGGCTCCGGTTTGCATTTGAATTCTATCCTGACTGTTCTTTACGCGTGGTGCGCGTCCGCCGGCGCATAGTGTTTTGTTTGCTGACGGGCGCAGTTGGTTATAAAACGACTCCCGACCCCGTTTTGCCCAAGCACCGCATCCGGGAATTGACGGGCAAGAGCTGGGGAGTCTCGATGCCGTACCGGTTCGCCAAGCTCGGGGCCTACCTGCGGGGCTGGATGGGCTACTTCGGCATCTCCGAGTATTACCGGCCGATTCCCGAACTGGACGAATGGCTGCGCCGACGGGTGCGCATGTGCTACTGGAAACAGTGGCGCCTGACGCGCACGAAGGTGGGCCATCTTCTGGCGCTGGGGGTGGGCAAGCGCACGGCGATCCTGACGGGCATTAGCAGCAAAAGCTACTGGCACCTGTCGCGCTCGCCGGGGGCGCAAATGGGGATGACCAACGCGTGGTTGAAAGCGCAGGGCTTGGTGAGTATCCGCGAGCTTTGGATGAAGGCTCACGGCTACGCCTGAGTGGACTCGTGTGCGTCCTGTCGATGAACCGCCCGGTGCGGACCCGCATGCCGGGTGGTGTGGGGAGGGCCGGTTAGAAGCCGGTCCTTACCCGATTGTGCTTCGGTTTGCGTAGTAACGAAAATCCTTTACTTCCGCAGTTACCGTTACTACAATAAAGCCGATGAGCGCGCATATTCTTTGGGACGAAGCCAAGCGGCAAGCCAACCTCGACAAGCATGGGTTGGACTTCGTCGATGCGGCGATGGTGCTTGAGAGTCCCTATCGTCTCGATGTGGAGAGTGTGCGAAGCGGTGAACGGCGGATACAGTCGTTCGCGTACGTGTTTGATGTGCTGGCGGTGCTGACAGTGGTGCATACGGCTCGCGGAGATGCCCTGCGGATTGTCAGTTTCCGACCGGCGAGTGAAGAGGAAAGGAGCGCTTACCATGCCTGGCTCGAAGAGGACTTCAATGGCAACCAATGAAATGCATGCCACGCGCAAACGTGGTGAAAGCAAGACCGACGTGGCGAAAGTGCGCGCTGGGACCCCGTATGTCTGGGACGGCAAGAACGAGGATGACCGGCCGCTGACGCGTGATGAAATGCAGGCCGGAATTGAGGCATACCGCAGGCAACGTGGGCGGCCGGCTGGAAGTGACAAAGAGTCGACTACGATTCGTTTCGACCGAGACGTCCTCGCCGCGTTCCGTGCCGCCGGCCCCGGATGGCAGACCCGCATGAATGCGGCGCTACGCGAATGGCTCAAAACTCACTCCGCGGCGTAATGTCCGAGGCATAACGTGCTAGCTCAGGGGCGCGAAGCCGGCTTGCCGGCGTAGCGTCCCACTGGAGCGGAGGGTGTGCGCCCAGCATGGGCGCGATGTAATGGGGTGGAAGTCCCCTGTGGGAGTACCGGGATTGATTCAGCATATGGATTGATGATAACCACTAGCCGAAGGCAAGGGCAAGGCCGTGAGGGCTTGTCTGGAGGAAGCCGGAGCGCAAACGTGCGAGGCGACGGACAGAAACTGCATAGAAGGCCTGGTCTGCGGGCGAGTTGGCACCCCATGACGAAGCCCACGGGTACAGCGGACAAGGTAAATGCAGCGCTTGTGCACGGAAACATCGCGTTCTTACCTGGGGAGATCTGTCGGGCGTGGCGATGTCGCGTTGAACCGTAAATCCAGAACGGGCGTAGCTGGAACATCAAGGCCCGGGCGCTGCGGCCGGCTGCCAGCGGCAACCAGGTGGGGAAATCTGAATTACCAAACCGGGCAAAATTCGGATGCCCTTGACAGCCAGCGGCCCGGTGCTGGCCAACTTTGGTGGGAACTTCATGCACAAGGGTTCGCGGGCCATGAGCGTCAGCTTTCCTTGATGTCGCCAGCACGGGTTTGGGGCAGCGTCGGCAGTGGGGTGATGGGGAACGGGCGTATTCGACTCCCGACCCCGATTCGCCCGATTCGCCCCGACCCCGATTCGCCGGCCTTGCATAGTCTGCGGGCGTAGGGAAGAACGCCGGGGAGTTAACGGTTACGGCGCAACGGCCGCCCGTGGCGATAAGGGACAAAGAGATATTTTCTGGGGCGTGCCAAACATCGCGCACGCTGACCGGGCTCGTCCAACAAACGGATCAGGTCGCGGCTTCGCGCGACCTATCCTTATTCGTTAGGCATCTTGATCGTAAAGGACCATGAATGGGAGCGAGAGCAGCCCAATGTAATTGAACATTTCATAGTTGGCCCGCCTCGCTGTTGGCGATAGTTTGCGCGATTTTAGATGGGTCTTAGGGATGAACGGGAAGAAGAGGATACGCTGCCTCAAGGTGCCGCCCTCTTGCCACCTGAAGTTGGCGATCAGAGGAGGTGCCATGAACCCGGACTTAAGAACCTTCTGCATGATCTGCCATCCGGCACCAAAGATCTCATCCTTGGGTTTGCAGTTATTCGTTTTGACTTGGGCTCGAAATGAGCACCCCGTGCATTGCAAATCAAACAATGGATAGTTCTTTGGGAGCTGCATTAACAGCTTTTTGCAGTTTGGGCATTTGATCAGGGCGATGACCTCAAGTTCGCCCGATTCCCCACTCTGATGGTTCTTTGCCATAACGCTCCTAAAGATGCCTAACGAATAGCGTTTATCCGCCGACGCGGCGAAGCTAGGTCGAAGAGTGGCGGCATCGCGGCGGATAAACCTCGTTGGACTAAACCGTCGGCCTGACGGTCGGTATGGGGATTGTAAGCTTGGGCACGGGAGAAGCAAGCCCCCGACGAGCGCAGGAGCGA
>CAZFEK010000059.1:0-21254 GCA_964517465.1 uncultured Alcaligenaceae bacterium
TTCGCGGCTTCCGCCGCTCCTACAGAAAATCTACAGAAGATCGATCACCGGCCAGCACACTATCGTCGACCCCGCCGGTCTCGGAGCGCCGGCAGGTGTAGGGTAACCGTTAACCCTGAGGCGTTCTTCCCTACACGTGCAGATTGTGCAAAGCCGAGCGCAGCGGATTGCTGGCGAAGTGTTCCTTCCACAATCGCGGAGTGAGTTCGTGGACGCGGCTGGCTGGATGCTGACCCACACGCTGGAGCACATCGACCAGGTATTCGTAGGGGTCGACACCGTGCAGTCGGCAGGTGACGATCAGGCTCTGCATGATGCCGACCTGCTGGGCGCCCAGTTCAGTCCAGCAGAAGAGCCAATTCTTCTTGCCCATCGGAATCACCCGTAACGCACGCTCCAGGTGATTGGTATCGATCGGCACCTGGGGGTCGGTGAGATACACTTCCAGCCCCAAGCGCCGCTCGCGCGCATAGGCCAAGGCCTTGAGGAGGGGGCTGCTGGGCAAGAGCCCCTGGGCGCGGAATTGTTCATCGACCCAAGCGAAGAATTGTTCGACGATGGGCTTGGCGTGTTGCAGCCGATAGTCGAGCTTTTTGGCCTCACTCATCTTTTGCTCGCGGATGCGCGCTTCGGCGGCGTAGAGATTCCCGATCAAGTCCAAGCCCTGCGCCGCCCGAGCCGGGTCGCTCTCCTGGGCTTCGAAGAGGTGCCGGCGGGTGTGCGCCCAGCATTGCGCATGAGTGAGCCCGGTCTTCTTTACGCCGGCGCGCGAGCGGCGCCGGTAGATTTGGCGCCGCTCCATGCCAAGATCGGCCAATTGACGCTGGGTGCGTCGCGTGCGTCGCCCCGATGCCTTCTTGCTCTTTACCATCAGAAACTCCTCGATCTTGGACCTGCTTCGGTCCGCCAACATACCCAGAGTTTCCACTTATGCGGTTGTTCAAATTTGGCCCGCCACTTCTCACCACCATACTTGCGGCTTCGGAAGGCAATCGTAGGCTACCCATTCTTAGCTTCGCGTGCACCTACCGCTGCGCAATAATCTCGCCAATTGTTTGAATATATTTCTTGATCACAATCCGCTCATCGAACTCGCGCTCCATTTTGTCACGCCCCCGTCTCCCCATTTCGGCGCGCTGCTCTGCAGAAAGCGAAATCATCCTCTCGATCTTGTCGGCGAGATCCGCCGCGTCTCTCGGGCGGCAAAGGTATCCCGTCAATCCGTCATCCACGGCATCGCGGCAGCCCACCGCATCGGTGGTGATGATCGGCCGCCCCATCGCAGCCGCTTCGAGCAATGCACGCGGCACACCTTCTCGGTAGGAGGGAAGAACAACACAATTCGTTTCGGCTATGTGCGGACGTACATCATCCGCGGTACCGAGATATTGCACCGCTCCCTCAGCCACCCATTCGTCCATTCGCGCACGAGAAATGGCAGCGGGGTTTTGCACATCGAGGAAACCTAGCAAACCGAACTGCGCGTTCGGATGACGCTGCCGAACCAAGCGGGCTGCTTCGACATATTCTCCCACGCCTTTGTCCCAAAGCATGCGCGCGATCAACAGAAACCGCAGCCCCCCCTGCGGCGCCATCGACGATGGAGTCAACTCAAAATGATCGAGGTTAACCCCGGATCCCGGCAGGCGATCCGCCACCGAGGGCGCGACCAAACGGTTTTCAAGAAAGAGCTGCCGATCATCCTCGTTCTGAAAAAACACCTTCGACGAACGCGAAAGCGCAAGTCGATACAAGCCCTTTACCAATCGCGTCAGCCAGTTCTGCTCAATGAAAACCGCACCTAGTCCGGCAATATTATTGATAACTGGAATCCCCAACGCATGCGCCGCAACCGAACCGTAGACGTTAGGCTTAACCGTGTAGCCGAGAAACACCTGGGGTCGCTCTTTGCGCAACACTCGCCAGAACCGCCAGAGAAGATGCAAGTCACGCCCCGGATGTGTTCCCTTGTTGTCTATCGCCAGCGGGATATATGAACAGCCAAGAGCATCGAGTCGCACAACATGTTCGTCCCGCGGCGCAACCGCAACGACGTGGTACCCTGCGCTCACCAGACTGCGAATCAAGCCCGCGCGAAAATTCGCCAAATTCCAGGCGGTATTGAGCGCGATCAGTACCTTTGGTTTCAATGAGTGCGTTCCTTTTCGAGCCACGCCTGAAACATCAAAACATCCCACAGGTAATACTGCCAGTTGCGCTTGCCAGAAAGATGTTCCTGCCACTTGTTGCGAATTGGTACAGGGTTAAAGAAACCCTCACGCAAAAGGCGCTCCTCCGCCAGCAGCGTTTCGGCCCAGTCACGCAAAGGGCCGCGCAACCAAGAATCGAGAGGCACTCCAAAGCCCATCTTGGGCCGGTCGATCAGTTGCCGCGGCACATGTTTATAGAGCACCTCGCGAAGCAGCCATTTGCCGACGCCATCGCGCACCTTGTATTGCAACGGCAAGCGCCACGCAAATTCAAACACGCGGTGGTCAATGAACGGCACGCGTGTTTCAAGACTCACCGCCATGGCCGCTCGATCGACTTTCACTAGAATGTCATCAGGCAGATACCCTATGGCGTCCATCAACATCATCTGCTCGGTTAAAGTCGGCAATTCTGCCGAACCAACGCCTATTAATGAAGGTGCAGGCGCCGCACCGAGCACCATGCCGCGCGTGTCCCAGTGCGTGACCAACCCTCGGTAGAGATCAAGTCCCGAGCGTGCACTTAGTAGCGCGGCCCCTTTATGTAGCTTGTCCCCGGGTGCCGGCCAGCGCATTCGCGCGGGAATGAGCGGCGCGACAAGATGATAAAGCTGATCCCAGCCACGCGGCGGCAATGCGAGAATGCCTTGCGCCGCCAGCTTGCGCAGAGACCTCGGCATGCGAGCAATCTTGCTCCAGAGCCGTGCCGCCAGAAAGTAGCGCGTGTAGCCGCAAAACACCTCGTCACCCCCGTCACCCGAGAGCGACACCGTGACCCGCTCTCGCGCCAGCTGCGCCACAAGGAAGGTCGGAATCTGCGAACTATCCGAGAAGGGTTCACAGTACATTTGCGGCAACCTGGGAATGACCGCCATCGCATCATGCGATGTGACATAAAGCTCAGTGTGTTCGGTGCCGAGATGGCGCGCCACAGCACTCGCGTGTTGTGCCTCGTCATAGCCATCTTCGCGAAAACCGATCGAGAACGTTTTCACAGGCCGGCTTGAAAGCCTTTGCATTAGCGCCACGACGGTGGAGGAATCTACCCCGCCGGACAGAAAAGCCCCAAGCGGAACGTCGGACATCATTTGCCCTTTTACCGCCAGCAGAAGCTGCTCCTCCAGAGCATCGCGCGCTTCAGCATCGCTCGCAAACTGGAGCGGCGCGCCGATGCCGGCAAGCGCGACTTCCGTGGCCGACCAATATGCGCTGGGTTGCGGCATATGCTGGCGTTGAAAGTTGTCAGCGCTGAACTCTAACCATGTGCCAGGGGGCAATTTTGCAATGCCGCGAAATATGCTCCAGGGAGCGGGAATGCAATTGTGACGCATCAGTAGCGCCAAGGCGTCGCGGTCGATTTCGCCGCTGAAACCCGGTAGGACACGCAAGGCTTTCAGCTCCGACGCAAAAGCAAAGCTGCCGCGAACATAACCGTAATAGAGCGGCTTTTCGCCCAGGCGGTCCCGCGCCAGAACCAGAGTGCGCGTGTGTGTATCCCACAGCCCAAAGGCAAACATGCCCACCGCCGCCTGCAAAGTTTCTTTTGTACCCCACGATGCAAAGCATGCGAGTAGAGTTTCGGTATCTGAATGCCCACGCCACGCCGGCGCGCTGCCGCCAAGCATTTTCCTGAGCTCGGCATGATTGTAGATTTCGCCATTGAAAACAATCGCGTAGCGGCCGCAGCTCGACATCATCGGTTGATGCCCCGCCGGCGACAAATCCACGATCGACAACCGCCGATGAAGCAACACCAGTTGCGCGGCTTCGTCAACCCAGCTCCCCGCATCGTCAGGTCCCCGGTGGCGAATGACTTCACCCATGCGCGAAGCAATTTCGCCCAACGCTCCTGACGTCAGAACGCTGAAGCCCACAAAGCCGGCAATGCCGCACATGCCTATGCTCCTTTGTCCAACAGTTGCAAATAGAAATTCTCGTAGCGCCTCGTAACCTCGCTTATCTCGAATCGATCTCGCACTCGTTCGCGCGCTCTAAGTCCCAGTGCCTTCCGTTCCGCCATCGACAGCGTCAACAGATCGACAAGCTGGTCGCCCAAGGCCGCCATGTTGCCTGGGGCCACGACGCGCCCGGTGTCGCCAACAATTTCGGCGGAGTCGCCGACGTCCGTGACCACGCAGGGCACACCACAGGCCATGGCCTCACCCAGCACGTTGGGAAAAGCTTCGCCAAAGGAAGAAGAAGCCAGTACATCCAACGAAGCCATAAGACGAGGAATATCTTCGCGCCGGCCCAAGAGATGAAAAGATTCTTGCAGACCAGCTTGCGTTATCGCTTGCCCCAGTGGCGCGTTGCCCCAATCGATGCCCGTGCCTGCCAGAAGAAAATGCGCTGTGGGTAATTGCTGACGAATTCGCTTGGCCGCCTCGATAAAACCGGGATGGTTCTTTTGCGGATCGTTACGTGCGATCAGCCCCACCAGGGGGGCATCGGGCGGCAACTCCAACTCCTCCCGCACCGATTCGCGTGCCGCCGAATCCGGTGCAAAACTTCCGAGGTCGAAGCCGTTGGGAATAATAAAGAACCTCCCGCTGCGGTAACCGGCGGCCGCATGCACGGCCCGCGCCCGCTCGGAACAAGACAATATCCGCCGTGGCAGCCAGTGGGAAACCAAGGCGCAAGCCTGTACCACACGCAGGGTTGCCCACTTGCTCAAGCTCGGCGATAAATCGCTATTGCGTATACACCAGGCGACCGCCCGAATGCCCGCCAGTCGAGCCGCCAGCCCCCCCAGCAGATCGGCGTGATACATCCAGGTGTGGACCACGTCGGGTCTGGACTCCCGCAACAACTTGACCAAACGCATGAACGCGGTCGGGCTCGGCCTGCCGGGCTTCATCCCCAAGGCATGAACTGGAATCCCCAGAGCCTCGATGCGCGGCCCGATCTCGCCCTGGGTGGTCAGGGAAATCACGGTCGGCGCGAAACGGCTGCGGTCCAGATTCTGCAGCAGCTTGAACAGCATGGTTTCCGCGCCGCCGGTGGAGAGGCCGGTGATGATCAGGCAGAGCGATTTCATTTCTGGGTATACATCGTGCGCTGCCCGAGGAAGGCGAAGGTCACCAGCCAATTAAGGTTATCGAACATATTGTGCGTGAACGGTGTGAATACCATGAACACGGCAAAGGCAATCTTGGCCATGGACTGGGATTGCAGGCTCCTGAAATATCCACCGCCACGGAACATGAGCAGGATCAGCCCAAGGAAAAAGGCATATCCCATGACGCCATATTCGGCCAGCATTATCAGATGCTGGTTATGCGGTGCCTGACCAGATACGCCCCAGAAATGGGTATAACCCGCGCCATTACCAAACAATGGCTGCGAAAGAAAGCTGTCGATTGCAAAATCGGCGACAGTCAGGCGCTCCTGTGCGCTGTAATCGCTGGTATCCAGCGTGGAGAAAAACATCATGCGGTCATATACGTTGTCCAGCGCGTCGACATCCACGTAGGAAAGTATCACTCCCAACAAGCCTGCCGCGGTGCTGACCGCAAGGGGGACGAAAATCAATACGAGAGCATAAGTGCTACGTGGAAACAACCTGAACCAGAAACCGGCGATCACGACAATCGACCAGGCCAGCAAACCCGAGCGCGAGAACGTCAGGAATACCCCTGGAAGCACAATCAATAGTAACCAGATGCGCCAAGCCGGTCGCAACACGGTCATGCCCAAGACAACCAGCAAGACCAGCGACTCTGCTGCCTTGTTGGCATTGATCAATGTAGAACCGGCGCGTCCGGCCACAACGCCCTCTGTCCCCAATGGAACAATGGTTCCTGGGAGAATGAAATCGATCCATTGCAGTGCGGTCAACACCAGAGCGAGAGCAACAAACGCCCTGCCCAACAGCGCGGGTCGTGTCTGGATAAACAGAAATCCGATCAACGCCGCCAGAACAAGGTATTGAATGCGGGTCAAGGTCATCCCAGCCGTATCGGTATTGCCATCCACCGAGTGAAATAGCCAGTGCATGAAATTCAGCACCACCATCGCCACCGTCCAGAAAACAAAGGGGGTTATCAGGTAGGACCACAGCATTTTGTTGCGCGCGATGAAAAGCGGGGCAATCGCGGCGCCCAACGCAAAATAGACATATTTCGGAAGAAACGCGCCATCCGTCAGCGTGCTGTAATAGCTCGCGAGACCCAGATATGCCACACACGCCGCAATTACGGCCAGCATCGATACGTAGACATTTATCCAGTCTGAAGTGCCGGCTTGGGTCGATACAAGCGCCGGGGTTGCGAGGTCAGCCTGCCGTGGATTCATCCCAGCACCTGTTGATATTGCACAACGATGCGATTTAGCGTGTAGGGCTCGATTTCAGCAGGGTCGATGCGTTTGCGAGGCCCGCGCAGCCAGCTTGCGATCGCATCGGCCAGCGACTGGGCGCTGACCTCTTCGGCCACTACGCATTCGGGGATGCCGTCCAGAATCTCCAGCGTTCCACCCGGTGCGGGGGTGGCGATGACCGGCGTGCCGCAGGCCAGCGCTTCCAGCACCACGTTTGGAAAGCCTTCGTAGCGGGACGACAGCACGAAGGCGTCCGCCCGTGCGAACCAAGCGTAGGGGTTGGTTTGGAAGCCGGCAAACTCGAACTGATCCGCCACGGACTTGGCAACGGCAAGCCGTTTCAGTTCATCCAGCAAGGGGCCTTCGCCGAGCAGAACCAGGTGAATCTGGGGATTGTCTAGAATTGCGATGGCTTCGATCAGCAGGTCGAAGCCCTTCACCTCGACCATTCTTCCCGCCGCGACCAAATTGATATTCCGTGCTTGGAATCCTGGTTGATCCAGGGTCGCGGCGGCAAGCCTACTGATCTGATCGATATCGACCGGGTTGTTGATGACCACCGACCGCCCCCGGGGGTAGCCGAACCGCTCAACCAAATCTTCCTGCATATAGCGGGACTGACATACCAGAAGATCATGGCGCTTGTAGCACCAGCGATAGAGCGCGCCCCAAACCGCAGGCATGCGGTATGCCCGCAGCACCAAGCTCACGATGCTCGTTTCGCGGGCGATATAGCGCACCCCGTTCGGCAGCAGCGGCCGGGCCATAGCCAGGGCCAGATTGAGGTGTCCCAGAGTGGAAAACACCACATCCGGCCGCCGCATCCAGATCAGGGCGGCGATCCTCGGCAGCGCATACCGCACCCGCGTGCTGCCGAGGTCGATGAACTCCACATCGGAGGGGATTTCGTCCAGAAATACCGCGCTACGCGTGTCCACCACCCCGACCGCCAACCGGCACCGGCTGCGGTCGAGATGCTTGAGCAGGGTGACGATCACCCGCTCGGCACCGCCGCCACGAAGGCTGGGTATTAAGAAAAGAATGTCAGCTCTACTCATCAACCAGCTAGCGTGCAAATCTAAGAGGAAGAATACGGTCCATGATTTCATTCTCCACGCTCTCAGCCGCAAATATTGCGCCCAGTACTGAGAGATGTCCGCCATCACGATACAGCAGTTCACTATTTGAATTCATGTAAGCAGCAAACCCCATCCCCCCTCCACCCTCCCCACAAAAGAACGCGGAAGGGTCAATTACACGATCAAGCCCGCTACGATCGACTGCTGCCACAGCATCCATGAAGTTAGCAGAGTCTTTTTTAAACGAGGCGCATGAACGGCCCAGTGGGTCGGCGTCACCGCGCAATCTCGCCATGAGGACTTTCCGAACGACGTCATCGGGAGCGCCCGGTGTCGGCGCCATTATTGTCACGTGAATCCCTGCGTTTCTTAGATTTGAGACAGTCTTTTCAAGCGCACTTGGAAATATCACTTTATTGCCGATTCTTCCGCCTGCATCTTGGATGGCGTATTGACCAGATTCCATGGAGTAACTCAACCATGAGGCAATCATTACTACGTGTTTAACCGGTCCTTTGCCAAGCCAATCCATGACATCGTTATTGAATGAGGCACAACCGAAACTTACCGGATTGATGACCCCGAAAAGCGGCGGGCACGCCGAATGAATCGCCAATACACCTTGTACGCCGTTTCGCTTGAAGACTTGATTAAGCCCTGGCGCCCACGCCAAAGCATGACTATCCCCCCAAACCAACACTCTGTTGACCGATGACGTAACGCCAATAGTGCAGCTATTCTTCTCTGCGCTTACAACCGGCTTACCACTGCAATCCTTATACGGGATCTCCGGAGATATAGACGAATTCAGTTCCGCAAGCGGCGCCGGCAACCTTGCTAAATGGCCGTTATCGATTTGTGCAACAAATGCCATGACGGCTAGACAGGTGGCGCCAACTCCACCGCTGACCATCACAGCTTTCCCGGCAGCGGGGCGTTTCCGCTCCTTCTTTTGAATGCGAAACGGCTGCTCCACCCAGCGATAACTTGCATAGGCAGCTGTTATTAACACTGGGAGCAGCCCCCAACGCATAACAACATCATCATGGTCAATATATTTTAAATATGCAATCAATGGCCAGTGCCAAAGATATAGTGAATAGGATATTAGTCCTACGAATACGACAGGTTTTCTGGAAAGGAGCGTATTGACTGTGGCCCCCCCAATTCCCCCTACGTAGATCAATAGTGCCGTGCCAAGCACTGGAATCATTGCCTGCCAGCCAGGGAAATCTACGCCCGGGCGCGTGAAAATAATCGATGCCACTAACAATATCAACCCAGTCCATGCAGCAAGTTCTCTGCTTGCTGGTGTCTGCATTGCTGGAAATATACGCATGGCTAACAGCGCCCCAGTTAAAAGTTCCCAAGCCCTAAACGGTGCAAGGAAGAATGTCGCAGTCGGTCGTATGGGTTGAAAATAGATACAAACACCCAATGTCACAAGAATGGCCAGAAAGAAAATGGTATGTTTCAAACTAGGCATGTAGCGATGTATCGCAATAAGCATTATTGGATACAGGACATAAAACTGCTCTTCAACCGCCAACGACCATGTGTGCAGCAATGGATTTAACTCTGCCGTAGAATCAAAATAGCCGCTGCGACGCCAGAACAGGACATTTGAACCAAACAGCAATGTGGCCCATGTTGCGCGCGCGAGCAGTACCAGATCATGCGGCAATAAAACAAATGCACCCAACAGGAGCGACACTCCAATTATCACGAACAAAGCTGGAAATATTCTGCGAATCCTGCGTTCATAAAAGTTTACGAACGAAAACTTTTCTTGTTCTATTTCCGTATTAATAATTTTCGTTATCAGATATCCTGAAATGACGAAGAAAATATCTACCCCGACAAATCCACCTTTTATACCTCCGATTTCCAAGTGATAGAAAATCACCGAAAAAACAGCGATGGCGCGCAGTCCATCAATATCTGATCTGTAGTTCCCAATTGCGTTCATTGTTCAAAGCCTTCGCGACCAGACCATTGAGTCATGCTTGTCGCGTCCATCATCCGATCCTCACCCGCGCGTAACGGAGGGTGTTGGGCTTGCCAAGTGTGGTCCCGAGCAAATCCAAATATCTTGAGGGCGTTGAGCCGGCGCGGACGGATGCAGTCATATACATGTTCAGTGGCGTAGCGAGCGGTACCCGGTTTATCGAACCAACCGAACCATCCTGATTGATCGCCATCAGCCGATTCTCGGAAATCGCCTTGCCCGCCTGATCGGTTCCGTCCACATAGAAGAACACGAACAGGCGGCCAGCCGGGGTCACGTGGAATCTGGGGAGATGGGCGATGGGCGTGGGATTGCCTTCGTCAACCGCCGCCAGGGTATGGCGTGAGACGATTTCGCCCGCGCGCAGGACGGCATGGTTCAGTTCCCAGCGCTGTTTTTCGTTTGGGAAAAACCTGGCTCGCAACCGCGTGTCCAGGGCGGTTTCTTCCCAAACGATATGTACACGCCCGTCCGGCGCGCGCCAAAGGTCGCCCAGGGTGATGCGGCCGGCCGTTCTTTCCCGGTTGGCGATTTCCAGCCAGCCGGAAAATTCCCGGCGGGCGATGTCCGGTGTCCACGTAAAGAGCAGCCGTCGGAAGACATAGTCCCAGTCCTTTCCGGTCAATTCCCTTTTGAACCCGCGCCATGCTTCGTTCGGCTCGACGATGTCGCTCACGCCGACGAAATGGATGGAACGCCTGTCAAGCAGGACATTCGGATAACACACTCGTATCGGACGCGCCGGCTCGTAATCGCCATCCCTCGGCCAGTTCAGCTGCCCCCGGGTCGGCCACGCGCCGCTCCCGTCACGGAACGTCCATTCCGCCCGGTCGTGGCCGACGTTCTGGAACAAAATCAATTCCCCGCGCTCGCCATCCGCCGCGAGACTGCGGTAGGAGTGCTCGGTAAAGGAAGCCGACACCCCCTCCCGCCAAGGCGGGAGCGACATCGTCGGCGACATGGCCGCATCGTCCGCGGCGAATCCGAGGATCGTCGGTTTGGCCGGACCCCGGCCGGCTGTGCCAGGCGGATTCAGCGTCGGGTTGGCCGAAAGAAACAGCTCCTGCCGCGCCGGGAATGCCGCTAATGGGCAGGGTTCGCGCGTCTGCCCGGAATCCGGCAACGCAAACGGCTGCCACCCGTTCGTGTCGCGCCGCCACAAGCGGCACTGGGTGTTGTTGAGCGGTGGAACGTCCGGCAGCGTATCGAGCCCGCTGACAAAGACCGTTTCTCCAATCCGCACCAGATTCGTCGAGCCATGGTCCCAGAGCGGGCCGGCACCGTTGTTCGCCGCGGTGTAGGAATAGATGTCTTCTTCGATCTCCACCACGGGGGGCAACGGGCCTGCCCAGACCGGCCATGACACCGCGCACAACATCGTGGCAGCCAAGCGTGACCGATTCATCGAGCCACCTCGGCCAGCAGACCTTCCCACATCCCCGCGATCTTTTCGATCGAGAACCGTTCGCGGACCTCGATGGCCCGGCTGGCCAGCCGTTGCCGCAAGGCATCGTCCGTCATCAGGCGCCCCAGGGCATCCTCCAGCGCCGCAACATCGCCGCTCGGCACGAGCAGGCCGTCCACGTCATGCCGGATGATGTCGCGCGGGCCGGTATCGCAGTCGACGCTCACCGCCGCGCAGCCGTGGGCCATGGCCTCGCCCAGGGTGTTGGGAAAACCCTCGAAACGAGAACTCATGACGTAGAGATCGGCGCGCCGATACCAGTCGCCAACATTGCCCGCCCTGCCGGGCAGAAACACGCGCCGCTGCAATCCCAGGGCCTGCACTTGCGTTTCCAGCGCCTGACGCAGCGGCCCCTCGCCCAGGATGACGAGATCCCAGCTCGGGTTTGCCAGCGCAAGATTCGAGAACGCCGACAGCAAGAAATCGAATCCCTTCTGTTCGTCCAAGCGCCCGACCGCCAGCAACAGCCTTCGCCCCGGTTCGATCAGCGACTCCGGGATCAATCTCGGTTGGGATACCGGCAACGGATAGGGGATTGGATTTGGCATCACGACCCCGCGAGCCCCAGGAACTTCCGCCTGCAGCCACTCCAGTCCTTCCGAGGTGAGCATCGTGACCTTGGCAGCCCTCGGGTAGGCCCATTGCCGCAATCGGCCCCATATCACTCCCAGCGGCAGCATGGGCGGATAAATACGCTCGGAAACGATCGTTGCGATGCGCGGCATGAACATGGCCGCCATGACGAGGAGAATCCCTGCGCTGGACATCATGCCCACGGCGGCAGCCGGCCGGACCTCGCGCAGCACCCGGCGCAAGGCGGCCACGCGTCGCAGGTTGTTGCGAACCGCCGCATAGGGGCTGCGGCTTTCGCCCGCCTCGCCCAGGGCGATGCGCCGCACTGCGGGATGGAGGGCATAGAAATCCTGATCCCGAGATGCCAGGGTCACCACCGTGATTCGCCAGCCCCTCTCTGCCCAGTAATTGGCGAGGTTGGCAGTGACCCGTTCGGCGCCGCCGGAGTGCAGGGAGTGAATCACGATCAGCAAATTCACGGCATTGCTTTCCGGAGTCTTTCGCGCCGGGCGACCAGGCGCACGGCGGCATACAACAACAGCAGGGACACGACATACATGGCCGATGTGGACAACACCAAACCGACCAGTTGGTAATGCTTGGCCAGCGGGTAGGCGAACAACAGCTTGAACAACAGGTTGGTCGCGCCGCTCAATGCAATCTGGGAATAGTGTCCGGCCGCGCCCAGCGCCGACACCAGCACCAAGCCACCGAAATAGAAGGGCACCTGGATCAAGGACCAGCTGAACACGGTGGCCACCGATCGGGTGTCGTCGGGCGTGAAGGCGCCACGTTCGAACAGCAGTTCGACAAGGATGGGCGATACCAAGGCCACTGCCACCGCCACCGCCCCGCCGGCCAGGAACATCCATTTTGCCCACTTCAGGGCGAGCGCATTGACATCCGCGCCGCCGCCGGCGTGCGCCTGGGAAAAAATCGGCAGTGTCGCGCGGCCGATGGCCGTGGCGCCCATGCCGAGGATCAACGCCAGGATGCGATTGGCGTAACCGAGGGTGGAAAGCGCTCCCGCCGGCAGGCCGGCCGCCAGGAACTGATCGACAATGCCGGTGAGACTGGTCAGCAATTGGCCGAGCGCCATGATGCCGATGCCGCCCCAGAATCCGCGCCAGGCGGGCGACTGGAATGCAGCGCTCGGCGCCGCCAGTTCTCCCGCTCTCCGCAAGGGCCATGCCAAACTGGCCAACTGCAGGGCAAGGCCCGCCACCGTGCCCCAGATCAACGGCTCGGGCAGCCAGCCCGGCGGCAGCAACAGGGCGAGCAGGATGACCAGCGCGGGCACGGCTTCGATCAGAGTGTTGCGGTGTCGGCCGCCGGCCATCATCCACGCGGACAGCAGGCTGATGACGAGCCCCAGTGGAAGCATCAGACTGAGTGGTCCCGCCATGGCCAGGGCTTGTTCGAACGACTTACCGGTCAAGCCGACCCTGCCGGAATCGAGCAGCGTTGGTAGCCCAAGCCAGAACAGCACACCCAGTCCCGCACCGAGGAGCAGCGTGAGCGCCAACAACTCGCCACGGAAGCGGGGCAGTTCGGCCGGATTGTCGCTCCGGAGGCGGGCCGCCAACGGCACCAGCACCACGGTCAGGATGCTGAACCAGACCGATACCGGCCAGTTGACGAGGTTGAAGACGAATACATAGGCATCCACCGTCGCGCTGACGCCGTAGCGCCAGGCGATGGCCATTTCTTTGGCGGCACCAGCCAGCTTGCCTAGCAGCACGAAAAAGCTTACCCAAAGAAAACCTTCGGCAATTAGTCGATGGTGAGAATTCGGGTTGCGAAGATGCCCAAGCACGCGGGCCTTAACGCCTCTCATGCGAAATTGCCTCTACCGATTTCGGAGCTGAGCAACATGTACCAGGGTGGTTCGTGGCCCGTGATTCGGCCGCTGAGAAGTGGGCAACGATCAATGTAGGCCGCCAAATTGAACGGCTAGCTGCTGCCATCGATTACTTGCAAATAAGTGCTTTGGTACCATTCGACAAACCGTCTCACCCCCTGCCCTACGACTACAGTTGGGCGATACCCAACTCCAGACGCCAACTCGCTGACATCCGCCTCTGCATCCGGGACATCCCCAGGTTGCAGCGGCAAGAGTTCGGTCGTCGCTTTGCGGCCAAGGCACTCCTCTAGCACTTCGATGTACCTAAGTAACTCAACCGGTTCGGCGCTGCCGATGTTAAAAATTCGGTACGGCGCGATGCCGCTCGTCGCGGGGTCGGGAGCGCTGCCATTCCAGGTAGAGCTCTTTTGCGGCACCTGGTCGAGCGTACGAATCACGCCCTCGACAATGTCGTCAATGTACGTAAAGCTGCGCTTGTGGTGCCCGTGATTGAAAACACGTATGGGCTCGCCCGCAAGTATGGCCCTCGTAAACAAGAAGAGCGCCATGTCTGGCCTGCCCCATGGGCCATACACCGTAAAGAAACGCAAGCCGGTGGTTGGCAACCCGAAGAGCGAGCTGTAGGTGTGCGCCATCAACTCGTTGGCCTTTTTTGTTGCCGCGTAAAGGCTCATAGGGTGATTAACAGGATCATGCTCGGAGAACGGTAGCTTGGCGTTGGCGCCGTACACCGAACTCGACGATGCATACACCAAGTGCTCCACTCCGTTATGCCTGCAACCTTCAAGAATGTTGCCAAAACCCACTACGTTGGTGTCGATGTAGGTTTCGGGATGTTCGATGGAGTAACGCACGCCGGCCTGGGCGGCGAGGTTGACTACGCGCTGCGGTTTGTACTCCGCAAAGAGTTGAGCCATGGCGGGGCGGTCAACGATGTCGGCGCGGATGTCGGTGAATGTTTTGAAAGGCAGCAAACGCGCGAGGCGGGCATGCTTCAGTCGAACGTCGTAATAATCGTTGACGTTGTCAACGCCGATGACTTCATCGCCACGTTCGAGCAAGCGCAGTGCAAGTGCATTACCTATGAAGCCGGCAGTGCCGGTAACCAAAATGCGCATACTCACAACCTTCCGTCCGACTCGCTCTTGGCGAAAACCGATTTCACGTCGAAAAATACGTGTTCGCGTCGCCCAAAGGACCGAATTCCAGCCGCACCGAGCGCCTTAAATTCCGGGTGCGCCACAGCGAGCACAATGGCATCGTAGGCCCCCCTGGCCGGCGCGGAACTTAGGGGAAGAAAGCCATACTCGTGCTGCGCTTCCTGCGCGTCGACCCAGGGGTCGTAAACATCGACATCGCCATGGTAGGCGGCGAGCTCTTTGATGATGTCGGCCACTTTGCTGTTGCGCACATCGGGGCAGCCCTCCTTGAATGCGAGACCAAGAACGAGAATTCTGGAGCCCACGATTTGCAGTTTACGGTGAGTCATCAGTTTCAGTACCTGGTCGGCTACGTAGCCCGCCATGCCATCATTGATGCGCCTGCCCGCGAGGATAACCTCCGGGTGGTAGCCGACCTCTTGCGCTTTGTGCGTCAGGTAGTAGGGGTCCACGCCAATACAGTGACCCCCCACCAGGCCGGGCCTGAAGGGCAAGAAATTCCATTTGGTGCCGGCGGCTTCGAGAACATCGAGGGTGTCGATGCCCAAGCGGTTGAAAAGCAGCGAAAGCTCATTCATCAGTGCAATGTTGAGGTCGCGCTGGGTGTTTTCGATGACTTTCGCCGCTTCGGCCACTTTGATGCTGGCGGCTTTGTGGGTGCCCGCGGTGATGATGCTGGCATAGAGTGCATCAACGTAGTCGGCCGCCGCGGCTGTCGAGCCAGAGGTAACCTTCTTTATTGTCGGCAGCCGATGAGTTTTATCACCCGGATTGATGCGTTCCGGGCTGTAGCCGGCAAAGAAATCCTCGTTAAACTTGAGGCCGGAGCCCTGTTCAAGCAGAGGTACGCAGACTTCTTCGGTAGCGCCGGGATAGACGGTCGATTCATAGACGACCACCGAACCGGGCTGCATGACGCTCGCCACCGTTTGCGAGGCACCTACCAGAGGTCGAAAATCCGGGCGATTGACACCGTCGACAGGGGTCGGCACGGTTACGATGTAAACATTACACTGGCGCAGAGCCGCGCGGTCAGATTCAAAGCGCAAGAACTCCGCGGCTTTGAGTTCCTTGGCATCAACTTCCAAGGTGTGATCGCGCCCTAAGCGCAATTCGGCAATGCGTTGTTCCTTGATGTCGAAACCGATCGTTGGATAGCGCTTGCCAAACTCCACGGCCAGGGGCAACCCCACATAGCCGAGGCCGATGACGGCAATCCGCGCTTCATTGGGTTCACCTAGCTCGAACACTTTGCGCTTTCTTTCTTGATTTGATCGATCGCAACCCTAGTCGCGTTGTCGGCGCGCAAACTAACCTTGCCGGCATTGGCTGCCCGCCGCCCGATAGGAAAGTACTCAAACCCTTCTTGCTGCATCACGCGGGGGTCGTACAGATTGCGGCCATCGAAGATGATCGAGCTGCGCAGGGTAGCGTGGAGCAGATCAAAATCTGGGGATCTAAACTCTTTCCATTCCGTAACGATGACGAGTGCATCGGCACCAGCCGCGGCTTCCAAGGGGCTCTTGGCGAAGCTTATGCCGGTATGGCGGGCAAGCGCCTTCTGCACGGCGGGCATGGCAACGGGGTCGTAGGCGTGTACGCGCGCACCGCGGGTAAGTAGCCCCGCGATGAGCGTGCGGCTTGGCGCCTCGCGGATATCGTCGGTGTTGGGCTTGAAGGCCAGGCCCCACACCGCAATGGTCTTGCCTTGAAGGTCATGCCCCAAACGCGCGGTGATTTTGTTGAGCAGCACCTGCTTTTGCGCATTGTTCACGCTCTCGACGGCGCCGAGGATGCGCATGGGGTGTTCGACGTCTTCCGCGGTGCTCATTAAGGCGCGAACGTCCTTGGGAAAGCAAGAGCCGCCATAGCCGCAACCAGGGTACAGAAAGTGGTAGCCAATGCGCGGGTCGGCACCGATGCCTTGGCGCACGTGTTCGATATCGGCGCCCAAAGCCTCGGCCAAATTGGCCAGTTCGTTCATGAAGCTGATGCGGGTGGCCAACATGGCGTTGGCGGCGTATTTGGTGAGTTCGGCGCTGCGCACGTCCATGGTGATGATGCGTTCATGGTTGCGCTGGAAGGGCGCGTAGAGTTGATGCATGAGGCTGGCGGCGATGTCATCGTCGGCGCCAATCACCACGCGGTCGGGCTTCATGAAGTCTTCGACCGCAGCGCCCTCTTTTAGAAACTCCGGGTTCGATACCACGCTAAAGGGCACTTCAATGCCGCGACGCGCGAGCTCCTCGCGGATGGCGTCGCGCACGCGTTCGGCGGTGCCCACGGGCACGGTGGATTTGTCGACGACGACGGTGTATTCGGTGATGTGCTGCCCGATAGACCGCGCGGCGGCAAGCACGTGCTGCAAGTCGGCGGAACCATCTTCCCCTGGCGGCGTGCCCACGGCGATGAAAGCGATGGTGCCATGCCGCACCGCTTCCGCCGCATCGACAGTAAAGCGAAGGCGGCCCGATTGATGGTTCAGGCGAACAAGCTCCTCCAGACCGGGCTCAAAAATGGGAATTCGCCCCGCGTTGAGGCCACGAATCTTCTCTGAGTCAACATCCAGGCAAACCACTTCGTTGCCGACATCGGCGAGGCAGGTTCCCGACACCAGGCCAACGTATCCTGTGCCGATTACGGAGACTCTCATTGTTCCTCCCGGGGATTGTTCTCCAAAGATGCGCGCCCGCAGTTTGCGCGGGTGTTGGGAGATCGCTTGATACCCATGCGCGCTGTTGCCTTCTTCATGCCCCAACCCCCGCCGCCCCGCCCAAGCCCACCGCCCGCCGTTGCGTGGTGGCCACTTCGCGCTGGGCGTTTTGCGTATGTCCGGCGCAGATCATGGCGCAGAGCACGGTGGCGGCCAGGGCCACGGCGGGAATTTGCAGGTTGAAGTCGGTCCAGGAGTGGATGAGCAGCGTGGCCAGGGCCATGGCGCCGCTGAAGGCGAGACCGCGGCGCAGGGAGCGGTATTTGCGGCTCGCCAGGGTGAGCAGGGCGGCGGCCAGCAGAAGGCCCAGGCCCAGGGCAGCGATGGCCACGCCCGAGAGGCCGCCCTCGACGGCGAGCTGGGCGTAGTCGTTGTGGGCGTGGTCGTAGTAGCCACGGGTTTCGGGCGGGCGGTATTTGGGGAAGACGGCGTAGAAAGTGCCGCCGCCGCTGCCAAAAACGGGGTAGTCCTTGAGGCTCGCCAAGGCTTTGAGGCCGGGGTCCACACGCTCTTGCACCGATTCTTCGCTGTGGCCTTCTTGTTTGACGAGGCTGGTTTCCGAGAGGCGATGCACGACTTTTTCGACACCCACCCAAGAGCCGATGATGACGACATCCAGCACCACCAGGCTGGCAATGAACCACGCCGCTGGGCGGCTGGTGTTGCGCAGTAGTGGCACGGCGATGATGCCGGTGACCAAAAGCGCGATGAAGAAGGCGCTGTTGCCGCCGCGCGACCGGGTGAGTACCAGGGCGATGACCATGATGACCAGCATCACCCGCAGACGCGCTTTTTCGCTCAGCAGCACGCTGGCCAACCAGCGCAGGCGCTGACGCCAGGTGCTCAAGGGTTGGGCGTCGAGCTTGCCGATCATGAGGCCGATGCCCATGGCGAGGCAGATGTTGAGAAAGGCGGCGAAGTGGTTGCGGTTGACGAAGGTGCCTTTAGCCACTTCATGGGTGAAGGGCTCGTAGAAAATGGTGTAGTTGGCTTCGCCCATGTGCAGGGCAATGCCCAGCAAGGCCTGGAACAATCCGGCATAAACGAAGGTGTAGGCCAGGCGTTCGAGGTGTTCGGTACGTCGAGCCAGCGCCACCACCAGCCAGAACACCGTGCCCAGAGCCACGGTTTTGAGCAGCATTTGCAGGGTGGCGAAACGCTCCACGCTCAAGCTGGCGGTGGCAAGGGGCGCAGCCGACACCGCCTCGTAGGCCTGCAGGGCGGACGGGGAGAGGAGCCGCAGCACCCTAGCGGGGAGCGGCAGCCACTGCAGGCACAACAAGGCGATGCCGGCGGCGATCAGCACCAGCGGCCAGCGCAACAAAGGCGCCGGCGCCAGAGCAGGCACGCGACCCAACCACCGGGCCACGAGCCAAAAAAGGCCCAGGAGTGAAGCCCACACCACCAGCAGCGCCCACGCCCAAGGGCGATTGCTCGCCAGGGGCACGGGCGCCCAAAAGAGCAGGAGGCGCAAGCCCAAGAACAGGCGCGCTTCGAGGTCGCTGTGGTCGCGGGTGGAGGGGTAGAGCGTTCGGGACATAAACTTGGTTGAGGCGAGGCCGCGGCTTCAGCGTTCGGCGCGGCGCAGCGCCTGGTGCTCTTGCAAAGAGATGACCACCGCGGCCTTAGGTGCGCGGCGCGACAATTGAAAGCGCACCAGGCGGCGATACAGCACGATGTACAACACCACATAACCCGCGGCGAAGAGCATGAGGCTATTGGTGTCGTTCCAGCACATCATGGCGGGGCCGGCGGCACAGGCGGAAAGCATCCAGAAGAACACGGCGATGTCGGAGTTGCGGCGGCCGGAATAACCATGGTTGCCGGCTTTCTTTTTGAAGCTGTTGAAGCGCTTGTAGGCCAGGGTGTGAAAGTGCAACTGGTCGGGCGCGGTGGACGATCGCTTGCCATGAAAGCGCCGCCGGTAGGCCGAGAAGAGCGTTTCCCAAATGGGGTGGGCCAAGAGCATGAGCGGAAACCACGGCGACACTTCGGCGTGGCGCTGCACCAGCATTACCGCCAGGGAGGCAATGTAGAAACCGATGAAATAGGCGCCGCCATCGCCGCAAAAAATGAGGCCGCTGGGGTGGTTCCACAAATGAAAGCCCAGCACCGCACCCGCGCCGATGACACACAACACTAGCAGCATGGGGTCGTTGACTTTGAAAGCCACATAACCCAAACCGACGAGGGCAACCAGGCAAATGCCAGCAGCGAGGCCGTTGAGGCCGTCGATGATGTTTACGGAATGGGCCACACCGCCCACCGCGACGATGGTGAACAAGAACGCCAGGGCGGGATACTGCAAGGCGGTGTCGAGTAGAGGCACGTCAATCCGGGTGAGTTGCACGCCCAGCAGGGAGAATGCGAGCCCGGCGGAGACGAAGGTGAGGATCAAGCGGGTGCCGGGTGAAACTTTTTTGGTGAGGTCTTCGGCCAACCCGCCGGCGAAGGCCGGCGCGGCGCAAAGCACCAGCAAGAGCGCCCAATCGAGTGGCACCAAATGCATGGCCACGGCCCCAGCCATGCCCGCCAACCAGCCCAGAAGCACCATCAGGCCGCCAATGCGCGGCACCGAGAATTTGTGAATTTTGTGCGTGCCCGCGCCCGCATGGTCGCCCGTGAATCGCGAATGTGCCTCGCGATAACGCAAGATGGCAAAGCCACCCAGCACCGACATCAGCAAGGATAAGAGAAATAGTTTTAACACGACATACCTCCCAAGGTTTGGGCGCGATGTTTATGGTTATGGTGAGCAGATTGCGGCATCCGGCAAAGCCCTGCGCGGGGCTTGCGGTGGGGCAAGGGCCAGTGAGTGGTTGATGGGGAAACCGTTGGCGTGATGTGCCGACGGCGGCGATGGTGGCGGGTTTGGGTAGGAGCGCCGGAAGGCGCGAGCAGTTTGGTCGGGCGGGACGTGCGGGGCTCGGATGAACCGTTGTTCGCGGCTGCCGCCGCTCCTACAGAAAACCTGGGACGATACCCGCGGGTTTGGGTAGGAGCACCGGAAGGCGCGAGTAGTTTGGTCGTGCGGGACGCGCGGTGGTCGAATGAACCGTTGTTCGCGGCTGCCGCCGCTCCTACAGAAAACCTGGGGCGGTGGTGCCGGGTTTGGGTAGGAGCGCCGGAAGGCGCGAGCAGTTTGGTCGGGCGAGACGCGCGGGGCTCGAATGAACCGTTGTTCGCGGCTGCCGCCGCTCCTACAGAAAACCGGGGACGATAGCCGCGGGTTTGGGTAGGAGCGCCGGAAGGCGCGAGCAGTTTGGTCGGGCGAGACGCGCGGGGCTCGAATGAACCGTTGTTCGCGGCTGCCGCCGCTCCTACAGAAAACCGGGGACGATAGCCGCGGGTTTGGGTAGGAGCGCCGGAAGGCGCGAGCAGTTTGGTCGGGCGAGACGCGCGGGGCTCGAATGAACCGTTGTTCGCGGCTGCCGCCGCTCCTACAGAAAACCTGGGACGGTGGTGCCGGGTTTGGGTAGGAGCGCCGGAAGGCGCGAGCAGTTTGGTCGTGCGAGACGCGCGGGGCTCGAATGAGCCGTTGTTCGCGGCTGCCGCCGCTCCTACAGAAAACCGGGGGCGGTGGCCGCGGGTTTGGGTAGGAGCGCCGGAAGGCGCGAGCAGTTTGGTCGTGCGGGACGCGCGGGGCTCGGATGAACCGTTGTTCGCGGCTGCCGCCGCTCCTACAGAAAACCTGGGGCGGTGGTGGTCCGAAGAACCGTTGTTCGCGGCTGCCGCCGCTCCTACAGAAAACCTGGGGCGGTGGTGCCGGGTTTGGGTAGGAGCGCCGGAAGGCGCGAGCAGTTTGGTCGGGCGGGACGCGCGGGGCTCGGATGAACCGTTGTTCGCGGCTGCCGCCGCTCCTACA